>UQHL01000005.1 GCA_900540805.1 uncultured Eubacteriales bacterium
ACAAGGGCTATGCCCGAAAATGAAAAACCACCCGCTATGCGGGTGGATGATTATTTGACCTTAAAAATTGCTGAAGTTTTATTACTGTTGCAGAAGAATTAATTTTCAGCTCGTTTGTCAAGCTGCTTCGGCCCACTCCGAATAACTGCAGATGCTTTTTAATCTGTAATGCTAACGTTATAAGTCCAAAGTGATTATTTTAGATCGTCCGAGAGGGAGAGTTATTAAAAGTATGGAATGAAAACTGTTGCCATTGCAAAAGCAAAGGCAACGGAAGTTGCTTGAGGGAACAATGAAAAACAACTCGAAGCCGCGGAATGTTCCGTAACGTTTGACGAAACTTATCAGCTTGTCGTTCCCGAACGGCCGGGATATACTTTCAGCGGCTGGTACTGCGGCGAGGAAAAGCTTACGGACGGGGACGGTAAAAGCATTCTTGCCTGGACGTTTGCCGAAGATCGGCAATTAACGGCAGGCTGGACGATCAATTCTTACGAGCTGACGATAACAAACGATTCCGCATTCAGTGAAATCGTCGATATAAGCGGACGTAAAGAGTATAACGCGGAAATTACGGTAACGGTAGAAGCCACACATTTGGGATATACGTTCCTCGGCTGGTATGAGGGGGAGAAATTGCTCGGCACGGAACTTTCTTACACGTTTTCCATGCCGGCAAAAGACGTGACATATACCGCTAAATGGGTAGAAAACGAAGAAATGGCGCCTTTTGATTTCACTTCTACGCCGACGACGTGCGTTGTGACGGGAGTAAAAGATAAAACCGCCAGGAGCTTCGTCGTTCCCGTCTATGTGACGGAAATCGGAGAGGGCGCGTTTTCGGGCTGCGGCTCGCTGGAAAGCGTCACGCTGCCTTTTACGGGCGGCAACGCGGGCGCGGTTTCTGCCTCGCGCAGTACCTTGTTCGGGTATATTTTCGGTTCGGCAAGTTACGAAGGGGGCAGACAAACGTCGCAGGTTTTCGGTGTAAACGATACCGACGTCTATACGTGTTATGTTCCCGATTCTTTAAGGAGCGTAAAGATAACGGGAGGGGAAATTCTTTACGGCGCGTTTTCCGGTTGTACCCTCTTGACTGAGGTGATCGTTCCCGAAACCATAAAAACCGTCGCGGACTATGCGTTTTATTATTGTTCCAACTTGAAGCAATTCACAATCCCCGTGACTGTAGAGAGCATCGGAGATCACGCTTTTTATTACTGTTATGACCTGAAAAGCATAACGATTCCCGATCGCATAACAAGAATTGGAAACTACGCCTTCTGCTATTGCAGCGGATTGGAGCGCGTAACGCTCGGAAAGGGAATAATCGGCATCGAAGGGAGTGCGTTTTCGGCTTGTACGCGATTGACGACTATCAATATTCCCGAACGCGTAACGAGTATCGGAGATTATGCAATTAATAGTGAAAGGGATTTCCGAAAAACACAACAAAAAATATCAAATAACATAGAAAACAGCCTTCAAATGATAGCATAAAGTCGGATATTCGTAAAAGAATGTTCGACTTTTTGATTTAATATAAAAAACAGAAAGAGAGAACAATGCAAAAGTTTTCTCTTTTTTATGCCGTTTTGAGGGGTGATTTCCTGTTTGCAGTGAGAAAAATTATAATAAAAATAGTAAAGATAAAGGAAAACTTATGAAATATAAAGAATGTTTGCATGAGATGTTTAGGTAACTAATAAATAAATTAAGTTACCCTATGCTAACCATTTGATTTTTTTGTTGTCAATCTGTATAATATAATTAAAGAAGAAAATGATTTTGGACAATGGACGGATTTTGCCGGAATGTTAAAAAGAGATAATGCTTGTCAATTCGTGATAGTTAATAAAACATATTCTAATGTGGTGCAAGTAATACTTGCAAGAGCAAACATAGAGGAGAAAAGGTATTCGTTACAGAATAAAAATGAGATAGAGAAGCGAAAAAGATAACTGAATTGTAATTCAGAACTTAATAAGTTTTAATCGTTGCAAAGGAGAAGGTATGAAAAAGATTCATTTCGAGGTGAAAACGGACGGATTTTACGGCGCGTATTGGAAAAATAAAAAAGAGACGAACAGCGCGATAATTGCCATGCTCGGTGACGATGCGGATGATTATATGGCGAAGTCATGCGTAAAATGGCTTATGAAGAAAGGCGTAAACGTGCTTACGATGTCTCCGGGAAAGAAAAATTACAGCCACCATAATTATCCGCTCGAAAGGATCGAAAAAGCTATAGAGTGGCTCAAAAACAACGGAAACAAAAAAATAGGCATCGTGGGTGGCTCTACCACCGGTACGCTTGCGCTTACCGCGGCTTCGTATTTTCCTGATATTACTTTGACCATTGCAATGACTCCCAGCGACTTTGTCTGGCAAGGTTTCGAGCAAGGCAAAAAAGACGGCTGCGACGAGTGGCCCGTTGAGGGAGAATCTCTGTTTACTTATCGCGGAAAACCGCTTGCTAATATGCCGTTTTGTTATAAGCACCCGGGATATTGGCAAGTGATTAAGGCGGAATCGAAAAAAAACGGCGATATGGTAAATTCGCGTAAGATTTTTGACGATTCCGAAGCCGCTCACCCGATAGAGGAGGACGAGTTCATCAAGATAGAAAACATAAAAGGCAAACTTGTTCTGATTGGAGCGGAAGACGACGCCTTGTGGGATACCGCGAAGTATATAAGAAGAGCAGAAAAACGTCTTTCGGAAAAGCCGCATTCCTGCAATGCGGAATTTTTCGTGTACAAGCACGGAACGCATTACGTTTTTCCCGAAAGTTTGCTGAGAAGCATTTTACCGATAGGCGGGGGATTGTTTTTAAAACTTGCCTTTAAGGCGGCAAAAGATTTCCCGAAGGAATGCAAGCAAACGCGCGTCGATATAGACAGAAAGGTGGTAAAAGTCATAAAGGAGTGGAAAAAATGAAGTACGGTTTTATGCCGAAGTTAATGTGGGTGGCATACAAAGGAACATTCAAAAAACAACTGACAAAAACGCTTGGGGAAGACTCTCCGAACGGAGTGATGAAACTTGCCCATAGAAAGTATAAAGAAATACTTTTCGGCATCGACGAATTTGAGAAAGGCGACAGATTTTTGATAAATATTTTAAGTTGCGCAATGCTGTCCGCTGTTTTGTTGTCTGTCAAAAACAAATATACGGTTGAAGAAGTCCGCGTGTATTACCGCAAGGCAATGTGCGAAAATTTTATTACCAAGTCTGCGGCAACAAAGAGTAAATCCTATACGGAGAAAGGCAGAGCGAAACTTAAAGAACACGCTGCTAAAAGCCAAAGCGGTACAAATCCGTATTCATGGAAGTTCACCGTCGAGGACGGCAAAACGATAAATCAATACACAGCGACGTTTTATACATGCGGAATTTGTTACCTTATGACCAAACTCGGCTTAAAGGAATATATCTCCGCCATGTGTACGTTCGATTACGATATGGCGGCGATGAACAATACAGTCTTTACGCGCGAGTATACTTTGGCAAGCGGCGGAAAATATTGCGATTGTCACTACGACCACAAGGGGTAAAATGACGAATCAATATCTCAAAGAAACGAAAATGCTCGATTATTCGCATAAATCGATACAAAAATTGATAAGAGAGCGGAAGTGGAGCGATTTTCCCGAAAAAGAAAGAGTTAAAAAGATTTACGACTTCGTGAAAGACGAAATACTGTTCGGATATAATACGGACGATAAAATCAAGGCAAGCAGGGTATTAAAAGACGGCTATGGGCAATGCAACACAAAAGGGACGCTTTTGATGGCTCTTCTTCGCGCCTGCGGCATTCCTTGCCGAATACATGGTTTTATGATAGATAAAATTCTGCAGAAAGGTGCGATGACGGGTTTGGTTTATAAGTTTGCGCCCGACGAGATTTTCCACAGTTATGTCGAAGCGTACGTTTGCGGGGAATGGTATAACCTCGAAGGGTTTATTCTCGATAAAAAATACCTTTCCGCATTGCAAAAAATATTTAAGCCGAATAATGACGGTTCGTTTATCGGTTACGGCGTTGCGACGAAAAACTTTTTAAATCCGCCGGTCGAATTTAATTGTTGCAATACCTATATACAAAAAGAGGGAATTGTGCGAGACTTCGGAGTATATGACGATCCCGATTCTCTTTTGAGAGAACACGGACAGACGATGAACTTATTAAAAAAGTGCGTTTATCGACTTATAGGCAGACGTTTGATGAATAATAACGTAAATAAAATACGAAAAACGAACTAAAAAAAAGGCAAAATTTTTGCCGGTTTATAGCACGAAAACTCTTGACAAAATAAAATAACAGCGTTATAATAACATCGTTATTAAAAAGCGGCGGTGCAGAATGCGTAAAAAGGACGAACTTGCGATAGATAAAATTATAGAGTGCGCGAAGCGGGAGTTTTCAGAAAAAAGTTTCGAGGGCGCGTCTATGCGCAGGGTTGCCGAAAATGCGGGGTATACTACCGGCATGCTTTACGGCAGATTTGCAGATAAAGGCGAACTGTTTAAAGCGATCGTCAGTGGCGTTGCCGACGGCTTTATTTCTTTTTTTACTAAGGCTCAAAGCGATTTTGCCTTGCTTACACCAGAAGATCAGTATAAAAACATGCACGGATACGTCGATAAAAAAGTGGAAGAAATGCTCGGTATCGTTTACGATAATTTTGACGTTTTCAAACTGATTATCTGCAAAAGCAAGGGTAGCGAATACGAAAAATTCGTCGATAAACTTATCGAAATAGAAACGGAAAACACCATGCGCTTTATCGGCGAATTAAGCGCGGCGGGGATAAAAATCAACGACGTTCGCGCGGATTTATCTCACATGCTCGCGACGGCTATGATAAACGGAATGTTCGAGGTCGTCGAACACGATTTCACGAAAGCGGACGCCGTTAAATACGTTAAAGATCTGCAATGTTTCTTTAACGCGGGCTGGGATAGTTTGTTAGGCTTATCTTAAGGGATTTAACGCCGAAAAAATCTTTTATAAGAAAGGGCGATCCCTTTTTTATTTGATCGGCGGTTAGCATACGCTAACCATATGTTTCAGCCCGAGGTAAAAGACATCGGACGAATTCAAAAAACGAAAACGTAAAAAACTCATAGGAGAAAAACAATAATGGCAATAGTAGAATTAAAAAACGTCAGCCGCGTATACACGAGCGGCGACCACGAGTTAAAGGCTCTCGACGGCGTAAATCTGTCTCTCGACGAAGGCAAGTTCGTAGTTATCTTAGGACCTTCGGGCGCGGGGAAGAGTACTCTTCTGAACCTGCTCGGCGGGTTGGACAGTCCGACTTCGGGGACGATCACCGTTTGCGGAAATGACATTTCAACTCTCACCCAAAACGAACTCGCCGATTACAGAGCGGAGACGGTAGGATTCGTATTTCAGTTTTACAATCTTATTCCTACGCTTACCGTTCACGAAAACGTAACGCTCGTAAAAGAAATCGTAAAAAATCCGCTTTCGGCGACGAAAATGCTGGAAGAAGTGGGGCTTGCGGATCACGCAAAAAACTTCCCGTCGGAACTTTCGGGCGGGGAACAACAGCGCGTTTCCATTGCGAGAGCGCTCGCGAAGAATCCGAAAATTCTTTTATGCGACGAGCCGACGGGCGCGCTCGATTCCGCAACCGGCGTGCTTGTATTGAAACTTCTTCTTAAAATGGCGCGCGAATACGGCAAAACCATTGTTATCGTTACTCATAATCAGAACATAGCGAAAATGGCAGACACCGTTATTCACGTTAAAAACGGGAAAATAGTTTCTTCGGAAAATCAGGGAAATCCCGTTTCCGCCGACGAAATAGACTGGTAATAAGGAGCAGGGTATGTTAGTAAAGAAAATGCTTCGCACTGCGTGGCTGTATAAAGCGCAGTTTATCTCTATGATTCTTATGGTAATGCTCGGCGTGGGTGTGTTCGTCGGGTTTAATATGGAATGGGCGAGTATAGAAAGAAATATGTTTTCCTTTTTCGACGATTGTAATTTTGCCGACTATCGCCTTGTAAACGAGCGCGGTTATTCCGCAGAGGACGCCGAAAAAATTGCCGATATAAAAGGAGTGGATTCCGTCGGCAGATTTTTAACCGTCAACGTAGACGTGAAAAACGCGGCGGGTAACAGCGTCGCGCTTGCGGTTACGACGAATTTTAACGTATCGTCGTTCGTTCTTACAAGCGGCGACGAATACGACCCGGAAAGCGCGGACGGAGTGTGGATTTCAGACAGATACGCCGAAAAAAACGGTATTAAAAAAGGCGATGCCATATCTTTTGTATACGGCAAAGCGGAAATCACGGGCAAAATAAAAGGATTTATAAAAGCCGCCGAACAGATGATTTGCGTTCGCGATAAAACGCAGCTGATGCCCGACTTTTCCACGCACGGATACGCTTACGTTTCGCCCGCGTTATATAAAAACGCGACGGGGCTTGATTATTATCTGCAAATCAACGTTGTTTCAAACTTGAAAAAAGACGATTTTTCGGAAAAAGTAAACGCCGCTCTGGGTAAAACGACTATCGTTTTAACAAAAGAAGACACCATCGCATATTCGCAGGCGGAAGGGGAAGTAGACGAAGGGAAAACCATGGGCAGCGTTCTGCCCGCGCTCTTCCTTCTGATAGGACTTCTTACGATGGTTACCACGATGCACAGGCTTACCGCTAAAGAAAAAACGCAGATAGGCACTTTAAAATCTCTCGGCTTCCACGACGGAAAAATCGCCGCTCATTATACTTCGTTTGCGTTTTTCGTGGCGATAATCGGTACGGCGCTTGGTATCGGTTTAGGATTTCTGATTGCTCATATGATTATGAATCCGAACGGAATGATGGGGACTTACCTCGATCTTCCCGAATGGAAATTAGTTATTCCGGGGTTTTGCGCGGCAATTATCGTCGCTATAGTACTGATTCTTACGTTGATAGGTTATTTGTCGGTAAGAAAAATGCTTGCAGGCACCGCCGCCGACGCTCTTCGCCCGTACACGCCGAAAAAAGTCAAGCCTATGCTGATAGAAAAAACCAAATTCTTCCATAAACTTTCTTTCGGCACGCGCTGGAATATGCGTGATATCGTAAGGCACAAATCGAGAACGGCTATGAGCCTTATAGGCATTATCGGCTGTACGATTCTGATTCTCGCCTCTTTGGGAATGAAAGACACGATGAATTCGTTTCTGAATATTTATTACGATAACGGGCTTAATTATTCTTCGAGAATATTCTTTACCGAAACGGCTACCGACGAACAAAAGCGAGAAATAATAAACAAATACGAAGGTGACTTCGGCGGTTCGGTCAGCGTTCAGGTGGAAGGAAAGACCGTTTCTCTCGATATTTACGACATTACGCGCGACAAAGTAAGATTCGTCAACGACAACGACGAAAAGTTTACTCTCGGCGACGACGGCGCGTACATCTGTATGCGTATTGCCGAAAAATTCGGTCTGAAAAAGGGCGATTCGTTTTCGGTTAGTCCGTTCGGAACGGACGACGTTTATCATCTCGTGGTTGCGGGATTGTTCAGAAGCGTTTCCGAGAATATCGTTATAACCGATAAATACGCCGCAAAAACGGGAATACCTTACGTTATCGATTCCGTGTATACCGACGTGGTCAAATCCGACGTATTGCAGTCGGACGCTATTAAATCGGTGCAGTCCAAGCAAATGATAATGGATTCTTTCGAAGTTTTCCTTTCTATGATGGATATGATGGTATATCTGCTCGTAGGCGGAGCGTTGCTTCTCGGAATTGTTGTCCTTTATAATCTCGGCACGATGAGTTATACCGAACGTTACCGCGAAATGGCAACGCTTAAAGTCGTCGGATTCCGAGATAAAAGGATAGGTAAACTTCTCGCCGAACAAAATCTTGTTCTATCCGTGATAGGCATTATAATAGGCGTTCCGCTCGGCGCGCTGACTTTGTCGTATCTTTTGAAAGTTTTAGCGTCCGAATACGAAATGAAAATGGCTATAAGCGTAGTTTCTTATCTTATAACGGCGGCTCTTACAATAGGAATGTCTTTACTCGTCAGTCTTTTGGTTGCTCGCAAAAACAAAAAGATAGATATGGTTGAGGCGCTTAAAGGGCAGGAGTAATCAAACCGCCGAAAAAATTTGATTTTCAGGGAGTTTTTATGAAAAAACAATCGGTTCTTTCAAGACTTATGGGGTATGCGGGGAAACATAAATATTTTACGTATGCTTCGTGGTTTCTTTCGGCGATAAGCGCGCTTATCGCGCTTCTTCCGTTTATTTATATCTGGAAGATAATAAAAGAAGTGCTTGACGTTGCTCCGAACCTTTCCGCGTCGACGGGTCTTGTGCATAACGGAATTATGGCAATGGTTTCCGCTATTGCGTCTTTTCTTATTTATATATGCGCGCTCATGTGTTCGCATCTTGCGGCGTTCAGAGTCGCCACGAATATGCGTATAGCCGTTACGGAGCATATAGCGAAACTTCCGCTCGGATTTGCGGATAGTTTCGGCAGCGGAAAATTGAGAAAAATCATAAATGATTCCACAGGTGCGACGGAGACTTATCTTGCGCATCAACTTCCCGACAAATATGCCGCTTTGGCAACGCCCGCAGGGCTGCTCGTTTTGCTGTTCGCGTTCGACTGGCGTTTGGGACTTTTAAGCCTCGTTCCCGTAATTCTCGCATTTCTGATCATGTCTGCGATGACGGGCAAGCGCATGGCGGAAAAGATGAAACAATATAACAACGCGCTTGAAAATATGTCTAATGAAGCGGTTGAATACGTTCGCGGAATACCGGTAGTAAAAACGTTCGGGCAGTCCGTGTTTTCATTCAAAAAATTTAAAAGTACGATAGACGAATATCAGAAATGGGTAGTCGCTTACACGAAGGATATGCGCGTGCCTATGATGTTTTACACAGCCGCGATAAACGGCGTATTTGCCTTTTTGATTGCCGGGGCGTTATGGTTTACGGCAGACGGCGTGACAAACGCATTTTTGCTCAATCTTATTTTTTATATCGTGATTACTCCGGTCATATCGCTTACTTTAACCAAAATGATGTATATGAGCGAAAATAATATGATCGTCAAAGACGCGCTTGAACGCATCGACGGCGTTTTATCCGTCGGTCCCATGAGTGAAAGTAAAACCCCTGAGCATCCCGCCGATTCGTCCGTCGAGCTTAACGACGTGCATTTTTCCTACGACGGTAAAAACGAAGTGATTCGCGGCGTATCGATGAATATAGGCGCGGGGCAGACTGTGGCTCTCATCGGTCCGTCGGGCGGAGGGAAATCCACGCTTGCGGGGCTTATTGCAAGGTTTTTCGACGTGAAAAGCGGAAGCATAAAGGTCGGCGGCGCGGATATACGGGAAATTCCGAAAGAGGAACTTATGAACGCCGTTTCGTTTGTTTTTCAGGATTCAAAGCTTATCAAAGCAACTATCGCCGAAAACGTGAAACTCGGAAAACCCGACGCAACGGACGAAGAAGTGGCGGCGGCTCTTCATGCCGCGCAGTGCGACGATATCATACAAAAATTTCCCGACGGAGCGGGCACGACGATAGGGACGAAAGGAGTATATCTTTCGGGCGGCGAGAGGCAGCGAATAGCAATCGCCCGTGCCGTATTGAAAAACGCGCCTATTATTATTCTTGACGAGGCAACGGCTTTTGCCGACCCCGATAACGAAGCCAAAGTGCAGAAAGCGTTTTCCGAACTTTCAAAGGGTAAAACGGTTATTATGATTGCTCATAGGCTTTCGACCGTGGCGGACGCCGATTGTATATACGTAATAAAAGACGGTCTTATAGCGGAAAGCGGCAGGCGCGACGAACTTCTCGAAAAGAACGGAGTATTTGCCGAAATGTGGAAAGAATATGCCGCGTCGGTAGAATGGAAAGTGGCAAAGGAGGGTGAAAGCAATGTCGCTCGTTAAAACGATACAAAAAAAGACGGCTTCTTCAAAGCAGGGAGCAAAGGGGATTATTAAGGGAATAATCGCCTGCGCGTTTCAGAATATGGCGTTCATGTTGCCGACCACGCTTTTATACTTTCTCGTTTCCGATATGCTTGGCGGCGGAGTGCAAGGCGGAAGAATAACTTTTTACGTCGTCGGATGCGTGATATGCTTTGCGCTTATCTTTTTAACCACATGGTTCCAGTATAACAACACGTATTTTACCACTTACGAAGAAAGCGGAAAAAGAAGACTTAGTTTAGCCGAAAGACTTCGTAAACTTCCTCTTTCGTTTTTCGGCAAAAGGGATCTTGCCGACCTGACGAGTACGATTATGTCCGACTGCGAAGTGATAGAAAAGAGTACTTCGCATTTTATCCCGGGACTGTTCGGTTCGTTGATTTCAACTATTCTTATCGCCGCAGGGCTTTTCGTTTTCGATTGGCGAATGGCTCTTGCCGCGCTTTGGGTTATTCCCGTGTCGGTACTTATCGTTCTTTTGAGCTATAAAGTTCAGGATAAAGTGCTTGTTAAATCTATGGCGGCAAAAATGTCGTGCGCGGACGGAATACAGGAATACATCGAAACCGTTCGCGATTTAAAAGCCAACAACGCCGAAGCGAACTACCTTTCGGGATTAAAGAATAAGATTAAGGGCGTTGAAAAGAGTAACATAAAAGCGGAACTCACTACCGCCGTGTTCGTAACGGGCGCGGGAATGGTTTTAAAACTCGGCATAGCCACCGTGGCTTTGGTCGGTTCGGCTTTGCTCGTAAACGGAACGCTTGGCGTTTTAACCTTCTTTATGTTTTTGCTTGTCGCTTCCCGTCTTTACGATCCGATGCAGGCGGCGCTTCAGAATCTTGCCGCAATCATCGCAATGCGTACAAACGTTGCGCGTATGAACGAAATTCTGGAATATCCCGTTCAGACCGGAAACGACACGCTTACGAATAACGGTTACGATGTCGTATTCGATCACGTCGGCTTTGCGTATCCGGGCGGCGAAGTCGTGTTAAAAGACGTTTCATTCACCGCAAAGCAAGGTGAAGTCACCGCGCTTGTCGGTCCTTCGGGCGGCGGGAAAACAACGGTTTCAAGGCTTGCCGCAAGGTTCTGGGATAATCAGAAAGGTAAAATCACCGTCGGCGGAATGAACGTCGCCGAAATCGAGCCGGAAAAACTGATGAGTCTTTATTCTATCGTTTTTCAGGACGTAACTTTGTTTGATAACACGATTATGGAAAATATTCGTCTCGGCAAAAAGGGCGCGACGGACGAAGAGGTTATGGCGGCGGCTCGGCTTGCCAACGTGGACGAGTTTGCCGAAAAACTTCCCGAAAAATGGAATACGAATATCGGCGAAAACGGATGCGAACTTTCGGGCGGCGAGAGGCAGCGTATTTCGATTGCGCGCGCGTTTCTGAAAGACGCGCCTATAATTCTGCTTGATGAGGCAACCGCAAGTCTGGACGTTGAAAACGAAACGATGATTCAAACCGCTCTTTCCCGTCTTATAAAAGATAAAACCGTGCTTATCATAGCGCACAGGATGAGAACGGTTGCGGGAGCGGATAAAATCGTGGTTTTGGCGGACGGCGTCGTGGCGGAGCAGGGAACTCCCGACGAGTTGTATAAGAAAAACGGTATTTACGCCCGCATGGTCGATTTGCAATCGGCAAGCGGAAAGTGGAAAATTAAATAACCGCAGTGCGTTCCGAAGAAAAAGTCGACTTAAAGTCCGGACGGGATTTTCAATTGCTTTTTTCAAAGTAACGTGATATAATATATAAAAAGCGTAAGAGGGCAACATGGTAGACAACGAATCGCAGGAAATGTATCTCGAAACGATACTTAGATTAAAAAATAAAAAGGGTAGTGTGCGAGCAATAGACGTAGCCGAAGAACTCGGTTATTCCAAGCCGAGCGTTTCCCGCGCCGTGGGAATAATGAAAAAAGACGGTTTTATAGTCGTGCGCGCAGACGGACTTATAGACCTTACCGAAACAGGCAAGGAAAAAGCCGAAAACATTTTTGCCCGGCATAAATCGCTGACTCAAGCCCTTGTCGTGATGGGGCTTTCGCCCGAGGCGGCGGAAGAAAACGCCTGCCGCGTGGAACACATTATCACCGAAGAAGCGTTCGAGGCTATCAAAAAATATTTTAACGTGTAAATACAAAAAAATTTTTAGTCAACCGCTAACTTTCGGTTGACTTTTTTCTATATATGAGTATAATTAAAAATGGCTTTGGAAAAAGGCCGTTAATTTTTGCGCAAGAGTTAGCCTCAACTAACCGCTTCTGTGTAAGCGTGGCGCAATTTTTTTCGGGAATGGTTAGCGCGGGCTAACCAAATAAAACGGATGGTGAGTTACATATGAGTTCGTCGGAATTAAGGTATCTGATAACGGCAAACAACCTTGCCAAAGAGCTGCAGTCGGTTAAACAGACCGATATAGCAAACAGGCTTCACGTAACAAAGGTGAGTGCGTATAACGCGATTGAAAGGTTGCGGGAAAAAGAATATATCGAGAAGAATGATAGGAAAATCGTTCTTACGTATCGCGGAAGGGAAGTTCTGGACGAGTATATGACGATTATACGTTTTATGTCGGCGCATTTGTCGTTACATTGCGGAACGACTGAAAATCAGGCTTATGAAGATGCTCTTAACGCCACCTGCGCATTTTCGGACGCAACCCGTAACGGAGTGGCAAATTTTATAAAGTCAGAAATGAAAGGCGCGCATCAAGCACCGATTGATTAAGACAAGGAGTAGACAAATGATAGACAAAGAACTATTTAAACTCATCGGTGGAAATAAGAAGTACATATTTATCGCCGTATTGTTGCAGGCGATAGGTTTAATCGCGAACGTTGCGATAACGGGGAGCGTCTGCTATGCCGTGTACCTGTTGACGCAGAACGCCGAATGGATACAATTTATTTATCCGCTTATCGGCGCGGTTGTCGGTATTATCGTGAGATATATCTGTTCACGCGCGACGGGCGATATAAAGGACAAGCTCGGAAGAAAAGTAAAAAAAGATTTGCGCGAAAGGGTGTATAACAAAATAGTGAAACTTGGTGTGAAGACTACCGACGGAATGAGCATGGCAGGACTCACGCAGGTTTCTGTCGAAGGCGTAGAGCAACTCGACCTTTACTATTCGTCTTATCTTCCGCAGTTCTTTTTTGCGATGATCGCACCCGTAATATTGTTCTTGATATGCGTATGGATCGATTGGAGAACGGCTCTCGTTCTTATTGCGTGCGTGCCGCTGATTCCAGTATCTATTATAGCGGTGAGCAAGTACGCAAAGAAGATTTTCGCAAAATATTGGGGCAAATACACTTCGATGGGCGACAAGTTCCTCGACAGTGTGCAAGGGCTTAAAGAACTCAAAATTTTTCAGGCAGACGCGGCTCAGCACGTTAAAATAAACGAAAGCGCGGAAGAATTCAGAGTCATCACGATGAAAGTTCTCGTAATGCAACTTGCAAGTACCACGATAATGGACTTGGTTGCATACGGCGGCGCGGGCGTAGGTATCGCGCTTGCAATCAGTGGCGCGGCGTTTTGGGGGCTTAACCCGATTGCGGCATTGTTCCTGTGTCTTGTGGCGGTTGAATTTTTCCTGCCCCTTCGCGCGTTCGGCTCGGCATTCCACGTTGCTATGAACGGCGCAAGCGCGGGTAAAAAAATAATCTCGCTGTTAAATACGCCCGATCCCGAATGGGGAACTGAAAATGTAGACGGCAAAGAAATTAAACTCGAAAACGTCACGTTCTCTTACGATAATAAACGCGACGTTCTGAAAAACGTGAATATGACATTCCCCGAAAAGGGAATGACGGCAATAGTCGGCGAAAGCGGGTGCGGAAAATCCACGGTTGTCAATATGCTTGTCGGCGCGTTCCGTCCGCAAAAGGGCGAAGTGACCGTCGGCGGCAAACAGCTTGAAAAACTTTCAAGAGAAAACTGGTATTCGCACCTTTCGGCGGTAAGTTACAATACTTATATTTTCAACGAAAGCGTAAGAGATAATTTCAAGATGGCGAAAGAAAACGTTTCGGACGAAGAAATTTTCGCCGCGCTCGAAAAGGTAAATTTGAAAGAGTTTATCGAAGAAAACGGCGGCTTGGATAAGGTTATCACAGAGGACGCGAACAACATTTCGGGCGGGCAAAAACAACGCCTTGCGCTTGCGATCGCGCTTGTATCGGGTAAAGATATTTACGTTTTCGACGAAGCTACAAGCAATATCGACATCGAAAGCGAAGCCGTTATTATGAAGAATATCAAGGCGATTTCTAAAAGCAGAAGCGTTATCGTTATTTCGCACCGCTTAGCCAACGTCGTTCCCGCAGACAATATCTATTATATGGAAGAGGGCGAGATAAGGGAAAGCGGTTCGCACGAAAAGCTTATGGCGGCACGGCAAGGATACGCACGGTTATTCACCGCGCAAAAAACGCTTGAACAGGCTTATGCGGAGGTGGTAGAATGAGTACGCAGAAAAAGACTTTGAGAAGAAGCGGTGCGAAAATAATGGCAAGCCTGATTGCTCTTCTCGGCAGTTTGTCTTACATAATGATTTTAGCCGTTATAAACGGAAGCGTGGGCTTTGTCTGCGCGATGGGCGTAACGGTATTCGGCGCGGTAGGAGTTGCGAAGGCACTCGGAGAAGCGATTGCGCTTTCTTACGGGTGGATTATCGGTCTTACGATAGGTTGTGGTGTGCTTCGCGGTCTGCTTCGCTATTTCGAGCAGTACAGCAATCACTATATCGCGTTCAGACTTCTTGCGGTTTTGAGAGATAAAATCTTCGGCGCATTACGCGTTCTTTGCCCCGCGAAATTAGAAAGCAAACAAAAGGGCAGTATTATCGCAATGATAACTTCGGACATCGAAACGCTTGAAGTTTTCTATGCGCATACCATTTCGCCCATCTGTATTGCCGTGCTTGTATCTACGGCTGTGTTCCTGTTCGTAGGGTTCGTTTCGAGCTGGTATCTCGCGCTCGTGGCTCTCGTAGGTTTCCTTACAATCGGCATTGTAGTTCCGCTTATTTCGTCGGGGAAACTGAAAGAAAGCGGCGTAAAATACCGCGCGGAATTCGCGTCGTTTTCGGCATATTTCCTTGACAGTATTAAGGGTATCAAAGACATTGTTTTAAACAATGCGGGCGAGAAAAGAGAAAAGGAAGTAAACAAGCGTTCGGACGGACTGCTAAAAGAGACCAAAAAGATGAAGCACAACATTACCTGCGCGGGTTCGGCAATCGAACTTACGGTGTCCGTGTTCGTGCTGATCACGCTTGCGGTGGGAATTTTGCTTGTCAAAAAAGATATGCTGTCCTTAGGCAGAATGATTATCGGTATGGTAACGGTGTTCTCGTCGTTCGGTCCGGTAATCGCGGTCGGTTCGCTTCCCGGCAACCTGACGCAGACTTTCGCGAGCGGCGACAGAGTGCTTAATCTTCTTGCCGAAAAACCTGCTGTCGAAGCGGTTACGAACGGTAAAAACTTTGATTACGAAAATCTCGACGTAAAAGATCTTTCGTTCAGTTACGACGGACAGACCGAGGTGCTGAAAGATGTTAAAATGCACGCCGAAAAGGGCGAGATTATCGGTATCGTGGGCGAAAGCGGTTGCGGTAAGTCAACGTTTTTGAAACTTCTTTTGAGATTTTGGGAGAGAAGCGGCGGCGAAATAAACTACGACGATATAGATGTCGATAAAATCGACACAAATACGCTGCTTAAAAACGTAACTATGGTTTCGCAAAGCACCTATTTGTTTGAAGAAACGATAGAGGATAACTTGCGTATCGCAAAGCCCGACGCCACTCGGGAAGAAATCGAAAACGCCTGCAAAATGGCTTCGATTCACGACTTTATAATGACTTTACCCGACGGATATAAAACGCAGGTTGGCGCGCTCGGCGATAATCTTTCCGCAGGCGAAAAACAGCGTATCGGGCTTGCCCGCGCCTTCCTTCGCGGCAGCGAACTTATTCTTCTCGACGAGCCGACGAGCAACGTAGACAGTATCAACGAAGGTATTATCTTAAAGGCGTTAAAAGAGCAAAAGAACAAAAAGAGTATTATTCTCGTATCGCACAGAGAATCTACAATGGCGATTGCCGACAGAATCTATAAGGTTGACGGCGGCGTTATGACGGAGGAAGCGTAAAATGGACGAACAAAAGAAATTGAGTGATATAGAAGAAGCGGCGGCGGCTCTTATTGCAAATTCCGAAGATGAAAACCCCGCCTATAAGTCGATAAACAAACAAAAATCGGCGACATCGGAAGAGAAAAACGACAAAAAGATATTCAAGAAATACAAAATTAAAGACATCGTATTTCTTGCGATAATCACGGCTTGCACGCTTATTACGGGAGCGGTGATGCCGTTACTTGTAAACGTGCCATTCTTTGGTATCGTGCAACTTGGTTTGGGACTTCAATTTTCGATTTTTCCCGTAATCGGGATGATGAAAGTAAGAAAGCCGGGTGCGCTTCTGTTTCAGTCGATATTTATATCTGTATTCCTGATTTTTATGTTCCCGCCGATGGCTCTGATTATCGTGTGCGCGCTTGTTTCGGAAACGCTTGCGCTTCTCATCTTCCGCGGGTATAAAAACGATTGGGCGTGCGTATTTGCGGGAACGCTTTATATGCCGCTCACCCTTCCTTTGATGTGGCTTTATTACAACGCGTTTTACACGGTTACGGGCGAAGAAAAAGCGGCTACGAGTATGTTTCTCGGCGGAGCGAACCCCGGCGTGGTTGTCGGCATTTCGATTGCCGTCGTCGCGCTCTGTTTCGTCGGCTCGGTGGTCGGTATGCTTATCGCAAGGGAGCTCAAAAAAGCCGGAGTTCTGAAAAAATGAGATTTTGGTCTTTCAAAAAGAAGATATATCCCATATTCGTATTTCTTGCGAGCCTGTTTTTGATTATATTCGGATTGTGCATGGCAAGGAACGTCAAATGTTCTTACTTTCTGGCGGGATGTTTCGTGTGGCTTATGCTGTTCGGATGCCGAAAAGGTTGCTTTCGGGTGCTTCCTGTATATATTGTGGTCGGCGGACTGTTTGTCGTAATCTCATACTTTGCTTACGGAAAGGACGGAAATGCGGCTATGGCAATGGCTAACCGTTTCGCTTCCGTATTTCTTGCCGCCGCGCTCGGTATGAGCGTAGAACCTGCGGATATGACGAGAAATCTTTCCACGCTCAAAACGCCGAGGGGCGTAACGCTCGGTATGCTGATTGCAACGTCTTTTCCGCCCGTACTCGGCGCGGAGATAAAAAGGGTGAGAGAGGCGATGAAAACGCGCGGCGCGGGCAGCGTGTTAAACCCGAAAATTTTTTACAGAGCGTTTTTGGTGCCGTTCGTAATGAGACTCGTAAACATATCGGATACGTTGTCGCTGTCGGTGGAAACGCGCGGATTTTCGCTTGAAAAGGTTCCGTATACGGTATATAAAAAGGAAATCGTTTGTCTGTCGGACGTATTGTTTATTTTGGGACTTGCCGCGGGCGCGGTTTGCACGGTGATCTTATGAACGCGATAGAACTTAAAAACGTAAACTTTTCTTACGACGGGAAAGTTCAAATATTAGAAAACGTAAATATCGCGCTGAATTACGGCGAAGTCAACCTTATTTCGGGGCATTCAGGCGAAGGTAAAAGCACGCTTTTGTATATCATAAGCGGCATTATCCCTAATATCACGGACGGAAAACTTTCGGGCGAAGTGCTGATAAACGGCGAGGATATAAAAGGCAAACGCCTTGGCGAAGTCTGCCGCAAAGTGGGCGTCGTTTTACAAAATGCCGACGAACAAATTATACAAAAAACGGTAGAGGATGAAATCGCTTTCGGATGCGAAAATCTTGCGTTTTCACCCGAAAAAATAAGCAAACAGATAGACACGGTTTGTCGCCTTATGAAGCTGGATAAGTCGTGGCAAAGCCGCAAACTTTCGGGCGGACAGAAGCAAAGACTGATAACCGCTTCCACGCTTGCGATGGGGCAGAAGATAGTAATTTTGGACGAACCGCTTGCAAATCTCGACACGGCGGGCGCGGAAATGCTGATGTCCACATTAAAATCTCTTGCGAAAGCGGGATATTGTATTATTGTAATAGAACACAGACTGGACGTCGTTTTGCCGTTCGTGGATAAGGTATTTCATGTCGGAAACAGAAAAGTAAACGAGATAACGGACAGAGAAAAATACCTGAAAGAGCAGTCAACCGAAATAGAAGATGCCTGTTCGACTTTTAGCGGAACGCTACCCGCGTTTTCGCTTTCGGACGTAGCGTTTTCTGTAAAAGACCGCGACATATTGAACGGAGTTACTTTCGATATATTAAAAGGCTCGCGAGCTGTTCTTCTCGGCGAAAACGGTTGCGGTAAGACAACCCTTTTAAGACTTATTTCCCGTCTTGAAAAGCCTACTCGCGGCGTGATTTTGCAGAATATAGACGACAAATTCGGACAAAAGAGTAAACAGAGCAAAAAGTGGTATAAAAAGGTGGGCGTGGTTTATCAGAACCCCGACTATCAGCTTTTTATGCAGACGGTCGAAAAGGAGATTAAATTCGGCGCTAAATCCGACGAATACGCCGACGAAATAGCCGAAAAATTCGGAATAAAGCATCTGTACGCCCGTCACCCGCAGTCGCTTTCGGAAGGACAAAAGCGAAGAGTTTCTATCGCGGCGGTCGTGGCAACTAACCCCGAAGTTTTGATTCTGGACGAGCCGACGGTGGGGCAGGACTACAAAGGCTTGTGCGAAATGGTTGAAGTGCTGAATCGTATTCACGAAGAAACGCATAACACGATGATTACCGTTACGCACGACAAGCGCTGTGCGGCGGCATTATGCAACCGCGCCGTGTGGATAAAAGACGGAAAAACCTATAAAACGGGCGATAAACGACTTATAGACGAGTTTTTCACGAATTGTCAAGGCAAAATTAGCGCAGGCTAATTTTGTTGAAAAGACAGACTTTTTATTGACACGATGCTATGACGGTGTTATAATATCCATGTTGTTAGCAAGTGCTAACCGATATAAACGATAAACAGTCGGCACCGCGCAAAAGCGCGGTTATAAAACGGAATTTGGTTAGTCTTGACTAACCAAATAAAGAGGCATTAAACAAGGAGCAAAAACATTGCTGTTAAACTTAAAAAACATAGGGAAAATATATGACAGCAACGATATTCTGACGATCGGTATACGCGGAATCAATCTTGATTTCGACTATAACGAATTCGTAACAATTGAGGGCGAGAGCGGAAGCGGTAAATCTACGCTTCTGAACGTCATCGGCGCAAACGACAGTTACGAAGAGGGCGAGCTGTATATAAACGGCGAGGAAACGTCGCATTACGGCGCGGCAGAATGGGAAAAATACCGCGAAAAGTATATCGCAACCGTCTTTCAGGATTTCAACATCATAGAAAACCTTACCGTGCTTGAAAACGTCGAGCTTGCTCTTCTGCGTTTCGACGATAAAAAAGTACGCCGTGAAAAGGCGAGAGAACTCATCGAAAAGGTGGGGCTTTTGGGGCAAATCAATCAACGCGGCAGTAAACTTTCGGGCGGTGAAAAACAGCGTACCGTAATAGCTCGAGCACTCGCAAAGGACGCGCCGATTATTTTGGCGGACGAGCCTACGGGTAACTTGGACGTTAAATCTTCGAGAGAAATCGCAAAACTTCTGAAAGACGTTTCCAAAGACAAACTCGTCATCGTGGTTACGCACAATCCCGAATTTTTTGTAGAATACGCAACGAGAAGAATTACCATTTTCGACGGCTCGGTAAAACAAGATAAAGTCATCGAAAAGCCGACGGGAACGAAGAACGTTGAAATTCCCGAAGTAAAAAAAAGCAAAAAGAAAAATATTAAGGACACCTTGCATATCGGTGTTTTGAATTACAAAAGCAGACCGAAATTCACGGCAATGATGAGCTTTGCTTTGCTTGTTTGTGCAGTAACGCTGTTTGTCGTGTTGTCGGTGTTCGGAAGTTCGCTTATAAAACCCGTTACAAATTCGCTCGATACTGTGGGCGTGAACGGAAAGGTAATCGTTTCAAGCGAAAAGGGAAACCTTACAAACGACGATCTTGACAAAGCGGCGGGGAATACTGGTGCAGGTTTTTATCTTTTGGATAAGGAATTTTCCGAATTTACGGTAAACGTTCCCAAGAAAAGCGGTATGCTTTCGGCTTACAGCGTCACTTGTCTGTATGCACCTTATCAATATAACTTAAAGAGAAGCGAAGCGGTTTTGGTGCTGCCGAAATCTGCGGAAAAAGATAAAAACGCAATCATCGAAACGTTTGTAAACGCAAACGCTGGAATAGAGAGTATTAGCGTAAAAACGACGCTTTCTTCCGACAGCGTTCTTCTTTACTTATCCCACGCGGACGCGGAAGAGAACGGAATCAAAATCAAGGCAATTAACACGACGATGAAACTCGGAGAAACGGTCGTCACGGTGTATGCCTTTGAAAAAGACGAAGCGGTTGAAAGCGGGAAAATAAACCTTGTAAATTCCAATACCTATCAGGCAACGAAATATTCGGCGGTTTTTTCGGTAAAGACAAATAAATCTTACGAAGTGGCGTCCGACAGTGAAAAAGATGAAACAAGAACCGGAAAACTGATCGTCAAAATGAATCCCGATGACTACGCCGCTATTTTTGAAACAGAACAATCAAACGCAAGTCAGTCGGTACTGTATTATGCCGACGATCAGACGGCGGAAAACGCGCTTGGAAAATTCCCGGACGGAATGATGGGTATGCTTTCCACAAGTAAAGTATACGTCCAAAGCGCGGGCGACGTTTACGCGATGAACGTAATCTACTATATCGCGCTGATTGCAATCTGCCTTTTGTTTGGCGCGCTCATATCCGTAATTTTCGGCAGAAGCGTAAAGGTTTTCCAAACCGACTTCGCGGTTTATAGAACGCTCGGCATTTCAAGCAAAATTTCGTCGCGCTCTTTGTATATTCAGATGGCGCTCATATTCCTGCCGACAATCGTATTTTTGCCGCTCGTCAGTCTGATTGCGGCTGTGATACCGGGAGGCGGAATCGCATTTATTTCGGCGGGCAACTACTTCTTTATAGAAATAATGCTGCTCATAATCGTCGAGTTTGTCGCATTCGGCTTTAACCGCGCGATAGCGGGACAGAGTATCAGAAAATCACTAAGAAGGGGGTCGAAAGGTTAATATGTCTAAAATTAAAGTAGAAAACATTGTAAAAACGTTTAACCGACACTCCCGCAACGCAAACAAGGTATTAAAAGGCGTATCGTTTGAACTTCCCGATAGTGGGCTTGTGTGTATCTTCGGTAAATCGGGAAGCGGTAAAACAACCCTTCTCAATATTATCGGCGGACTTGAAAAAGCCGATAGCGGTAAGGTTTATATCGACGGCGAATGTACGAGCGGCAAAATCGACAAAATAAGAAACGCAAAAATCGGCTTCATTTTCCAAAACTACTATCTTGAAAAAGGCTACACGATAGCGGAAATCCTCAGAAATCAGATGATTATCGCGGGGTTCAAGGATGAAAAAGAGATAGAGAGAAGAACCGAAGATGCGTTGAAGCTCGTCGATATGGAGCGTTTCAAAAACAAACTCGGCGACGCGCTTTCGGGCGGACAGCAACAAAGAGTCGCAATCGCCCGTGCAATCGTAAAAGGTAGCGACGTTATCCTTGCCGACGAACCGACAGGCAACCTTGACGCGGAAAACACAATGAAGGTTATGGATATATTAAAGGAAATATCCAAAACCCAACTCGTGGTTATCGTAACGCACGAGGTTTCGCTTATCAAAAAGTATGCCGACAGCCATATCAAAATCGTGGACGGCGAGCTTGTAGAGGACGGCGAAATAGAAGAAACCGACCTCGCGCCCGCAACTTACGATAGCGTTCAAGAGGGGAACGAAACGCATGGCGTTCTGATCACCTTTACAAAAAGTACGGCGAAGCGAAACGGCAGGCTGTTTACATTAAAGACGATTTTCAAGCGTAATAACGCGGACGGCGAAAAGGCGTATTCGGTCGGTAACGTATTCAAGCAGATATTTATTCTTGCGCTTGCCGTGGTAATGACGTTTTTCTCGTTCTCGGTGTTCGAGGCACTTTCGGCAGTTACCGAAAACAAAACGCTCGGAAAAAATACCGTTTATACAAATCTGAACTCTTATTCGGTACTCAGGAAAACGGACGAAAGCCATTACAAGAGCATTGATTTCTTCGATACGGAAAAGAGAACGGGAAGTTTCTCATACGGCGGACTTGCAAGTCTTTCGGGTATAGAAGTCAAATATACGCCGAAAGCAATCGAAGAAGGCGACGAAATTGCCGTAGACTACGGCAGACTTCCCGAAAAAGGCGAAGCGATTGTTTCCCGCAAAATGGCGGAAGAACTCAAAAGAGAGTTTCGCCTGAAAGAATTGAATACGGATAAAGCAATCACGCTGATGACCTTTGACGGCGAATATCCGATTACGGGTATCACGGGCGGCGACGATAAAATCATTTATCTGAACAAAGAAGATTACGTCAATTTTCTCGGTGTGTATAACAAAATCGGTTTCTCGGACGGGGAAGAGATCTTCTTCAAAGATACTTACGGTTCGGCTTCGTTTACGGCAGAGATTCTGCTGTACGACGGTGAGATCGCAAACGATAAAGTCAGAGTGGAAATCAACAGAAATTCGCTCTACAAAATGATGACCGATACCACGCAGGCAGATTTTGAAGTCAACAAAACGAACTCTCGTTTGAAAAATACTCCTTACGCAATACAGGTAACGGGCAGTAAAGTTTATGTCGAACAGTTCGTAGTCACGCGTGACGTAATGGATACGGACATTCGGGTTTACGTCAACAAAAACGTTCTTCATAATATTTTCGTTTACATATCGCCAAACCTCGACGCGCTTTCGTCCACGGGCTCGCAGTATTATTTCGAGATAACGACGGAAAGTCCGGAGCAACTTGCTTCGCTGAAATCCGATTTAAGGGATTTGGGCGTAACGGCTGTGAACGTCGGCGCGGCGTATGAACAGGAGAACGAAGAAGAAAAACAAGACGCGGCAAGCGGGTTGTATCTCTATCTTCTCGTTATCGTCCTGCTTCTCATTATCTATTTCTTCATAGAGAAGTCGGCAAGCATCAAAAACAGTAAAGAGTACGGAATTTACCGCGCAATCGGCGTCAATCGCGGCAATCTTTTGTTCAAAGAGAGCGTCACGGCAGTCGTTCACAACGTTTTGAGTTTCTTTGTATTCTCGGTGGTAACGGTTGCGCTCGTTGCGGTAAGATACGCGATTATGAACGTAGCGTTTGCGGGCTTTATAGGTCTTGCGGCGGCAAGTTTTGCCATAGGCGCAGTGCTTATGACTTTCATATCGCTCATTCCTTATTTGTTCGTTCTCACCGAGTCCCCGTCGGAGATTCTGGCGAGATACGATATTTAATCAGGTGTCAATCCACATGGATTTACATACAATAAAAATTTTTTAGGAGGTCATTCAAAATGACAAAAATCAGAAAGAACGTCATCGGTGCTATTTTGTGTCTTGTGATGCTTCTTGTCGGTGTCTGCGCGTTTACGGCGTGCGGAAGCAAGGATCTGTCGGTTACGTTTACCGTTGAAGGCAAAACGCAAACGTTAGACGTGGTGAACGGTAAGGTGACTATGCCTGCCGATCCGGAAAAGGAATTTTATGAATTCCGCGGTTGGTACACAACCTCGACCTTCGACGAGGGTACAGAGTTTACCAAAGATACCGAAGTAAAAGAAAATCTTACGGTATACGCGTATTTTGCGCCTGTTCACGTCGGCATTTCCGTGAACGGCGAAGCCGCTACCGATATAAAGCTCGAAGACCTTGCCGGAAAGACAACAGAATACACGGAGGACGCGACAAGCAAAAACCTTACGTTCGACGGTTGGTATATCGACGCCGCTTACGGAACGAAGTACAGCACGCAGGATACGGACAATCTTTATGCTCGTTACTGCGCTACTGTTACGTTCGATAACGGTTATGAAATCTTAAAGAGCGTTCAGGTCGGAATCAATTCGACAATGAAAGCTCCCGATAAGGAATATGAAGATTTCGTTCCTTATTATATGGATAAAGAAGATTTGTCTTATGTGGACGAGAAAGGAAACGTTGTTGATTTTACGTCGCTCGTGATTACGAAAAATACGGCTATCAAGGTTATGTGGAAATCGCCCTATCTTACATATCAGAAGATTGAAGGTACGGCAAACGATTATGCTGTCGTCGGTTTCGACTATAAGTCGGGCAATTCGGAAGAATTGCAGAATATCAAGAGATTCCCTGCGATTTCTTTCCTGTCCAAAAACGTAACGATTAACGGCGAAAAAGGTTGTAACGTAGTTACTGCCGATTTCTCTGTTTCCTCCGGAATGTATGTTGCAGGACCGGATCAGTGCGATTCCGTGGTTTACGCTTCTTTTGAAGACGGGATTCAATATATCAACGGATTCCAGACGTGTGCTAAGCTCGAAAACGTAACATTACCCGCAAGTCTTAAAGTGCTTGAAAAATCGTTCTGGAACATGAAAAACCTGAAGTCTCTCGAACTTCCGGAAGGACTTGAAATCATTATCGATTCGCTCTGGGGCGATTATATGGAAGGGATGGTCGGTTATTACAGAGGAGCGAGCGCGTTCCCGTTTACCGTAAACATTCCCGCAAGCGTTAATACGCTCGTAACCGTTCCGTCTAACCTCAAATTTGCGGAAGGTAGCGAATATTATTACGAGGAAGGCGAACTTTTCAGAAACCGTACTGTCGGCGACGTAACTTATAAAACGCTTGTTTGTACTTATCAGGATAAAGTTGCCGATGAAACCCTCACCGTTGCGGAAGGCGTTGAAGCCGTATCCGTCGGAGCATTTAAAGGTCTGAACGTTAAATATATTTCGCTTCCGTCCACGTTTAAGAAAATTTCTTATACATCGGACGAAAACAACGCAACGTACGAACTTTCGTATTATACGGGTTCTATGCTTACCGATATGCAGAGAGTGCAAGCCCCCGATGAAAAATCGGCGATCGATTCTTATTCCGTGTTCAGCGGGCTTACGTCAAACGATTTCGGATACGTTTATCTGAACGTCGCTTCTATGCCCGAAGGAATCAGCGAATATGCATTCACACAGGGCAGAACGCCTTATACCGAACTTACCGAAAGCGACGGAACTACTCTCGAAAAAGTTGTTTGCATAGGTGCGGTTAAGAAAAATAAAGCGGTTATCATTCATATCGTAGGCGAAGACACAAGAGATTCTTCGACTAAGAGAACCTATTCGATAACGGGCAAAAAATCATCCAAAGCCCTGACGGTGGATGAAATTCTTGATGCAATCGGTATCAATGACGGAAGCTATTCTTATGAGATTACCGAGCTCGGCAAGCCTTACACCCCGGGAACGTTGGATCATAATTTATATCTCAGGGTAAACTATACAAGAAATATTCTCGGCGTAACTTACACAAAAGACGATGCGACCAAAACGATTACCGTAACGGGATTCGATAAAGATACCGCGTTCGATCTTGGCGGGGTTTACAGAATTTGTATCAGTTTCGACGATGAAGCATTGAAGACTTACAAGGTCGTTATTGCAGACAATGCTTTCAAAGACAATAACTATATTTCGGAAGTTTACGTCGGTTCTCAGGTGGTAAGTATCGGCGAAAAGGCGTTTGCAAACACGTCAAACCTTACGAAATTCATTGTTTCGGACGGCGGGCTTGAAGAGATTAAAACAAGAGCGTTTGAAAATGCGGGATGCGTTGTAAACGGAGAAACGATTACCGTAAATGAAAACATCAAAAACAGCGGAATCAAATTCGTATTGCCGCTTGCAAAAATGAAGAATATCGAGCCTTATGCATTTAAGACGAAAGGTATCTTTATGTTTACGGCAACGGGATCGGAAGGCAATGAGGATAATCCGAGAAAGCTGACGGCGGCGGCGAAAGCCGGTGAATATTTCTTCGTGGAAAGCATGTCGGGTGATTATTACGGTATTATGCAGTATGTGAAAAATACCGACACGCAAACGATGAAAGACAACAACGGAAACGACGATTTGATTACGATTTACGATGTCCGTTATGTGGCGACAGCAGGCGGATTCAATGACGCAAGCGGAC
Organism: uncultured Eubacteriales bacterium; assembly: GCA_900540805.1. Taxonomy (GTDB): domain Bacteria; phylum Bacillota; class Clostridia; order Christensenellales; family Borkfalkiaceae; genus Scatosoma. The sequence continues at coordinate 26,245 of UQHL01000005.1, forward strand.
ATATGGGAATCGGTTATTCGCTTCGCGGCAAAGCCTACGAATGGGGAGCATGGAGTGAGGATTTCGCGGCAAAACAGCATTACGTTTATCGTTACGAAGTGATGGAAGGCTCGGTATACTATCTCGGAAACGCTTTCAATTATATCTCTTTCGGTATCTTCTCCAGGATTCACAAGAATGCTTTCACCGATATGGAAGAAACGCATTATGCCATATACAATAACTGCGCATTTGATATCTGGATGGACGCGGATAAAGTCAAGAATCAGGATTCTTCCCTCTTTGAAGAAGGCTGGTTCAACGGCAGAGCAAACTCCGAAAATACATTTATGAGTACACTTCAGGATCACGAAGATTTTTACCTGTAAAAACCAAAGGAACGGTATACGCCCGCGAAAACGGGCGTATACGATTCCGCTTTTATAGAGGGTGCAATGAAAAAGTTTTTGTCTAAAGTTGTTATATTTATATTGTGCGCCGCAAGTTTCGTCGCACTTTCCGCTTGCGGTAAAACCGACGTAAAGACGCCGCAGGATGTAATCAAAGAGGCATACGGCGATACGGAATATAAAATCTCTTTTTCGTCCGAAGGGCTTGACGAACCTTTGGAAGATTTGACGTACACGGCAAAAAGCATCCCCGTTTTACCTTCGCCGCAGAAAGTCGGCTATGTTTTCGGCGGCTGGTTTTTTGATAAGGAATATCATACGCAATATCAGGATAATCTGCTACTTATGACAATGAGCGACGTAACGCTTTATGCAAAGTGGCTTAAAGAAGATATGACTGTAAGCGGAACGTACGATATAGATTTTGAAGCCGAAATTCTCGAAGATACGATAAAAAAAGGGCAGACCGCGGATGAATTCGGCGGTTATAAAAAATTCCCCGAAAATATTTCGGTTGAAAATACATACATTGAAAAATCGGATAACGATTTATTGCTTAAAATCGAATACGACTGCATTGATCCGGAGCCTTACGGCGCGCTTGCCGATTCTTATAAAGTAACGGTAAACGCGACTAAAAATCCGTCAAGCGTTTATATAAAAGAAAGCGTGAATTCGCTTTCGGATACGGTGAAAACGATATATATCCGCATAACGGATATGGACTTATCAAACCCTGTATATCTCGATATCGAAACCACAAACTGGAAAGCGGAAGGGCTTTCCGATGAAGAAAGATACGGAACGACCACAACTTATACCGTCGAATTCAGAATAACAAGGCTGATAGGATTTAAGACGCCTTACGTCGATACAAGCGTTCCGCTTGAGGACGGATATTATCTTGTAAGAAGTTATAATAAGACGATAGAAAACAAATCGTCTATGGGCGACGGCTTCAATTCGGTTTTTTCTTATCTGAAAGCGGAAAACGGAAAATATAAACTGATTAAGCCTTTTACGCCTTATGCGGGGCTTGTTAAGTTTACGCTCGGGAAACTCGAAGAACCTTATTATCAAAATCTGTTTTACAGAATGATGTCTTTTATGCCGAATCAGTATTGTTTCGAGCTTGACACGACGGGCTTTAACGGAGAAGTCGAATCGAGTTATTATCCCGAAACTTATAAAGCGAAGAAATATGTGGATTATTCGGTGGAATTTCATACGGACGACTATAAGGTATATTCGGTTATCGATCTCGGAACAAACTTCAAGCGCGAATTCGGAATTATGTATTCCGTTTCGGGCTTTATGGAGGTTGCCGGCGGTATGGGATCGGGCGTGCAAATTTTGTATATGGATTACGACCATATCATAAAACTATCCGACAAAAACGTCGATTATAAAGAACTTTCGGGCGATAGCTATTCTTTTGAAACATCGGGAAGTTTTTATCCCGGAAACTATTCCGATCTTAACGATAAAAACCTGACTTATGACGAAACGCTGAAAAACGGTTTGTCAACGAGGATGATCAACTTCTGGTATTCGGCAAGCGATGCAAACGCACCGTATGCCGCGAGAAAAGTGTATAACAGTAAAATAACGTTCAGACCTACCGACGAAACAAACTCGGAAAACGTATCCGAAGCAAGATATGAGATAGCCCATTTCGATATTCAGACAAATATATACGGATATGACGCCGAGGAGGGCAGAAAGAACGGGGAAGAATTATACTATGATTCTATGTCCGTGCAGACGTTTGGCAATAACGGAATGCGTGAATCGTCGAAATTCAGGCTCGGAAAAACCGTTAATCAGGGAGATGTTTTAAGGCTCGAAGATATTTACCGCGAGAAAGTATCCAAAGATACCGATTTTTCGACCGTTCGATACAAAGGGTTTGCTTTAAGCGGCGATAAAATTGATTTTTCAAAAGAAATCACGGTAAATAAGGCTTTCACGTTTTCTTCCGATTGCGCGATCGTATTCGTTTCTACCGACGATGCCGGTAACAAGCAAACGGCAATCGTGGAAATTGTTAAGAAATGCAATCCGGATTATCGAATTACGGATGAGAATCACGATTGGAAATGGTCGGAAGATGACAACGCATACGTTTCCGATACGATAGACAAAGAAGGAACAGAGGTGGAGTTGCCGACGCTTACTTACTCGTGGACGGGCGTGAAAAACGTGCGATTCAGAAATAATTGGTACGACGACGAATCGTGCATAAATCCGCTTCACGTCGGAATCTTTACGAATATGAACGGCGTTTATTCTTTGACGTATATCGGGCATCAGAAAAAAGATTTTACGGCGTCCGCATATGAAACTTATGTGTGTTACGAACTCGTAAACATATACGGGGAAACTGATTTTGTTCGGTTCAAATACGTTACTTCGCAAAAGGAAACGTATCGTATCGAGTCCGATAACGGTGAAATTATGGACGAGGGCGACGTTAAATACGACGAGTACGGAAAAATCAAAGACGTCAAAGCAAGCGAGTCGGTATATCTGACTAAAGATAACTGCGACGAAAAGCTTTCGAGATCCTTCAGTATGATTATTGGTGGCGACGCTCCTTCCCGTATGAGCCTGACAGGATTTTCTGCCTTTTTAGCGGATAAAAACAATCGTGGTACGACAATTTCGCGTGATATTGCAAACGACGATATAGACTCCGTAATTAAAGAAATAAAAGGCTATATGGAAAATTATTCCTGGTTTACCGTATCGCTTGAATTTTCGTATTTCGGAAACAAATTCAACAGCAATTATATTTACGGCGTAGGATTTTCGGGCGAAAAAACTACGGATATGCTTAAATATAATTCGTATTTTGCCAACACTTTGTATACGATGAGCATTCCGCGCCTTTACAGCGATAACGGTAGCGAAATAGCAAAGTCGTATGTAAGCGTTAAGCACAGAATCGGCGGTAAAACCGACAACAGTTTTTATGCGAGCAGAACTTATACTCTTAATAAAGGAGAATACGAATATTCTTTAAAGTTTAACGAGGCGGGCGAGTTTTACGTAGGTTTCGGTTTTGCGATAAACGGAACGTCTTATTCGTTCGGACAGGTCGTCAACGTTTTATCGGATAACTGCGACGTTACAATCACGTTTGTTACGGATAAGGATCATCCTTTTTCCGACGGGCTTTTAGAGCGGACGGTAACATACAATTTAAGCAATAACATCAACGCGCTTAACGAAAAGGAATTTGCGGGAAACGATATTCTGTTCGGTTGGACGCAGTATGTCGGCAGAAACGCAACGTCTAAAGACGTCGTTAAAAACGGTATATCGGATTTTATCGGTAAGTATAATTCGCAGAACGTAACGTTGTATGCAATATGGGACGGCGGTATTTCCGTTACCGCAAAATCGGAAGGAAACGACGACAGAATAAAACATTATTTCAGGGATTCGTCAAGCGGTTATTATATTATCGATTTGTCCGTGTACAAAGTTTATGCGCCTGCAGGAATGGTTCTTGCGGGATGGACAGGCGGTTTCCTGGGCGATGCCGTTAAAAACGGGAAAATTTATCTGAACGAAGTATCCGGCGATAGCGATTATTTTACGATCAACGCCGTATACAAAAAAATGCTTACCGTAAAATATTCAATCAATGCGGCATATTCCGCTTCGGTTATAAGAAACGATTCCGTAATTGAAGGAAACGGTCTTGAATCGAACAGAACAGTCGTAGCAAAAACGGGTTATGCGTTTAAGGGTTGGTTTGTTCAGGGCGATGAAAGCAGAACTATAATTGACTTATCGACCTATAAGTTTACGAAAGATACCGTTCTTGTTGCGGTGTTTACGGACGGCGAGGGAAATGAAGTATGGTAAAATTCAAAAAAATCTTTGCTGTAAGTATAGCGATATTTGAACTTGTCCTTTGCGGATTGTTTCAATCGGCTTTAATTAGCTATGCTGCAAGCGAGCAGGTGATAAGCGGCGGTGACGGAACGTATACCGTTCCCGTAAATCTTGATTTGAAGATGGGCGCGGATAATTTTACAAACCCCGTCACCATGGAGAAACAAGACGGCAAGTATTATATGACGTTCGGGTTCTCTTCTGCGATAGGCTATCTGAATCTGAACCTTGACGGAAAGGAAGTCGGTAAAACAAGCGAAAAGAAAGACGGTTGGACGTATTATACCTATACGCTTTCCGAAAATAATCTGAAAAGCAAACTTTCGTTTTCGGCGTACATCAACGCGATGTCGCGTGAGATGAGTTTTACGGCAACGCTAAATTTATCTTCGTCGGAAAAAACTTCCGATACCGTTCGTAATTTAGGCGAACGCCCTGCGGAATTTGTTCCCGTGATTTCTACGAAAGCGGCGGCTGAATATTCTTTGAAGGTCGGCACGGTTTTTCCGATTCCCGAAGCGACGGCAACCTTAGGTAACGAGGACAGCCCTGTTGTGATTACGGCTGTTTTCGGAAATGAGCCCGTAGATGTTTCGGGCGGAAAACTTACGCTCGGTAATGTCGGTGAGTATAAAATAATCTACAAAGCAACGAACTCACGGTATAAAACTTCTCTCGGAAACGATTCGTTTTCGGAGTATGTTGTAACCGTCCACGCTGTCACGGGCGAGAACGACATTGTTAAATTCAGAGATACCAATCATGTGTTGCCTGAAAAAGCAGGAATTCTTGCGGGAAAAGTTACCGAAGGATCCGGCGTATACGAAAAGGCGGCTTCCGCGATGAAAAAGATTGCGGATAATTTCGAGGTTTATTCGGCTGAATTTCTGAGCGAAGACGGCGAAGTCATACCCTTGAGCGATAAAGTTAAGTTATTGTTCCGTGCGGACGATTATTTTGATCGCACGAAAGCCGAAGTTTACTATATGGATGAAAACGGCGGTCTGACAAGACTTTCAGCGAGCGGATACGGAAGATACGTCGCTACCGAAACCGACAAGACGGGAACGTTTATCGTCTGTATTCCGGGCGTGGCGTTTCATATGCCGATGTGGGGATACGTGTTGATTTTGGCCGGAGCGGTAGTTATCGTTGGTGGCGGAGGAGTTGCTATTTTTCTGATAGCAAGGCGTAAGAAACAAAAACAAAAATAATATTGAAATAAGACCAATCACAAATACGGTAATGCTGGTAGTGATTGGATGATGATTTATACTACGCAAAAAAGAAATAACCATATAGTTAATAATAGGAGGAAATATGAGTTTTTTTGAAAATACACGAAAGCCACAAGGTTTCGGCGGAAGAATAATGGTGAAAATGATGAACAGCGGTCATAGTAAGTTGGCAAAGTGGGGCTTTACTAAAATTTACGCAAAGTCGAACGCCAAAGTATTGGATATCGGTTGTGGAGGTGGGGCAAATATTGCCAATTGGCTAGCAAAATGTACAAACGGACACGTGACGGGAATAGACTATTCTAAGGTTAGCGTAGAGGAATCGAAAAAACTAAACGCAATCGCAATCAAACAAGGCAAGTGTGATATCGTTTATGGCGACGTATCGTCTATGCCGTTTGACGAAGAGTCTTTTGATTGTGTTTCTGCTTTTGAGACGGTATATTTTTGGACAGACCTCGAAAAATGCTTTGCCGAAGTAAACCGTGTTATGAAAAGCGGCGGTACGTTTCTTATTTGCAACGAGAGCGATGGAACAAATTCCAAGGACGAAAAATGGGCAAAAAAAATAGGCGGAATGAAAATCTACAACGAAATGCAACTTCGCACAATGCTAGAAAAAGTTGGATTTTGTGATATTAAGAGTTTTGCAGATGCTAAAAAACATTGGCTGTGCATTGTTGCGAATAAATAAGAGGCAGGTTGTTTTATAGGAGAAATATATAAAATCCTAAAATAATGTAAATAACTTATAAAACCAAAACGCACCTTAAAAGATAATAGATAAATTTGGTATATCGTGACCGTTAACGATGTTCCTTTAGGGCAGAGACAAAAAATTGTTGTCGAGCGCAACTTTCAAGAAATTCATAATATTATAAGGGTGTAAATAAAAAAGTGCAGAAAACAACCCTTCTGCATTTAATGGTAAAACTTACATTTCACGCAAAACGACGCCGTATAGATTGCAAAATGCGATAGGATATGGTATAATATAACTATAAAAATAAAGAAAGCGGTTGAAAAACCGAACGGAAAAGAAGCAGAAGCACATACTATTCATTTATTAGCAAGAAAAAAAGAGGCTTAATTTACAAGCAAAAGACTGACAGACAAGATATAATAATCAACTAACAAGCAAGCGGAGCAAGGCGATTGCTCCCGACACGTGCAGACAGAAAGACACGGCAACTTATGCAGAAATGCACCGACTAATCTACGCCCCGAATAGAGCGCAAAAAGCGGCGAACGTCTTTGCAAGGTTTCGCCAAAGGAAAGAAGTTTGCGAAGCGTCGGGAACGAAGCCTTGCTTTTTTGTTATTTACAGAGTGGGTAAAAGAAACCGAGTATAAAGGATTAATTAAGATAAAATGAACCGTAGAACAATTTTTATTTTTATAACCGTTGTGATAGCGGCGTGCGTAGCAGCCGTCCTTTCTGCGTGCAACTTTTTGGGGAATAGCGTTTGCGGAAACAACCACGAATACGGAGAGATAACGGAAATAAAAGTCCCCACCTGCACTGAAGAAGGAGAGGGGAAAAAAGTATGTTCCGTTTGCGGATATGAAAAAAGAGGATTTGTTTTACCTAAAAAACAGCATACGTTCGGCGAGGCGGAGATAGAAGAGGAGGCGACTTGCGTAAAGAAAGGCAAAGAGAGCAAGACTTGTTCCGTATGCGGAGTTAAGGAAGAACGCGTTATTCCGCAGAAATCGCACGAATTAGGGGGATGGGAGATAAAAGTCGAACCCACCTGTACGGACAACGGCGAGAGGGTAAAAAAATGTAAGTTTTGCGATTACGAAGAGACGGAGAAGTTAGGGGCGACTTCTCATGACTATAAAGAGACGGAAAGGAAAGAAGCCACCTGCGAAGAGCCGGGTTACGTTAAGCGCGTTTGTTCCGTGTGCGGAAAAACGCAGACCGAGGTTACGGAAAGGCTCTATCATTCTTTCCCCGAAGGTACTGATATAAAGTACGATTATAGGGATAATTCGGACGAAAACTACTGTTATTATGCGTATAGAGAATGCGCAAGGTGCCATAAGGACGTTTTTTATAAGACGCAGTCGCACAGTATGAAGAAAGACGCAGAATTTTTCGTCGAAGCCACCTGCTCGTCTACGGGCGTGGACGCGAAAAAGTGTCTTTATTGCAACAGGCGTACGACGGAAACTATTCCCGTGGTTCCGTACAATCATAAAAGAGGAGCCGCCGCATACGGCGAAAGAAACGCCGAAAACTGCACCGTACAAGCGACGGTATCGTGTACCCTTTGCGGCGAAGAAATAGATAGTTGGTACGAACCTCGCCACGACTATGACGCAGAGACTTTCGTGTGTACGAGAGAAGGTTGCGGTAACGTGAAAGAGATGCCGTCCTCTTACTTTACGTACTCCTCGACATATCTCGGTGGTTGGGCAATCAAAGGGATAAACGACAAAAAAACAGCCGACGTAAAGAAATATATCGACGACAACGACGGAAGAATAAGGTTGCCGTCGAGAGGCGGTTATCCGAACGAATCCGACGTAAAGGGAGTCCTCGATAGGGTTTTCGACGCGCTCGGCGAAGAATACAGGGCGAAGATAAAATATATCTACGTTCCGTCGGGATATAGACAAATCTTTTCGCACGCTTTCGCGAATCTGAGTAATTTGGAAAAAATAACCTTCCCGAAAACGATAACGAAAATAGAAAACTACGCTTTGGCAGGATGTAAAAACCTTAAAGAACTTACTTTGCCTTACGACAGTTACGCCGATATAATAGGCATTTTCGGCGCGAGGAAGGATACTTTGACGGGGTATAAGTTGACCACCCTTAACGTGCATCGGCCCAATGGCAAGTCGACCGTCGAGTTTTTAAGCGGGAATTGCGTTCTGTTCGAAAACCTTACCACCGTCAATATCCACACCGAGTTTATCGGCGGTATAACGTATACGGTGGACGGACAAAAAATAAACGTGAGCAGAACGGTATTGAAAAACGGCGTGGACGAAACGGGCGGAACGATAACGTATTATCTTAAATAACTCCGGTTTTTATTGTTCCGTCAATTAAAAAGAAATCCTTTGCAGGCTTGCTTGCAGTACTCGAGAAGAAGTAAAAAAAGAAAACAAAAGATAACAAAAGGAGGTTTTTGTTATGAAAAAGAAAATTTTAAGTCTTGGCATGGCAATCGTATTGATTATTTGTGTGTTTGCAACGCTTTCCGCGTGCCAAAGAAAACTGAAGGACAGAGAGATAACCCCGACGATTGAAGATATCTGGCAGGACCATATGGGAACGGTCTATGCCGAAGTGGGAAATCTCGGCGATTACTTACAGGATAAAGACGCGGCTCAACAATTGGAGTTTTCAATAAACGGAGGTAATTGGTATATCTGTTCTTATAACAACTTGATTGAAACAATGCCCGGCAACGGAATTTACAATATTCTCTATTCGTTTTACGAAGAAGAATATACAGAAGAATATACAAACATAACAAAATACAGTACGGGAGACGGACAGATTGTTCAACCTGGGACTACGATAAACATATCCGTGCGCACACCTAAAAATTACTACTACGAGGCAAGCGCCGCATCCGAGCAAAAGACTTACACTTTGAAATCGAAACGACAGAATGCAATTTCTCCGAGTGTTGCCTGCCGGTTTAGCCGAGACGTTGATTCTTCGGGCTTTCGGTTCTCTTACGATGCGGAAACGCAAGACGAAAAAAGGTTCGTGTTTTATTACCACGAAAGCAATCCGCGCATTGTGGAAATAGGCGTTCCCGCAAGTACTTGGGACGAGAGCGTGAAAATGTACCGCCATTATATAAGGAAATTGACCGAAGAGGAAAAAGCAACGGTTGCAGGTTTCGGGCTGGAATACAAGGTGATACCGTACAACGAAAGATATCTGAAAAACCATGATGACGGAGGAAAGTCCGTTGACGGTGATCTTTTGGAACGGGAAGAAAACTTTGGAAAGCCTTCGGTGAATGGGTGGACTTCAATGCTGAATCTGCAAGAATCTCACGTCTGGGAGTTTATGCCAAACGATGCAACGCGGGTGAAAGGCTTTGTTTTCCTCGTAAGGCAAAAGGCAACGAAGGACGCCGTTCAGTCGCAAGCATTGGCGTTCTGGTATAATTATAGCTGGGAAAGAGTAGGCGAATATCGCAAAATAACCGCCGAGCAAGCGTATGAAATGATGAATACGCAAGAGGTTACAATCGTGGACGTCCGCACGCAAAGCGAGTATGACGAAGGGCATATTCAAAACGCCGTGCTTATTCCAAACGAAACGATAGGCAGCGACCCTCCCACAAATCTTCCCGACAAAAACGCAATTATTCTTGTGTACTGCCGTAGCGGAAGAAGAAGCGAAGAGGCGGCAAGAAAGTTGGTAAATCTCGGTTACGTAAGCGTCTATGATTTCGGCGGCATAAACGACTGGACATACGGCACGGTCACGGATTAAAAGAAAGTTATAACCGCCGGACAGAAATGATATAACCCGACGAATCGGATGTGGAAAACATTGCTTTGCGGTAAAGCGTCAAAACACTTCGGAATCATCGACGACAAAATGATTCTTTTCGTATTTTATAATACCGTCTTTCTGCATTTTGGAAAGCTCGTTGCAAAGCGCGCTGCGTTCCACGTTGAGATAGTCGGCAAGTTGTTGACGGCTGTAAGGGATATCGAATGAAAAACCACCCGTTTTTTTGATGTATTCCGAAAAAAGAGAAAGAAGCCGTTGCCTGATCGATTTGGGCATAGTGTGCAGCATTCTTTTGGAAAGTCGCAGGTTTTTTTCGGCGCAAAGAGAAAGCAGATTTTGTATCAGTTTAGTGTGGGCGGCGCAGGTACGCGAGCACGGGTGTGAAATACAATGCATACTGACAAGAAGCACCGTCGAATCCTCTGCGGAAAGGACGTTGACCGTCATCGGCTCTCCCGGTATGCAGGCGAACGCCTCGGCAAAAGTACCGCCAACGCCTATGCGACTTATCACGCTGTTGTTTCCCCACACGTCGCTCAGCTCTATTATCACCGCGCCCGAAAGCACGATGCCTATATATTCCGTCGGATTGCCTTCTTTAAGAACATACTCTCCCTTTTTGAATGCGATTTCTTTCGTTTCAAAGCAACCGAGAAGGGATTCGATTTTCGGTTCTTCTATTCCGCGGAAAAGCCGCGTGTTGGATAATTTCATAAAAAACTCCGTTTTTGTTGTCGTAACAACAGATTTTCATTTATGATTATAGTATAATCGGAGTGAAAAGTCAAGAATCGGAGGTAAAGAAGATGATAAGACGCATTATTGAGATCGACAAAGAAAAGTGCAACGGTTGCGGCGCGTGCGCAGACGCTTGCCACGAGGGCGCGATAGGAATGGTTGACGGCAAAGCGGAACTTTTGCGCGACGACTATTGCGACGGACTCGGCGATTGTTTGCCGGCGTGTCCTACGGGTGCGATATCTTTTGTGGAAAGAGAAGCGGCGGAGTACGACCAAGCGGCGGTTATGGAAAACAATAAGAAAAAAGGGGATAAAAATACGCGCTCGCACGACCATACGCACGCTCACGGCGGTTGCCCCGGGAGCAGAATGAGACAGATGTCGCCTCGTCCCGTCGAAGAAAAAACTTCAAAAGAAAGCGTTTCTCAACTTGCGCAATGGCCGTGCCAGATAAAGCTCGTGCCGGTAAACGCACCGTATTTTGACGGCGCAAAACTATTGATTGCGGCGGACTGCACCGCTTATGCCTACGCCTCTTTACACGACGAGTTTATGTCGGGAAGAATCACGCTTATAGGTTGTCCGAAGCTCGACAGCGTGGATTACAGTGAAAAACTGACGGAAATTCTGACGGCAAACGACGTAAAGAGCGTGACGATCGTCCGTATGGAAGTTCCTTGTTGCGGAGGGCTCGAACAGGCGACGAAAAACGCATTGCAACGAAGCGGAAAATTCATTCCGTGGCAGGTGGTAATCGTATCGGTGGACGGACGAATTTTAAGCGATTGAAAGGTGTGACTATGAAAAATATAACGTGGAAAGACAAAATCGAAACTTTTGAGGTTATGGACGTGAAGGGTAGAGCGTTGAGTTTCTTTTCGGAATTGAGGCAAAAAGCTGCCGCAAAGAAAAACGGCGAGGGCTTGCAAGTCGTTCAGACCTTCGATCCCGTGCCGCTATATCCGATTATGTCGGCAATGGGCTTTGAACATTATACCGAAAAGGCTTCGAAAAACGAGTATCACGCATATTTTTATCGCGTAAAGAAAGGAGAAAACAATGTATAACGTTTTTTGGAAAGATAAAATAAAAGAATTTCAGACGATTGACCTAAGGCATTTGCAGGGGGATTTTTTCGATGGACTTAAAAAGAAAGCGGAAGATCTTGCCGTCGGGCAGGGCTTGCATATCGTGCAGAGTTTCGAGCCGTATCCGCTGTATGCGGTGATGAAAGGGCTCGGATATGAGCGCTTTACGGAAAGGACGGGCGAAACGGAGTTCCACGTATATTTTTACCGCACGGGAAATAAATGCGGAGAAGACGACGCAGTCTTCAAGCCGCTTGCATTACTCAACTATCCTATGATTGACGAAGAACTCGGCAGAATCGCCGCAGATTTTTGGAAAATAACGTGGCAGAGCGAAAATCGCACGCTTTCATATGAGACGAGACTTTTGTTGTCACTTGCAAACGCTGTTGGGGCGGGCAGAATGCGTCAGGCGGTACGAGAGCTCGTAAAAGCATATATTCACGGCGTATCGAGCAAAGAGTTGGGCGATGTCTTCGAGCTTCTGGTGTGGAATCAGGGGATAGGTTTTTTCAGCTCCGAGATAGGACCTTCGGCGTTGTTTTCGGCATACAAACTCATCAAAAATGGCGAGAAACAAGGTAAATCGCGCGACGAAATATGCCTTGCCTTGCGAGAGAGGTTTGGCGAGAAGAACGAAGAAGTGCGCGTATAAGGCAAAATATTTTTAAGGAGTAAATAAAAATGAACGAAAATGTAGCAAAACTTTTGAACGAGCAGGTAAACAAGGAGTTTTACTCGGCGTATCTCTATCTCGATTTCGCCAATTATTATGCAGAAGTGGGGCTTGACGGCTTTGAAAACTGGTACAGAGTACAGGCGCAGGAAGAGAGAGATCACGCAATGCTGTTATTTCAATATCTTCTGAACAATGAAGTAAAAGTTACTTTTGATGCGATCGCAAAACCCGAATGGGAGCGCAACGATAATATGACGCCCCTTAAAAAAGCACTCGAACACGAAAAATACGTTACTGCCTCCATAAACGATATTTATACGGCGGCTTATGAAGCGAGGGACTTTCGCACCATGCAATTGCTTGATTGGTTTGTAAAAGAACAGGGCGAAGAGGAAAAGAACGCGTCGGATATGATTACCAAAATGGAATTGTTCGGCACCGACGCGAAGGGGCTTTATATGCTCAACAGCGAACTGAAAGCCCGTGTGTACGCCGCACCTTCGCTTGTGTTGTGATGAGTTGTTTCCGTTGGCGTCGGCGCTTGCACCACAAGCGTCTTGTTTGACAAAAAGAGAAAACGGCGCAAATTAATTCGTCACCGGGTTTATAGGTGAAGTAAAATAAAAGAACGGCGATAGAATCGGCAGAAACCGAAGAGGAAACACAAAACACTTTTAAAAAATAAGAATTAAAACAAGGAGAACACAAATGAATTTGTTGTTTAAGATTTCATGCGGCTTGTTTGTTCTTTGTGCAAAAGCCGGCAAAGAAGAAAGCGGGTGCATTATAAACACGTTTTTGCAACAAACAGCTGTGCCCGAAACCTTTAGCATTACGGTAAACAAACGGAATTTCTCGCACGATCTGGTAGAGCAAAGCGGGGAATGCGTCGTTGCGATTCTTTCGACGGAAACGGATTTTGAAACGATAAAAAGATTCGGCATGCAGTCGGGAAGGAGTGTCGATAAGTTTGACGGAATCGATTTTAAGACGACGAGTATCGGAATTAAAGTTCCGTATATAAAGGGTATCATGGGATACTTTGCGCTTAAAGTTTTGAAAACCGTCGATATGGGTACGCACACGATGTTCGTGCTTTCGACAGTCGAAAACAAGGCTTTTGTCGAAAGCGGCGACGCACTCACTTACGACTATTATCAGAACTTTATAAAACCTAAACCCGAGATTAAAACGATAGAAAGAACGGAAAAGTGGGTTTGCAAAATCTGCGGATACATTCACGAAGGACCTTTGCCTCCGGATTTTATCTGTCCGCTTTGTAAGCATCCGGCATCGGATTTTGAAAAAGTACAATAAAATAAAAAACCAACAAACACGAAAAAGGAGAAAATAACATGAAATACATATGTATATGTGGTTATGTTTATGATGAAGAATCGGGAGATGTGGAACTCGGTATCGCTCCCGGCACCAAATGGGAAGACCTTCCAGAAGATTTCGTTTGCCCTATATGCGGTATAGGTAAAGAAGGTTTTTCGGAAGAGTAAAATCCCGACGTCGGACGGAAGTTTACGGATAAGCCGTAAAACGCATATTGAAAAACCCTGCGACGAGAGAGACTGCCTGAGAAAGAGATTCTTTAGCATAATCGGAACGAAGCCTATGTTGTCGGTTTGAAATGAAAAAGAATCGTTGCAGATTTGTTGCAATTATAACGCAGATTCTTGGGAAAATAGACGAGAGAATAAGGTATTATAGTATGAGAGTGACGGCAGAACCCGGATTATAACGAAAATACTAAAAGGAGGAAAATGAATGCAGTATCTATTAACGTTTTTGGAAGGGCTTGCGTCGTTTATTTCCCCTTGCCTTTTGCCTATGATACCGTTGTATCTTTCGTATTTTGCCGGCAGCGACGACGAAGAGGGGAATACACAAACAAAGGGAACGACGGACGAAAACATTGTTGTAACGGCAGACGAAAACATTGTCGCAATGGAGGATGTGCAGCCTAAGCAAGTAAAAAAACGCAAAATAAACGGCAAAGTTATCGTGCGTGCGCTTTCGTTTGTTCTCGGTTTTACGCTGATGTTTGTTTTCTTCGGAGGACTTGTGGGACTCGTCGGCGGATTTCTGACCAAACACAAAACCGTAGTCAATATCGTCGCCGGCATAATCGTAATCATATTCGGACTGTCTTATGTCGGACTTTTCAATCTTCCTTTTTTCAAAGGACTGAAAAAAGCGAGAAAAGCGGACACGGTATTTTCGGCATTTCTGTTCGGCATCGTGTTTTCGGTGGGAGTAGGCCCGTGTACCGGTGCATTTTTAGGCTCGGCACTTGCGCTTGCTTCAACGTCGGGAACAGTCGTAAAAGGTGTGTTGTTGCTTCTTTGCTATTCGTTGGGGCTGGGCATACCGTTTGTGCTTGCCGCACTTTTGACGGATAAACTGAAACGGCTTTTCACGTTTATAAAAAAGCACTATAAAGTCATAAAAATCGTAAGCGGCAGCTTGCTTATCGTGATGGGTATTCTTTTGGCCGCGGGAGTTATGGATAAACTCGGCGCAATTTTAGCGTAAGGAGGTGTGATATGACAAAGAAAATAATTATTACAGTTTTGAGTATCTTGTTGTTTGCGGGCGTCGTTGTCGGCGGATATTTCGGATACAAAAAATTATCGGAGAAAAATCCGCCCGATGCGGGGACTCTCGGAACGGAACAAAAGGGCGATTATAAGGATTTTACGGTGACGGACGTAAACGGCAAAGAAGTTAAACTTTCCGATTTTATCGGCAAGCCCATAGTCATAAACTTCTGGGCGTCGTGGTGCGGCCCTTGCAGGAGCGAATTGCCCGCTTTCGATAAAGTGGCAAAAGAAAACGAAGGGCAAGTGCATTTTCTGATGGTAAATCTTTTGTCTGGCGAAACCGAAACCAAGGTCAAGGAATTTGTGCAGAAAGAAAACTATTCTTTCCCGTTGTATTTCGACAATACGGGAACAGCGGCGAGCACATATAACGTGTCGAGTATTCCCGTAACGGTATTCATCGACGCACAGGGAAAAATAAGGAAGTCGCAGGTCGGGGCGATGAGCGAAATCGTCCTTAAATCGTATGTGGCGGAACTTTTGAAACAAGGAGAATAAAAAAAATGACGGTAATCGTTGACGAAAAGAATTTCAAAGAAGATGTTTTGCAATCCGAAACTCCCGTACTCGTAGATTTTTATGCCGAGTGGTGCGGACCGTGCAAGGCTTTAATGCCGACGATAGAGGAAATCGCAATAGAATACGCGGAGAAAATCAAAGTCGTTAAAATAGACGTCGATAGAAACGAAAATCTTGCGGTAAAATACGGCATTATGAGCATTCCGGCATTGTTGTTTTTCGTAAACGGCAAACCCGAAAAGTCGCTTATAGGCGTCCAGTCAAAAGAGAAAATCGAAAAGACGATAAGAAAATTTTTATAGACACGGACAACTCTTTTTCAATTAATGCTGTTTCCAAAAGGAGAACTGAATATGAAAAAATATCCATTCTGATTCTTTTGTTTGTTATGTCTTTTGTTTGTTTCGGATGCTCTAAAGAGATTATAAGAATTACCGATTTGCCGGAGTATTCGACTATGACAAAAGAAACCGACAGAATCGATGTAACGTTCGACAATAATACCGGTGTGCCGTTTTATTTCAGCATTACAAACGAAGAAGAGATCAAACAAATAATGCATATTATTTTTACGGGGGTTCTCAAAAAACAATCCAAAGAAATAAACGACGGAAACCATACTTCAATCAAAATAATTCAAGGTGAAAAAACATATAGTATGCACGTCACGAACATTAAGAGTAGAAAATATTACTACTACTTTGAATATTCCGAATTGCAACACAAAATTGGCGAGTTTGCAAGAGAAGCAGGTGCATATGGCGGAGCGAAATGATTCTGAATTAAATTGTTTTTATATCAAAGTTACTTTTAAGCAAGGAGAAACGATATGTCCAACGCGGGAAACAAAATAAAATTGCTCGTTCTTTGGGATATTTTGCGTGAAAAGACGGACGAAAATCACGCACTGAATACGGACGAGATTGTAGAGTTGCTCGCTTTGCGTGGGGTGAACGTTTCGCGGAAGATACTCGTTCAAGATATTGCCACTTTGTGCAATAACGGTTATGAAGTTCTTTCATATAAAAAGAAGTATCATTACTATTACGTTGTCAATCGTGCGCTTGAAACGGCGGAAGTAGTTATGCTTGCGGATGTTATAAATGCGTCGAAACTTCCTGTTGCACAAAAGAAAGCACTTGTTCAAAGACTTGCGGAAACGCTTTGTACTCACCAAGCAGAGAGTATTTCAAAGCATATTATTTCGCTTGATAAGGGCAGGAAGGGGAGCAGTTCGTTTATCTATAACGTAGATGCAATCGAACGCGCGATAAACGAGAGCAAGCAAATATCGTTCCTTTACTTCAATTACGACGAAAAGCATAAAAAAGTTCATCGGAAAAACGGCAATCGTTATACCGTAAGCCCTGCGTTTATGGTATGGAACAAGGACAATTATTATTTGTTGTGTTTCTCGAAAGGACACGACGATCTTGTTACATATCGGCTCGATAAAATGGAAAGCGTAAAAGTGGAAGAGCTTGAGCGCGAGCCGCATCCCGAATACGAATTGTTCAATACGGAAGAATACCGTAAGCAAGTATTTTCGATGTTCGGAGGGGAAAGTCAGAACGTTACGTTGCTGTTTACTGCAAATATCTTGTCGGATATGTTTGACCGTTTCGGAGATGACATACGCATAAAGAAAGCAGATGAAGCAACTTATTCGGTTGACGTAACGGTGCAGATTTCAAAAACGTTTTTTGCGTGGATCGTCGGAACGCAGGGTAAAGTGAAAATCAAATCGCCGCGAAAGGTTATTGACGAGTTCAATGAGTTTGTTGCTAAAATAAAAGAAGAATATTGAGATGAAACTCAAACAAATGCTCTTACTTCGGTAAGGGCATTATTTTTTTGGAAAAATATCGTTCACTTCCCAATATTGGGAAATGAAAATTTGAAATAGATAGTCTTTTGTGATATAATACGGCTACAATCTAAATTGAACGCAAAGTTCAGTTTAGTAAAAAGAGGTACTACGGATGAGAACGCTCAACACGACGACATTGGACAATATGGAAAGTTTCATAATTGACTACCAAAAGAAAAAAGGCAAATCGCCGAGTTTCAGAGAGGTAATGAAAGCATTGAATATGAGTTCGCTTAACCTTGTAAGAACGTATATCCTTGCGCTTGAAAACAGCGGCAGGATAGAGCGGACAAGACTCGGCAATATCGATATGTTGCCGAAGCTCCGACCGAGCGGAGTGGCAATCACGCCTATTGTCGGTTCAATTGCGTGCGGACAACCTGTTGACGCGGTGGAGCAGATAGAAGAAAGCGTTACGCTTCCGCGAGCGATTTTCGGCGGCGGGGATTTGTTTATTCTTCATACGCACGGCGACAGTATGATTGACATCGGAATCAAGCACGGCGATCTCGTCGTAATCAGAAAGCAGAACACGGCAGAGAACGGCGATATAATAGTCGCTATGATGAACGGCGAAACAACGCTGAAACGTTTTTATAAAAGAAACGGGAAAGTGGTGCTTCATCCTGAAAACAAAGAGATGAAAGATATAATCGTCAAAGACTGTGAGATACAGGGCGTTTTGGTGAGCTGTATCCACATATATAATTAAATCGGTATCACGCGTTTTTAGCCCCGAAAGCGCAAAGATATATAATTGGATTACAAATGATGTCTGACTGTTGTATAGGAGTTATCCCGACCATACCGTAGCAGTTAGATAAATTCAAATCGTTTGTAAGTTTAGGGAGAAAGGAGGTTGTATTTATATGGCTAAAAAGAACAATCCTTTGACTTGTCCGTATTGTCTAACAAAGCTGTTGGAAGTCACCGGACATTGCGTAGGCGTTATCGTCAAGTGTCATCATTGCGGAGCATCCGTGCTTGCGGACGTAGACGAAACGGGGAAAATGCGATTGAGCGCAGATCCGAACAAAGCGCAGGAAATGCCGCAAGCGGCTACCGTGCGCTAAACGTCTGTACGAAAAACCATACGGGACTGCCGACGGTAGCAAGAACTACGGGCAAGCCGATATGAAGATATAAGAAACCGAAACTATCCGGGAAGGAAGTTATCCACGCCTTATATGGAGTTATAGACAAAGACAATTAAATATTATTTATCTGTAAAATCAGACAGTATACGGGAACGGACAGCGGTAGCCCGAAAGGGAGAGTAAAGCCAACGCGCGAACGTGTACGAAGTTGTAAGAAACAGGAGTTATTCTCATAGGAAAGCTACCAACGCCTTGCAAGGATTAGACCTAATCAGGGTTTATTCTTTGCGAGGCGTTTTTTATGCCTTTATACTCTGAATTGCCCGATTGCGTTTAATCACAACGCAGTCGGGCTTTTTTTCGTTGTGGGCAGAAATCTGTCCGATTGCGATTTTTTACAAAAAATCAAAAATCGGAGGATTTCAAAAATGAAAAAGAAAGTCTATTACAAACTTAACCGTTACCAAGTAACCAAAGTCGAAGTGGAAACCGCAGAGCAGGAACAAGCGGTAAAAATGCTGAACCGTGAAATGGATCGCTTTACAAAGTCGGAAGATACATATTACGAAAAATGTTCTTCACTCGATGAAATGTATGAAGAAACAGGCTATGAACCTGCGGACGATAATCCGAACCCGGAAGAGCAGTTTATAGAGAGCGAACGGCAAGCCGAAATAAAAAAGCAAGTACATAAAGCACTTCGACAACTTAATCCGCGTCAACAGGCTATGGTGCAGATGGTTTTTTTCGAGGACAAATCGCAAGACGAAGTTGCCGAGTATTTTGGCATAAACAAACAAGCAGTAAGTAACGCAATGCAACGTATTTATGCCGCCTTGAAAAAAATTTTAGAAAAAAATTAAGATTTATGCTGCCAGACCGTGTACTGACACCCCGAAACTTTCCAATAGTAGTGAGGGGGTATGAATCCCGAACAAAAAACGGCAGTCAGGAGGTAGGACGCTATGACCGAAATTAAAAACAGACATTTGTCCGAACAGGGCGAAATAGACAGAACAAAAATCGAAGGATATTCCTTGCGGAGCGGCGCGTTCTATTCTTGGCTGAAAGAAAGCGGCTACACGGTAAGTCAGATTGCGGAACGTCTTGACATCGACGTAAAAGAATTTGTATACAAGCTCAAGACAAAGCAACTGTTCGGCAGAGAGCATCTGCGGATTTTGATTGAAACGATGGGCGCGTCTGCGGCTTGCTTTGCGATATTCTTTCCGACTTTTGAACTTCGGCAGCAGATATATTTTGAGGTGTTCGGAAAAGAGTTACCCTTGCAGGAAAACAGACAAAGGAGGTGGAAGAAAAATTGAGCGACATCAGAAGAAACGCAGACAGAAATCGCGCAATTCAAGCGATGATGACGGACGGAGAACAACTGAAAACGTTTTATCGTTTCGTTGCGAACAATCCGCACATCGCATTGCACGACGCCTGTCAGATCGTAATCTCAAGACCGAGCGCGAGCGTATGCTTTTCTTTTGAAGAGTGGAACGCGCAGGGGCGAAGAGTTACAAAGGGCAGAAAAGGCATTCCGTATTACGACGGCGACGGAAATAAGTATTTCGTATTCGACGTAACCGATACGCACGGCGAAAACCGTTACAGACGCGCCGCACAGCCCGTGAAAAAGATTTTGGACGGACTCGACCTTCTTAACGGCACGGAAATAGCGGACAGCAACCGCGGGGATTACCGCATTATGCTTTCGGGAGTCGTAACTTATCTCGGACAGAACGATTTTCTGACCGAAAACGACGAGATAAGGAACAGGCTCATTGCAGAAGGCGTTGCGTATTCGTTGTATTCGACAACGGGTTTTCCGAAGGAAAGGGGAATCACGCTGAAAGGCTATCCCTATGGCTTGAACGAAAACGCAGATTTATTTCGTGAAGTGCAAAAAGCGGTGGAAGTCTTACAACAAGACATAAACGACGCGATTTACAACAAGCAAAACGAAGTACCCGTTATCGATGACATTGACGAAGAATACGTTTCGGACGAGCCGGTAATTCCGAAAGCGGACGAACAGCCCGTAGCTCAGGAAGAAAAAGTTGAAACGCCGACCGTTTCGCCGTTTTACCAACGGTATGCGGAGATACAAAAGGACAACCCCGATTGTATCGTAACTTACCGCATGGGAGACTTTTACGAGATTATGGGCAAAAAGGCTGAACAAGCCGCCGAAATTCTCGGATTAACCCTGACGGGCAGAAACGTAGGACTTCCCGAACGAGTGCCGATGTGCGGTTATCCGTATCACGTTGCGGATACATACTTGGAAAAACTCATAGAAAAGACGAGCGTAATAATCGTCGAGCCGGACGCGGAGCCGTTCAAGATTTTATCGCGAGCGGAAGCGGGAGTAGAAGATACTCTTGTGGAAGTGACGAAAGAAGAAAGCGAAGAATTCGAGCGCGCGTTTGCCGAAAAGAAATCGGACGAACAGTCCGAGTCTGGAATCGAAGACGACGAGCCGACCGACGAAGAAATCGAAGAAGCGTTTGCCGCAGCCGAAGCGGAAGAAACCGACGGCGATGGCGATTCGGAAGATTACGACTACGAAGAAGATAAAAAGCCGACCAAAGAAACGAAACCCGAAAACAGGGGGAAGCCGATTTGGGAACGCCGCAATCGACCGAGTATGCAAAGGTCGCTGTTCGACGCGTTTGACGAGCAAACACCCGAAGAAAAGTTTACCGAACAAATATTGAAAGGCGGTAGCGGTGTAAGCGGCGGAAAAATCCGCATTTATACCGAATACAAGAAAAACCCGTATGAGAAAGATTTTGCTCGTTTTTTAAGTCGTGAGTATGGCATCGGCGGTCGTGGCGGACCTGACGGCATTGACGAAATGCACGATGGCAAAGGCATTCGTTTTAGCAAAAAGAACACGGAAACAGGCGAAATCGAAGTTGCGGTAAACCTGAAATGGGAGCAAGTTGCCGTAAAAATTGCCGACCTTATAGATGAGGACAACTACCTTAACGAAAGCGAGCAGAGAGAATACGTAACGCTTGTCAGATTCCGCGAAGAAAGACAAACCGCAAAAGACGATAACGACCTTATAAAAACAATAGCAAGGCAAATCGTAGAATACGGCACGGCGCATACATATTGCGAAAAATACAGCGATTATCCGGATTATCTCGGAGAAAGTATGCAGTTTTATACGCAGCACTACGAAGAAGTAAACGCCGAGCTTATAAAATTCGACGAAGTAAAAAGCGTGGGTAAAGGCAATATTTACCCATATTCTTCACCGAATATCTTGTTCAAACTTCCGTATTGTCCCGTATGGCAGGCAAGAGAGGAACGCGACAGACAAAGAACTGAAAGGGTAAAGGATTACGTTGATCGTTTCACTCGGCAATGTGCGGACGAATATAAGCCTTCCTATGAGAAAACCGTCGTATTAAGCGTGAAATCCGACGAACTGCCGGAACGTGAGTATCTTTTTCTGAAAGACCATCGCGAAGATTTTACGAAATACTTTTTGAAACAAAAAGGCGTAGAAAACGTAGACCTTTCAATGCAAAGGATAGAGATAACTTTTGACAGAAAGTATATAGAGTCGCTTATCTCAGGAAACGAACAAACGCCCGAAGAGCGCGGAAAGATAAGAAAAATAGCAAACGGTATACTTGCGGAAGGAATCAAAGAAAGCACGGAAGGTAACTACTGTTCGTTTTTCGAGGATTTCAAAGATAATGAAAACTTTGTTCGTAGCCACAAAAATGAAATAGTCGAAGAACTGTGCAGGAGAGAAGAAGTTTCCGACGTGGAAATGACCGACGACGGCTTTGACGTCAACTACTACACTCAATATCTTTGGAATTACAAGGACGAACAAGAGGATAGCACGGCTGTTTCAGATTTGGACGCGGAAGAAGATGAAGAGTGGGAGAACCGTATCGAAAGCGGCGAGATAACTCAAATAGAACCCGTAGGCGAATCCACAAAAGAAAGCAATACAGACCTGACGAAAATCGGGTTTGAGCAAAGCGAACTCGGCGGTGTAAAACAGCGTTTCAAAAACAACATCGAAGCCATAAAGTTAGTCAATAGGTTGATTAACATACAAAAAGAAGCAACCGCTGACGAGAAGAAAGTGCTTGCAAAATACGTCGGTTGGGGCGGCTTGGCGCAAGCGTTCGACGAACATAATGTCGCTTGGCAAAACGAATATAAGGAACTGAAAGACATTCTGAGTGTAGAAGAATACGCGGCGGCAAAAGGTAGCGTTCTGAACGCTCACTACACAAGTAAAACCGTAATCGACGGTATTTATAAAGCGCTCACTCGTTTCGGCGTAAAAGGCAATAACCGCATTTTAGAGCCGGCAATGGGAACGGGCAATTTCTTCGGCTTTATGCCGCAAGAGATAGCGGACGGCGCAAAACTTTACGGCGTAGAACTCGATAGGGTTACGGGTAAAATCGCAACGAAACTGTATCCGCAGGCGAAAATTCAGATTAAAGGCTTTGAAGAAACGTCGTTCGCAGACAATTCGTTCGACCTTATGGTTACAAACGTTCCGTTCGGCGGTTACACGGTTTTCGATCCCGATTACAACAAGTATAACTTCTATATTCACGATTATTTTATCGCCAAAGGTATCGACAAAATCAAGCCGAACGGCTTAATGGCGGTTATCACGAGCAAAGGCACGATGGATAAGCAAAATCCGTCTATCCGCAAGTATATCGCGGACAGAGCCGAACTTGTGGGCGCGGTAAGACTACCGAATACGGCGTTTAAGCAGACGGCAAACACCGAAGTTGTAACGGATATTCTATTTTTCCGTAAGCGGGAAGAAAAAATAAACGCAACTATCGAAAACACCGAATGGCTTGCAACGGGCAAGACCGAAGAAGGGTTTGAGGTAAATAACTATTATATCGCTCACCCCGAAATGGTACTCGGTACGCTTGCCAAAGAAACGGGACTTTACGGTGCGGAAGATATAACCGTAAAACCCGACGGCAGAGATTTATCGGAAGCAATAAACGGGGCTATAAGTCGATTACCGCAGGATTTCTACGTTAATCCCGAACCCACGGAAGAGGCGGAAAGCAAAGAAGAAGTCGAGGTTGATTACGACGTCAAGCCGATGAATCTGAAAGCAGTAAACGGCAAACTGTATATGCGCGTGGGCGATTGTATGGTGGAACAACCCGTGCCGTCGTTCCCGAAAGACGCATATCAGAGAATCGTCGAAATGATTGCTATCCGAAAGCAACTGCGTAAGGTTTTGGATTTGCAGGTAGAGGGCTGTTCGGACGACTTTTTGACTCGTGAGCAATGGCAACTCGGCGCAAGATACGATATGTTCGTCAAGCGTTTCGGGTATATCAACAGCAAGAACAATTTGCGGCTTTTCAAACCCGACGGCGATAGCGCGCTTTTGTTTGCTTGCGAGAACGTATCGGAAGATGAAGAAACGGTAACGAAAGCCGACGTGTTCACGAAGCGAACCATAAGACCGTACACGGCGGTAACAAGCACCGACGATTGCTTCGAGGCGTTGCAGATAAGCAAGAACGAGCGCGGGTGTGTAGATATTTCTTACATAGAAGAACTCACAAAGAAAGATTACGACACCGTGCTTGCTGAACTCGGTAATGCGGTATTTCGTAATCCCGTAGCGGTCAACCCGGAAGATAAATATTCGGGCTTTGAAACGGCAGAAGAATATCTGTCGGGCAGAGTGGTAGATAAACTGCAAGCCGCCGAAAGAATGAAGCAAAGCAACTCCGATTTAATCGACTACGACAAGAATATTTCGGCTTTACGGGAAGTGCAACCTTCGCCCGTCAAGGCTTCGGATATTGCAGTCAGAGTTGGAACGAGTTGGATAGATAAGGAACTGTATAAAGAGTTCTTCTGTGAGCTTATCGGAATGCCGTACTACTACCGCGACGGCGTGGAACTTTACTACAACAAGCACGACGGGAGTTGGCGTATCGACAGGACAAGATATGCGCGTGGTTATGATTCTATAAACGTAGATAAAGTTTACGGAACAAGCCGAGCGAACGCATACCGACTGTTTGAGGATTGTCTGAATCAACGTTCTACACAGATTTACGATACGGTTTTGGACGCGGACGGCAGAGAAAAACGAGTGCTGAACAATTCCGAAACTGTTGCGGCAAGAGAAAAGCAGAATAAAATCGTCGAGGCGTTCAAGGATTGGATATTCAAAGATCCGCAAAGGCGAGATGAACTTGAAACAATCTACAACAGACTGTTCAATCAGATTCGCTTGCCAAAGTACGACGGAAGTTACTTGCGTTTCCCCGAAATGAATCCCGCAATCGAACTTCGCCCGCACCAAAAAGACGCGGTACACCGCATTATCACGAGCGGCAACACGCTTTTACACCATATCGTGGGTAGCGGCAAAACGTTTACGATATGCGCGGCGGCGATGAAACTCCGTCAGTACGGGTTGGCGAAAAAGCCGATGATTGCCGTGCCGAATCACTTGGTACAGCAATGGGCTAATTCGTTCAGGGAACTATATCCGACGGCGAAACTCCTGATTGCAACCAAAGACGATTTGGACAAGGACCACCGCGAGCAGTTCGTGTCGAAAGTTGCGATGGGCGATTGGGATTCCGTTATCATAGCGCAGTCGAGTTTTGCGAAAATCAACATTTCGCCCGAACGACAGATTGCAAAAATACGGGAAGAAATAGCCGCTATCGAACGCAGTATCGAAATGCAATGG
Organism: uncultured Eubacteriales bacterium; assembly: GCA_900540805.1. Lineage (GTDB taxonomy): Bacteria > Bacillota > Clostridia > Christensenellales > Borkfalkiaceae > Scatosoma. The sequence continues at coordinate 51,628 of UQHL01000005.1, forward strand.
GAGGACAGCAACTCGCCGTCCGGTTCGGTCAAAAACTTGGAGCGTATTAAGAAAGGCAGAGAGGCTCAACTCAAAAAACTGCTTGACGAATCAAAGAAAGACAACGTGCTTATTTTTGAGAAACTCGGCGTTGACTACCTTTTCGTGGACGAAGCGGACGCATATAAAAATTTGTTTCTTTACACGAAGATGAATAACGTTGCGGGAATTTCAAACGCGGCGAGCGCAAGAGCGAGCGACTTGCAGTTAAAGATTGAGTACATTAACGAACTGCACGGCGGGGATAAAGGCGTTGTTTTTGCGACGGGTACGCCTATCAGTAACTCGATGACTGAAATGTACACAATGCAGACGTACTTGCAGAAGCGCACGCTTGAAAAACTCGGTATCGACTATTTTGACGCGTGGGCGGCAGACTTCGGCGAAACGGTAACGGCACTCGAACTTGCGCCATCAGGCAAAGGGTACAGAGCGAGAACGAGATTTGCAAAGTTTACGAATCTGCCCGAACTTTTAACGCTGTATCACTCGTTCGCGGACGTAAAGACGGATGTAAAACTTGACGTGCCGGAAGTGGAGCGAAAGGTTATAACCTTAAAGCCGAGCGATACAGTCATTGACTTAACCGAAGAAATAGCAAAAAGGGCAGATGCGATTTACGCGGGAGGCGTTGATCCGCATATTGACAATATGTTAAAGGTTACGGGCGACGGCAAGAAACTCGCGCTCGATCCGAGGTGTATAGATCCGATGCTTTCCGACGAAAGCGGAAGCAAACTGAATTATTGCGCCGACAACGTTTGCGAAGAATGGAAAAACTCGGCGGACATTAAGGGAACGCAACTTGTGTTCTGCGATTTGTCTACGCCGAAGAAACCGTATTCGGAATATGTTTACGGCAAGGATTTCGACGCATATAACGACCTGAAACATAAACTCGTCGAGCGTGGCATTCCCGAAAACGAGATCGCTTTTATCCACGACGCAAATACGGACAAGGCAAAACAGGATCTTTTCAACGCAATCAACGCGGGAACGGTGCGCGTGCTTATAGGTAGTACGGAAAAATGCGGTGCGGGAACAAACGTGCAGGAACGGCTCGTTGCGATACATCATTTGGACGCGCCGTATCGTCCGCGCGACCTGATTCAAAGAGATGGGCGCGGCATTCGGCAGGGAAATAGGAACAAGATTATTCGTATTTACACCTATGCGGAAGAGAGAACGTTTGATAGTTATTCGTATCAGATACTTGAAACCAAACAGCGGTTTATTTCACAGGTTGAAAAAGGCGATATGACGGTGCGCGAAGCCGATGACATCGACGAAGCAACGCTGTCTTATGCGGAAATCAAAGCAATCACGTCAGCCAACCCGAAAATCAAGCGAAAAATGGAACTCGATATGGAAATGGCAAGGCTTCGTGATTTGGAGAGCCGATACAAGAAAGAACTGTTTGCTTTACAGGACAAGGTGCGGAAGGAATTTCCCGAACAGATACAACGACAGGAACTTTATCTTGAAAGGGTAAGGAAAGACGTTGAACTCGTAAAGGAAAAGTACAACCCAGAACACTTTGAAATCAACGTCGGCGGAACGGTGTATTCGGACAGCGTAGAGGACGGAAAGAAAAACGGCGGGCTTGCCCTTATGGACGCGCTGTTCCATAACAAAATGGGAACGGCAGTAGCCGAGTATTGCGGTTTCAAAATCTCGTTGAATCCCATCGAACTGCTATCAAACGAACGAAGCATTACGCTTTCGGGCGCAGGACAATACAAAATGGATATAGGCGAGAGCGCAAGCGGAAACCTTACCCGTTTGGAAAATTTCATAAAGGAATTTGCCGCCCGCGAAGAACGTGCGGTAAAGCGTTTGGAATCCACAAAAGCAGACTTTGAAGTGGCGAAAGAACAGGTTAAAGTACCGTTTGAGCATAAAGACAAGATTATGGAACTGAACACGGAGCTTTCCGAACTCAATGCCGAACTTGACCTTAATAAGCGCGAAGAAGTGGTTATTGACGACGAGGAAAACGGAGAAGAACCCGTTACTGCCGAAACGGAAGATAACTATATGGCGTTACCGCCGAAACGAACCGAAGCAAAAACAAGGACGAATAAGAAAAAAACTATGTTGACAGAAAATTTATATAAAACTTACAAACAAATAGAAACACAGAATCCCGGCGCGATGGTGTTTGCTGTAAAGAACGGGGATTACACCTGTTTCGACGATACGACCGAAGAACTCACGGCGTTGTCGAGTTTATCGCCTTCGTATTTTAAGGTTGGCGAAAAGGAAGTAAAAACTCTGACGATAGACGAAACGCTTTTCAAAGAGTTTGCGAGTGCATTTGTAAGCGCAGACTTAAAAATCGCATTGTTTGACGAACCTGAAGAAGAAAAAACGTTTATCGACGAGAGCGACAGGGTTGCCGCAATGCAGGTAGATATACTTCCCGATTACACCGTATCGCAGGGGCAAATGCACGAGTACGGTTACACTTGGGATGGAATGCTGCCTGTGAGAGTCAGAACGGCAAGAGTGCTTTACGGCACAGGCGTGGAACTTTACAGACTTGGTAAAAATGATACCGAGGGAAAAGTTGAAAACGGGGATTTTGAAGATACCGAGAGTTTATACGGTGTTGAAAAGCCCGCATGGCAAGCGTTTATTTCTTCCGAAAGGGGCAGAGCGTATCTGACCGCTTGGCACAACGTTGTCGAAAGTGCGAGTGAAGTCGTGCGCGAAGATATGAGTTACCTTGACGGAATGTACGCAGATTCGATTTCGGACGGATTTTATGAAGAACGGACAGCGATAGACCGTGTGCTTAACGGAGAGTATGCGCCGAGCGAAGAAGCGAAACCGTTTATAAAGCCGCTTCTCGAAAGGTATCATAAGCGTTTCCCGTTGGATATTTTGCTTTCGTCTTACGGGTGGGATAACGACAGTGTTTATTCGGCGTTGGCGAGAAATATTCCGAACGTGGAATTGAAAGATTATGCCATAGACGTTGTGTATGAAATAAACCTTAACGAGTTTATAGACGAGCAACTCGACGAAATAAATTGGCTTAATATGATCGACGGCGAGGACGAAGGACGTTTTGACGACATTATATGCGATTTGAAACCGTCGTTTGAAGATTCGTATTTTAACAAGAGCGACGATACTTATCCGTATGACGAATGGTACGATGATTTTACCGAAGAAAAGATTATACCGTATCTCGAAGAAAAATTAAAAAAGTCGGGCTATAAGTCGATAAACGAGCCTGTTTTAGTGGAATCGCCGAATTACAAAGAACTTGTAAGAGAAAGCGTTGAAAAGGAATTTGAAGAGTTCAAAGTAAATCTTATGAGCAAGTCAGCGGAAGAGATCTTCCAAAGCAACTACGAGATTCACATTAAAACGGAACTCTTCGATACGCTTTGCGGCGAATATGTAGATGTCGGTGAAGAATATTACAGGGCTTTGTATGAAGAAGTGGATCACGGCGGAATTTTGCAACAGCTTTACGACGACTTTATAAGTTCGGAGAATGCGAGCGTTTCTACGGGCGAAGATACAATTTTCTTCATCAAAGATTATTGCGAGCATTATTATTCGGACGTTATGAAAGAGTTTATCGGCGAAGAGAATTTTGCGTATTTCGGAACTGATGAAGAGAATACGGCTTATTACTATTTCAAAGACAGTTTAAGCGTTGATAATCTGAATCGTATCAAGGAACAAGCCGACGAATATATCATTGCCGCGCCTGTCTTGTATATGTCGCAGGAATCTTTGGAAGATAAGAATATTACTTTTTTGAAAGTGGACAGGGACGTGGACGAAACCGAACTAAAAATAAACGACGAGATAGCAAAGTTTGCGATGAAAGCGGTGTATAACAAAAAATTACCGCTCGAAGCGACGATGATAAGCCGAAATTGCGGATCGGATATTGAAAAAGGTATCTCGACGCACTTTGACGGTATGCACTTAAATACCGATTTTATCGCAAATCTGTATGCGTTATACGGTGAAGAGCGTATGAATTACGTTCTTGCAAACACCGTGCAGATGTCGGACAGCGACGGCAGATACAGCCCCGATAATAAAGCGTGGGCAAAGGAAATCAATATCAATAACGCCGAAGATGACAGACGAACGTTTTACGTTAATTCCCATCCGGCAGTTCTCGACGGGTTTATTACGGCTTACCGCAAACACGTTAAAGAGTTCAAAGAACAATTAGACAAGGAGGAAAACAAAGAACAAATGAGCGAAAACACGCGTGACTACACGAAAATCACCGCAAGGGGAGATAAGGTAGTCAATATCGAAAAAGACATTAGCGGCAGAGATATTGCGATTATAGACCGCACGGCAACGTCAAACAAAGACTACGTTGTGGCAATCGGCTATCATACCGCCACGGGCGATTGGGAGCAAGGCAGATACGGTTTCGAGTCGCAGGAAAAAGCAGAGAATTGGAGAAAGAACGAATACGGATCGGAAAAACCGAAAATCGAGCACACAAAAATCAACGTTGCAAACGACGCGTTTATCAAAAAGTCGGGTGTAGGGAGCGTATTCAAAATGCCGACAAACGGCGAATATGCAGGGTTCACTTACTATATGTTTAATGACAAAATCAGACCGTCGCGCCAACTTGTGGACTTACAAAGCGACAGCAGAGAGCTGTGCTACGAACTTTCCGTCCGCGATGACAGAGAAATCGAACTTCGCAAAGGCTACGGAGATAACGAGCAAATTGTCGTGCTTACGGCAGAAGAGTTTAAGGAAGCGGTAGGCGGAACGACTAACAAAGACTACGAAACGCAGGAAAATACGGATACGAAATGGCTGAATACGAGCGTACCGCAAGAAGCGTTCCGTAAAGAATACCCGAAGAGTATGTTGTTCGTTTTGCCGAATAAACAGGACTTCGGCGGTATGTCGTTCTTTATCCCGTCGGCTTTTGTCGGGGAAGATAAGAACAGCGACGACGGACGTATTCTGATCCGGTTGCCCGAAGATTTCGTTATTAAAGCGCAGAGTCGTGACGAAACGAGAGAAGCAACGCTTACGGCGTATGATTTCAACCGACTTTGCAACAACACGACCGCAGAAGATTATAAACAGGCGCAAGCGGAAAGCGCGCCGGGAAGCGAAACTCCGAGCGATTGGAATTACGTTTCCGTTCCTGAAAAAGCGAGAATTGCGAGCTTCGACGACAGTACCTTATTCAGAATGCCCGACGGCAAGTATCAAGATTATACCTATTACGTTCCGAACAAGTGTGTTAAAGAGAACGCCGAAAAAGGCACGATCAGGTTGAGCTTACATAACGACTATACCGTTCGTTTAAGTGACAACAGCGGCGAAGAAAAGAAAACGGCAGAACTTACGGCAAAGAGTTTTTGCGAGGAAGTCAGAGGAAAGGATGCAGGCGCATACGGCACGGAATACAAACGACCGAGCATTGAAGCGAATACTTCTTTCGACGAAAAAGAAAAAGCGTTACGCACCGCCGTTCCCGACGAAATGAAAAAGCGACCGAATTGGGTTGTAGTTAAAACGTGGTGGAACGCCGAAAAAAATAAATACAATAAACGCCCCGTCAACTGCAACAGCGACAATGGCGAGTATGCCGAAAGCGACAATCCCGAAACGTGGACGACTTTCGATAACGCCTTAAAGTATCTGAAAGAAAAAGGCGGCACGACTGTTGCCTATGCGCTTGACGGAAAGGACAATATTGCCTGTATCGACCTTGACCGTTGTTACGACGAGAACGGACAGCCGTCCGCGCTTGCAAAAGAAGTTCTTTCAAAGTGCGGCAAGACCTACGTTGAAAAGTCGGTAAGCGGAAACGGATTGCATATTTTCGGTAAAACGAGCGGTATGGATATTCGTACATTCTCGAAAGACGGCGATTTGGAATTTTATCAGAAAGAACATTTCATCGCAATGACGGGCGACGGCGCAGGCTATTCCCGCCTTGAAAGTTTCGATACGTTCGAAATGAAAGAACTTTTGTCCCGTAAATGCGAGAAACGCGAAGAGTGGAAAGGCGTATGCAAGGGCGTGAACGGACTGTCAACAATGACCGACCGTGACGTCGTGGAAAAGGCGTCGAATGCAAAGAACGGGGATAAATTCAAGAGGCTTTATGCGGGGGAAGATTTGCAGAACAATCACTCGAACTCGGATATGTCGCTGATGAATTTACTTGCCTATTGGTGTAACGGAGATAAAGAGCAAATGCTCCGCATCTTTGCAACGAGCGGATTATTCAGACCGAATAAATTGCCGGACTATTACGAGGGAACGGCAATCAAAGCCTTGCGCTCAATGCCCGTTAAATCGACCTATACGCCGATCATTCCGAAAAATACAGGCGGTAACGGCAAGCGATGACAAGACTTTATCACGGCGACTGTCTGACAGTGATGAAAGAACTACCGGAGCAAAGCGTTGACCTTATTCTATGCGATCTTCCGTATGGTTGCGGCAAGACAAAACATAAGTGGGATAGGGAAATCGACCTGACGGAACTTTGGAAAGGATATAAGCGACTTCTGAAACCGGACGGCATCGTCTGCTTATTCGGAAACGAGCCTTTCACAAGCAAGCTGATTCAGAGCAATACGGATATGTTTCGTTACAAAATGGTATGGGAAAAGGAAAGTCCGACGGGGTTTTTGAATTCTAATTACAAGCCGCTGTCCCTGTTTGAAGATATTGTTGTTTTCAGCAAAGGGACGGTGGGCAGTAAGAGCAAACTGCCGATACGGTATTACCCGCAAGGACTTATTCAGAAAGAGCAAGTAAAACGAAACAGACCGAACTCGACGTGGCGAAGCGGAAAAGGATACGGAGGCAATAACAAACTCAATTCGGATACGGAATACGTTACGCATTACGCGAACTATCCGACGGATATATTGAGGTTTTCAAGAGATAGAAGCGCCGTTCACCCGACGCAAAAACCTGTCGCGCTTCTCGAATATCTGATTAAAACCTATACGAAAGAGGGTGAGGCGGTAATGGATAACTGTATGGGTTCGGGAAGCGCGGGCATTGCCTGCAAAAACACGGGCAGACAGTTTATAGGTATCGAAGCGGACGATTATTACTTTCAGACGGCAAAAGAGAGAATAGAAAAAGGCTACGGCGTGTAGCCGTAGCCGAAGAAATTATTCGTTAAGCAAAAATTTGATAATGTTGTAATGTTTGATACCATTACGCGAAAAGTCGGGGAGATCGCCCGATATGACGTATTTCGGATAGTTGTCTTTGATTCTTTCAAGGTTTCCGAATTCGCGTTCGACTGTTTCGGTAGAAGCGAGGAGATAACAGACTTGAACGTAAAGAGTATCCGAACCTTTGTATGCAACAAAGTCGATTTCGTAATCGTCGGTTTTACCGACTTTTACGTCGTAACCACGGTACAAAAGTTCAAGATATACGATATTCTCGTACAACTTATTATAGTCGATTTCGCCGCTCGCTTTTACGCAGTTTCTGAGTCCCAGATCGACGGTGTAATACTTTTCGTTCGTGGTAAGAAGTTTCTTGCCCTTAATATCGTAACGCTGTGCGCTATACACGACCATCGCTTTTTTAATGTAGTCGATATAGGCGATTACCGTTTCTACCGTTGTGTTGATGCCTTCTTGCTTTAACGCGGCAACAATGGAGCGCGCGGAAAACGGATTGGCAATATTGTCCATCAAAAAGGCAAGAATCATATTCAAAAGATTCGTATCTTTAATGTTGTTCCTTTGAATAATGTCTTTGACAACGATGGCGTCGTAAGTGTCCGAAAGGTATGCTTCAAGCGAAATTTCTTCGAGTGAAAAACGCATCGGTAAACCGCCGTATTTGAGATAGTCTTGAAACAACACTTCGTCGGACTTGAATTTGCTGTTTTGTTCGAGCATTTGCTTGGCTTCCGATAGCGTAAAAGGATAGACGTGGATTTGAATATAACGTCCCGCAATCAGCGTTGCAAGTTCGCCTGAAAGGAGTTTTGAATTCGAGCCGGTGATATAGATGTCGCAATCGATGTCAACGAGAAGAGAAGAAACAACTTCTTCCCACCCTGAAACGACCTGTATTTCATCAAGGAAAATGTACGCTTTTGCGTTCAACTTTTCACAAGCAGAAATGAGATATTCGTACAAGACGTCACCGTCTTTGAATTTCTTGTTCTTTTTGGATTCAAGACTGATATTGATGATTTGCGATTTAGATCTTCCGTTCTTCAAAAGATAGTCCTGAATTTGTGAAAGTAAAACAGTTTTCCCGGAACGGCGAACGCCTGTTAATACTTTAATCAGATTCTTATCTATCAGCGGAACGATTTGGCTGATATATGCTTCTCGAATAATCATAAAATCACCTCATTTACTATGATGTGCTTTTATTATATCAGACAAAAATGTAAAAGTCAATACTTTTGTCTGTTTTAGAACCGACAAAAATACAAGAAAAATAAAATTTGTAAGGAGAAAAACACGAAAAATGAAGAAAAACAACATACGAGATACTCCCGTCATCGTAATTCCGAAAGGTTACACGATAGACGACCTGATGGACTTCGACGACGAGGGTTACGAGAACGGCGAGCCGGCAATGGTAGAGGAGGTGAAAGTTGTCTTTGAGCAATGAAGAGAAAAATGCGGCGTATGAGAAACTAACGCCGCAGAGAAAGCAACTTGTGGACAAGGTTATGGAAAACCTTGAAAAAGGCAATCTCTTTTGGACGCAGGGTTGGGTATCGTCGGGCGCGCCGGAATCGGCAATTACAGGAAAGAAATATCGTGGAATCAACAACCTTTTTCTGTCGCTTATTGCAATGAGCGAGAGCTACGGGGATAACCGTTGGGCAACGTTCAAGCAGATGGAAGAAAAGGGTTGGACTTTCAAGAAAGACGAAGAAGGCAACAGCCTTGCAAAGGGTAAGGGCGCAAGCATTGAGTATTACGAAATGCGAGATAAAGAAACGAAAAGGCGTTTCGACAGAAGCGTTCTCGACGGAATGACGGCGAGCGAACAGCAAGAGTATATGGATAAAAACGTGTATTGGCTGCGCAAATTCTACCGTGTATTCAACTGTTCGCTGATGGACGGCGTACCCGTAAAGGAGAAACCGCAAATCGACGTCAACGACCGTAACGGCAGAGCCGAAGCTATCCTTGATTATTGGGATAAAAACGAAGCGAAAATCATCTACGGCGGCAGTCGGGCTTTTTATCGGACGGATACGGACGAAGTGCATTTGCCCGAACGCGCGGACTTTAAGAGTATGCAGGAATTTTACTCGACCGCATTGCACGAAATCGGACACAGCACGGGACACGAAAGCCGTCTTAACCGAGATTTATCGGGCAGATTCGGTAGCGAGGACTATGCAATGGAAGAATTGCGAGCCGAGATTGCTTCTATCTTTATGGAGCAGGACTTGGAAATAGAGCCGAGCGAGGGACGATTGCAGAACAACGCGGCGTATATACAGTCTTGGAAAGAAGAAATCAAGGAAAATCCGAACGCGCTGTTTACGGCAATTACCGATGCGGATAAAATCGCAAAGTACGTTTCAGGGAAAGAACAAGAATATCGTCAGACCAAAGATATTCAGTTTTACGCGATTGTTGAGGAAACGAACGCTTATTCCGAGCAGGTATATAAATGCTGTATCTGCGACGAAGAAGGCAGAGTGAAGCCGCTTATCAATTACGGTTTTGCCGACCGTGACGCGCTCGAAAAAGAGTTGGACAAACTTAAAGAACTCGACCTTTGGAAAGACAAGACGTTTGAAGAAGTGAGTATCGAAGAACTCAAAGAAAAAGGCGCGGCGGGCAAGGTGGAGCAAGAAAAGTCGTCGGAGTACATACGACCTTCCGAACTTGTAGCGACGGAAGTCGCGGCGCGAGCATTGCCCGTCAGTATGGACGGCAGAGGCAAGGCGAGCCTTACGCGGATGAGCGACAGAGAAACGCTTGAACGAGCAGAAAAACATTTCGGAACGGACGCAAAGTTTTCCGATCTCTACAATGGGAAAACCGTGTTGGGAAGCGAGGAAAAGAGCGAATATGCGTTGATGTTGCGCCTTGCATTATTCTGCGGAAACGACAAAGAGCAGCTACTTCGCTTATTCAAATCGTCGGGGCAATTCCGCGACGAAAAGCCGAACGCTTACTATATGAAAATGGCAGAAAACGGCTTGAAATTCATTGCAGACAAACGGAGTGCTTTCGGTGGAGCAAACGAAGCGAGCGGCTTTACCAAAGGCAAAGTCGGTATCAATTCAAAGAGGTAAAAACAAAAGTACGGATATGGTTCAGGACATATACACGACGGAAAGGAAGTACAAAATCATCTATGCCGATCCGCCTTGGCAGTTCAGGACGTATTCGGCAAAAGGACAAGGGCGGAGCGCGGAAAGACATTATCCGACGATGCCCAAAACAGAGATACAGGCGTTGCCTGTGTCCCGTATCTGCGAGAAAGATTGCGTACTGTTTTTATGGGTAACAGCGCCGTGCCTTATAGAAGGAATAGAACTTATAAAGGCTTGGGGATTTACATATAAAACGGTCGCTTTCACTTGGATAAAAAAGTGCAAACGAGCAGACAAGATATTTACCGGAATGGGATATTACACTCGCTCTAATGCCGAATACTGCCTGATTGCAACAAAAGGAAAAGGACTAAAACGCAAGAGCCGTTCTGTTTCATCTGTCATTATGACTCCCATAGAAGAGCATAGTAAGAAACCTGACGAAACGAGAAAACGGATAGAAGCGTTGTACGGCGATGTGCCGAAGATAGAGTTGTTTGCAAGACGGCAGGCAGATAATTGGGACTGTTGGGGCAACGAAGTATAAACATAAAAAACATAAGGAGCAAAAAACATTGAAAGAAAGAAACTTCAAATTCAGAAAAAGTTATGCGGAAGTTATCCGCGTAATGGACGACAAACAGGCAGGCAGATTTATCAAAGCGGTGTCGGATTACGTCTTTGACGGGAGAGCATACGACGGCAACGACACGGCAATCAAAAGTGCGTTTACGCTCGTAAAAGTATCTCTCGACGGAGATAAAGCCGACAGAGAAAACGGCAGACGCGGCGGTATCAAGAGCCGCGAGCTTCGCAAGGCAAAGGAAGAACAGCCGTGCGTTGCAAAGGTAATCGCAAGCGGTATCGTGGCGAGCGAAATGCTGAAAAGTATCCTTGAAGGCAGAGAAACGCCGTCTGACGACGATGGGGAAACCACCGAAAATTGTTTTGGCAGAGAGGACTTTTAGCAAGCAGGATAAGGATTTTCCAAACTATCGGAAAATCGCAGAGTTGAACAAGTCGGAAACCGACTTTTCAGGGAGGTGATAACAATGGGAAGAAAAATGAAACTCGACGGCAACTGTGGCAGTAAATTCATTACGATTGACGACGAAAAGAAGTGGGCGTTAATCCGAGAGATAGCGACGGTTGACAGATACAAAAACAGTTTTAACGCTATCGTCAACGACGCGCTGATGTTTGGACTACCGGAACTACACAAACGGCTTTTCGATAAAGTCGAAATCGACGGCGAAGAAAAAGCGGTCAGCGTTCCGAGAGAATACAGCGAGGACGCGTTGTACTTTGAACTCGTCAGACTTATGCGTGAAAACATTGCAAATCAGGTGGTGCTGAAACGATTGGTCTGTTCCATATTCAATCTTCTTGCCGTATGGGGCGAGGGTGCGAGAATGGGCGAGGCGTTCAAAAAAGGTTTTCTCAAAGACACGCCGGACTTCATCGTAAAGGAAGAAGCGCGGCTGCTGAAAGAAGCGGGGAGGTAAGAACATAGGAAACAATCAACCCGTCCGTATTCAACATACAGTATACACCGTATCGGTTGCCGAAAAATGCAAGCGGGCTTGAAACGGAAGCCCACAGAGCGGAACGCTCGTTCTTCGATATGACGGGCAACACGAACGTTTACGACTACATTACGACGGAAGGAAAAATTACGGGAAAGAAGTCGGGCAGAATCACCGCGCTCGAATACTTGCAAAAGTCAACGGGCGTATTTAACGGCAACGGACTTTTGTCGGAAGAAAAAGTCGCAGAAATGAAAGAACGGCTGAAAAACAACAAGGGCAACATTTGGCACGGGTTTATCTCTCTCAACGAAGAACAATCGCACAAGATCGACACGCCCGAAAAATGTATCGGGCTGATTAAGCGGACGTTCGGAGAGTTTTTAACCGACGCAGGGTTCAATAAAAAGAACATCGACCTGATGTGCGCGTTGCACTTGGATAGACCGCACCATCTGCATATCCATTTCGTCTTTTGGGAGAAAGAACCGACATATAAGTCGAAGAAAGACGGAACGCTCGACTACCGAAGAAAAGGCAAAATCAATATGGAAGCCATCAACAAACTATTCGTCCGAACAGGACTTTACATAGATGAAAACAGGGACAGGCTTTTTAACACGAGGGTGGAGGCGATTCGCGCGCTTAGGGGTATGACTTCCGTAAAAGCGGCAATGGGCAGTAGCGATGAGATAAGAAAGGAGATTTTATCGCTTGCAAAAGACCTGCCGAAAACGGGCAGGCTTTCCTACGGCAGTAAGGATATGGAAGCATACGTTGGGCGGGTAGATAAAATAGTCGAAATGCTGATCGGCTATCAGGGACAAGCGCGGCGTTCGCATTTAAGGTTTTTGAACGAACTCGAAAAGCACAAACAGGCGATTAAGAACATTTGCGGGACACCGTTTGCGTTCACGGACAGGAACGTAAAGGTTGAAGAAGTAGAACGGGACTTGCCAAAGTACCATAACAAAATCGACGAAAAAACGCTGTCGATTATACAGGATATAGAAGCCGATTATAAAAGGCGGCAAGGAAATCTCGTTCTGAAACTCGCAAAGTTTATCAAGCCGGAGATTTACGAGAAACCGAGATACGGAAAAACGAAGCCGAACGATAAAAACCATAAACGGCGTTTAGCAATGTCCCGCCGAAAAATAAAGTCGTTGTTCGGAAAATTTCTCTTATCGTTCGGTAGCGAAAGCGAACTCTTGGAAAGAGATTTTTCGCACCGCTTGCAGGATATTGAAAAGGAAATGGAAGAACAGCGTAAAAGAGAAAACGGAGAATACAAGGAGGTGAACTATAAAGATTGAACAGAAAAGATATAACAAGGCACAAAAAGAGAAAAAAGAATAAACTCAAACTTCTGTTTTGGGGAATACTCTTCGCCTTTGTAGCCGTTCTCGTTATGTATCTGTTTTCGCTTGGCGGGAAAAGCATAGGCGAGATATTAAGCTACAAAAACTATTGGCTTTCCGTCGGCGTGGCGAACGGCTTGATACTCATAGGGTATCTTATGATGTATCGGGTAGACGCGCAGAACATCGCGCTTGATGAAAACGATTTAGAGGATACCGAATGGCTGTCGGTGAAAAGACTAAAAAAACTCAAAGAATTTCAGGTTTACGACTATAAATCGGCAGAGGAAAAAACGGATGGTATCGTCATCGGCGCGGAGAAAAAGGGCGGAAGCGTTGAAGTAATCACGACAAGTCAGTTGCACGCTTTAATCGTCGGCACGACGGGTAGCGGTAAAACAACGGGCTTCGTCGATCAGAATATAGCGGTACTCGGCAAAAGCAAGGGCAAACCGTCAATCGTCATAAGCGATCCGAAAAAGGAACTTTACGAAAAGCACGCGAGAACGCTTGAAAAGGAAGGATACAAAATATCCGTGTTGGATCTCAGAGAACCGTATTCGTCGGAGAGATGGAATCCGATGAACGTGCTTCTTCGCCGTATCAGGCTCGTGAAAGACCTTGAAAACAACTTACAGCAGAAAGACGGCAAATATTACGGAGCGGGCGAAGTGTTCTTGTCTTACAGGGACGCGAGAACGCGTATGCAGGAACTCAAAGACGAGATATACGAAAACGCACAAGACCTTGTATATACGCTTTGCCCCGTGCAGAATCGAGATCAGCCGACTTGGGAGCAGGGCGCGAGAAACCTTATCTTCGGTTTCGTCCTTGCAATGTGCGAGGATTGTATCAAAGGGAAAATCGACGAAAGCCAACTTGTGCTATTTAACGTCTATCACAATATCACGAAGTATTGTTCGGAAGATACGACCGCGCTTCGTAACTACCTGATTGAGGGACGCGACGAGTTTTCAAAAGTAAGAGGACTTGTCAACACCGTTCTTATTACAAGCGACAAGACTTTGACGTCGTATTTGTCGGAAGTGAATAGTTATATGCAACAGCTTTCGGACGACGGCATTATGTCGATGACGAGCGAGAACGATTTGGACGTCGTGAATATGGACGAAAGCCCGAACGCGGTATTTATTATCGTGCCGGACGAAAGATTTACAAGACACCGTTTCGTAACGCTGTTCATTACGCAGATGTATAAGGAACTTGTCGAAAAGGCAAATCTGAATCTGCGCCGAAACCAAACGGAAACGGCAATTTTGAAACGCAATACTTACTTTGTGTTAGACGAGTTTGCGAACCTTCCGAAATTCGAGAATATCGAGGGAATGGTAACGGTAGCGCGTTCGAGAGGAATACGGTTTTTGTTCGTATTGCAGTCGTATTCGCAACTGACCGCGAAGTACGGCAGGGACGTCGGCGACATCATAAAGACAAATTGCAACGTCAAAATCTTTATCGGCTCGGACGATTCGGAAACGAGAAAAGAGTTTTCGGAGCTTTGCGGACAGAAGAAAATCAAGCAATTCTCGGTCAATACCAACGCCGAAAACCCCGCAAGTTCGTCAACGGGGGCGACTTTGCAACCGCTCATTTCGGTAGGTATGCTTGAAAGGTTGAACGGCGACGAGAAAGGCGACGCGATTGTTTCTGTCAGAGGTTATGAACCGATATGGACGGTGTTCACGCCGTCTTACGAACTCAAAAAGGTTTATTTCCCCGAAGGGAAAGCGGCAATCGGCAAACGCGAAGCCGTGTTGTTTGAGAAAGAGAACTACGTTTTCGACATCACGGGCGACGTGGGGCAAAAGATCGAAGATAAGCTTTCCGAACTCATCGAAGAGCAGGAAGCGGAAGAAGCGAGAGCCGATGAAAACGACAAAGCAAAGCGCGTTGCGAAGCTTACCAAGCAATGGGACGACGTGGAAGCCGAGCTTCAGCGCGTGGTGGACAATATTTGCGTGTACCTTGACGGTAAAGACGAAAAGGCGGTGCGGCAAGCGGCGTATGAACACAAAGTACGACTACTGCTTGCAATTACCGAACATTACAACAGGAGTATAGCAAACGAAATCAGAGTGGCGGCAGACAAAATCCAACTCGAACTGTTGCCAAGAATGAAAGAATATCAGGAACAAGCGAAAAGATAGCTTGAAAGGAGGAATCATTTGAAAAAACTAAAATTCATTTTGTCGGCGTTAATGCTGACGGTGTGTATGAGCGCGTTTATCGGCGCGGGCGGAGCTACCGCGTTTGCATACGAGGGCGAGCAAGAACCCGTAGCCGAGTGTACGCACGAATACACGGAAGAGGTGGTGGAAGGCAGTTGCACTACGAAAGGGTATACGCGATATACCTGTACGCTTTGCGGCGATACCTACACCGACAATTATACCGAGGTGAACGGGCATAAATTCGGGGAAATCGTGATCGAACCGACCTGTACGCACCGCGGATATACCATTCATTACTGCGAAGATTGCGGTTATGAATATTCGGACAGTTACGTTCCCGCGACGGGACACGCGTATGAAGCCGAAGAACATCCCGTAACCTGTACGGAAAACGGATATACGCTTTACACTTGCAAAAACTGCGGCGACGAATATACGGTGGACGGCGAAGAGGCAATCGGACACGATTACGAGGAAAAGACGGTCGGCAGAACGTGCGAATCTTACGGCTATACCGTACATACCTGCAAGAATTGCGCGGACAGATACGTTACCGACTATGTAAAACCCGCAGGACACGACTATGAAAAGACTGTCGTAAAAGCGGAAGCGGGCAAAGTCGGTTATACGAAGTACACTTGCAAGGTCTGCGATTATAACTATGTTTCGGACTTTGTAACGAGCGGCGACGACGGCTATATCGAAGAAAATCCCGATACGCCGACCGATCCTGAACAGCCCGACAAACCGACCGAGCCGGGTAAACCCGAAAATCCGGATCAGCCTGAAAATCCCGACCAACCCGAAAATCCCGACGAGCATACGCACGTTTACGTTTTCGACGCAGTGGTAAGGGAACAGGAAAAGACGATGACGGTATCTTACGTTTGCGAGTGCGGAGATAATCGCACCGAGTTTGTGAAAGTGGAATTTACGAGCGCGGACGACGGAAGCGGCGTTGTGCTGATTCCGGGCGAAAACGGAGAACTCGACTTTGCGGTACTTGAAGGGAAATATATCGTTACGGTAACGAACGATAACGGCGAGGAACTGATGGTTTACGAGGTAAATTTGGCGAAAAACGAACCTAAACCCGTCGAACCCGAACAGCCCGATAAACCGACCGAGCCTGAACAACCGAAAGAGCCTGAAAGCCCGGAAGAAACCGACAAACCTTCCGCTCCGACAGAATCGGAAGGTAAAGACAATACCGAAACGCCGAACGATAGCGTAAAAGAAAAGAAAAAAGTTTCGGCGTCCGCTATCTTATTGCCTATTTTGCTTGTTTTGGGCATTGGCGGTGGAGTGACTTTCTTCATCATTAAGAAAAAGAAAACAGGAAAAATTAAGAAAACCGAAAAAGAAAACGAAAAGGAGAACAAATAATATATGAATAATTTACTTGCAGCAGGACTTAACGAAAACCTTGCCGAAATCGTCGGTAAACTTCAAACCCTTATGGATTCGTTTTGGATCTATATCGTAATGGCACTTGCCGGCGTAGTTGTCGTGTGGGGTGCATACGTCGGAATCAAGATTGCAATCGCACACAAGAACGAAGAAAAGATCAATGCTCGTGATATGGTCAAAAACCTTATTATCGGTATCATTATCATCTTCGTCGTTGCAATGGGTGCGCCGCTTCTTATCA
The DNA here is from genome assembly GCA_900540805.1 of uncultured Eubacteriales bacterium. Lineage (GTDB taxonomy): Bacteria > Bacillota > Clostridia > Christensenellales > Borkfalkiaceae > Scatosoma. Next base: position 68,700 of record UQHL01000005.1, read on the forward strand.
ACGGTCTTTCCGCTTGGGTAACTGCGTAATCGCATAGAGCGGATATTTTGCGCGGGGCGGCAGAGTTATTTGCCGCCCTATATTTTTAACTTTAAGGAGGAGCAGAATGCTTATATTTTTTCAACAGTTATGCTTGCTTCTTTTTCTGTGGCTTCTAAAACTCGTGGATGGTCTGATGGAGATATTCTCGGCTATATCGGGAATCACGGACGTAACGTATAAAGGCGAAAAGGTCAATATCATCGAATTTTTGGCGGGCGATAGCACGGTCAATACGATATTTTGGTGCATTTTCATTTTAGCGATAGGCTTGACGTGCATTTTTACAATCGCCGCGCTTATCAAAAATATGATTAACTCGCAACGGAACGTATCGACTATCGTCGGCAAGTTCTTTTTGGCACTTCTCGGCACAATGGCTATGCTTACCGTCCTGTTCCTGATTATCCTTATATCCAACTCGTTGCTCGTGCTTGTATCGCAAATCTTTCAAATCGGGAATACGACGAAATTGTCGAGCGCGTTGTTCAACGCCTGTGCGGGCGATTGGATAAACGGGTATTCGGTGTCGGAGTTCGATATATCACGGCTCGGCGTAAAGGAGATTTTCGGAGATTATACTACGGGTTTCGTATTTCCCGACAAATGGAAATATAACGGAATGGTCAATCCCGACAAGTTCTTGTATCTGCCGTCGCTTATTGCAGGCGTTGCGCTTGCAATCGCGCTTGTGGTTGCCGTTCTCAACTTGGCGAAAAGGGTATACGAAATCATTTTTATGTACTTCGTAATGCCTATGAGCATGTCAACGCTTCCGCTCGATGACGGAGCGAGATTCAAAACGTGGAGAGAAACTTTTATAACGAAAATCGTGATTGCTTATGGAACGGTGTTCTCGGTAAATATCTTCGTTCTGCTTCTGCCGCTTATAACAAGAATGCGGATAGACGAAATCAGCGGTTTCGGCAATTCGATGTTCCTTATCTTTATGATCGTCGGCGGAGCAATGGTTATTCCGGCAGGGCAAGCGCTGTTTTGTAAACTGTTCGGACAGGCGGACGATATGCACGCAGGCAGTAACTTCTTACGTTCGGCGTTTTACGGTTCGCGTATGGTCGGAGCGGCAACGTTCGGCTTGGCTCATAAAATCATTCACGGCGGCGCGAGTGTCGGAAAAGCAATCTCGAATCACAGGAAAAACAAAGCAGACAGTAGTGGCGGAGGAGATAATTCGGACAAATATTCCGAAGATAAAACTTCTGCCGAAACAACGGAAGGATCGGAAAGTAGCGGAGGTGAAAGCACAGAATGAGAATAATTCCGAAGAAAATCAAAGTAAAAAACACGGTATGGAAATGCTATTCGATGGCAGACGTAATCGTTGCGTTGATCGTGTTTGCAATTATTTTCATTGCAATCACTTCGGGCGCGTTCGCGTTTGCCGTAATTATGGGACTGCTTGCGGTGGTAATGTTTATGCCTACGCAGGACGGCATTTTCTATTCGTGTATCTTGGAAAACATAAAATTCCTGTTTGCGAAAAAGGTTTATACCGAAAACGCAGACAAACAGAAAGAACGCGTGGACGCGCTCTTAAACCTGAAAGACATCAAGGAAAACGGGCTTATCGAATACAGCGGCGGATACTTCGGCAGAGTAATCAAAGTCGGACAAAAGAATTTCGGTATCGAGGACGTCGTTCAGCAGAACATTGACATCGACTATCTTGCAAATGCCCTTAAAATGCTCGACGGAACGCAATGCGCGGACATTATAAAAATAGACCGTCCCGTAAACTTGGATAACTTCGCGCAAGACCTGTTCGGCAGGCTTGCGGAAATGAAAGAAAGCGTAGACGGAGAAGAAGTCAGGGAGATAAAAACGGCTATTTTGCGTGAGCGAATCGACCGTATCGACAAGATGAATAATATCCGTAAACAGTATCTTTCGGACTATTACATCGTCGTTTACGGCAGAAACGAACTCGACCTTGAAAATACGACGATCAACGTCGCAAGCGAAATCAATAAATGCGGATTGAACACGAAACTGCTCGGCAGAAAGGAAACGGCGATATTTTTGAAATACAGTTTTTCGCGTAACTTCGATGAGCGTGAAATCAAGGAAATCGAAGATAATCGACTTATAGCGTGGGTAAAACCGAAAAAGGTTGAGTTCAAAGCCAACAGTTATACGATGGACGGAACGCAAGCGGCGGTGTTTGCAATCGCGGATTATCCGTTACGAGTTCGTAACGCTTGGGGCGCGGACGTGTTCAATATACCTAACACAAAAGTGGTTCTGCACGTTAAGCCCGTGGATAAATTCAAGGCTATAAAACGTATCGACAAGTGTATCGGCGAAATGGAAACGAAACAAATCCTTTCCGAAAAGGCAAGCGAAGCGAACAGCGCGGAAACCCACAGAGAAACAATGAACGCGCTTTTAGATAGTTTACAAACGGAAAACGAGTCGCTTCTCGACGTAACGCTTACTATTACGGCGTATAACTATCTCGACGATGATAACTACAAAAAATCAGTTCGCCGTGCGATTATGACGGGAAATTTCAAACCGTCCAACCTTTACGGCTTGCAGATAGAAGGTTTCAAATCGTCGGCAATTTCGCCTGTGAGTACGCTCAAAAACTATGAGCGAGGTATCAACAGTTCGAGCTTAGCGGCGGTGTTCCCGTTCGTCCGCACGTTCGTGATGGACGACGGCGGTATTATGCTCGGAGAGAACAAAGCAAACGGCTTTCCGTTCATTTTCAATATGTGGAAACGAGGCAACCTGTATCAGAACAGTAACGGTATGATTATAGGTAAATCTGGATCGGGTAAATCGTTCTTCTTAAAATCGCTTATCGCAAACGAGTGGGCGAACGATACGCGAGTTATTATACTCGATCCCGAAGCCGAATATCTGACCTTAACGAAAAACTTGTCGGGAAATCTTATCGACGTCGGTAATGCGAAAGAGGGCAGAATCAACCCGTTTCATATCTATAAAATCTTGACGGAAGACGGCTTGCCCGCCGATCCCGTGGTAACGTTCAATACGCACCTGAAAATGCTTGAAAGTTTCTTCAAGATTGTTTTCGTGGGCGCGAACAGCGACGTTATCGAACTTATAAATAACCTTGCGGTGGAAGCGTATGCGAGAAAAGGAATCTATGAAACAACGGATTGTACACAGCTCAATGCCGAGGATTTTCCGCTGTTTACCGACTTATTGGCGGTCTTACGGGAAAAGAACAAGGAAGAAACGGACGGTCTGACTTTGCGGGATATGCGGACGGCGGAGTTGTATTTGCAGAAGTTTGTAAACGGCAGATATTCGGATATTTGGAACGCGCCGTCTACGTTGAAAGTAAACGCCGACTTGATAGACTTTAACTTTCAGTCGTTGTTTGCAAACAAGAATAACACCGTAGCCAACGCGCAAATGTTGCTTGTTTTCCGTTTTATTGAGCAGGAAGTCATTAACGCAAGGGAAGCGAACAAGAGCGGGAAGAATTTGCGAACGCTTATCATCGCTGACGAGGCGCATTTGTTCATCGACGCGAAATTCCCGATTGCATTGGACTTTTTCTTTTCGATGAGTAAGCGTATCAGAAAATACAACGGCTCGTTCATTCCCGCAACGCAGAATATAGCCGATTGGAACGCGAACGAAGAACTCCGCAGCAAGACTTCGGCAATTCTTAAAAACTCGCAGTACACCTTTATATTCAAACTGTCCGCACCTGATATGAAAGACGTTTTGGACGTTTACAAAGCGGGCGACAGTTTCAATGCGGATGAGCAGAGAATGATTATCTCGGCGGTAACGGGACAGGTGTTTTTCATCGGCTCGACCGAACTTCGTACCAACGTGAAGATTACGACGGGCGAATATATCAAGAGCTTGTTTGAAGATAAAACAGGCGAAAATTACAATAAGGAGGGCAATTAAGTGGTAAAAACCAAAAGAAAAAGCATTTTACGAACGCTGTTGTGTGCCGTGTTCGCGCTGTGTTTTGCGGTAGGCTTGTCAAGTCTGTTTGCAAACGGCACGACTGCGTATGCGGCAACCACGCCGAAATATACCGTCAAGTTTAATTGGTCTACGAAAACCACAACGGGAACGGGCGGTGGAACGGGAAGCAATACGGCAAGCGGTTCAGGCGTAAGTTACAGTATGCAAACAGGACAATATAGTTTTGTGGACTATTCGGTAACGCTTTACGGCAGCTCGTCGTCGGGAACGGGAACGTTTGAAAGCGGCAGTTATATCGGCTCGAACTCGGTCAACGTCATTATAAATTCTTCTGTAAAAATCCCAACAACCATTTCGGGTAACGGAACTACGGTAGCAAAAGGAAACAATAATTCGTTTTCGCTTTCTAACCTTGCAGACGGTACATATACGGTAACTTCGAGTTTTAGCGCAGGATGGGCAACAAGCCCGCGTTCGGGTATCGGCAAATCATATTCGTTCACGTTTCAGTTCAAGGTAGATAGCACCGCGCCTACAATGAATAACGTTTCGACTTCGTCTACGGGTAAATACACGAACTCGTCTACATACGTTTCGGCTTCCGATTCGATGAGCGGCGTGGAGTGTATTTATATGAAAACGCCTGGCAACAGCAGTTACGGTAATATGGGTACGTCTACTACGGTATCTTCGTCAGGGATGAACGGTTTGTATTCTTTCTATGCAAAAGATAAGGCGGGCAATACTTCAAGAACATATTTTCTGTATCTCGATACCGTAAAACCCACGGGAAAGATTAAGAACAGTAACGGTACGGAAATTACGGGAAGTTACACGAATCAGACGTTTTCCTATTCGGCAACGGACAGCGGGAGCGGAATCAGTTACTTACAATATAAAAAGCCGGGCAGTTCGTCTTGGTTGACCTATACGTCGGGAACAAGTATTTCCGCAAGCGCGGCAAGCGGAACGTATCAGTTCAGAGCTGTAGATAAAGCGGGTAACATTTCCGCGACGAAAAGCATTACGATTGATTCTTCAAAGCCGACAATGACTTTATATTCGGGAGATGTTTCGGTATCGAACGGATTCAAAAGCATAGCAAACTATATCAAGGCAACGGCGACGGACAGCGGAAGCGGCGTGAAAACGATTTATGTAAAGAAACCCGGCGCGTCGAGTTATACCGAATACGCAAGCGGAACGCAACTGACGGCAGACGGCGCGTATTCGTTCTATTGCGTGGATAACGCGGGGAACGCTTCGCAAACCTATACGATTTCGATGGATCACACAAGACCTACGATTACAAGTTCGGTCGGCGGGTTCGGGAAAACGTTGAAAGACGGGTTTACAGTAACCGCTTCGGATAATTACAGCGGCGTAACGCTGTATTACAAAACGCCGAACAGCGCTTCGTTTGTGGCAAGCACAACTTCAAGCGTCGTCTTTTCCAAAACGGCGGTAAACGGCACTTACGTGTTTTATGCGGTGGACGGTTTTCGCAACAGGAGCGATACTTGTTATATGTATATGAGTATCGACGCGCCCGAAGCAACGATAGTAAGGTCGGACAACAGTCATAAAGTTTGCGTGATTTGGACGGCAAGTAACTGCTATGCAACGTTGAACGGGAAAAGTTATACAAGCGGAACTTGGATTGAACAGGAAGGCGAGTATACATTCGTCATCACGAACGACGCCAACCGTTCTTCAACGTATAAATTCACGGTAGATCACTACTATGCAAGGTATTCTATGGTTGCTCCGACCTGTACGCAAAAGGGTTATACAATATATAAATGCACGGGCTGCGGCGACAGTTATAACGGAGATTATACCGAAGCCAAAGGACACGACTACGAAAGTAAAATCGTAAAACCGACTTGTACTGCGCAGGGCTATACGAGGTTCACTTGTAAGACCTGCGGCAATACCTATACGGATAACTTTGTCGAAGCCGAAGGACATCGATACGGCGAGTGGACAACCGTAAAAGAGCCTACCTGCGTAGACTTGGGAAAAGACGAGAGAACGTGTTTGGTATGTTCTTACGTTGACGAAAAGGATATAGACGCGCTCGGTCATAGTTATAAAGACATCGTTGTAGATCCGTCCTGTACGGAACGCGGAAATACTATCCACGAGTGCGAAAGGTGCGGTCATACCTATACGGACTCTTACACAGACGCAACGGGACACGATTTCGGAGAATGGACAAGTCTGACAAAACCGACTTGTACGGCGAGCGGCGTAGAGCAAAGGAAATGCACGAGCTGTCCGCAGACCGAAACGAAAATCGTAAGCCCGCTCGGTCATAATTATAAGGCGGAAGTTGTAGAACCGACTTGTTTGGAACAAGGCTACACAACGCATATTTGTTCGCGTTGTGGGACGGGATATAACGATACGTTCGTGCCGCCGCTCGGACACGACTATGAGGAAATCGAAGTTGCGCCGACCTGCACGGAAGAAGGTTATCGCGGAAAGAAATGCCGCCGTTGCGAAGATTGCGTAAAGACGGAAATTCTGAAAGCGATCGGACATAAATTCACCGATTCCTATTTCATTGCAACTTGCGAGGACGAAGGTTATACGCTTCATACCTGCCTGTCTTGCGGAAACGAATATAAAGACAACATCGTTCCGGCAACCGGACACGATTATGAAACGGAAGTCGTGCGCGAACCGCATTGCGAAACGGAAGGCGAGAGAAAATTCCATTGCACGAAGTGCGAGAAAGAGTATTATTCGGATATTCCCGCAACGGGGCATAACTACGAACTCACGGGAACGGAAGAAGTAAACGGCGAAAATATCCGTACTTACGTTTGCACGAACTGCGGAGCAATTACTACGCAGAATATGGGCGAGCAGTATGAACAGGTATCTTCGTATATCGGATATTTGTTCGGTCAATATCAGCCCTATATGTGGTGGGTGCTATTAGCGACCGCAGGCGTATGGAGTTTCGTGATGGGCGTATTCTTTGCGATTGCGCAGAAGAACGAAGATAAAGAAAAGGCAAGAAAAATGATTAAAAATTACGTCATCGGACTTGTCGTCATCTTTGCAATTCTCGTTGCTTGTCCGTATCTTGTAAAAGGGATCGCGGCATTGATTGCGGGGTAAAAAGACAAGGTTTTACAAAAAATTCAATTTCAGGGCGAGAAATCGGCTTGACAACACACTCAACTTGTGATATTATTATAGTGCAAATAAAAAGAATATTGCACGCATAAAATATCATAAGGAGGTGCGCAACAATGACTGTTATGCAATATATAGACGAATTTGTTCGGAAAGCGGAATTGAGAGTTCCATTGTATACGAACGAGATTTACGAGTATGTAAAAACAAAGTTACCCGACACGGATAAAGCAACGTTTAATATGACTTTGCAACGTTATGAAAAGCGTAATCCCGACTTTGTGCGTTACCAGAAAGGTGTTTACTACAAAACGGTGCATACGCCTTTCGGCGTTGCGGGAATCGACACAACCGAGCTTATTAAAAGAACGTATCTTGTAAACGGCGATGAGGTAATCGGATACGAGTCCGGACCGTCTTATATGAATAAGATAGGGCTTACGACGCAAATGCCGAATATGACTTATATAGTAACCACGCGAACGAGATATACGACGGAAGATAAAAAAGACGGAATCTATCTTATAAAACCCGTTATTCAGATCAATCGGGATAATTACAGATATTTGCAACTACTTGATATGCTTGACAATAAGATGAAAGTCAAAATCGAAGCGGATAACTACCGAGAGATTTTAAGAAAACAAATCTGCACGTTCGGTTTGAGTTTTGAACGGCTTATAGGGTACGCGAAGTATTACAATAACAATAATGTGTATGCGGGGCTTTCGGAGCTTGCGAGAGGAGTAAACTGATATGAAGTTACATTTAGATAAAGCGGCATTTCAACTTGTAGTGGACGATATATCGAAGAAATGTTCCGTTCGACGCGACGTTTTGGAAAAAGATTATTACGTTACGCTTTTACTGAAAGAGTTGTCGGAAAAGGAACATCAGGCGTATGCTTATTTTAAGGGCGGCACAGCACTTTATAAAGCATTGAAATCTATTCGCAGGTTTTCGGAAGATATAGACATTACGGTGTATATCGAAGATTGTCCTACGGCAAGTCAGGCGAAAAAGCGACTTGAAAATGCCACGCTGAAATTCAGTTGCCTTGAAAAAGGGGAAACACTTGAAAATCATCGCGGAAGCATTACTTGCGAGTATCTTTACGAGTCGATGTATGCGCTTGATAAAGACGACGCGTTACAACGCTTCGGCAAAGTGAAAATAGAAGCCACGAGCTTTACAGTAAGCGAGCCGACCGACAGAATAACGATTGCGCCGCACCTTTATGAGCTTGCAAGCGAAGAACAGCAAAAGATAATGCGTGAAGTGTATAGCGTAGAACCGTTTGAAATCGAAACGATTTCGCTTGAAAGAATTTTTATCGACAAGGTGTTTGCCGCGCAGTTTTACTTTGAACGGAAAGATTACAGCGACGTTGCAAAGCACGTTTACGATTTAACCGTGCTTCTCGATAACGAACAGATCAGAGCGTTCCTGAATGACGAAAAACGCGTTCTTAAAGTAATAGGGTATAAACGCAAAGAGGAATTGAACCGCAAAGGCGGCGTTGCCGCAGATATGCAAATAGCAAACTTCGATTATTTCCGAGGACTTGACGGGAACAAAGAGTTTGAAATCGCGTTCGATGAAATGCAACGGATTTATGTATTCAACGAGCAAGACAAATTAAGCAAGGAAACTGTTTCAGCCGCTATTTCCAAGTTGCGAGAGATTATGGATATAGAGTGGGACAGAAAATGACAAATAAATAATTAAGGAATAAGGAACGTTCTTCGGAGCGTTCCTTTTCTATACCGAAAATGTACAAAAACTATGTAAATACCTATAGTTTTAGTGTAAAATCGGTTTTACGGACAGATTCTGAAAATAATTTATGAAAAGTAATCAAAACAGCTTGACAATATCGTGCTATCACGATATAATAAAGACGAAGAAACCAAAGGAGGTGCTTTTATGAACGTAGAAGCGGTAATCAAAAAGGCTGAGTCGGACGAAGGTTTGACGGTAAAGGAGATTAAGGTTTATCAGAAGGCGGTAAAGCCTGTAAAACACGTTTACGGGAAATACGGCACTCTCGCTAAACGGTATTTGGAGGATAAAGGAATCGATTGGACGATAGCGAATCTTCCCGAATACCTGCACGGCGTAGACAGAGCCGCCGATGAACTGTACGAAACGATGTACGAAAAGTTCTCGAAAGAAGAGCGTTTCAAAAAGTCGGCGGACTTTATGGAAAATCTGAAACGGGAAACGGAAATGCAACGGCTTATCGAAGAAGAAATCTTAAACGAAATCGTTTACGTCAAATAAGGAGGCAGAATATGAAAGCGTTAAAAGTTACGGGAAAGGTTATAGGCACTATCGGAAGATACACGCTTGCGGGCGCGCTCATTTTAGGGCATTTTATAATGAGCATTATAGGTGCGTTGATTTGTGCAATCACTTCGCAGGGGTGAGCGTTGATGGAAAGAGTTGCAATTTATGATCGCAGTTGTATCGGTGACGTATCGATAACGGTCGAACGGTTGAAATCTTTTGCGGAACAAAACGGTTTGACCGTAACGGAAGTCTACAAAGATGAAAAATATAGCGGATTGAATGAAAATCGTCTCGCTTATCGCAAAATGTTGTCGGATGCAAAACTCGGAAAGTATGATATAATACTTGTAAGAGATTTTTCAAGGATTTCAAGAAGTGTTTTTACTTTATTGAAAGTCAAAAAAGCATTGGAGAATATGGGTATAAAAATATACGATTGCGGGTATGCCGCACAAGCGAGGTAGGACGATGATACAACGATTGACACCAAAACAACGTGCAAGACGAAAATATGAAGTCGCTCACAAGGAAGAACGTGAACAGGCGACGAAACAGTTTAATACAAGACTTCCGAGTGACGAGTATGAGGAAATCGTCACATTTCTTAAAAAGCACGGGATTCCGAAAGTTGACTTAATCCGCATAGGATACGGAACGCTTTTGGAAAACTACAAAGAGATCAAACAAAAATAACTGATTAGCTGTAAAGGCATAATCACGGATAACGAATCAATGAATAATTGATGGAGCGTAATCGTGGTTATGCCGATACGACAACTTAATATTTTTTACGCTTCATCGCAAGGAGGAAACAACGATAAGCGTAGAAAATAATAAGAAAAGAAGTTACACGGTAAAAATCGACAATACGATTTTTATTGTGGAAACGGAAGAATCGGAAGCGGCGCACGAAACCGCAGAGCATAAAATCAAGAAATTGATAGAAGCGGGAATAGACAGTTTGGTGGACGAAGAACGCCGTCGATTAAATAATCAAAAGGCTACATTTGAGGGCTGATTTTTCAGAAGGAGTATTAAATGAGAAATCAGTCAACAATCAACAAAATACCATTTGCAGAAGGTGATGAAACCGCACTTTACACTCGTTTGAGTAGAGATGACGAGTTGACGGGCGAATCGAACAGTATAAAAAATCAAAGAGAATTACTCTTGCAATATGCGAAAAGCAAAGGCTATGCAAACGTTCAGGTTTATGTGGACGACGGATATTCGGGAACAAATTTTGTTGAGGTAAGATAACGATACCTTTTTTGCAGAGGGTGTTATCTTACCTCTTTTTGATGTATGTTAGATAGCATAACTCTTTACGTCGGCTCCTATCTGTCTGAAATAGGAGATACTTTCAGTAGGCTTGTCGCCTGTATCAACTCTGCCGACAAAGCTATAAAAGATTTCGATTTTGCGGGTGTTCGTTTCCTTATCCAGTTCGTGAATAAGAATACGGTCAATAAATTCATGGACGTTTTCGTAGGTCAGTTCTTCAATCGCTGTGTATCTGCGTACCAGTGCGACAAACCTTTTTACGTCCGCGCTGCGCTCGGTGGCGTTGTCGATTTCCTGTGACAGCTCCGCAATCCTCCGGGTCAGCGTCTTTTTTTCTTCATCATAGCCGGAAGTCAGAAAAGCAAATTGTTCATCTGAAAGTTTCCCTAAAGCGTTGTCCTCGTAGAGCTTGCGGAATAAGATGTTCAGCTCGTTAATACGGTTCTGCGCCTTGTCAAGTTCTTTCCGCTGCTGTGTCAGCGTCTTTTGTACTGCCTTTGCGCTGCACTCGTTGGCGGTTTCGATAAACTCCTGTTCATGCTCTTTCACATAAGACGTTACTCGCTGCAAGTCTGCAAGGACAAGTTCTTTCAATACGCTTTTGCGGATATAATGCGTAGTGCAGAGCATATCATTTCTTGCCCGGTTGCGGTAGTTGCCGCAAGTGTAGGCGTGTTTCCGTTCAAGCGTCCCGGCTCCGCGTACTGCATACATTTTGTAGCCGCAGTCCCCACAAAAGAGCAGCCCGGAAAACAGGTCAATTTCATCAACCTTTGTCGGGCGTTGCCGGGTGGCAATCCGCTTCTGTGCAAGTTCAAAGGTTTCTTCATCAATCAAAGGTTCGTGAGTGTTGGGGAAGAAATACCTTTTTTCCTCCGGGTTCTTTTTCGTCTTTTTCGACTTATAAGATACCTTGTAGGTTTTCCCGGTTATGGTATGCCCTAAATACTCTTTCCTTGTCAGAATGTCGTACAGTGTCTTATCCGGCCAGTTGTACCATGCGTTGAGCTGTGGGCGGGGGTGGCGTTTGCTCCCTGTCCTGCGGTAGCGCAGTTCCCCGACGGTCAATATCTCATTGTCCCGCAGCCAGTTCTGGATTTCACACATACGGTCGCCCCGTACATACATTGCAAAAATCTGTTTTACGACGTGTGCCGTTTCCGGGTCGGGTATCAGATGATTGCGGTTATCCGGGTCGATAAGGTAGCCGTAAGGAGCTTCGCCGTTGACGCGCTCGCCTTTCTGTGCCTTTGCCTGTTTGACAGCCCGGATTTTCTTTGAGGTGTCGCGGGCGTAAAACTCGTTGAACCAGTTCCGCAGAGGGGTAAACTCGTTATCTTCCCTCGCTGTGTCTACACCGTCGTTAATGGCAATGTAGCGCACTTCGTATTCGGGGAAAACAATCTCTATCAGTTCGCCGGTTTTCAGATAATTACGTCCCAGACGGGAAAGGTCTTTTGTTATGACGGTCGCCACGTTCCCGGCTTCAACCTCATGCAGCATGGCTTGAAGCCCCTCACGCTCAAAGCTCACGCCGGAAAATCCGTCGTCTACAAAAAAGCGTGTGTTGAAAAAGTGGTGTTCGTCAGCATACTTTTGTAAAATCAGTTTTTGGTTCTGTATGCTTTCGCTTTCCCCGGCTTGCATATCTTCCTGGCTCAATCTGCAATATAAAGCGGTAATCTTGTCTGTCTGTAACATTTTGTCCTCCTTTCCGACGACAGACAAGCATGGTATTTGTACTGTCTATATTATACCACATACCGCTGCCTGTGTCATGTATAAAATGTGAAGAAACGCCCTATTTCCGGGCGTTTGCGGGGTTCAGCTCCATGTCCTTGCGAATGAGCTTCTTTATCTTTTTATCCAGTGTGTCCGTTGCGCGTTCACTTGCGGACGAACATACAAGGTAAGTAACTTTTCCGATTTTATGCTCCGTTGTGGTAACGGGCGTCTGGTTTTGCGTCAAAGAAAATCCCCCTTTCTTTCGCAAACATATAATACAGTCTATGAATAGCAGCAAGTCCACTATTCAAGAAAACAAAGGCTTTAATCGGACGGTTATTAGCATAACCTCATGGGAATTTCACCCCGGCATGGTTCTCATGCAGCCCTACCCATTGCCTGCGACGCTCTTAACGCTCGGACTGTGGCTGTAAGGAAGTATCATTGTATATTTTGCGTGTCGTCGCCCGCAAGCCGCTACACTTGCTTTCCGGCGCGGTGTTGGTCGCTCGGCTGTCCGGGCGGGGATAACCTCACCCGGATAGCGTCATGGCGCACCCACCGTATGGCTCGGCGCAAAAGGAACGTATCCGATTTGCCCTATGCTGCGCCGCCGTTATCTTGCGCCGCTTTCTTTGTCAAGGTTCAGAATGGCTTTGCTGCCGCGTCAGCAGCGGAACGGAAAAGGGGGAGAGAGAAAGCGTCCCGCCGCTGCGGTTTATTCCTCTGCCTTAAAGGTGAGGACAGCCATCATCAGTTTTGCTTGCAGCCGTTCCCGAATGTCGTGGTCTACGCCAAAATAGACGTTCCCGCGCTCGTCGTACAGCTTCCGCATGGAGAGGCGGGCTATGTAGCCGCTGAAATGCTGCAAGACAATCTTCATAGCGTCCGGGTCGCCCTTTGTCGCTGCCAAAATGACAGGATAGGGAACAAGGGCTTTTTCCGGGTAGCCGGGTTCGTTACCATTCGTCCCATTCATCAGCATTTTCCTCCAGATATTTTTTTAGCAGCTCAAAAGAGCTTGTCCGCCTGTACTGTATCGTGCTTCTCGACGTATCGAACAGCTCCGCAATCTCGGTGTCGTTCATTCCCTCGAAATAGTACAGGAGTACGGCTTTGCGCTTTTCTTCCGGCAAAGTACGGATTGCTTCAAGAAGCAGCTTCGGCGTGATTTTCTTCCCGGCTCTTTCAAAGGCGATTTCCCCTTTGAAATATTCATCAAAGGTATGAAGCTGCCGCGCTTCTTCTAAGGTCAAGTCGGAAAAGGTAATCTCCCTTGCCTTATGCCTGTGCAGCTCTTTGTGAGCGTCACACGCTTCATTGTGCAGTACCGTATTACAAAACTTCTGGAAAGCGCACTGTTTTATAAACTCCCTGCGATTAGGTTCCACATTCTCACCCCCTTTCTCGTTGGAAAGTTGGTGGTGCTTCCCCCTTTTCGCGGGGCAATACTGCCTTTTGAAAAAAACGCCGAAGATTTTCGGATTTTTTTCAAAAAATTTTTTGAGCAGCAAAATACGCCTGTCCGAAAAGCCCGGACAGACGTATAGGTATTGTAAGCGGTATTCAGATGATTAGACAGTTCATATTGATAGACGTAGTTTTCCCCGGCGGTGGTCGGGCTTTTTTTGATGTGTCAATGACCGTCGGATTTTGTCGATATGGTATGTGCTTCATGGCGGCTACCTCCTTTTAGCCGCCGCTTTTAACAGTGATACCGCGTCATTTCATTAGAAGATAAAAAGAAACGGCGGCTTTGGTTTTTCAAAGCTGCTGCGGAAATCAAAGAACGACAAGCAACAGTTCTGATTTTGCTCCAATATGGTTATTGGGGGCACAAATTAAATCAAAAAAGAGCCGATAACAGCAGTATTTCAAACTGCATATTATCGGCTCTGCGTCTGTGCGTCTGGCTCTTTTAATTAAATTATTTTTGTTGTTTTTTGGCTTTATTATATGTATTAGCTAACTGTCCACAAGCTGCTTTAATCTCTCTACCATGAGAAACTCTCATGGTAACTTCAAGTCCTGTTTGCTCTAATTGATGTTTGAACGCAACCATTTCTTGTTTTTGTGGTGCTCTAATTTTTGAATTACTCGTCGGGTTGTATTGCAGCACGTTAATCATAACATTTTTGCCCTTAAACCATTTTGCAAGTTGCCTTATATCTGAGGAACGGTCATTTATACCTGGTAAAAGCAAATACGCAAATACCACTTTTCGATTATGCCTTTGTGAATAGGACAATGCTTGCTTAACAACATCTTCAATAGCGTACATGTGCATATGAGGAATGATGCAGTTTCTCGCAGCCTGTGTTGCTGCATGTAAAGATATTGTCAACTGAATTTTTAGATGTTCTTCGCGCAATTTTTTTAATTGATTAACTGGACCAACTGTTGATACGGTAATGCCGTCGGTTGGAAAGTTAAGTCCATTTCTATCTCGAAGAATATGGATTGCTGCAATCAAGTTGTCGTAATTGAATAAAGGTTCTCCCATTCCCATAAAAACGATACGATTTACTTTTTGACGTATCAATATGACCTGTTGCACAATTTCAGATGGTGTTAGATTACGAACGAAACCATTGCGTCCGGACTCACAAAAAATACAGCCAACAGAACAACCAACTTGCGTACTTACGCAAACAGTCCCACCATCTCGCCGTTTAATAAAAACCGTTTCGATATACCTGTTGTCTTTCAATTCATAAACATACTTTTCAGTATCGCTACTTTTATAGACTTTTTTTGTTGATATTGATAGATTTTTTTTGTGAAATGGCTGTTTATACAATTCCGCATATAAGGCTCTTGCTTTATCCTCTCCAATTACTTCCGACATTTCTTTGTAAGTAAATCCGTATGGGTCATTCAATATTTCCGTAAGTGTACTTTTAGGTAAGTGTTTCATTTAATATCCTTCCTTTTGTTTTTCAGAGTTTTTGATTATGATTTCTAATTTTTCAACATCAATGATATGTGTTAATTTACATTTAGGGCAGAAAAGAGGAAAATTTCTTAATACCGTATTATAAAATACTTGAACCCTCGTCTTTCCGTTACAAATTGGACATTTTATCCAATATTTTTCAAGCATAATATTTCTCCTTTTGTGCAAAAAAATACAGGTCAATTCTCAACATGAGCATTGACCTGCATTTATACATATAACACTACAACAAAATTAAGGCATAGTTTTTATACTATGTCTATACATCGTTAGTTTTGTTGTATAGCATACGCAAAATAAGCATGACAAAAAAGCCCATATTGAAAATGGGAAAAATCTTTTTTGATTTCAATGCTTATCGAATACGCATGCTATGTAACATAAACATTTCCCCCTTTTAATAATACTATACAAAAAAAGCGGCTAATTGTCAACATATACATATGAATTATTTTGGCTAACTGATTGAATTGTGTAGACATATCCAAGAAGAAAGGGGAACAGTAAAATGTAACAGGGTGAATAACTATGGCAAAAAGACCAGTACCGAAATACGATTTCAAGGCTTTTGGGGCAGCGATAAAGGCGGCGCGGACAGGGCGCAAGGAGAGCCGCAAGAAAGTGAGCGACGAAATGTTTATCTCGCCGCGCTACCTTGCGAACATTGAGAACAAGGGGCAGCACCCAAGTTTACAGATTTTCTTTGAGCTTATGCTCCGCTACAATATATCCGTAGACCAGTTTCTTTTGGAAACGCCGCCAGAGAAGAACACGCAGCGGCGGCAGCTTGACGCGCTTCTTGACGGTATGAGCGATACAGGCATACGGATTGTGAGCGCAACGGCAAAGGAGATAGCGGAAGTCGAAACAGAGGGCAGATAAGAAGTGTCCGTCAGAATTGAATAAGGTTTAGAGAGCGTTGTAATCTTTTTTTGAGGATTGCAGCGTTTTTCTTTTGCGGAAGTTTGGCAAAACCGGGCATAGCTCCGTAGTAAGGCATAAGGGATAAAAACATTCGTAGCAAGCATAGGAAGCGGGTACCCACTTCCGTATTTTCCCCTCCCGCGCTGCGGCGCGTCGGTTGAAAATTGCTTGTTGGGAAGTGTCCCAAACCCTCGGAACGGAAAGGAAAGGAGCGAATACATGAACGGACGCAAAAGAACGGTGCAAATCAAATTCAGAGTGACGGAAGCGGAACGGGATTTAATACTGGAAAAAATGAAGCTCGTACCCACCCGGAACATGGCGGCATATCTGCGGAAGATTGCCATTGACGGGTATATCATTCAGATAGACCATGCCGATATAAAGGCAATGACCGCAGAGATACAGAAAATCGGTGTCAACGTCAACCAGATAGCACGCCGCGTAAACGCGACGGGGAACGCATACCAAGAGGACATAGAGGAAATAAAGGGGGTGCTTGCGGAGATATGGCGGTTACAAAGATTAAGCCTATTAAAAGCACTCTAAGCAAAGCCCTTGACTATATCGAAAACCCGGACAAGACGGACGGAAAAATGCTTGTGTCCTCTTTCGGCTGCTCCTATGAAACGGCAGATATTGAATTTGAATATACCTTGTCCCAAGCACTCCAAAAGGGGAACAATTTAGCCTTTCATCTGATACAGTCCTTTGAGCCGGGGGAAGTCGATTATCAGAAAGCCCATGAAATCGGAAAGCAGCTTGCCGACGCGGTAACAAAGGGGCAGCATGAATATGTACTCACGACGCACATTGACAAAGGACACGTCCACAATCACATTATTTTCTGCGCCGTAAATTTCGTAGACCACCGCAAATATAATTCCAACAAAAGGAGCTATTACGGCATACGGAACATGAGCGACAAGCTGTGTCGGGAAAATGGCTTGTCCGTCGTCGTTCCCGGCAAGGGCAGCAAGGGAAAGAGCTATGCGGAGTACCAGGCAGAAAAGACGGGTACAAGTTGGAAAGGCAAGCTAAAGATTGCCGTTGACGCGCTTATCCCCCAAGTTTCCAGTTTTGAGGAATTGTTGCAGCGGTTACAGGCGGCGGGCTATGAGATAAAGCCGGGGAAATATGTGTCATGCCGCGCCCCCGGACAGGAACGCTTCACCCGTCTTAAAACCCTCGGCGCGGATTATACAGAGGAAGCCATAAGGGAACGGATAGCGGGCAGACGGGCAAAGGCGGCGAAAGCCCCCAGAGAGCAGCGCGGCGTTTCGCTGCTTATCGACATTGAGAACAGTATCAAGGCGGCGCAGAGTAAGGGCTATGAACAGTGGGCGAAAATCCACAATCTGAAACAGGCAGCAAAGACCATGAATTTCTTGACGGAACATAAGATTGAACAGTACGCGGATTTAGTCAGCCGGATTGAAGAAATGGCAGCGGAAAGCGGACAGGCGGCAGACGCATTGAAGGACGCGGAAAAGCGGCTTGCGGACATGGCGGTGCTTATCAAGAATGTTTCCACCTACCAAAAGACAAAGCCCGTCTATGACGCATACCGCAAGGCAAGGAACAGGGAGAAGTACCGCGCCGGACAGGAACAGGCGATTATCCTACATGAAGCCGCCGCAAGGTCGCTGAAAGCGGCGGGCATTGCAAAGCTCCCGAACCTTGCCGCGCTGCAATCGGAATATGAAGCCCTCCAAGCGCAGAAAGAAGCCCTTTATGCCGACTATGGGAAGCTGAAAAAGAAAGTCCGGGAATACGATATTATCAAGCAGAACATTGACAGCATTTTACAGGCAGACAGGCAGCCGGAACGGGAAAAGGGAACAGAGCGCGGATAAGGATAGCAAAATCCCCGCCGCTGTGCTATGATAGGGCTATCAAAAAGCAGAGGAGCGTTGAGCATGGAAAACCAGAAAATGCCGGAATATGAAACCATACGCGCCGCCGTTGCCGGGGAAAAATGGGCGGTGGAGAAAGTCGTGGAGTGCTACAAGGACGAAATCGACAGGCTATCGACGGTAGCGGTCAGACAGCCGGACGGAAGCACGAAACAGGAAATCAACGAAGATATGCGCCAGTCCATCACAAAGAAGCTGATAGAAGCCCTCCCGCAGTTCCCGCTTGAAGAAATGGAAAAGGGAAATGTCAGATAGGCAAAAAAAGAACAGGGCGCGGAAGCCAGTATATGACTTCCGCGCCCTGTCTTTTTATGGGTGCTGTTTTCGTGAATGTTACGCAGTAGAACGCCATTTTTGGGGGTAAAGGTATAAAGTATCGCCTATCCGATTTTCACGCCCGGAAAGCCCTGTAAATCAAGGGATTTTCCGCGCCTACTGCGTAACAGGGGCGCGTCTTTTCCTCATGCGCTCGGCGGCTTGTCTGCGGGTGATACGTTTCCGGCAGACGGGGCAGTATTTGACACTGTTAGAGGTTGACGCAAAGAACGCGCCGCACTCGGTACATTTCTTCTTATCCCCTGTCTGGTAAAGCTCCGCATAAAGCAGCCTGTCGGCGGGAAGCACCGCAACCCGGAACCACTTGCAGAGAAGCGAATAGGAAATGAGCTGCGGACATACGCACTCGTCCCCGTCGTCCAGTAAGATACAGTTCCCGTTATCATAATTGCAGCACGTCCGGCGCACAAGGGCGTTGACTTTCCGGCTCTGGGGCGGCGTCAGCCGCTTAACCCCGTTCATACTTCATCAGCGGCGTAAATGGGAAGCTCTGCAAATTCCGCTTCGGTCAAAGCGTCCACTTTGGAAAGGGTGCGCTTTGCAAGCTCCCGCATATCCGCGTCCATGTAGGGCAGCGCGGCGTTGACATTCTCAATCAAAGCCCGCTTGCCGCCCTCGTTGTAAATGCTCAAAAGGTTTGTTTCTTCAACAGTCAGTCTAATCATGCTCATACCTCCATATCGTGATTTTTTGTTTTTGCCGCCGCCTTTTTCGGGGCGGTCTTTGCCTTGTCTGCTTTAAGCTGCGCCCGGATAGAGGGGCGGGGCTTCCTTATCTCCCTGTCCCGGTTCTCCCCCTTGTCAATCAGCGCATACGTCCCATGTCTGCCCTCGATTTTGGAAAAGGAAAGGGTCTTGTAGGGCAGCATGGAGAAAAGGCGGTCAGTGTCCTTTGTGGCTGCAAGCCGCATGAACGCCGGGGAAAGCTCTGCCATGAAATGGGTCTTGTTCGGGCTGTTCGGCTCGTAATGCCGCTTCATTTCCCGCACAATGCGCCGCGCTTCCGTTTCAATCAGCCCGTCCCGCAAAGCGGCAATATGCGCCTTGAAATCCCCCGGCGAAAGCTGCTCCCGGCTGCGCCGTTCTTCCTGTAAGAGCGATTGCAGCGCGTCCGGGTCGTTGGGTACGGCTTCAAAGCGTTCAAATTTCCCAAGCTGCGGGTCTGGGGTTCCGTCAAAATATCTCCCGGCTTCCTGTACCCTTTCCCCATGCTCATAAATCAGCTTCACCGTATCGGCGGGCAGCTCCTTTTCCTTGACGCGCTCATAATGTTTAGAGTAGTCCAGTTCGTACAGATTGCCCTTGATTTTCCCGCGCTCCTTTCCCGTCAGCTCGATTGCATAGGCAAGAACGCGGTCGCTTGTCTGCTCCATGTAGAAACGCCATGTGTTGTGGGGCGCGGTGTCTTTGAGGAAAACGTCGCGCTCCCGGAAACAGTGCGTCCCGGACGGGCGGCAGAACCACAAAAGTGTTTTGTCCTCCCTGTGGGGGCTTGCCGCCGCCTTTGCGATAATCTCTTTGTCAATGTCTAAGTCGCTCTGGTAAAAGCCTGTGTTCTGCTTCATAATCGCTTCAAGGGAAGCAAACAAATCCATGTTTTCAAATTTGCTCTGTTCCGGCATGGGTCAGCTCCTTTCCAAGTCCTGTGACTTCTGCTTTGCGTTTTTCTTCTGTGCCTTTTCCTTGTCGGCTCTAAGCTGCGCCCGGATAGAGGGTTTCTTTTCCGGCTTCGCTCCCTTGCCGCGCTCCTTGTCGGCTTTGACAGCGTTAGCCAGGTCAACAAGGGAAATCTGCTCGCCCGCCTTTACCTTTGCTTCCAGTTCGTCAACGGTGGGGGTGTTGTTGATGATACCGTCAATCATGTTCCCGTTCTGCTCTGTGGTCTGCTCGGCGGTTTTCAAGGGATTGTCCCGCTGCGCCTGTTCTGCGGCAACGGCAAACGCCCGCGTCCCATTCCCCATAATCAGATACTTTCCGTCGTCCGACTGGTGGTGAAAGCCATATCCGGCGGCTTCTATCTGCTCCCGGCTCATGGCGGTCACATGGAAAGTCCCCCTCGGTGTCTTGACAGTTTCGCCCGTTTCCAAGTCGTCCGGGGTAAGCTGCTTTTGCTCCTGTAAAAACTCCGGCACTTCCCGAAAACCTACACTGTCAACGAAATGCGCCGCGTCCTGTCCGTCCTGATGAAGCACTACCACGTCGGAAACGGAAAGGCTGTGTCCCTTAAAATCTTTGGGGTGGTCGATATTGAAACAGGTGTAAATATCTTCAAGGGAAGTTTCCGGCGCAAGGGGCGCGGAATAGACAAGCTCATAGTTCGCCCTGTCAACCACATTTCCCGCCGCCTGCAGGCGGTCGTATGGCTCAAAGCGGAAATCCCTTGTTTCGTCCCCGCCCTTTATCTGGTAAATGGAAAAGGTGTCTTTGTCCTGTCCGGCGGTCTGCGCCGTTTCCTGTGCCTTTGCGTAAAGCTGCTTCACGTCGCCCTCGGTCAGCTCGCCGCTTTTGAGCTGCCCCATAAGCTCGCGGCATTTCTCCGGCGTTCCCGTATAAAGCACGTCGCCCATTTTCGCCCGCCCGTTCTCCTGTGTCACATAGGCTTGCAAGAGGTAGCTGTTTTCCCGGCTGTCGCTGTAAGGGTTCCGGCGCACTCTGTAAATCGTTTCCGGGGTAAAGGCTTCTTTCGGGGCTGCGCCCGCTTTTTCCTGTGCGCCGGATTTTCCCGGTGCGGCTGCTTCCGGATCCGGCTTCTCCGGCGCGGCTTCCTGTCCCTCTCTGGTGGGCTGCTCCTGTCCGGCGGTCTGCTCCTTGTCCTGTGCCTTTTGCAGCTCCGCTAAGTTCTCGTCTATGGAATTGATAATCTCGGCGGCTGCGCTGCGTATCGTTTCAAGGGAGCTTTTCAGCTCGGACAGCTCCCGCCCGCTGCTCCACCCGGCGACATAGCCGAAAGAGTAGTCCGACGTGTCAAGCCCGTAATGTTGGCAGACAGTATAGGCGACGCTTTCCGCTTCGACTTCGCGGGTGCGGCGGTCAACGTGGGGCTGCTGCTCGTCCTTTGGCGCGTTGAGGTCAATGTCGTGCAGCTTCGCATGGGCGATTTCGTGAATAGCGGTCTTTAAGGTCTGTAATTCGCTCATGCCCTCGTTGATAGCAATGCGCTTGTCCTCCAAGTGGTAGTAGCCATGAGAGCCGCCCTCGATATTCTCAAAGGCGATAGGAACGGGGGAAGTCTTTTCAAGGGCTGCGAAAAAATCCTTGTAGCGGTCAACGTCGCCTGTCAGCTCGTCAACCGCAATGTCCGGCAGCTCCTTTCCCTCGGTCTGGGAAACGTCAAAGACGGATACCACCTTGTAGGCGGGTATGGTGACTTCCTTTTCCTCGGTGACGGGCTTCCCGTCCTTGCCGATAACGGGCTTCTGCGTGTGCGGGTCGATTTTCTGCATTTCCTGTTTGATTTTATAGGGTGACGGAGCAATGATTTTAATTCCCTTTTGCCCTTTCATCACGTTTCGTTCAAAGTTGTTCTTCCAAGCGGAAAAGCCCGCCACAAGGGAAGCGTCCGGCTTCTGCATGGCGATAAGGACGGTGTTTCGGAAGCTGTAATTATGGAATTTTGACATGACTTTCAGATATTCCCGGTAACGCTCGCTGTCAAAGAGTTCCGCAATACCCTGTTCCAGACGGTCGGTAATCTCTTTGAGCTTTTCGGCGGGCTTCTCGCTCGTCAGCACGATAGGGATAACCGGGCGCGGCTCCTGTGGCTGCTCTGCGGTCTGCGCCGTTCTCTGCCCCGGCGCGGCTGCGTCCATTTCTACCTTTGACGGGTCGGGTCTTTCCGGCTGCGGGGGCTGCGGCGTTACCCGGTATTCCTCCGGCACGTCGCGCCCGTCGTACCATTCTGTAAAGGTGTTGCGGTTGTTGTAGATATAGCCCTTTTCGGTAAACATACCGTCGTCGTTAATGGAAGCGTCCCGCCCGTATTCCTCATACATGAAATACTTTTTCGCTTCTTCGGGAAGTTCCGGTTCTTCCAGTTCATCAACCAGATAACGCCCGTATTCTTCTTCATTGTGGACGGACGGATAAATCCAGTAGCAGTCAAGGTTCTGTGCAAGGTTGATAATGTCCTGTAAGCTGTCGGCATGGTCGCCGTATTCAATGGCTGCAATGAATTTCTCCCGGTCGTCGTCAAACTGCATTTCCAAGAGCTTCCCTAAATAGTTCAGCTCGTCGGGGTGGGAATACTCGCTTAAATGCTCCGTCAAGCCGGGGATAGTGGATTGAAATTCTGTGAAATGCCATTCCTCATAGTGCTTGAAGTCAATCCCGATACGGTCAAAGACTTCTTTCAGATGTTCGGCAGTCGTGGGGAATGTCACCCATTCGCCCGCGGGTCTGCCCTCGGTGTACTTCCCAAGATTGGAAAGATAGCCGCTTAAAATCGGTTCTGCCATTTGTTCGCTCCTTTCTTTTTCAATCATGCGGTGCATAAGCTCAAAATCCTCAATGCTCATGCTCCCGTCAAATACATAGGGGTTAAAATCCTCCCCGTCCCGGTAGGGCTTTTCGGAAAAGGGAAGCCCCGCTTCATGGGCGGCTGCCCTCGCTTCCTCGATAACCTCCGGGGGAAGCCTGTCGTCATGCGCTCCGATAAAACCGTCAATGTCGTTCATGCTGTTTTCGTAGTGGTAACGCACTCCGGCGGTCAGCTCGTCAAGGCTCATGTCCTCGCCTAAATGCCCGCAATAGTAGCCGTTTAAGATAACGGCGGCGGGGTCAATGCTTTTTATTTCCTCTAACCGGCTCCTGTCCTCCGGGTAGAGCGTATCGTCCATATCAAGATGAAAATATTCCGCGTTCCATGAACGCCCCTGTTTCCAGAACGCCACCCATGCGATACCGTCCCTAAGCTCGTCTTGATAGTCCTTTACGGTGTCCCGTAAACTTGCCATAGTGAAAAACCTCCTTTCTCTGCGGCAGCGTCATAAGCTGCATTTTTTGGCTGCATGGTCTACTACGGGTACGCCCGCATTTCTGCCAAATATTTTTGAAAATTTTTAGAGGGTGAAGCCCTCCGCAAAAGAGGGTTTGGGAAACTTCCCAACAAGCAAAATCCCCGTCCGGCGCGTCAGCGTCGCAACGGGGATTTACGGAAGTGGGTACCCGCTTCCTATGCTTGCTATTCCAGTTCTTTGTCCTTTGAAATGGTTACTTTGTAATTCACATACTTACCGCCCGTATCAGCTAAAAGCACCGTTCCGTCATAGGTTTTGCCCGTTTTTACGGAATACAGCTTTTTGACTTTTGCCTTGCCGGATTTCAAGAGTGCGGCGGCAATCTTCGGGGTAAAGACAGTTTTTCGTTCTTCAAAGAAGCGGTCATTTTTCCACATGGTAAAGCTGCACTCTTTGTTGGAACAGTAGTAGTTTTTCTTCCCCTCATAGACCGGGGATTTACAGCGGGGGCATTTTCCAAGCTCTGTTTTCTCTGTCTTGAAAAGCTCCTGTTTCTCGCCTAACACGGAAGCATAGGTTTTTACAAGCTCCTGCGCCATTGCTTCAATTCCCTGCATGAAAGCGGCAGGGTCGGCGTTGCCCTTTGCAATCTGCGTCAGATTGTTTTCCCATGCAGCCGTAAGCTGCGGAGAAGTTAAGCTGTCCGGCAGGACGCAGACAAGGCTTGTGCCGTCTTTGGTGGGAAGTAGCTGCTTGCCCTTGCGCTCCACAAAGCCGCCTTTCACTAACTTTTCAATGACAGCGGCGCGGGTGGCAGGCGTACCAAGCCCCCGGCGTTCTGCGTCCGGGTCGGTGTCCTCATTTCCGGCGCGTTCCATAGCAGAAAGTAAGGACGCTTCATTGTGGGGCTTCGGCGGCGTCGTTTCATGCTCCGAAACCGCTGCGGCAGGATTTTCAAAGGTCTGCCCCTCGGTATAATCCGGCACATCTAACGCAAGTTCGTTTTCCTCGTCGTCGCTGTCCGGCTTCTTTTTGAGGGTAGCCCGGTAAAGCCGTTCCATGTCTTTCCACCCGGCAGCGATTACCGTCTTGCCCCTTGCCGTAAATTCATGGTCGGCGCAGGAGAATACCGCAGTTACCGCTTCGTAAACGTGCGGCTCTGCGGTCGCCATGAGTAGACGCGCCCCGGTAAGGATAAGAATATTTCTTTCACTTTCCGGCAGCGTAGTAAGGTCAGTTTTTGCAAGTTCCATAGTGGGAATGATTGCATGGTGGTCTGATACCTTTTTGCTGTTCAGCACCTTTGCAAGCTCCGGCGTAAAGGAAACGCCCTCCATAAAAGGCAGCTTGCCGCAGAGAAGCGTTACAATGCTTTTTGCCGTGTCGCCCATGTCGTCAGTAAGGAAATTGCTGTCCGTTCTCGGATAGGTCAAGAGCTTCTTTTCATAAAGGGTTTGTGCAAGGTCAAGGGTCTGCTTTGCCGTGTACCCGTAAATACGGTTTGCTTCCCTTTGCAGAGAAGTAAGGTCAAAGAGCTTCGGGGGTGCAACGGTTTTCTTTTCACGGGTCAAGGAAGTACAGACAGCCGCAGACTCTTCGCAGGCCGCTTTCAGTTTGCCCGCTTCATCAGCGGCGCAGATCTTCGCGCTTGCCGCTTCTGCGCCGGGGAGCATAAGGCGCACATGGTAATATTTTTCTTTCTTGAAGTTCATAATGGCAGCGTCCCGGTCTACAAGCATTTTTAGGGTTGGGGTCTGAACGCGCCCCACGTTCAAGGTTTTTCTATACAGGCAGGAGAAAAGGCGGGTCGCGTTAATCCCGATAAGCCAGTCAGCCTTTGCCCTGCATAATGCGGAATGATAGAGGGCGGCATACCCGCGTCCGTCCTTCAGATTGTCAAAACCGCTTTTGATTGCGCCCGTTTCCATTGAGGAAATCCAAAGACGGGTAAAGGGCTTCTTGCAGCCCGCCATTTCATAGACAAAGCGGAAAATCAACTCGCCCTCGCGTCCTGCGTCGCAGGCGTTCACAACTTCCGAAACGTCGGCGCGGTGCATGAGGTCTTTTAAGATTTTGAATTGCTTTCCCTTGTCAGCAGCTACGGTGTACTGCCATTCCTGCGGCAGAATAGGTAAGCTGTCATAGCTCCATTTCCTGTACTGTTCTCCATAGGCGGCAGCTTCGGAAAGCTGTACCAAATGTCCGATACACCATGAAATGATGTACTCGCCGTTTTCAATATATCCGTCTTTTTTCCCCGTAACGCCGAGGGCGGCGGCAACCGCCGCCCCGACGCTGGGTTTCTCACAAATCACTAACTTCATTCTTCCTCGTCCTCCTGTTCGGTGTCTGCGCGGTCAGCTTCTTCCTGCTCGTCCTCGTCGTATTCGTCAAAATCAAACTCGTCAAGGTCGGTGCTGCCTTTTACGCCCTGCTTCGGTTTCATAAACTTAAAGTAGTAGAGGGCTGCGCCGCCGCCAAGAAGTCCCACAACAAGGAAAATGAGAAGCCCGCCCATGCTGTTTTTTGGTTTCTCCGGCTCTGCGGGTGTTTCCGGCTCGGCTTCCCTGCCTGTGCAGTTATTCATAGTTACAGAGCAGACAGGACAGGCGGTATTGACTTCGCCCGTCTTGCATTTCTCGGTACAGTTACAGACAGCAGGAGGCGGGGTGGTCTGCCCGTCCTCAAGGATTGCCATAAGGTCGGTTTCGTCTACTTGATTTAAGAAGTGGACGGAATTTTCCCCCTCGGCTGCCCGGTCAACGATAATGTAAAAATAGTTGCCGCCTTTGCTTTTCACGACGATAAACTGCTTATCCTCAGCAACGTCCCCGTCGATGTCGTCCACAAGGGTCATGTTGCCCTCCGGGGTAAGGGGCTGCGGTTCGGTTTCCACGATTACGCCGCTGTCGTCGGTTTCCTCTGTCGGGGTTTGTGCGTAGGCAGTAACGGAAAAGCCGCCCACAAGGACAAGGGCGGCGCAAAGTGCGGTAATGCTTGCAAGGATTTTATTCTTCATCTGCATTTTCCTCCTGTTCGTCATAGTCTGCGGGCATAGGGGCAATGCCCGGAATACCGTTGCCGGAAAGCATAGCGGTAAGCTCCTGCGGGGTCAGACGCATAGCGCGTACAAGCTGCACGATTTCAAGGTTTTCCGCTTCGGTTTTCTGTGCTTCCAGTCCGCGCAGCTTGTTCTGATACTCCGTGATTTTCTCACGGGTCTTTTGGATTTCCTTTTCAATTCTTTCGATTTTACTCATTGCCATAAATTTTTTCTCCTTTCGATTTTCAAAAATGTGTCAGTTCCAGTTCATCAGCCCGTACCCTTTGATACAGGCATAGTCAAGGGGATAGCTCTTAATCTTGCAGGCGTCGCCGGAATTGCCCTCCACGGTATAAACGCGGTTTGCGTCCCTGCCGATAACAAGCCCTACATGGTCTGCGCTTCCGTCTAAGTCCCAGTCAAAAAAGATAGCGTCACCGGGGGCAATGTTTTCATAGCCCCGCGCTCCCCATTGTCCGTGAGAGGTAAACCACGGAATACCCTGCGACTGGCAGGCGGCAAAGCGCGGCTCGGAAAGTCCCATTTGCCCGTAGCACCAGGACACAAAACAGGCGCACCATTCCACGCGGGAGTTGAAGCCGTACCAGCTCCAATACGGATAGCCGCCCACATTTCCGACTTGCTGCTTTGCAAGGTCAACGATAGCGGTATTACCGGGGCGCGTTCCGTTTACAAAGTCCACGCCGCTTAAATCCTCGGACGCGGAAGTGTCGGGAGAGCCGCCGCCAAAGATAAGGGGCTTGTTCCCGCTTGTCTGCAAGTACACCCGGTACATTTCCAGTTGTTCCGGGGTCAGATTATTTTCCGCAATGGTGGATAGCGGGGTGTTCGTCAGCTTGACGTTTAAGATGTAATACTCATAAGGCACTTGTACCGTGTAGGTGTCCGTATGCTCGTTGCCGTCCTCGTCTGTCCATGTGTCGGTGCGTTCTTCATCCCGGTAGCGTATTTCCACTTCCTCGGTCAGCGTCAGCTTGTATTGCTGATTGAAAATCCGTTGTAATTCGCTCTGTACCTCGGCGCGGGTGTAGCTTTGGTATTTTGCGGTCAGATAGGACGCTAATTCGTGTGGATTGTGTCCGATATTTGCAAGGTCATAGCGGTACTCGTCATAGCCGCTGTGGATACGCTCGATATTGTCAATCCTGCTTTGCAGCTCGTTTTCCAATCCGGCGTAGCTGTTTTCCACTTCCACAAGGTCGCTGTCCTCGGACGTATAGGACGTTCCAAGCACGCCGTTTAACGTGCCGGAAAACATTGCCCCACAAGAGGACAGCCCGGACATAACCATGATAAAGAGCAGCAGCACCCCGACAGCGATTGCCACACCCACCGGGTGCCTTGCCACAAATGCTGCGGTCTGCTTTGTTTTCTCGGCGGCTTTGGCTGCCGCCTTGCGGGTGCGTTCTGCCGCGCCCTTGATACCCTTTGCGGTATTGCGGGCTTCCTTTGCATACTGCCGCTTGATTTTCTGCTTCTGCCAAAACCGGGAAATGGGGTTAGAGGTAAGCTGCGGGTTCTCATGCAGGGTCTTGTGATACTGAAAATCCACATTTGCCCGAAAAGCCGCTTTTTCTGCCTTTGCCGCTTCCCGGTAGGGTTTCAGCTTATGGCTGCGGTAGCCCTGCTTGATTTTCCGCGCCCCGTACTTCAATCCCCGTTCTGCGGCTTCCTCGCTCTTGTGTGCGCCCTCTACGCCGGAATTATCCTTTTCGACAGAATGGATTTTGTTATGTACCAAAATCCCGGCTTCCTGTGCGGGGCGGGATAAGGGGCTGTGTTTGTCCTTAAATCCGGGTGGCTTGTCCTTTTCCTCAAAATGCAGGCGGGTCTTGCCTTTCCCGGTGGTTTCGTCAAAGGTGCGCTCTTTTACCAGTTTCTTTTCTTTGGGGATAGCTGCCTTTGCCTTATCCAAGCGGTCGGCGGCTTTATCGGATTTCTTGATATACTTTTCAAGCTCCGGGGCAGCGCGTTCCTCGTCGGTAAATTGCAGCCGGGAAGATTTCGTCCCGGCGGTAGCTTCTGCCTGTGCCTTTCGTACCGCTTTTTTAGACGCTTTGCGGGTATGGGCGGCTTCGATATGCTCCATGACGCGCTCCGTTTTGCCTGTGTCCGCTTTGGGGGCAGCTCCCGGCACATGGGGCAAGGGAGAAGTCGGGGAAGCTGCACCTTGTAGCTGCGCTGCGTCCTGTGCTGCCTGTTGCTCCGGGCTTTTCTGAAAATCCGCGTCCTGCGTCCGCTTGCTGATACGTTCCGTGTCTCCCGTGGTCTGATTTTCTGCGATAGCCCCGTCGCGGGTCATTTTCTGCGTGATTTTATCACGGGGCTTTAATGGGTCTTTCAAGTGTTACCACCTCCAATCCGCGCCCCTGCAAGGGCGCAATACTCGGCGTTCAGTTCAATGCCGATATAGCGGCGGTCAAGGCTTTTCGCTGCAAGCCCGGTGGTGCCGCTTCCAAAAAACGGGTCAAGGACAACGCCGCCTGCCGGACAGCCCGCCAGTATGCACGTTTCCGCGAGCTTCGGGGGATAGGCGGCAAAATGCCCGCCCTTATACGGTACGGTATTGATAAGCCAAACGTCCCGCTTGTTTCTTGTGGTCGGCATAAGGGCGTCGTCATAATAGCCGCCGCTGCGGGTCTTATTGATACCCTGTACCTTGCCCTGTCCCGGTACTTCCTCGGCGTATTTGTGTCCTGCGCTGCGCCCCTGTCGGTACCGCGCAGCCGTTCCCGGCGCAATCGGCTCTGCAATGGCGGCAGCGTCATAGTAATATTTCTTTGATTTCGTCAGTAAAAAGATATGCTCATAGCAGCGGCTCGGTCGGTCGCGGCAGCTCTCCGGCATAGGATTTTCTTTCAGCCAGATAATATCGCTGCGTAAATACCACCCGTCAGAGCGCAGGGCAAAAGCTAAAAGCCACGGAATACCGATTAAGTCCTTTTGCTTGCAGCCCGCTTTCATGCCTGTGCCGCAGTAGGTATCTGCGATATTCAGCCAAAACGTCCCGTCGTCTTTAAGTACCCGGCGCAGTTCCCGGAATACTTCTACAAGCCTGTCAATGTACTGCTCCGGCGTGTCCTCCCGTCCAATCTGTGCGTCAAGCCCGTAGTCCCTAAGTCCATAGTAGGGCGGGCTTGTGACGCAGCAGTTCACGCTTTCACTCGGCAGCTCCCGCAGGGCATAGAGGGCTTCACGGTTGATGATTACGTCCGTTTTCATGGCTTGCTCACTTCCTCCGGCTTTGTCGTAAGCAGACGGTAAAGCTCGGTGTCCGTCGGGAAACGGTCAATGAACGGCAGCACCACATTCCCGTAAAAGATAAGCCCCTCGCCCGCTTCGGTATGGGTCACATACTTCATCTGCTGCGGGGAGATATTGAGCTGCTTTGCAAGGATAGCCCGGTCGCCCTGTGCCTGATTGAGCATGAGGACAAAATCGGAGTTTTCAAAGATATTCTCGACTTCGCGGCTTGATAAAAGGTCTTTGACGTTCTGTGTGATTGCCGTCGGTATGCCGCCCCATTTACGAAAACGCTTCCAAATCTCCACGGAATAGGCTGCGGTCTGTTCCTCTTTCAAAAGCAAATGAAACTCGTCCATATAGTAACGGGTCGCCTTTTTCTCGGCGCGGTTTACGGTAACGCGGTTCCACACCTGGTCTTGCACAATGAGCATACCTAACTTTTTGAGCTGCTTTCCAAGCTGCTTAATATCAAAGCAGACAAGGCGGTTAGAAAGCTCTACATTCGTTCTGTGGTTAAAGACGTTCAGACTTCCCGAAACATAAAGCTCCAATGCCGCCGCAATGCGGGCAGCTTCCGGCTCCGGCTGCTTCAAAAGCTCGTTGTAAAGGTCGCCCAAAATCGGCATTTTTGCCGGGTCGGGGTCAGCAAGGAAAGGTCGGTACACGTTCCTCACGGCGCGGTCAATGACGGTTTTTTCTACGGGCTGCAAGCCCTCCTTGCCGCCAATCACAAGCTCGCAGAGGGAAAGGATAAAGTCGGATTTCAAGGCAAGCGGGTTGTCGTCCTCGGAGTAGTTGAGGTTAATATCCATAGGGTTCACATACTGGGGCTTGCCGTCCATGCCTTTTCCGGCAGGCGACAGGCGTATCACTTGCCCGCCCAAACGCTGCACAAGGGAAAAATATTCTGCTTCCGGGTCGCAGATAATAATATCGTCGTCGGTGATGAGGAAAGCGTTTGTCATTTCCCGCTTTGCCGCAAAGGATTTACCGCTTCCCGGTGTTCCGAGAATAAGCCCGTTGGGATTTTTCAGTTGCTTGCGGTCGCAGAGTATCATGTTGTTAGAAAGTGCGTTCAGCCCGTAGTAAAGGGCTGCGCCCCGCTGAAACAGCTCCTGCGTGATGAACGGGATAAAAATAGCGGTGCTGCTGGTCGTTAATCCTCTTTGAATGGGGATAAGGTTCTCTCCAAGAGGGATAGAGGACATAAAGCCCGCTTCCTGCAAATAGTCAAGGCGGGTCAGAGCGCAGTTGTTTTTCTGTGCAAAGCCCGCCGTAGCAAATACGTCATTATCCAGTTTCCGTTTTGTGTCTGCCATGTTTACCACAAGGAACGTCAGCAGAAACATTCGCTCGTTGCGGCTCTGTAAATCCTGCAACAGATTTTTTGCTTCGCTGCCGAACGTAGCAAGGTCGGACGGAATTATATCCATGTCATACCCGCTGCGTACCGCTTTTTTCTGTTCCTCAATCTTCATCTTGTCGAGGTCGGTAATCTTGCGCTTAATGGTCTTGATTGCTTCGCTCTGGTCGATACTGCGGATATGCAGATTGACGATTATCCCGTTTTCAAGGTCGAGAATGTCCGAAAGCATACGGTCATTCAGCTCCGGCGCAAGGATTTCAAGGAACGATACCGCGCCTAATTTACGTCCCATGCGGAACGTCCTGCCGTCGCCAAAGCGGAACGAGGACGGGGCGATAAAGTCCTTTGTGGTAAGCCCGGACGGTACAAGCCAGTCCCAAGAGAAGCGGAACGGCTCGCCCTCCGGGTGGAAAATCCCATGCAGCACATTCAAGCGTTCCTGCCCGTTCATGGGGCGGGCGGTTACACCAAGCACCTTAAAATTATTGAGTACGTCGGTTTCGATACGGGAAAGGCGGGCTTTTGCGGCTGCGAGATTGTCCGCTTCAATGGAAAAGGTAATGTACTTGCACTTTTCCAGTCCGTTGTTGCCTTTTTCAAGCTGATTTTTCAGCATATCCGCGTACTCCTTGCGGATAGAGTTAAAAGCGTCGTCCTGCGCCGGGATTTCGATAGCTACCTGTGCCTTTTCCTTTCTTGCGCCCTGATTGATGAAAGAGAGCTGCACCGAAACGGAAGCGTCAAAGTAGTTGAGAAAATCGCACCAGTTTTCAAAAATGGCGGTCTTATCATCTGCCTGTGCAAGCTGATAGTTAATATCTTCAAAGACAAGGCTTTTACTGTATTTCTTTTCCGTTACCCTGCAAATCCCGTCCGGGTACATCTGCAAGTAGGGAATGGTCTGTTGTGCGGTGTGGGGCTTCCCGTCGCCCTTTGCCGCCTGTATCACGGCGGCGATTTCTTTCTTTTCTGCGCGGGTCAGCTTACGCTTTACGGGATTTTTTACCGCGCGGGTCATGGTTTTTCGTTCTGCCATTGACAATAGCCGATACCTCCTTTTCCAGTTTTCGTTGTTTTTCTATGACGGCATAAAAATTTTCCGTCTGATAGGGGCGTTCTTTTGGTCGGATAAACTTTGTCTGAATGACGTTCTTTATCACGACTTCAAGGGGCTGCCCGTGTTTTTCATACATTGCCAAGAGAAAGCAGGGAAGCATAACGACAATCATTGCAAATGCCGCCATGCTTGTTCCCGCGCTGTCTTTGAGCAAAAAGAAAAGCGGTAGTCCCATAGCGAGGGCTGCCGCAAAACATATAATCTGCCGCTTTGTCAGATTAAAAGCGACTTTCGTTTTGATTTTTGATAAGTCTTTGGGTACGGGTACATACGCCAAGTGAAAACCTCCTTTCGGTCTTAATGGGCGTTAAAAATTGACTTCGCAAGTGTGCCTGTTTTGAATAGGGAGAAGCACAAAATCACGGTGTAGGCTGCAAGGGAAAAAATCGCGCTGTGCAGGTTATCCGCTACAATCATGCTGCCAACCAAAACCGCATAAATGCCGACACATATCATTATGAGGAAGCCTTGAAAACCGAGGGCGAACAGGGCTTTTAAGTAGTTGTTGCCTATCTGTCCCCACTCTCTGTTAGTCATAGTTGCAAACGGGATAGGCGATACCGAACAGTAAAGGTAAATTTCTATCATTCTGCCGTACAGGATAACCGTGATAAGCACCGACATGATTTTCATGCAAAGGCTCACAAGGCTTGTTTCCATAACGAGCAATAACAGTTCGGGGATTTCCATAGCGTCAAGTCCGGCTTGCATGGACGAGAGGGCGGCGTCAACGTCGATATTCGTATCGCCGCCGATCACGCCCGCCGCGCCGGAAACAACGTGCTGCGCCATATCGAACACCGCCATAGTGATAGTAAAGGTGTGGGTAACGAGATACACCGCTACCCACGCCTTGAAAAACCACTTAAAGAACATGAACGTGTCAATATCGTGCATATTGTTCTTTTCCGTTACCATGCTGATAAGCTCCACGCATAGAACGTAGGTAATGACAAGCCCCGCAATGGGTACAATCACATTTTCCGACAAGCTCTGTATCATGGAAAATATGCCTGCGTTCCACCCCTGCGGGGTTTGTCCTACCTCTGCGGCGATAGTTCCGACTTTTTCGTTTACGTCCCCGAACATAGTTGACAGATTACCGTTAATGGCTCCAATGAGGATTTCCTTTATCCATTCGTTAATCGCGTCAAGTATGCTCTGCATAGGCTAACCCCGCCGCTTAACCGAACAGGCCGGAAAGCAGAGGTACAAGGGTGCCGCCGATAAGGGCAACGCCGCCGCCCGCCATGAGCTGCTTCATGCCCTGGCTTTTTGCACCTGGGTTGTCATTTCCGTAGCCCTCCAAGAGGTTGATAACGCCCCAAATGCCAAGACCTGCTCCGAGAGCGATAACGAGTGTCTGCAAAACTCCTACTGCGCTGTTGAAAAATGCCATAATAAAACTCCTTTCTGCCGCTGTGCGGCTGCCCGAAAAAGGGCATAAAAAAACGGCGGTCAGTTTTTGATAACTGCCGCGGTCATAAATCCCCGCGCTGCGTAATTCCTGCGGCGCGGCGGTATTCAGTTGTAAGGGTGCGGCTTCCTGCCGCGATACGCGCAAGGAGTAGGGGCGCGTACCATGTAGCCCGTGTTTATTGTTTTTACTTTAAGCTCCCCCCCTTTTCAAAAAGTGGTGTGTAGACAGGCATAATGCCGTACTGCCGTTCCCGGACAGCTTCGATATACTTGATATAGGAAATACCCGCCTGTCTTGTCCTGCGTTCCTGTTCCCGCTGCATTTCCTCGGCTGCTTCCACAAGCCCGCTGATAGCCCGGATTAGCTGCTGTTTTGTCTTTTTCTTTCTGATACGCTTATTCATTCTGTATCCTCCTGCAAATCTGCTTCGTCAACTTCGTAATAGTCAAATACCTCGTTCGGCTTCACGATTGCAGGACGGCGGCGCAAGTGCTTTTCCATGTCAAAGGCATTTTTCTTGTCAAAGTCGGAAAGGTACTTGTACTTCGGGTGTTTGGTAATGTCATATTTTTCGGAAAAGAACGGACGCACACCGCGTAGCTGCAAGATACATTTGCCGCCGTCCATAACGGCGATTTCGTCCTGCGACATCAGCTCTTTTCCTAACTTCTGATAGTTCAGACCGTGGGAAAGCTCCCGTCCTCTTGTTTCGGAAGTATTAAAGCTGTCAATCGTTTCTTTCCCCAAGATTTCCGACATTTCTTTTAGTGTTGTTTTCTCCTTGCCGCCGAGAAACAGGGTCGTATCGCAGTTGCCGACAATGGTATCTGCGTTGTCCTTGTAGATAGCCTTTAGCTGCGACTGGCTCTGCAAGATGATTGAAGCGGAGATTTCACGGCTTCGGATAGTTGCAATGAGTTTTTCAAACTTCGGTATCTGCCCGATATTCGCAAACTCGTCTAACAGGCAGCGCACATGAACAGGCAGCCGCCCGCCGTACACATCATCTGCCTTGTCACAAAGCAGATTGAAAAGCTGTGTGTAAAGGATTGATACAACAAAGTTAAAGGTGTCGTCGGTGTCGGAAATAATAACAAAAAGCGCGGTCTTTCGGTCGCCTAAGGTGTCAAGCTCCATTTCGTCGGTTTCCATCAGCTCGCGCAGTTCCCGAATGTCAAAGGGGGCAAGACGCGCACCGCAGGAAATGAGGATAGAGCTTCTTGTTTTTCCGGCAGACAGCAAAAACTTCTTGTACTGGCGCACCGCAAAATGTTCCGGGTCTTTTTCCTCCAAGCGTTCAAACATGAGGTCAACGGGGGATTGAAATTCCGGGTCGTCCTCGCGGGCTTCCGACGCATTTATCATTTCAAGCAGCGTCGTAAAGTTTTTCTCATTCTCCGGGGCTTCGTACCAGATGTAGCCGATAAGGGCGCAGTAAAAAAGCCGTTCCGATTTCACCCAAAAATCCTCGCCGGATTTTTCCCCGTCGCCTTTGGTGTTGGCGATAATGGTATTTACCAGTTTCAAAATATCCTTTTCGCTGCGCAGATAGGCAAAGGGATTGTACCGCATGGATTTCTTGAAATTGATGGTGTTTAGCACCTTGATTTTGTACCCGCCCCGCTGCAAGAGCTTTCCACACTCGATTAAAACCGTTCCTTTCGGGTCAGTGACTACATAGCTGCTGTGCATTTGCATTAAGTTGGGCTTTACAAAAAACCTCGTTTTGCCGCTGCCGGAGCCGCCGATGACAAGTACGTTTTTGTTTCGTGCATATTTCGGGTGCTTCGGGCGGCTGCTCATCATCAGCCTTTCGGTCTGCGTCAGCAGCACGTTATTTTCAAACATGGGGTCGATATATGGCTTTATATCCTCGGCATTGCCCCAACGTGCAGAGCCGTACTCCATGCCCTTACGGTATTTCTTTGCGTTCTTGCCTTTCACATAGACCGCAAGCCGGATAACGACAGCCCCGACAATGCCGATAAGCAAATCCATAGGGGCAAAGCTCGGCAGGGCATTTGAAAAGGCGGCAGAAAAGCCACTGCCAATGGAAAGCAGCTTGCCGGAGAGGTCAGCCCCCGGCGAGAGCCGCACCGCCTGTCCGACTTTATCAAAGAGATACACAAAGAGCAGATAGGGGGCGTTTAGGATAAGCAGCTTCTTGATATTCGGCTTCATAGCGATACCTCCCTGTCCTTGTATTTTGTCTTTTGACGGTTCGCGTTAAGCTGCTTTGCTGCTTCCCGGAATGTGGCAAGTGCCTTTCGGATAGAGGGCTTTTGCTCCTGTGTCAGCTTCTTTGCGGAAAACTCCTTAAAAGCTGCGGTCAGAGCGTCCGCGTCCCGTCCCTTGAAAAAGACGAGATAACGTGGCGGCGTTTCGGTACTGTCTTTCTTTAGGGCAAAGTCGATACCATATTTTTTCGCCGTCTGTTCAAAGGCTTTGATATTGCCCTCGGTTATCTCAATGTTGGATAGCCCCGCGTTCTGCTTCGCAAGCTGCTTTAGGGTCTGCTTCCCGTGGGGCTGTTTTTCCTGCTGCTTTTTTGCCTGTGCAAGCATGGCTTTGATTGCCTTTTGCAACATTTCAGCGGTCAGCTTTGCTCCCTTGACAGAGAGCGCAACCACTTTTTCGTTGATTTCGTCCTGCAATGTTTACCGTCCTCCTTTCCCGGTAGTGATAGTGTTAAGGTGGCACGCCGCTTTTGGGCGTGAAAAAAGGGCGTTCGTTGTTCACGCCGCCCTGTTAAATCCGCACCCGCAGCCCGTTCAAGTCCTCGGCGCGGATACCTACAAGATACCAGTTGTCCCCGTATTCAATCCGGGTCGGCTTCCATTTGCCGCCTGTGAATACGTCCATGCACTCGCCACAATGCAGACCGCCGTAATAGTCGGCAATGTCAAAGCGAATGTCGTAGCGGTCAGCGGTTTCGTCAAAAATCAAAGCTCCTGTTTTCTGTGCCATGTGGTAAATCCTCCTTTTTTCGTTTACAGGCTTTCGCCCTCTTTGTAGGTGTAATAGTCCGGGTCGCCGTACTTTGGCTTTCTCGGTGCAAGTGCGCCGCTTGCCATATCGTGAGCCACAAGGGAAGTGTAATAGCTGTCAATGGTAGACGGGGCATTAAAAAGCACCGCTTTTAGGTACTGCTTGATGTTGCGGATTTTTGTTGTATTTTCCTGCATACAGTCAAGCACAAAGCGGATATGTTCGCTGTTCAGCTTCATAAACTTTGACTTCACAAGCTCGGCGGGGTAATCGTCCCCTGCAATACGGATTTTCTTTCGTGCCGTACAGACGGTTTCAAGCATGAGGTCAACAATCTCATTCAGACGGTCACGGTCAAGGCTTCTGTCCTGTAAGAGAATGTCATAGGCGATATTGTCTTTGATAATTTCCTCATACACTCGGTAAGCGTCGTTCCTTTCCGTTCTTTTCCGTTCCGGCGGCTGTGCCGCTTCGTCCTCGCCATAAGGCAGGGGATTTAGGGAATGGATAGGAATGGAATGGGTAATTGATAAATCCGTATTTGATTTTTCTTTTTTTGGTAAGTTAGTTCTTGATATATCTTTATTTAATTGCGTTGGATTTTCCGACGTCGGATTATCCGTTGTCGGATTTTCCAATATCGGGTTATCCGCTGTTGGATTTTCCAATACCGGGCAATCCAATTCCGACGGCTGCGGCTGTTCGTAAATGGTGTACTCGATAGCGGTCATTTTGCCTTTCTCGTCGCGTCCCTGCCGTCTTGTGATATATCCGGCTTTTTCAAGCTCCCAAACGGCGGTACGGATAGCGTCGATACTTTCCCGGTTGATGTAGGACAGCCCCGCAAGGGTATAGTCCCAATCCTCCGGCAAGGACAGCATTTGAGATAACAGCCCCTTTGCCTTTAAGGAAAGCTCCTTATTGCGTAAGTGGTGGTTGCTCATTACGGTGTAGCCTGTGTTGCGTTCCACACGGAAAACTGCCATAGCTTCATCACTCCTTTGCTGTGGATTTGTTACGCAGTAGAACGGCGATTTTGAGGGTTTAGGTATCAATCCCTTGCCGTGTGAAAAACGCACCCGCAAAGCCGCTTATAGCAAGGCTTTTTCTGCCCCTACTGCGTAACAAAGGGCATGAAAAAAGCGGCGTTTCTGTTCTTCCATGTGGAAGTGAGAAACGCCGCTTGTGCGGTGCAATATTTAGTTGTAGTACAAACCATGCTTATCCGTTGTCCGAAAAACCTTGATTTTACTGTATTTCAAAAAGTATCGTTATCTAACCTCATCTTTTAACCGACCTGATTTTAAGCGGATGATGGAAAGAGTAGAAGCTGGGCTTATTAAACGAGTGATCGTCAAAGATATGTCCCGTTTCGGCAGAAATTATCTCGAAGTCGGCTACTATACAGAAGTTATTTTCCCCGAATACGATGTGCAGTTTATCGCGGTTAACGACAACGTGGACAGCGAAGTGCAAACGGATAACGACTTCACGCCGTTCAGAAACATAATGAACGAATGGTATGCGAAAGACATCAGCAAGAAGATGAAGTCAGCAATCAAGGCAAAAGGTAATTCCGGTAAACACACAAATCCGTTACCGCCTTACGGATATATAAAAGATCCGAACGATAAGAACAAGTGGCTTATTGACGAAGAAGCGGCAACGGTTGTAAGAAGAATATTCGGACTTTGTATGCAGGGCTTCGGTCCGACGCAAATCTCACGGATATTGACGGACGAAGGTGTCGATACGCCGAAAATACACGCTAAGAAAATGGGTAGGAAGGTTACGATAAGAGCGAACGAAATGCCCGAAGCGTGGGCAGACCAAACGGTTGGGGCAATACTCGGTTATTGGGAATATCTTGGGTGGACGGTAAATTTCAAGACGAAGAAAAAATCGTTTAAGTCGAAAAAGGTTATCTTGCTACCTTCCGATGAATGGCAAGTTTTCAAGGATACGCAAGAGCCGATTATCGACGAAGAAACGTTTTGGGCGGTACAGAAAATCCGAGAAGGGAAACGCCGTCTTGACAGTCTTGGCGAACCGAACGCATTGTCGGGAATGTTGTTTTGCGGAGATTGCGGACATAGACTGTATTTACGCAGACAACGTAATCCGCACCAAAAAGATTATTTTGTGTGTTCGGTTTATCGAAAGAAGCGCAAGTATTTCTGCACATCGCACTTCATAAGACTTGAGGACATCGAGAAAATCCTTTTACAGGATTTACGTCAAGTAACGGCATTTGCAAGAGAACACGAAAGCGAGTTTTTAGACTTGGCAAAGAAGCGTTCTTTAAGAGAAACAGAAAAGTTGCGAGCTGAAAACAAAGCGTCGCTCGACAAAGCTGTTAGACGCATTGCCGAAATAGACGGAATTATTCAGAAACTTTACGAAGATAACGTTTCGGGTAAAATAAGTGACGAGAGATTTGCAAAGATGACGGCAACGTATGAAGCGGAACAGGACGGATTACAGCAAACCGCTCAAAGGCTGAAAGATGAAATATCTGCCGTTCGGGAAGAGGGCGAAAGCGTGGATCGGTTTATGAAGTTGGTAAACAAGTATTCCAACATCACGGAACTGAACGCCGAAATCATAAGAACGTTTGTAGAGAAAATAATCGTTTATGAAGCCGAAAAAATTGACGGTGTAAAAATGCAGAGAGTGAAGATAGTCTATAACTGTGTTGGAGCGGTAAGCGTTGCGAATGCCGACAATGAGCCTGTAAAAACAGACAAAACCAAAATTATAGAAGTGGCGTGACAATGAAAGCCGCGCCACTATCTAAAAAGAAAGAAAAATCCCTATGCCTATTGATTGTGCGTTTTATGTTTGCGACAAGCTGACAAGCGTTTATTATGAAAGTACGGAAGAAAGTTGGAATACTATCGAAAAAGGCCATTCTATATTCGATTCGCCTGCGCCCGCGGTATATTATTACAGCGCAAGCGCGCCTGCGCTGAACGAAGCTGGTACGGCGTATGAGGGAAATTATTGGCGTTACGATACGGACGGGGTGACGCCCGTGATTTGGAAAAAAGAAAATTGATGTTCAATTGCGTAAGATATAAAAAGGCATTTTGCCTATATGGAGTGACTTGCCCTCGCGCACAACTAAATAAGCGGTAAAGCAGGAAGCCGTCTCGAAATGTTTCACGCCGAAAAAATAAACGGAAGAAAAAACATGGATAAGGAAAGGAAAAGTAAGATGAGCAGTGATAAACGGGGGCATATGGAAAACCATACAAAATTGGATAAGAGAATAATGGACGGGCATCAGGTATATGAAAATACGGAAAATCAGTTGAAAATTCGTTTTTATTGCCAGCCTGATTCTATCCTTGTACAGCTTAAAAAAGACGAATACATAATTGAAATCGAAAAAACAGACGACGTATCCCTGATAGCGGAATATTATAAACGAAAGCATCTTTCCGATCAAAAGGACGCTGCACAGATACTTTACAGAGGCTATGCAGATAATGCGGATTTAGAGTATCTCTTCGACGGAGATAGTTTGAAAGAAAACATATTGGTTTATAGACAAGCGGAATCCTACCGCTACAGCCTGCGTTTGCGCACAGGAAATCTATTTCCGCAGCTTCTCTCCGACGGCAGCATTGTGCTGAAAACCCAAGATACGAATCAAGCGGTATTTACGTTTCCCGCGCCGTATATGTTCGATTCGGCGGGATTGCGCTCGGATGCCGTATCCTATATATTAGAAATGCAAGGGCAAGGCGTATATCTGTTGTGCGTCGAAGCAAACGCGGCATGGATAAATAACCACGAAAGACAGTTTCCCGTAACGATCGATCCGACGGTATTTTTACAGGATCGGCCCAGCGAAGGCAGCTGTATAGAAATGATGCAGTTTTATAAAGATATTAATAATGACGGAACTACAAAGTCGAGCGAGATTTGTTATGACGGGTTACATCGTACGCCGCCTATAAGGTATTTGCAGGTAGGTGGATCCTATGGGGATCGTTTATGGCGGCGCTCCCGGATTTATTTCCGCTTCCATTCTTCCCTAAAAACTTTTTTTTCGGATAAACAAATTGATCAAGTAACTTTCGGGTTGACCAAGTTTGGAACCTGGGCGACGGCTCCAAATAAGGTAGAGGATCATCTTACGTGGTTGCGTCTGCATGAATATACGGGACGCTGGCCTACCGATTTGGGGGATGCGGAAGCATTTGACAACGATCAATTCAAAGCAAAGCCTTTGTTCGCGTTTAAAGAAGAGGAATATGTCCCGGGGCAATCGTTCGCTTACGACATTACGGGGTATTTTCGTTCTTGGTTAAAAGGAGAAGGAACGGGTAAGCTTGTGTTGCGGTCTGCGGTGGAAGACGGCAAGTATGATTATATGCAATATGGTTCCAATGCGATTTTTACGCGGTTTATGGACGGCAATACTCTTGAGGGACCATTTCTGCAAATCAGTTACCGCCATAAGACGGGACTCAAGGGGGGTAAATCTCTTCCCGTGAATTGCGGACGTGCGGGGAGCGCTGTTGTCGATCTGTTTACGGGCGGCCTTTCTTTAATGCATGAAGCATTGTCGTTAAACGGTGATTATAACGTACCTCAGTTACAGCTTATCTATTCTTCCGACTACGAGGGACGAGTCGTTGATCCAAAGTGGACCTGTGGAAAGGGCTGGAAATTAAATATTCAGCAGACACTGGAAAAAAGGGCCTATCAGCTCGGCCATACTTCGATCGAAATTTGGGAATACATGGATGCCGCGGGAATCGTGCACCCGATCCAGCCGCAATATTATTATGAAATAGCTCACGGCGATGAAAAAGTAAAGCAGACGGTGCTGGACGAACATGCGATCCAAAAACATAAAAACACCGAGGGCGGAATAGGGCTGATCGAAGAACTACGGGCAGGGCAATATCTCTTTAATGAAACGGAACGCACTTTGACGGATGAGGTGGGGAATAAGCTGTATTTCAACGCGGAGGGCGGGCGCTTGTCCAAATGGTACGACAAAGCGAAGGAATTGACGGTAGAAATTGAATATTCGGATTATATCTTACATCTTACCTTTAATCACAGATCGTGTGACATTTACTTTTCCACCGAAGGCTTATCGGAAATTCACTTATATAATATCAGCTGTGTTTACCAGGTGACGGAAGGGCTGCTTACCAAGTGCCTGTTTAAGAAAAATGGCCAGGAAGAAAATGCGACGCAATTCGTTTATATGGGCGACCGATTAAACTATGTTATCGACCGGACGGGCGCTTGGACAAAATTCAATTACGCATGGTTGTCCTCTCCGGAAACAAATTTGTCGTCTTACATGGTAAGTGAGATAAGATTTGGCACGTCTGTGACGCGTATCGGTTATGCTGATAACGATTGCGGAGGGGCCTTGAAAAAAGCTCCGCAGGAGGCGCTCAATCAGACGGACAGTCATTTGCAGATCGAATACGCGCATTTACATTCTTTGAAGACAAAGATCAAGAAAGATAACGCTTTTATAGCAGAATATACGTTTAATCGCAGCGGAATGCTTCTTTTGGAAGAGGACGCGTTCGGCGCGCGTAAAGTTTCGACGGCAGAGACGCTGGATATGCTGTACTTAGATGATTATAAGCAAATGCGGGAGGTAAATCTCTCACGCATTTCTCAGGCGGTCGTTCATCCCGAGGCAGTCAACTATGTCGAGGAAGCCGTTGCTGCGGGCCCGACGTCTTATAAAGGCCGGATTAATCTCGTCAGCTATTCCGCAACCGAACCCGAGACTTGTTTTTATGTGTTTTCCTGTGAAATCAAATGCAGCGGAGCGCAGCTGCCGACTCTGCGGGACCGGATAGCACGGGAAGAACTGACGAAAAAATTTGAGTTGTACGTAGAACCGCGGCGCGGACTTTATCAATTTACTTCGCCCGATCCGTCAAACGAAGGCTGGCAGTTTTTGGCGCTCGTCGTGAAAGCCAATCAAGGCCTTAACGAGTTTTCGATGGGGTTCGATTCCACCGATAAGGAACTGACCTATCAGCTTCGGAATATCCGTTTACAAAAAGCCAGCGCGGTTACACAGACGATTTGTGAAAAAATATATTCTATAGCAGATGACGGAAAGCATGCAGTGAAAACGGATCTGACGCCTATGTCCGTAGATGATAAACGATATGTGGCGACCGAATATGAACTACTTGGAGATGAAACTGTAAGCGCGGAAGTTGATGAACTGAATCGCCCCGTGAGGCTGACGGACGTTCGGGAACGGCAGCAAGAATTGATTTACGATAAACTTGGGTTACAGACAGAACGCTTGAGCATAAAAGTTTCGAATCCCGCCGCGCATATAGAGGCTCAATATGTAGAGACATTCAGAACCGTCGAACGATCTTCTGAATTGAATACAACGTATAACGACGCGGACGGATATAAATATAACATTTTTTCAGATTTGATCACAGGAGGGATAAATGCAATTCATGAGCCAATAGCAAACACGCTTGAGCGCGTTACGCGTTATAATTACGATACGCAAAAAAATATCAGCCAATCCGCTGCGGATAGGTATATCCAAAGCATAGAAACGAGCGTGGCACAAAACTCGACCGAGCGGAAACTGACGACGACCAACTATTATTATAATAAAGGACTACTTACAAAAGCCGAACATGAAGGCGGAAAGGTAGAGATTGAGTACGACGGATACGGCAGACCGCTACAAGTGAAGTATAACGATGCCTGTATCAGAAAATTCGCGTATATCTCCGGCTCGCAGAT
Organism: uncultured Eubacteriales bacterium; assembly: GCA_900540805.1. Classification (GTDB taxonomy): domain Bacteria; phylum Bacillota; class Clostridia; order Christensenellales; family Borkfalkiaceae; genus Scatosoma. The sequence goes on from UQHL01000005.1 coordinate 112,190, forward strand.
TACGGGCGCAGCAGCAGAAGGACTGACGGATATAGCGAATATCGAGTGCGTGACGGAAGTACGATCTTCCGTACAAAGTATAACCCATGCGTCGTATTACGATAAGTACGGACGCCTTCGAATGGTGCGACTGGCGGAAAATAAGGAAAATTGGCAGGCTTTTACGGCGGAAAACAACTATCTCGTTTATCAATATAATGAAAACGGACGGCTGTTGTCTGCTGTGAATCGAGTGGAAAATACCAAGGAGATATATCTGTACAACGATCTATTCGAAGTAATAGGCAGTGAAACGCAAACTCTCGCAGACGGTACAAGAATAGTGCGTAGTGAGACAAAACAAACGCAAACGGCGGAAAACGCTCATATCGTGACGAATAGTATCTATGTCGGCGCGCAGGCGACGGCAGAAACATATACTATCAAGTACGACCGTTACAGAAGCGATCCGCGCATGACGCAGGTGGAACAGCCCGACGGAAACGTAATTGCCTATCAATATAACGATTTGGGTTTTTTAACGGAGAAAAAAGGCCTGGGAAATAGGCCGATCGAGCAGTTTTCTTATACAAATACTTTCGGGGGCCAAATAGAGAATTCGCAGTATGTCCGCATGTCTCCCGCTGTCTATGTTAAAAGTTATGGAAATATCCGAAATTCGTATCTTCGGATGTATGAGCGTGACGCCGCAGGGAACATCAAGCAAATAAACGAAATGCCAAGCGGCATTCCCATACAAATTGTAAGTTATCAATATGATGAGATGGGGCGTTTGGCTGGAGAGAACCGAAAGGGAGGAGATAACTATACCTGCACTTACGATGTAGGCGGAAACCTTCTGATAAAGAACGGAAAAACGTATCGGTACAACACACAAAAACAGCTGATCGGCTATGGAGGAAGTACGGGAACAATTAACTATACCATAGACGGAAAACCGGACAAATGGTTCGACCATAATCAAAACGATGCGCTCGCGGCCACGCTCTCGTGGGGAAAAGAGGGGAATTTATCAAATTATCAAGCGACGGGCAAAGACGTTTCCTATCGTTACGATAGTTATGGTTTACGCACGGAAAAAAGTGTTGACGGCAAGGTACATCGCTACATATACCAAGGGGGGATGTTGCTTAGAGAATGGCGCGGAGACATTCAGATAGAATACTTATACGACCTGGAAGGAATAACGGGCTTAAAGTATAATAATAAAGCGTATTATTTCGTAAAAAGTTTGCAAGGAGACGTGGATAGGATATACAACGAGAATAGGTACATGGTGGCGGAGTATATCTACGACGCGTGGGGCGCGCACAGCGTAGTGTGCTACGACGAAAACGGAGCGTTGCTTTCCTCTCCGCCTTCGGAGCATGTCGGCTTGGTTAATCAGGGGATATTTTTGGGATAATGAAACAGGGCTGTTTCTAGTAACCTCACGTTATTATGATCCTGAAACAGGTAGATTTATTGCGCCTGATGATATCAGTTATCTTGATCCTGAAACTATCGGTGGACTTAATTTGTATGCCTATTGCTGGAATAATCCTGTGATGTATAATCAAGGAGCTGTTTCTTCCGAAGGATTAATTGTTGGTTCGTCCATATCTATAGGTGATTCTAATAGTGTTGGTGGAAGTTTAAGCATAGGATCGAGTGTCTCAGCTTCAGTAAGGAATGGATCGGCACCTTGGTATGTCCAAACAATTGTTGGCGCTATCCCAGATTTATATACTTGTGGTCGATATTTGTTTTCCAAAGGTATGCACCAATACTTTGCATACAAAAAAAATTATTATTATATGTTTCCAATTTTAGGCGCAAACCATAAACGTTTAGCAATTCATTCAACTAATTTTGGGAAAATGTATAGTGCAACGTTTAAAGAACTGGTAACAGGCAATGCGAAAGCAAGTTTAAGCTCTGTGGTTGGTAATATTGCAGGAGTTGGAGTTTTAACGTTTGCTACAAATCTTTTATTTAATTTGCATGAAAATGGGTTCAACTTTACAGATAAAAGTATGTGGATTGACACAGGAATTGATACAGCAATTGGTATGGGAGCATATAGCTTAGCAATGGGAACTGCATCATTGGCAACTGCAGGATTAGCAATGGCAGGAGTTGCTTTACCAGGTGTTATAGTTATAGGAGGCGTTATTATTCTAAGTATTGGGTTTGAGCATTTAATTCGGGCGATTACGGGGTATTGGGAATAAAAAAAGAAAGGGCGATCTGTCAATATGAAGAGAAAAATCGAAAAATATTTAGAATCTAAAGAAAAAAGTAAATACGATAATTTGGATAGAATATTAGAAATGTGTTTAACTGGAGAAATAGAAAGACTATTATCTAAATATTCTGGTGTAGGTATTTATCCTTCATTTTATAAAGATGGTAAAACTATTCAATTAAATTATAATTATAATAATATTTATGTAATTATTGACTTCTTTGAAGACAAGTATAATCTCGTTGTATATTATTCAGGAATAAGTGTAGATGATTTAGAAAAACTTTTCATTGATAATGATTATCAAGATGATTTTGATTTAAAAAATTTAATTAGAGAAATTGATTTAAAAATAAGAAATCATCCCAAATTAAGGGATCTAACTTTAATAGAAAAGAAGAAGAAGCTATATGCCTTAATAGCTTGGATTAGCTGGTGTTTACCTATTGTGATATGTGGAAGCATTGCGATATATGGTTTTATTAACAAGGAAACTATAAAAGGAAATATTTGGTGGGGAATATTCTTTATAGCAATACCTTTAATAGTGGGGTGTATATTTGATTTGAAATCCAAACGATTAAAATAAATACGAGAAAGTTTTAATTTCAAATGATTAAAGTAAATTTCCTAGTTATTATGGTATTAAGAATGCGTGTGTGCATTCTCGTTGTCCTGTCTGTTCAATTCGCATTTTTGCCACAGTATTTGTTGTAAAAACCATGAATTTTGTGGCAAAATCTTTTGGTAAAACCACAGCATTGACAGGTCTCATAAACTTTGGGTTTAATCTCTATGAAAATAATTGGCAGATAGACGGCGCAATGCTATTAGATACCGCTATTGATACAGCAATTGGTTTAGGTGCATATGGTTTGGCAGCAGGAACAACATCTCTTGTACTGGGCGGGCTTGCTATGGCGGGAGTTGCTATACCGGGTATTGTGGTTGTAGGAGGAATTATACTATTGAGTATAGGTTTTGAGTGGCTCATTAGAGAAATTACAGGATATAAGAACTAACAATGAAATAAGTTAATAGCAGATTGAGTAATGTCGGTCTGCTATTAACAAAATATCTTTATGGGGGCATAAAAATGGAAGGAAAGATAACACGATATTTCAAATATAGGAAAATTAATAAGTATCTAAAATCGAAAAATAACAGCCAATATAATTGTTTGGATAATATATTGATATATTATGTAAATGGAAAACTGCAAAAAATATTAGAAAGCTATAATTTAAAAAAAATTAATATTTATCCGTTAATAAGTAAAAAGGGGAATTATTTACAGATTGAATGTTTTTTTATAATCTAACGGTTGATATTGGATTTGATGAAAATAGTTTTGATTATATAATATATTTAAGCAAGGTATAAAAACGCCGCAATTATTTGGCGAACAAGGTGGGGGAGATATGGCGAGGAAAAAGAAAATGGTCATAATATTCAGTTCGATAGGCACGTTTTTGGTCGCCGTGGAAATCGCGGCTGTCGTTTGCGTTTTGGTGTTCGTTAAAATTAGGCAATTTCACATTCTATATAATTCATGATTACGCAGCAAACGTTACAAAGAAAATGACGTTAAGTATAGAATTTATTGAAAAAAAGTAAAACCGAACTGCTCGTATAAGCAGCTCGGTTTATTTTAATATAGTCAAATAATTTGAATATCTATAAACTACTCTCATGATATTTGCAATTTTGCTTTCCACATCAATGGTATAAAAGACTAAATAGTTCTCTACTCGTTTCCAGCGATATAAAAAGTTTAATGGAACGTTGGTTGCTTCCAATTCTTTTCCTGATAAGGGAAAGCTTTTGAGCCGCTGAAATTGTGTAAGTAACACATTATATAACTTTAAAGCGGCAGTTGGAGCACATAAGGTGACAGCGATATATTCGAGCATTTCGGCAATATCCTTTTGTTCCTCTGGAAGTAATTTGATCCCACAATTTTTCATACTGGTTTTTCATCTCCGCCATAAACTTATCAGCGGAAACCGTAGGGGGATACCACTTAGGAGCTGATCTTCAGCCTTTTTCTGTTTTTGATATAAATCCATTTTTGCCATGGTGCGGTTATAAACTTCCATACTCATGAGCATCATATCGCCATGGCCGTTTTGGATAATAAAAATCGGCTCGTCAGAAGTCCTGCATTTTTCAGTGATTTCGGAAGTATTCTTTAAGTCTTTAATCGGTATAATTTTGGCCACAAATCACTCCTCACCTTAAAGGGGAGTATTTTATACCACTTTCTTTATTTTATGTCAATAGGAGAGAACTATTTTGAAAGAAAGAGGTACTCATGCATGAGTATCTATTTTTGAATGTTTAGAACTTATGTATTGGTCTTTAATCGGTGCGACCGAGTAAATAGTCCAACGAAACTTCAAAGATTTCTGCAAGCAGAATTAGATTATCTAACGAGGAGATATAGTTGAATCTTTTCAAGTTGGCAATGTAACATGTAAATATATGGACTTGTCTAAGAAATGAGACTAAAAAAACAACCTCAATCCCTTTTGTTATGAGGGATTGAGGCACTGGTGCCGCTGGCCGGAGTCGAACCGGCACGGAGGATTAGTCCAATGGATTTTGAGTCCATCGCGTCTGCCAATTTCACCACAGCGGCATAAAAGAAAAATGAATTGTGAAACATTAATATTATATACGATAGAGAAGAAAAAATCAAGCGTTTTTTAATTCTTTTTTCTCTTTTCCTTGCGATTTTTTTTATTTCGTGGTAAAATAATATCAACGACATTAAGGAACTCTTTTTATGGAAAAATTAGTATTAATTGACGGCAACAGTCTGCTCAACAGAGCTTATTATGCCACCCCCGTATTCACGTCGAAAAGCGGCTTGCCTACAAACGGTATTTTCGGCTTCGTCAAGCTGCTTTTGAAGCTTATTTCAGATAAAAAGCCGACATATCTGGCTGTGGCCTTCGATCTTCACGCGCCGACGTTCCGTCATGAGATGTATGCCGATTATAAGGCAGGACGTAAGCCGATGCCCGAAGATCTCGTCGTGCAGGTGCCTATTCTCAAAGAGGTCTTATCCCTCATGAAAATCAAGATCTGCGAGCTTCAGGGCTACGAGGCGGACGATATCATAGGAACGCTCGCCAAACGTTTTGCCGTACAGACATATATCTATACAGGCGACAGGGACTCGTATCAGTTAGTGGACGATACGACCAACGTCTGTTATACGCGTAAAGGCGTCAGCGATATTCTCGAGCTTTCCGTCGAAAACTTCAAAGATGAGGTAGGCCTGACGCCCGTACAGATCATCGATTTAAAAGCCTTAATGGGTGATAAATCGGACAATATTCCGGGAGTTGCAGGTATCGGTGAAAAGTCTGCCTATCATCTTCTGGAAGAATACCAAACGCTTGACGGTGTTTACGCACACCTTGACGAGATAAAAGGAGCTCTGAATAAGAAATTATCCGAAAATAAGGAAACTGCGTATTTTTCCCAACGTCTCGCTACAATAGATACCGAAGTCCCGATCGGAGTGACCTTGGCAGACTGTATTTTAAGAATGCCTTTTTCGCATACGGTACGCGAAAAGTTTGCCGAACTCGATTTCCGAAGCATGATTTCTCTTTCGATTTTTGACGATAACGATGCGTCTGATATCAAAGGGCAGAGTGCTGAAAATATGCCCGGCGTTTCCGAAGTTTTTCCCTCAAACATGGATGCTGCTGTTATGGCTGCGGAAAATAGGGGAAAGTTTATCGCCTGTGATTGGACCAACGACTGTTTCCGTTTCTTTTTAGACGACGAACAATCTGCAGAATACGTCTTGCCGATTAAAGAAAATCTTTTAGATGTCGGTTATTTTATCCATTCACTAAAGCCGTTGCTCGACAGTATCTTCGGCGGCGAAAAAACAGTTATCCTTTACAATTCCAAAGATATCCGTCATCGCTTGCAGGAACTGTCGGTAGAATTTTCCGCTCCCTTCGAAGATGTTTCTCTGATGAAATATCTCGCAGAAGGAACGGGAAATTCCGATAACCTGGATTTTTGCTTAAATTATTATTCTCTGCCCATACAAAATCGGGCTTATGGTATCTATGCGCTTTACAATATCTTCGGGGACACTTTGGACGAGGAGGAAAAGAAACTCTACCGCGATATCGAACTGCCTTTATCCGTCGTTCTTTTCGATATGGAAAAAGTGGGGGTATGGGTGGACGGCAATATTTTGAATGAATTTTCTCTAAAATACAGCACGGAATTAAAAGGCCTTACCGAGCGGATTTATCAGTTGGCGGGGGAAAAATTCAATATTAATTCTCCCGTTCAGCTGGGAAAAATTCTCTTCGAAAAATTGAAGATAGGCGACGGCGGAACACAAAAAAGCAAAGTAAAGAAAAATTACAGCACTACGGCCGAGATACTCGAAAAGTATGCCGAGGATTACGAAATCGTCCGCCTTTTGCTGCGTTACAGGCAGATACAAAAGCTCAATTCCACTTATGTGGAAGGATTTAAGCCTCTGATTGCCGAGGGGAAGGTTCATACGACTTACAATCAAATGAATACAGCGACGGGGCGGCTTTCCAGCGCCAACCCAAATTTGCAAAATATTCCCGTCAGAAACGAGGAAGGGAAGGAGCTTAGAAAAATCTTTGTAGCCGGCCCCGGAAACGTATTGGTAGATGCTGACTATTCTCAAATCGAACTTCGCCTTCTTGCGCATTTTTCGGGCTGTAAAGAGCTTGTGGAAGCCTATCGTGCCCATAAGGATATCCATTCTATTACGGCCTCACAGGTATTCGGCGTCCCAATCGATAAAGTAACGTCACAAATGCGGCGCAGCGCAAAAGCTGTCAATTTCGGAATCATTTACGGAATCAGTTCCTTCGGCTTGGGAAAGGATCTCGGGATCAGTGCAAAAAAAGCGAAAGAATATATCGACAAATATTTCGAGACGTATTCCGACGTAAAAAAATATATGGACGAAAACGTCGAAAAGGCAAAACGTGACGGATATATCACCACGCTGTTCGGCCGCAGGCGGGTAATAAACGAGCTGAAATCCTCAAATTATAACGTTCGTTCTTTTGGCGAAAGAGCCGCCATGAATATGCCCTTGCAGGGGTCCAGCGCCGACATCATCAAAATTGCCATGATAAACGTCTATAAAAAGCTTAACGAATGCAATCTTCGCGCGAGACTGGTGCTGCAGGTTCATGACGAACTGGTTATCGATTGCCCCGAAGAGGAGAAAGATATCGTCTCCGGGATATTAAAGACAGAAATGGAAAATGCGGTTGCTCTCAAGGTTCCGCTCACCGTCGAAGTAGGCTGCGGAAAAAATTGGTTCGCAGCAAAATAGTATTTGTTTCACGTAATTCATTTCACAAATAAATATTATGAAACAAAATACGTGAAACATATTATTGTAAGGGCAGCAAGGAGGGGCCTATGCAAAATATAAAGATTGCCGTCACAGGCGGAATAGGCAGCGGAAAATCTACCGTTGCCGAGTTCCTTCGTTCCAAAAGATTACCTGTATTTTCCTGCGACCAAATTTATCATAAGCTTATTAAGCAAAAAGACTATCTCGCTGCCATAGAGGCCCGATTTCCCAATACCACAAAAGACGGAAAACTTCTTAAAGAAAAACTCTCTCAAATTGTTTTTACAGACAAAGACGCATTAGAAGCATTAAACTCTATTACCCATCCGCTGATTATTAAAGAATTGGAAAAAGAAATGGAAGAAGTACAAGCGCCTTTCGTCTTTGCGGAAGTGCCTTTGCTTTTCGAAGGAAAATTCGATTCGCGTTTCGATCGAATTTTAGTCGTTTTGAGAGAGAAACATAGTCGGATACATGCTATCATGAAACGGGATCGGCTTAAAGAAACATGTATAATTGCTCGCATGAACAATCAATTCGACTACGACAGAAACAAAGAAGCTCTCACAAAAAATAGAAAGGTTTTTCTTATTAATAACAACGATTCGCAGGAAGCTCTTGAAAAAGAGGTTTCTAATTTTCTAAAGTCAATAGGCTTTGATTGTGAAACTAATTCTGTGAAACAATAATCTTTTTGATTTTATTAAAGCCCTCCTTATCAATAAAGAGGGCTTTTTTTATTACGTCAGACATAATTAATACGCGTGACGTATCTATATGCCTGATATAGATATATTTATATGTCAGGCATAATATATATGTCTGACGTACTACACGGTAACCTACCGCAAAGGAAAGTATGTTCTTCTTATATTTACACATACTTAATAAAAGGTTTTTTTCAAAGCTGTAAGCCATTCTCTTTTCAAGCGATAGACATGAGTGTATCAAAGTTTTCGTTTTGAGAGAGAAAATCGCACTATTCGACAACATCATTGGAAAAAAATTGTAAAAAAGTTAATTTTTTTTCATTTTGGTCTTGAAAAAAATAAAAAAGTATAGTATAATACCTCTTAAGAACAACGGGTTTGTTTTCAACGTATTTTTTATACGTCTGCACTGAAAAGGATTTTTCGCGCTTTGATAATTTTTTTCAAAAATGAAATATTCGATCAGTCCTCGAAAAATTTAGCCCCTTGTCGTTTCAAGCCCAATATCTTTTTAATTTCAGGAGAATATTAAATGAGTGAATCCGATATCAATTTTCCTTTGCATCTATTCCATCACGGAACCAATTTCAAAGCGTATGAGACGATGGGTGCCCATCCTTTCACACGGGGCAGAAAACGCGGTTATGTTTTTCGGGTTTGGGCGCCTCACGCGAAAAAAGTTTCCGTCGTGGGGGATTTTAATCAATGGGATAAGGATTCCCATGTTATGGAACGGCTGATCGACAATGAAACCTTCGAACTTTTTATTTCCGGCGTAAAGCAATACGACTGCTATAAATATTGCATAGAAACCGCGGACGGTAAACAGCTCTTTAAGGCCGATCCTTATGCGTTTCATGCGGAAAATCCCGGGCCGGGTTCGTCCAATGCCTCTAAATTATATGATTTGTCGGGATTTAACTGGACGGATCGCGCATATTCGGACAAGCTGAAGCATAAAAATGTGTATGCGTCTCCGTTGAACATCTACGAGGTAAATCTTCTTTCCTGGAAGCTTCACGAGAACGGCAGCCCTTATACCTATCGCGAGCTTGCAGGCGAGCTTGTCGGCTACGTCAAAGAAATGGGATATACGCATGTGGAATTTATGCCCGTTACCGAATATCCGTTTGACGGCTCGTGGGGGTATCAGGTGACGGGATATTATGCCGTCACTTCGCGTTTGGGTACGCCGCACGATTTTATGTATCTCGTAAATGAATTTCATAACGCGGGGATCGGGGTTATTCTCGATTGGGTACCCGCACATTTTCCCAAAGACGCCTTCGGACTTTACGAGTTTGACGGCGAGCCCTTGTACGAGCCTTCGCAATGGGACAGAAAGGAAAATGAAGGCTGGGGGACGCGGAAATTTGATTACGGCCGGGACGAAGTAATGTCGTTTCTCATTTCAGACGCGGTATTTTTCTTCGATAAATATCATATCGACGGATTGAGAGTGGACGCCGTAGCTTCCATGCTTTATCTCGATTACGACAAACGTCCCGGGGAATGGATGCCGAATATTTACGGCGACAACAAAAACCTGGAGGCCGTAGCTTTCCTCCGCAGGCTCAACGAGGCCGTATTCGGGTATTACCCGCAGGCTTTGATGATCGCCGAGGAATCGACCGCGTGGCCGCTGATTACGCGCCCTACGGACGCAGGAGGGCTGGGTTTCAATTTTAAGTGGAATATGGGCTGGATGAACGACGTCCTTTCCTATCTTTCCACAGATCCCATTTATCGGCAATATAACCATAACAAGCTTACTTTTTCGATGATGTACGCCTTTTCCGAAAATTATATACTGCCCATTTCCCACGACGAAGTGGTGCACGGAAAAGCTTCTCTGATCAGCAAAATGCCGGGCGCATACGAGGATAAATTTGCGGGCGTACGCTCTTTTATGGGATATATGATGTCCCATCCAGGAAAAAAACTCAATTTCATGGGCAGTGAATTCGGACAGTTCAAGGAATGGGATTACAGCGAAGGAATCGAATTTTTCCTCAAAAAATATCCGCTTCACGATAAACTTTCAAGGGCCGTGCGCGACCTCAATCACTTTTATCTCGACACCCCGGCCTTTTACGAGATCGAGGATTCGTGGGAAGGCTTCGAGTGGCTGGCTCCCAATGACGCCGACCGCAATTTTATTTCCTATATCCGCAAGGACAAACAGGGTAATCAGATCGTCGTCCTGATCAATTTTTCGGGAGTGGAACTCACAAATTATACGTTAGGCATCGAAAAAGGCAAATATAAACTGATATTCAATACCGATTCCGTGAAATACGGCGGAAGCGGAGTCATGAAAAAACGTATTTTCACTACGACAAAGACGCCGAGTCACGGCAAGGAATATTCAATCAAAGTGGATATTCCCAAACTGACCTGCGTATATTTGACAAAAATAGACTGATTTAACATTCAGGGGGTTTTATTATGCAAAGAAAAAAGGAATGCGTCGCCATGCTTCTGGCCGGCGGACAAGGCAGCAGGCTGTTTGCTCTCACCAACAATATTGCAAAGCCCGCCGTCGCATTCGGCGCAAAGTATCGCATCATCGATTTCCCGCTCTCCAACTGTATAAATTCGGGGATCGACACCGTGGGGGTGCTGACGCAGTATCAGCCGTTGATTCTCAACGAATACATCGGCAACGGCCAGCCGTGGGATCTCGACAGAGCCTACGGCGGCATCCATATCCTTTCGCCGTATCAGGCCAAAGCGCGCTCCAGCTGGTACGAGGGCACGGCGAACGCCATCTATCAGAACATGCATTTCATGAAGATGTATAATCCCGAATATGTGCTGGTACTTTCGGGCGACCATATCTATAAAATGGATTACGCCGCCATGCTCAAGGCTCATATTGAAACGGGAGCAGACTGTACCATTGCGGCGATCGACGTTCCTTTGAACGAAGCCTCCCGCTTTGGGATACTTAATACCAACCCCGGCGGTTCGATCTATCAGTTCGAGGAAAAGCCCAAGGCGCCCAAGAGCACGCTCGCGTCCATGGGAATTTATATTTTTACGGCAGAAAAGCTGTTTAAGTATCTTGAAAAAGACGACGCCGACCCCAATTCCTCGAAGGATTTCGGCAAAGACGTTCTGCCCGCTATGCTGAATGCGGGGGAAAAAATGTATTCCTATCTTTTCGAAGGATATTGGAAGGACGTTGGGACAATCGCCTCCCTCTGGCAGGCGAATATGGACTTGCTGGGCGATACGCCGGCCTTTGACGTCAAGGACAAGGCCTGGAAAATCCATTCCCGCAATCCCTTGGCTCCGCCCGAATATATAGGAAGCCGTGCCGTCGTAAAAAACTCGATGATTGCGCTGGGCTGCGAAATTGAAGGAACGGTAGAAAATTCTATACTCGGCAGCAACGTCGTCGTAGAAAAAGGCGCCGTAGTGAAAGATGCGGTGGTTCTCGCAAACAGCGTCATCAAAGCAGGGGCCTGCGTTTCCTATTCCATTATCGACGAAAACGTAACGGTCGGAAAAGGCGCGGTAGTGGGCGTAGATAAAAATCCGAAAGCGGAAATCGTGGTTCTCGGCAGGGATATTACCGTAGGCGACGGCATACGCGTTTTGAGCGGACAAAAAAACGAAAAAGATATTTTGGCGTAAAAAGGGAGGAAATTAAATATATGTCAGCATCGGCAGTCGGAGTTATTTTTTCAAATCTTCATGAAGAAAACGTTCCCGAGCTCGTCCGCAGAAGGACGATGGCTTCTATTCCGTTCGGCGGCAGATACCGCCTCATCGATTTCCCGCTTTCCAATATGGTCAATTCGGGTATTACTACAGTAGGCCTTATGGCAAACAACAACTACCGCTCTCTGATCGATCATCTCGGCAGCGGCAAGGATTGGGATCTGGCCCGTAAAGACGGCGGCATTATTCTTTTGCCTCCCTTTTCCGACGAAAGCGAAAAGCTTTATACCACGCGGCTGGAAGCGTTAAAAGGTCTCACGGGCTTTTTAACCAGACGGCAGGAAAAATACGTAGTCCTTTCCGATTGCGACGGCGTCGCAAGATTAAATATTTCGGATATTCTTGCCTATCACGAAAATAAAAATGCCGACATTACCATGGTCACCCATTATGAAGAGGTGGAAAAGACGGCTCATTATATGCTGATCGGCGCGGACAAAGAGGGACGGGTGAACGAAGTAAAAATTACTCCCCGCGTAAGAAGCAAAACAAAAGCGGACGTGTATATCAACGTCATGGTGTTTAATCGTCAGTTCCTGCTCAATCTCGTCGAAGATTCTATGGCTCGCGGATATACCTGTTTCGAAAGCGATATTATCGCCAAACAGCTCGACAGCCTGAAAATTTATCGCTATGCTTTTCAGGGCTACTATGCGGGCATAAATTCCATGGCGTCCTATTATAAACATAACATGGAGCTCCTCGATAAAGACGTGCGGGACGAACTGTTCGGCGCGCGGGATATCTATACGAAAGTGCGCGACAGCGCGCCCTCCAAATACGGAGACGAGGTCGTCGTTAAAAATTCTTTGATTTCCGACGGCTGCGAAATCGAGGGAACCGTGGAAAATTCCATTCTCTTCCGCGGCGTCAAAGTAGCAAAAGGCGCGGTGATCAGAAATTCCATCATTATGCAGGATAATATTATCGGCGCAAACGCCGCTCTCGACTGCGTAATTACCGACAAAAATGTCGTAATCGCCGACAGGAGAAAACTCAGCGGCTGCGAAGTGCTTCCCTATTTCATTCAAAAGGGGACAATGCTCTAAAACAAAGAATTAAAACTATGTCACGCATACATAATTATGTATGACATACATATTAGAATTATCGATTTGAAACGGGAGGATAAAATGTCAAATCAAACCACTCAAAGCGCAAAAAGCCCCAAGACGCCCGCAAAGGCGCCGGTTAAAAAAAGGACGAAAAAGGTTTCCGTAGAAATTTTGCGGGAGGAAAAGGAGGCTGTACTTCCCGAAACTGCTCCGAAGGAAACAATAGAAATATTCCCGAAAAAGAAAATTCTTTTCGTCGCTTCCGAAGCGACTCCGTTTATTGCGACGGGCGGCCTCGCGGAGGTGATAGGCTCCCTTTCGAAAGCGTTGGCGAAAGATCCCGCTTATGATGTAAGGGTTGTTCTGCCGCTTTATTCGGATATTAAAGCGGAATACCGACGCAAGATGTCTTTTCTGGGCAATATCTTCGTGCCGCTTTCCTGGCGAAATCAGTATTGCGGAATATTTTCCTGTCAGGAGGAAGGCGTAACTTTTTATTTTCTCGACAACGAATATTATTTCAAGCGGCCCGGCTGTTACGGCTATTACGACGACGGTGAACGCTTCGCATTTTTTTCGCGCGGTGTGATGGAAATACTTCCGTTTATCAATTTCTATCCCGACGTTTTGCATTGCCACGATTGGCAGGCGGCTCTTTCGGTGCTGTATCTCAAGACGATCTACTGTTATCGGCCCGAGTATCAGTTTATCCGCGCGTTGTTTACCATTCATAATATCGAATATCAGGGGAAATATTCTTTGGATATCCTGGAAGATTTGTTCGGGATTTCAAATAACTACCGCTATCTGCTCGAATACGACGGCTGTCTCAATCTGATGAAAGGGGCGATCGAATGTGCGGAAAAATTTTCAACCGTCAGCCCGACCTATGCCAATGAAATCAAAAATCCGTTATATGCGCACGGACTGGACGAGATCATCCGTAAAAACGCCTTCAAGCTTTCGGGGATTCTCAACGGGATCGATACGGTTTCCTACGATCCCGCAACCGATCCCGCGTTGTTTGCGCATTACAGCGCGGACGACCTCGGCAATAAGGCTGTATGCAAAGCCGAACTTCAGAAAATGCTCGGTCTGTCCGTCAAACAAGTTCCCGTTATCGCCATGATCTCCAGGTTGGTTTCCCATAAGGGGCTGGATCTCGTCAAAGCGGTAATCGAGGATATTTTGCAGGACGACGTCCAGTTTGTACTCCTCGGCACGGGGGACGCCGTTTACGAAAATTATTTCAAAGACCTCGGCCGCCGCTATACGGGAAAGGTCGCTACGGTCATCGCGTTTAACGGCGACCTGTCGAGAAAAATCTATTCCGGCGCCGATATCTTCCTTATGCCCTCAAAAAGCGAGCCCTGCGGTCTTTCGCAGATGATCGCCTCGAGATATGCCGCGGTACCCGTTGTGCGGGAGACGGGCGGGCTCTTCGACAGCATCAAGCCTTACGGTTCGGGCGGAAACGGCTTCACATTTGCCGCCTACAATCCGTATGATATGTTGTATGTAGTCCGTGAGGCCGTAAACACGTATAAAAATGGGGAAGAATGGCAAGTTTTAATGCAGAAGGCCGCCCGTACGGACTTTTCCTGGCTGCATTCGGCGGAGGAATATAAAAAACTTTATACCGCTACGCTTACATTGAAAAAGTAAGGAAGTCCGCCGCAACTTTTACGACTTGACAAGCGGAGTTCCGTATGTTATAATACAACGGAACAAATCAGGAGTGAATGAACAAATATGAATAAAAACAAAACCACGGAAATCGACGCCAAAGCGCTGATCAAAGGGAAGCTTTCCCGCTATTTCGGCGTCGCGCCCTCCGAAGCGACCAAAGAACAGATCTATAAAGCCGTCGTCATGAGCGTTCGGGACATTATGCTGGAAAAGAGACAGCAGTTCCATATCGAGACGAAGGCAAAAAAAGCAAAGAGGGTTTACTATCTCTGCATGGAGTTTTTATTGGGGCGTTCGCTCAAAAACAGCGTTTTTAATCTGGGTGTAAAAGATGTCTTTGAAGAGGCCTTGAAACCTTACGACGTAACGCTTTCCGATTTGTACGAGCTGGAACCCGACGCAGGCCTCGGCAACGGCGGACTGGGGCGTTTGGCGGCGTGTTTTCTCGACGCGCTCGCATCGGGGGATTATCCTGCGATGGGCTTTTCCATCCGTTACGAATACGGGTTGTTCAAGCAAAAAATCATCGAGGGCTGGCAGACGGAGCTTCCCGACGTATGGCTTCCCGGCGGCGAAGTGTGGCTGACCCAGCGAAGCGACAATATTTATACGGTAAAATTCGACGGTTACGTAGAGGAAAAATGGACGGAGCACGGTCTGGAGACGGTATATCGCAATGCAAAGGAAGTGCAGGCGATCGCCTATGATATGATGGTATCGGGCTTCGACAGCAAAGCGGTATCCGTTTTAAGGCTCTGGAAAGCGAAAAGCGTACAAAACTTCGACATGAAGCTGTTTTCCCAGGGCGATTATAACGCGGTGATGCAGGAGGACAACGAAGCCGATCTGATTTCCAAAGTGCTCTATCCCGCGGACAATCACGTGGAAGGAAAGTCTCTGCGCTTAAAGCAGCAGTATTTTCTCGTTTCCGCTTCCCTGCAAAATATTCTGAAAGATCATAAACGCAGATACGGCTCGATCAGGCTTTTGCCGCAGCTGGCGGCAATCCATCTCAACGATACGCATCCCGCTTTGGCCGTTCCCGAACTGATGCGTCTTTTGATCGATGAAAACGGCATGAGCTGGGAGGAAGCGTGGGCCGTCACGACCTCGGTTTGCGCCTATACCAATCATACGGTGCTGGCGGAAGCCCTGGAGACCTGGCCCGAAGACCTGATCGCCCGCAAACTGCCCCGTATTTATTCTATTCTGAAAGAAATAAACCGCCGTTTCTGTGAAGATCTCTGGAAGCGCTTCCCAGGCGATTGGGATAAGATTTCCCGCATGGCAATCATCTCCTATAACGTCGTGAAGATGGCGAATTTATCCGTGTATGGCTCCCATTGCGTCAACGGAGTATCAAAGCTGCACAGCGACATTATCAAGAAGAGTATTTTCCGCGATTTTTACGACTATACGCCCGAAAAGTTTACCAACGTGACCAACGGAATCGCGCACAGGCGTTGGCTGAATCAGTCCAATCCCGAGCTTTGCGCGCTGCTCAACGAATGTATCGGGGAAGGGTATGCGAAGGACGCTTCCAAGCTGGCGGACTTCAAAAAATTTGAAAACGACGACGGCGTATTGGAGCGGCTGGATGAAATCAAGGCGCTCAAGAAACAGCAATTTGCCGATTATGCCTATAAAAAGCAGGGGATCGTCATCGATCCGACAACCGTCTTCGACGTACAGGCCAAACGGATGCACGAATATAAACGCCAGCTTCTCAATGTCCTGCACATCGTTACCGACTATTTGGCCCTGAAAGAAAATCCCGAGCTTCCGGTGCTGCCCAAAACGTATATTTTCGCCGCCAAAGCCGCGGCGGGATACTATATGGCGAAGAAGATTATCAAATTGATCTGCTTTATTTCGGAGGATATCCGTCAAAACCCCAAGCTCCGCGAAAAGCTCAACGTCGTATATATGGAAGATTACAATGTCACGATGTCCGAAATGCTGATGCCTGCTTCGGAAGTTTCCGAACAGATCTCTTTGGCAGGAAAAGAAGCGAGCGGCACGGGAAATATGAAATTCATGATCAACGGAGCGCTCACCGTAGGGACGCTGGACGGCGCAAACGTAGAAATGGCGGAACACGTAGGCGAAAAAAACATCTTCATTTTCGGGCTGAAGGCCGACGAAGTTTCCCAGATTTGGCGTAACGGTTACTCTTCCAGCGTGTATTATAATCAGGATCCGATGCTCCGCAAGGTAATTGAAGCCCTTATCGTAGGGTTCCGCGGCGAATCCTTTTCGGATATTGCCAATTATCTCCTTACGGGCTCTCCCGTCGCCGATCCCTATATGTGTATGGCGGATTACGAATCCTATATCGGTACGCAGCAAAAAATCTCCGAGCTCTACGCCAACGACAAACGCACCTGGAATCAGATGTCCCTGCGGAATATCGCCGCAGCGGGATATTTCTCCGCCGACAGAAGCATAAAGGAATATGCCGATAATATCTGGCACCTTAAAGCTCTCCGCTAAATCGAAAACAGAACATTCTTTTGCAAAAAGCTGTAAAAATGTTTTTACAGCTTTTTGTCAGGTAACAGAACTTTTATAACAAAAATTCGGGTCAAACATATGAACGTCTATTTCAACCCTTTGGATAAGGCCTGCAAAAGTATTACGGGCGGCGTCCGTCAGGGCGATAAACTGCAATTCAATATTTTTTATCTCAAAGAAAACTTTACCCGGGGAGAGTTTTTTTCGTTGCGTACACCGCTTTGGGGGGAATGCGAAACGCCTGCCTCGGAGGCGACGTTGTCTTTGGGAAAGGACGGGGAAGAAAGGAGTCTCTATCCGTTACGCAAAACGTCCTACGGGTGGACAATCAGCCTTAAAATTAACGAAATCGGGCTTTATTATTATAATTTCGTTATAGACGATTTCTATTTAACCATGGGGAAAGGGCGTTTCGGACAGCTATCGGGAGAAAAAAAGCCGGAGTTTCAGTTGCTTGTTTTTGCGGAAGATTACACAACGCCCGATTGGTTTAAGGGGGGAATTCTGTATCAGATCTTTCCGGATCGCTTTTGCAAGGTAGGTAATATGCCTGACATAGCAGGAAGAATACCGCGTTTTGATTGGGGCGGAACGCCTTCGTATAAACCCGACGAAAAGGGTAAAATTCTCAACAACGATTTTTTCGGGGGAAATTTTAAGGGGATACAGAGCAAGTTGAAGTATCTGAAAAGCCTCAGCGTTTCGGCGATCTACTTAAATCCGATTTTTGAAGCGGCATCCAACCATCGTTATGATACTTCCGATTACAGAAATGTCGATCCGATACTCGGTACAAAGGAAGATTTTCAAAATTTGGTTGTGGAAGCGAAAAAATATGGAATTCGGCTTATTCTCGACGGCGTTTTTAACCATACGGGAGATAACAGCGTATATTTCAATAAATACGGCCTTTATCCTTCGATCGGCGCTTATCAATCCAAAAATTCTCCCTATTATTCGTGGTACACCTTTCAGGAATATCCCGATAAATACAACAGCTGGTGGGGCATTGATATTCTGCCCGAAGTAAATGAAGAATCGGAAAGCTATCAGGAGTTTATTCTGGGAGAAAACGGCGTCTTGAAGCATTGGCTTTCCTACGGGATCGGCGGATACAGGCTGGACGTGGCGGACGAGTTGCCCGATTTTTTCTTAAAAAAGCTGCGAACGACAGTTAAAACGGCAAATCCCGAAGCAGTCATTATCGGCGAAGTATGGGAAGACGCTTCAAATAAAATCGCTTATTCCAAGCGGCGGGAATACCTTCAGGGCGGCGAACTGGATAGTGTGATGAACTATCCGCTCAAGGATGCAATCATTCATTTTATCGTTACGGGTAACGCAGAAAATCTCGTCGATACCATACGTATGCTGTGCGACAATTATCCCAAGCAGACGTTGGATGCTTTAATGAATATTCTGGGTACGCACGATACGGCGCGTATTCTTACGGTATTAGGCGGAAAGTCGTGCTATACAAAAGATGAAATGGCTTCTGTGCAAATGCGTCTTACCGAAAAAGAAAGAAAGCTTGCGATAGAAAAAGTAAAAATGGCAGCGTTGCTTCAATATACTTTGCCCGGCGTTCCTTGTGTTTATTACGGCGACGAAAATGCGGCGGAGGGTTACATCGATCCGTTTTGCCGCGGATGTTTTGATTGGGAACACTTGAACGGCGAGCTGATTTCCTATTATCAAAAGCTCGGTAAAATCCGAACCCGATTCAGAGAAATTTTTTGCTCGGGCGAATACGAGGAAATTTATCAAAGAAACGGCTGTTTTATTTTTCGAAGATTTAATTCGAATACAGAAATCTATATTTATGTCAACAATTCGTCCGAAGGCTATTTTATAAATTTTTCGGGAAATTATCTTGAGCAGCTTCAAAATATCGCTTTTGAAAACGTATTTGAAATAAAGCCTGATTCTTTTGGAATATTCTCAAAAGCAGAAATTTAAGCTTTTTTCCTTTGTTTTGTCTGTTTTTAACCGTAACTATTCGTAAAACCTGTATTTTACGAATAGTTATAAATCTCCTCTCCTTCGATAAAAAAGGTGCGGCATTGAATTTTTCTCTTAAATTATTCCTTTTCGTCGGAGGAAATTTTTTTCTTTTGCTTATAAAACTTTTCGGAAAATCCATACTTTTTATTGACAGGATAGATATTTCGCGGTACAATATTTATTATGAAGAAAGAAAATTACTATATCAAACGTAATATTCAGGATATCGATAAAATAAACGAACTGATAGAATGCCTTCCCCCTTTCTGCGAGGATTATTTTATGGGTATCGAAGCGCGGACAAGCTGTCAGACCCGTTTGAAATACGCTTACGATCTTCGTATCTTTTTTGACTTTCTCTGTAAAAAAAGATATAAAAGAAAAGATCCCCTTGATTTGACGCTGGAAGATCTGGAAGGCGTGACAAACAACGATATCGAATTTTTCTTGAGTTATCTTTCCCACTATCGCTTTAATGAGAAAAATCTTACCTGTGACGAACGCGCCAAAGCCCGAAAGCTATCCGCCGTGCGCGCTATGTTTAAGTACTTTTTCAATAAAGGACTGATCGACGTGGACAATTCCGCAAAGGTTCAGACGCCCAAACTTCACGAAAAGGAAATCATCCGTCTCGAAGAGGAAGAAGTTTCCCGGCTGATCGATATCGCGGAATCGGGAAGCGGCCTCTCCCGCCACGCTTCAGGCTATCACGAAAAGACGCGCGTCCGAGATACCGCGATTCTTACCCTATTTTTAGGAACGGGAATTCGTATCAGCGAGCTGGTTGGCCTCGATAACGATAGCTTCGATTTTTCCAATAATTCGTTTATCGTTACAAGAAAAGGCGGAAACAACGCTATTTTGTATTTTTCGGACGAAGTCAAATATGCCCTCGAGGAATATATCGCCGAAAAATCCAACGACGAAAAGGTCCCCTCGCAGGAAAACGCTTTCTTTCTGTCTATGCAATATAAAAGAATCAATGTCCGTTCGGTAGAGATTCTCGTAAAAAAATACAGCAGTATCGTGACGCCTCTGAAAAAAATTACGCCGCATAAGCTCAGAAGCACTTACGGTACACGGCTTTATAACGAAACGGGCGATATTTATATCGTCGCGGACGTTCTCGGTCATAAGGACGTCAATACGACGAAAAAACACTATGCGGCGATCAGCGAGGACAACCGCAAAAAGGTGGCGGACGCCGTAAAACTTCGGCAAGAGCCCGACGACACTCCCCCGGGCGACAAAAATTAAGGAAATTCTATGGAAAAAATTTATATCATACAGCCTATCACCGAAGATAACGCGGAAAAATACCGCGTACTGCAGGAGGAGGCCGTTTCCCTCATCGAAAGCGCAGGCGCCGCCTATGCGGGCACCATTTATCAAAACGTGCGCGAAATCAATCCCGCCACCTTCATCGGCGAAGGTAAACTGCGCGAGCTTAAAGAACGCCTCTATGGCCTCGACGAGATTACGGTGCTGTTCAACGGCGAGCTCTCCCCTTCTCAAACGCTGAATATTTCGGCCGCTTTGGACAATCGCAAGGTGATCGACCGCACTACGCTCATTCTGGATATCTTTGCGAAAAACGCGCAGAGCAGCGAAGGAAAATTACAGGTCGAGCTGGCCCAGCTCAAATATATTTATCCGCGTCTGAAAGGCAAAGGCGAGGCGCTTTCGCGTCTGGGCGGAGGCGTAGGCACGCGCGGACCGGGAGAAACGCAGCTGGAAACCGACAGGCGCTATATTCGCGGCCGTCTGAAATATCTCGAACAACGGCTCAGGGAAACGGAAAAACGGCGTTCGCTTCAAACGGTCAGACGAAAAAAGGACGCGGTGAAAACCATCGCGCTGGTCGGATATACAAATACGGGAAAATCCACATTGTTGAATTTGCTTACGGGTTCGGACGTCTATGTAAAGAACGAATTGTTTGCCACGCTTGACCCGACGGCGCGGAGCTTTTCGGTAAACGACGCGGAGTTCCTGCTCGTCGATACAGTCGGTTTTTTGCAGGATCTTCCGCACAATCTCATCGAGGCGTTCAAATCCACGCTGGAAAGCGCCTTAAACTGCGATTTGGCCCTGATCGTCTGCGACGCGACGGGCGAATACGACATGCAGCTGAAAACTACGCTGGACACCTTGCGCGAAATGGATTTTGCCTCGCCCTATCTCGTCGTCATGAACAAGAGCGAAGGAATGGATACCTCGGCGTTTCCGTACGGCAGCGTTGCAATTTCCGCCAAAGAAAATCTGGGGATCGACGCTCTGAAACGGGAGATTCTCAAACGTTTTTCGGAGGATTTTCTCTTTTGCAATTTGTTCGTGCCCTATTCCGCGCTCGGCGAATACGGAAAAGTAAAACCTCTCCTTACGGAAAAAAATATCGAATTCACCGACGAGGGACAAAAAATACGGGCGGTCATTCCCTCCATGTATGCCGATAAATTTACCCCGTACATCACGGGCAGAAACGAATACTAAAGATAAGCGGGCCTTCCATTTTCGGAGGCCCGCTTCCCATCGCTATTTTCCGTCATACTCTTCGGGATTGGTATAGATCTTGTCGATTTTGATAGACGCGACGTCTTTGAACTCCAGACATTTGCCGCAGTTGTCGCACACCTTGCCCGGGTCGAGGTCGCACGTTTCACATTCCATACAACCGATGCAGTCCCTTTCGTATAACACACATTTTTGTCTATGACTCGTTTTGTTCATTTTTGCCTCCGCTTAAACTTCTCCCCATTATTATAGCATAATTTTTCCAAAAATCAAGAATTTTCTATAAACATTTGTTTGCATTTTCCAAAAAAGTGTGATATAATTGAATACAAGGAAACCCGAAAGGAGGAAAACCCTCATGATCGACGAAAATAAATTAATCAAGGTAATGGATTATATCAGGCGTTTTTCGGAGGAAAACGGCTATACGCCTTCCGTGCGCGAAATCGGCAAGGAATGCGGCATAAAATCCACTGCCACCGTGCACAGCTATATCGAAAAGCTGCAGGACAGAGGCTATCTGAATAAGACGGACAACAAGAAACGGTCGGTCAGCATCGGCAGAAGCTCGACGGTCACTATCCCCCTCATCGGTACGGTCACGGCGGGACAGCCGATTTTTGCCTACGAAAATTATGAGGACTATTATACCTTCCCCGCGGGCGAATTCACGGGCGAGGATCTGTTTATGCTCCGCGTCCAGGGAACCTCCATGATCGACGCGGGAATTTTTAACGGAGATAAAATCGTCGTGCGCCGTCAGCAATCCGCCGACGACGGCGAAATCGTCGTGGCTCTCGTCGAAGATTCCGCCACGGTGAAAAGATTGTACCGCCGCAACGGTAAAATCGTATTACACCCCGAAAACGAGGCTCTGGCCGACATGATATTCGAGCCCGGGGAAGTATCTATCCTGGGGAAAGTCGTCGGTCTGACGCGAAATTACAAGGCTTAAAACGCATTCTGCAAATCAATATTATAAACGCCCGATTTTCTTCCATGAAAATCGGGCGTTTGGTTGGAGCTTTAGCGAAAATAAACCCCCAGTTCTACTGGGGGAAGAAAAAACACTT
>UQHL01000006.1 GCA_900540805.1 uncultured Eubacteriales bacterium
GTATTATCCCCTTTTAGGGGTTATGCAAACCACCAGTTTACTGGTGGTTATGATTACGGGCTTTTCGACGGCTGACGGAGTGCAAAAGAGGCCGATTTCAGAGGGGGCAGCGTTTTGGGAATAATCCGGACATAAAAGGTTTTTGCAGGCGGATACGGCTCGCCCGTGCGGTAAACAAGGCGTCCGTCGGATAATCAGGAGATAAAAAATTTTTGCGGCCGGATACGGAAAAAGGAAAGCGTAGGGCTGCATTATTTTTAACAAAAAGTATCCCGCCGACCGCGGGCGGGGAGAGCGGAACAGAAGCGGCGGAGCGTAAGATTCAAAAATCCGAGGGGGAAAATTTTCTCTCGTAATGCAACGCGGTTTCCGCTTTTTCCAATTCGTCCGTCCAGCTTTCGATAAGGGTAAAGGCATTGAACGCAAAGGCTGTTTCCGTTCCGTCGATATCAACAAGCAGGGAAAGGGAGACGACCTCGCCCGATTCCCGGTTTCCCGGCGGGTAATGGGGAAAAGCATGAAAGGAAAGAATTGCCGCGTAGCCCTCTTGAAGCCGATACCTGACGATGAAGATATCCGCGGGGCGGCTGTCCGTCCGCAGGCCGCTGTCGTAGATATATAGACAGCTTTTTACGCTTACGCGGCCGATCGTGCGATTTGTTTTCAACGTCACATACCCGACGGAAAAACCATATCCGCCCGCTCCCGTTCCGTAGTATTGTATTCCTACCGTTCCGCTCTGCGGCGACTCCGAAAAGGAAAGCTGTTTCGGGAGGGTACGTCCGCTTACGGCGATTGCGGCGAAAAAAGGCAGGGCCGACAAAACGGCGGCGGCAGAAAAGAGCTTGATTTTGCGTTTCGGCTTCCGATGGCAGGAAACCGCATAGCCGCCGACGAGCTGTAAAACGCCGAGCGCGGCGATGGGATAATAGCCCGCGGGAATTTTGTATTTTTCCGTACCGTAAATTTTATTGACAAAGGGAATACAGCTCCCCGCGAGAAGAATACCCAGGGCTGTGACGAACGCGAGACACCACTCGGGTTTCATGCCGCCACCCGGGTTTCCCTTAACGGTTTTTACCAGCAGGGCGAGGGAGAGGACAAGCTGGACAAAAGAGAGAAAGGGGAGCAAGGTTAAAAAAGTTTCGAGGCGGTTTTTCGTATCGACGGAGAAATAACCGTGCAAATAGGGCTTATCGAAAATACATCTGAGCCATTCGCAGGGGGAGAGAGAATAGGCGCCGCGGGAAAGCGTCGCCTGTACGGGAGAATAGAACAGACACAGGCAAAACAGCGCCAGATAGACGAAGAGGGCGGGAAAGGTAAATTCGTTTTGCGTCACCTGACGCAGACGGAGACGAAAAAGTCCCCGTCTGTTTTCTTCGCAGATTTTTCCGATTTCATCCTCGCTCGACGTTTGCCGCGCGGGCGGCGCGGAAGAAAGCGTTTCGGAGACGGAGGAATGCGGACGTCTGCCCGTCAATAGTTCGTCCACGGTGACGTCGAACGCCGCCGCGATTTTCGGCAGCAGGGAGACGTCGGGAAGCCCGTATCCGTTCTCCCAACGGCTGACGGCTTTGTCCGTAACGCCGAGAACTGCCGCCAGCTGCTTCTGCGTCAGGCCCTTTTTCTTTCGCAGCTCCGCTATGATTTTTCCCGCAACGATTTCGTCCATACACCCTCCCGCTTCCTTTTTCTTTCATTATATACGAAACGCGTTCCTTTCGCAAGACTTTTTCGAAAATCCCTTCTCTACGCTTCATATACCCGAAAAAAAACTCCTTTTCGCGGGGGAAAAGGAGACGAGGGAGGAGACGTCGCGGGATTTTTGCGGAAAAAAAATACACGGAGAAGAAACGGCTTGGGCGAACTTTTCGCCGCGCTTCTATACGAAAGGGTGCTCCGCTTTGATGACGGCGTAACAGTCGGGATTTTTTTCGGAAATGCGTTCCGCCACCCGTTTCGCGGCTTCCGCGGTGGAAAGCTTGCAATCCGACGGGACGCAGAGGTCGAAGATCATGTTGATATGTCTGCCGCCGTACGTCATGCGGAAATCGTGAATGGTAAAGGCGGGGTCTTCGTCCTCGGCCGCTTTTTCTGCCAAAATACGCATTTTGTCCACCCGCGGATCGTCCATGACGATGGGATCGAGATGAATGGTGACGACGCAGCCGAATTTTTCGTTCATGTCCCGTTCGATGCAGTCGATAACGTCGTGCGCGTAATTGATGTCGCTGTTTGCGGGCACTTCCGCATGAAAGGAAATAAATTTCCGCCCGGGGCCGTAATCGTGGACGATGACGTCGTGAATCCCCGCCACTTCGGGGTAGCCCTTGACAAAGTCGTAAACGGCTTTGATAAATTCGGAGCTCGGAGGCGTGCCCAGCAGCAGGTCGATCGTCTCTTTCGCGGCCTTGAGACCCGTAAAGAGAATGAAGCACGCGACGAGTATCCCCGCCCAGCCGTCGATTGCCAGCCCCGCGAATTTTGCCACCAAGGCGGAAACGAGGACGAGCGTGGTGGCCACGACGTCGGAAATACTGTCGAAGGAGGTCGCCTTTATCGCGGACGAATCGATCAGCCTGCCGATTTTGCGGTAGAAGAAAAACAGCCACAGCTTGACGAGAATCGCCGCCCCGAGCAGTACCAGCGTGAGGGTGGTGACGGAGGGAAGCCGGGGGGAGGCGATTTTCTCGATGGACGACTTAAACAGTTCCGCGCCGACGAGAATGATCAGCATATCGACAATAAAACCCGTGATATATTCCAGCCTGCCGTGTCCCAGCGGGTGTTCCTTATCCACGGGCTTGGAAGCCAAACGGAAGCCGATGAGCGTGACGACGGACGAGCCCGCGTCGGAGACGTTATTGAAGGCGTCCGCGATCACCGCGACGGACGCGGCCAAAAGCCCCGCCGTCAGCTTCCCCGCAAACAAAAGCAAATTCAATAAAATTCCCGTTATTCCTGCCAGCGCGGCGTAACGGCCCCTCACGGCGGGGTCGGTGACGTTGTCTTTGTCCTTGACGAACAGCTTTATCAGAAGTTTTGTCATTTGTTTCCCTCAAAAACGAGTTTATCATTATTATATGCCCGTGCGGGGAATTTGTCAACGGAAAAAGGGGCGCAGTTGGTTCCGTAGGAGGTTTGTTCGGGATATTTATCAACGGAAAAGAGATAGACGCTTTGATTCGTAACAGAGCTGGCTTGGGATTTGTAGCGAAAAAGAAATAGGCGCCTTGCTTCGTAACAGAGCTGCTTTGGGAAATTGTAGCGGAAAAGAAATAGGCGCTTTGCTCCGTGTGCGTTTCGTTTTGGATACCGTCTATCCGCGGGAAAAAGGCGACCGATTTTTCTCGTCAATTTTGCGGAGCGTCCTCTCCGTCGTTCTGCATGTTTGCCTGTTCGGCGGCCTTTTTTGCTTTTTTCTCCTGCCAGTTTTGGGAAATGCGAGGAAAAGTTATTGTGAAAAGATAAATGCAGAAATTGACGAGCTTGAGGACGATTATAATGATCGCGATGACCACGAAAATCGCCAGCAGTCCCTGCCAGAGAATGGTGAGCGCGTCTTTGACGGTTTCCCAATTGAGCGGGTCGAGTTTGGGTGCCGATAATAAATAATTCATAGCGTTTCTCCTTTATGCGAGCGCCTGTACAAGGGCGATGATGAGGCCGCCGACGGTGGCCGAGGCGATCTGTCCCGAAACGTTTGCCCCGACGGCGTGCATGAGCAGGTGATTGGAGGGATCTTCCTTGATACCCATTTTTTCGATGACGCGCGCCGACATGGGGAAGGCGGAGATCCCCGCCGCGCCGACCATGGGATTAATCTTGTTTTTGGAAAAGAGATTCATAAGTTTAGCGCACATTACTCCGCCCACGGTATCAAATACGAAGGCGAAGAGCCCGAGTCCCATGATCATCAGGGTTTCCCAACGCACAAACTCGTGCGCCTGCATACGGAAGGCGATGGTGATGCCCAAAAGCAGGGTGATGATATTGGAAAAGGTGGTTTGCGCCGTTTCGGACAGCGATTTCAGCACGCCGCATTCGCGGATCAGGTTGCCGAACATCAGCATGCCGACGAGGGACAGGGAAGCGGGCGCAATCAGCCCCGCCACCACCGTGACGATAATCGGGAAGAGAATACGCGTCAGCTTACTCACCTGTTTCGCGCTGTAGTGCATTTTGATCTGACGTTCCTTTTTCGTGGTGCAAAGCTTCACCACGGCGGGCTGAACGATGGGCACCAGCGCCATATACGAATAGGCGACCACCATGATCGGCGCGACGTAGTCGGACACCAGCTTGATGGCCACGAGTATGGAGGTGGGCCCGTCGGCGGCGCCGATGATGGCGATGGCGGCGGCATTGGGCAGAGAGAAGCCGATGAGCGCGGCCAAAATCAGCGTGAGGAATATACCCAGCTGTGCGGAGCCGCCGAGAATAAACAGCTTCGGGTTGGACAGCAGGGGCCCGAAATCGATCATGGCGCCGATGCCGATAAACAGCAGAATGGGCATGGCCTCGCTTGCCTCGATACCTACCTTAAACAGGGAGGAGAGAATTCCGTCGTCGGCGATTACGGCCGAGCCGGGGATATTGACGAGTATCGCGCCGAAGCCCATGGGCAGCAGCAGAGCGGGCTCCATATCCTTTTTGATGGCGAGGAAAATCAGCGTGCCGCCGATGAGCCACATGACGACCTGCTGCCACTCCACCTGGGAAATGGTTTCGATGAGAAAGTGCATAACGTACCTCCGAAATAAAATAAAAGACCGCCACGTAAATATTCCCCCAAAAGAGGAATTTTACGCCGCGGTCTTATCGTTTAAGATGAATCCAAATCCTGCCACGTAGGGCGGATTGTGTTATTGATATTCATCGGACGCCGTCGGACAAGCGCCCCGATTACTCCCCGAAGCAAAACGTTTGTTCCGCGTAGGCCGCGGGACTGTTACATTATATAGGAAAAAAGGACGGATGTCAAGAAAAAAATACAAAAAATTTTTCGGCTTGTAAATTTCGTTTGACATTCCTTCGCGGCTCTGCTAAAATAGTGCAAAACCGAAAAACAGAAAAAACGTTCGCCGCGAAAGCGGCAAAGGAACGCCGAACAAAACGGCGCTGAAAAGACAATTTATGCATGTCCGATATTTTTCAGAGAACGACGAAAACACGTTTCTAAGGCTTTGCGGGGAATTTTATAATTCCCACGCCACCCTGCGCCCCTACGACGCGCAAATCGCGGAAAAGACCTTCCGCCGCGTGATCGACCATCACGAAAATCTTTGGGGGTATCTCATCTTCGAGGAGGAGGGCGGCCCCGCGGCGGGGTACGGACTGCTTACCACCTATTGGTGCAACGAGGAGGGCGGAAACGTGCTCCTTTTGGACGAATTGTATATCTCGCCCGAGTTTCGGCATCGCGGGTATGCGAAACGGTTTATGGACTGGATAGAAGAAAAATTCAAAAAACGGGCGGTGTCGATGACGCTGGAGGTGCTGACGGGCAATCAGCGCGCGATTTCGCTTTATAAAGAGGAAGGGTTCGATCCCGATTCGGACGAACGGGACGCGGAAGGACACGAATTTGTCTATTACAGCAAGAAGCTCGCGCGGCGCGCGGGGCAATAGAAAAACGGGGAGGGGGAGAGAAGCGGATGGCGCAAAGCGGAAAAACGGCAAAGATAGCGGCGGGGGCCACGGTGCGGCGTTTGAAAAAACAAGCGCGCACGGCGGGAATTGCCGCGGCGTTTTTTCTGGCGGTATGCCTTGCGGGAAGCTTTTTCCTCTCGGGCCCGGGGAGGATCGCCTTTGCGGCGGGAACTGCCGCGGCGATTATCGTGTGTCTGATTTTTTGCGGAAAATTTGCGGCTTCGGCGCGGCGGATCGTAAAAGAAGCGGAAAAATACTCTTTCGCCTTGACGGAGGCCTTTTTCTTTGAGTGTTTCGGGCCCTTTCTCGCTTTAAACGTTTCTTTTAGGGACGATAGAGGGACGCTGCGGGAAGGGCGGACTCGGTTTCTTTTCGGAATCCGCGACCTGGAAGCCTGGCAGAATATTCCTTTGGAGATCGCCTATCGCGGCGCGGACGAGCGCGTTATCCTCATCGGCGGGGCGCCCGGGGAAAAAAATCGGTGAAAAAATCCCGAAAAGGGAAAAAGGAGGGACAAAAACGCTTGCCAAAGGGAAAAAAATCGTATATAATAAACCTTGACTTCGAATGTTCCGCCGATCTTTTTATTCGGGCGCGGTGAGGAATCGGGCAGCGGATCGTGAACATTTCGTAACTAACGGAGGTAAAGTCACATGAAAGGATTAATCGAAGCTATCGATGCGGAAAGCCTGAAAGCCGAAGTCCCTGCGTTTAACGTGGGCGATACGGTGAAAATAGGCTATAAGATCATCGAGGGCGGCAAGGAGAGAGTGCAGAATTTTGAAGGCGTCGTGATTGCGAAAAGAAACGGCGGCATTCAGGAAAGCTTCACGGTGCGCCATATTTCTTACGGCGTGGGCGTGGAAAAAACCTATCCTCTTCATTCCCCGAAGATCGCGTCCATCAAGGTCGTGAGAAAGGGTAAGGTAAGAAGAGCTAAGCTGTACTACCTGCGCGCATTGACGGGTAAGGCCGCCAAGGTTAAGGAAAAAATCTGAATCGGCAGACAGGGTTAAACCGATTGAAAAATAAGTTCGCCTAAAGTCAGGGGCGGACTTATTTTTTTATTTCCGAAAAACCCGCGGAAATCGTTTTACATTTTTTCTCGTTTCATGTAAAATGTATAGAGGAAAGTTCTATCACGGCGGAACAAAAGCAAACAGAGGAGGCTTTTCAGCTCTATGAATCATATCACTGATCCCGGAAAAAAAGCGCGCGGGAGGCTTTCGGGCTTCTCCGTGGCGTTTATCATCCTGTTCGTGTTGTTTTTTGCGGCGGGGTTTGGGTCGCTCGGCTCCTTTCGCAGCACGGGCAAGGCGTTTTCCTATGTCTCGGGCGACAATAACATCGCCGTTTTTAACCTCGAAATGACGGACAAGCAGTCGAAGCTGACGGCCGTTTACGTCAATGTCGGAAACGTTTACACCGAGCTCGGGGCGGATACCAAAATCACCGTCAAGCGTACCAATTCTTTGGATACCAAGCCCGGGATTACGGTGGGCGAGGCCACGATCGGCAATATCTATTCGAAAAAGGATAAGACGGAGGGCGCCAATTTCAACTGGATTTCTATTGCGACGGGAAAAGACAAGCTGGACGCGTCGGCAAAAACGATTTCCTTCTCCGCTACCGCCAACCTCGATCTCAACGAAATCGTCTGTATCGGCAACGACGGCAAGCCCATTCCCATGTCCGTCAATACGGAGCTCAGCCAGGGCTTTTCCCTGCAGAAAAAACAGCTCTCGTACGCGATAGACGCGCCGAATTCCTTTATCGGTTCCAATGCCGCGCGGAATAACTTTACGGCGGAGGAGGCGTACTATATGACCTCTATCCATACCGTGCTCGGCGGAGGGGCGATTGCTTCGGGAAGCGTCTATAACGTCGATCGGGATTTCAATTCGCTCGCTACCGTACTGCTTCTGCCCTCCGTCGCCGTCTTTGGCGACAGTACGTTCGCCCTGCGGCTGACCCCCTTCCTCGCTACCTGTGCGACGCTGATTTTGGTTTATCTGTTCGGTTCCCTGCTCTTTAAGGACGAAAAATACGGCTTTGCGTTTGCTCTGCTCTTTGCGGTCGGCGGTCTCGCCACGACGGTGGGGCGCCTGGGGGCGCCGTATGCGCTGCTCGCCTGCTTCCTCGTCGCAAGCGCCTATTTCATGTATCGGTTTTTCTCCAAGGGGATTTCGTCCGAGCATGTCGTCAGGGGCGGGCTGAACGTTCTCTTTTCGGGTCTGTTTGCGGCTTTGGCCCTTGCGATGAATTTCCTTTCGATCTTCCCCGTCGCCGCAATCCTCGCGTTGTTCGGCTTCGGCATGCGCCGTCAGAAGCTGGCGTATAAAAACGAACTCGTCAAACACCTGCCCGCCGCTCCGTCGTCGGAAAGCGCATCCGAATTTTCCGAAGAGCAGACCGCGGAGACGGAGGCTAAGCTCGGGACATTGGAAAAGGAAAACAGACCCGCCGCCTCGGAGCCAGCGGCTAAACCCGCCGCCGCGGAGAAGGAAAACAAGCCTGCCGTTGCGGAGAAGGATATTAAATCCGCCGCCGCGGGGAAGGGTGCTGCGGCGATCGCTTTGATCGGCAGGGAGGGCAAAGAGATGAAGGCGGCCTATGCGTATAAAACGCGCATATCCTGGGCGTTTGCCGCGATCTCTTTCGTGCTGGCTACCTTTCTCTTTATGCTGCTCGCCAGCGTCGTCACCTATAACGCTTACGTCAAGACCTTCGACGACCCCTCCAATCCCTCGCTGAGCTATGCGGCGCTGCTGGGTAAAGGGTTTGCCGCTCCTTTCAGAATCGATAATATTACGAAATATACCTCCGCGAACGCCGTCAACGTTTTGGCCTGGCTGATGCCCTTGAAGGCCTCTACCGTTTACGACGCCATCCGCGTCCCCGTCGCCAGCAACCGTTACCTTGCCTGGAACGTTTCCATGAACGCGGCGGTGTGCGTGGCCGCGCTGATTTCTTTCGCGTTCTGCACGGTGAGCGTGATCAGCGACCTGTTGTCGAAGGAGCGCGGCGGCCGTATCGCCAGGCGCGTCCGCCGTATCTATCTCGTGCTTTTGGGCGGTATCCTGTCGGCGATGCTCGCTTCGGCGTTTGTGAAAAATACCTCGATGCTTCAAAGCGCGCTGTTCGGCGTTTTCTATCTCGGCTTCATTCCGCTGGCAACGAAGATATGCCAGCCCGCGGAGATCGTACTCAACGGGAAGGGCAGAGCCAAAACGTCCGCCGCGGACATTATTCTCATCGTCTTATGCTTTATATTTGCGGTATTTTTCGCTCTTTCCGTGCCGAGCATGTACGGGTTTGAAATATCCGCGACGGCGGCCAAGCGGATGTTCGGTTGGACGAGTATCTTTTCAAACGGATATTTCCGCGTGTGACGCGGGAAGAAATACCGACGCATTTTCCGCGGGGCGCGCATGCCCCTGCGGAATTTGTTTTTTAATCCGCTTATCAAAAACTTCCATGGGCGGCTGCCGCATACGGCCGTTCCCTGCGGAATTTGTTTTTGACAGGCTTGTCAAAAGGGGGAAAACGCATGATCGCAAAGGTGCAGAGCTATGCCCTGTCGGGGCTGGAGGGGACGCCCGTCACGGTGGAGACGGACATCTCCCGCGGACTGCCTTCCTTCGAAATGGTGGGGCTGCCCGACGCGGCGGTGAAGGAGGCGAAGGAACGGGTGAGAAGCGCGGTGAAAAACAGCGCGCTCGAGTTCCCCGCGCATAGGATTACCGTCAATTTCGCGCCCGCTTATGTTCGGAAAGAGGGGTCGGCTTTCGATTTGCCCGTCGCGGTGAGCATTCTTTCGGCCTACGGGGTGTTAAAAGCCGACGCGGAAGAGTACATTTTTTTGGGCGAGCTTGCCCTGAGCGGGGAGCTGCGCCCCGTGACGGGCGTTCTGCCCGCCCTGATCTCCGCGCGGGATCAGGGCTTCAAAAAATTTATCGTCCCCGCGGGCAACGCGAAGGAAGCGGGATACATACGAGGGATAGAAGTTTACGCGGCGGAATCTTTGAAGTCGGTAGTGCTGCACCTGTCGGGCGCGGCGCCGTTGACGCCCGTTTCCCCGTCGGAGTTTTCCGCGGTGAAAAAGGAGGAACCTTACCCCTTCGATTTATCTTTCGTCAAGGGCCAGCCCGTCGCGCGGCGCGCGCTGGAGGTTGCGGTGGCGGGCGGGCACAACTTACTTTTCGTAGGACCTCCGGGCAGCGGAAAGACCATGCTTGCCCGCGCGATTCCCTCCGTCTTGCCCGATATGAGCTTCGAGGAGGCTTTAGAAATTACCAAGATACATTCAGTGGCGGGGACGCTGGGAAAAGAGGGAATCGTCTCGCGCCGACCCTTTCGGACTCCGCACCACACCGCCTCCACCGTTTCCCTCTGCGGCGGCGGAAGCCGTACCGTGCACCCCGGAGAAATCAGCCTGGCGCACGGCGGCGTGCTCTTTCTCGACGAGTTGCCCGAATATAAGCGTTCCGCGCTGGAGTCCCTCCGCCAGCCTCTGGAGGACGGCGTAATCACCATTACCCGTTCGGGCGGGTCGGTCACCTATCCCGCCTCGTTTATGCTCTGCGCGGGCATGAATCCCTGTCCCTGCGGCAATTACGGCAGCCGCGAAAGGCAATGTACCTGTCTGCCCAACGACATACGCCGCTACCGCGCCCGCGTGTCCGGCCCCCTTCTCGACCGTATCGACATTCAGGTAGAGGTGGACGGCGTCGCCTACGACGATCTCGTTTCCCGAAGGGAGGAGGAATCCAGCGCGGAGGTAAAGCGCCGCGCCGACGCCGCAAGACGTATCCAGAGGCAACGATTTGAAGGGGGCAGGGCTGCGACAAACGCGGAAATGGGAGAAAAAGATCTGCAGCAATTTTGTGCGCTCGACCGAGAGGGCGAGGAGGTTTTGCGGGAGGCGTTTTCGCGGCTTCGGCTGTCCGCGCGAGCGCGGACGAGAATTTTGAAGGTGGCGCGCACGATCGCCGATCTTGCGTATTCGGAAAATATCCGCGCCGAGCATTTATACGAGGCGATTTCCTACCGCATCTACGGCGCGGCGGCCAAGGAAGAGGAATTTTTATAAGGAGAAGGGTGCTTTTTCGGCGGGATTAAAGAGCGGGAGCTTGACGATAAAAATGGAAATTTTAACGATGAGAAAGAGCGGGGCTTGACGATAAGAAAAGGAGAACTTTTATGATAAAATGGATCTATTGCGGCGTGCTTATTTTTCTTTCCGCAATTGCCTTCGCGGCGTATGCGATCGATAAGAAAAAAGCAAAGTCGGGCGGCTGGCGGATCTCCGAGCGCACGCTGCTCTGTCTGTCCTTTTTCGGCGGGGCAATCGGCGGCTATGCGGCGATGTTCGCCTGTCGGCATAAGACGCGGAAATGGTATTTCCATTTTCTCAACCTGCTGGGGCTTTGCTGGCAGGTCGCGGCGGCGGTGGTCTTGTTTGTCGGAAAAGCGTAAAGGACGCTTGTCTGCGTGAGTAAAAGCGGAAGAAGCCTGTTTTTGAGACAAGGTATAAGAAAATCTTTGTCTTCGAGACAAAATACGAGAGGAGCTTGTTTTCGAAACAAAGCATAAAAGAGGCTTATGGAATGAAGCGCAGAAAGGCCTTGTTTTCGAGACGGGATATAAGAAAGGTTTTGTTTTGAAACAGAGTACGGAAAGGCTTTCTTTCGGGATAGAGCACAAAAGGGATTTTGAACGGTGACCGTCTGATGGAATATACTTCCGAAGAAAAGGCATATATCTGGCTGGACTCTTTTGCCCTGGAAAGGAACGAAAAGAGGCGGCTGTTGTCACAAGCGGGCGGCGCGGCGGCGCTTGTCCGCGATTTTCCGCGTTTTGGAAAAGAATTGATTAAATCGGGCAAAGAAAGCGTATATAATACTATGCTCGAAAGTCTGTCGGACGGCGGAAAAGGCTTGAAAAAAACGCTCGGGAAATTGGAGCGGGAGGGAATCAAAGCCGTCGCCCGCGTTTCCGCCGACTATCCCGACGCGCTGAAAAACCGTGCGGACGCGCCGCCCGTGTTTTACGCAAGAGGAAATACGGCGCTTTTGAAAACGCGTATGTTCGCGGTGGTGGGTTCCAGACGGACACCCGCGGCGGCTCTGCGGTTGGGCGCGGAGATCTGTCGGGAGCTCTCGGGCGCGTTCACCGTCCTGACGGGTACCGCGGAGGGCGGGGACAGCGCGGCGATTACGGGCGCGCTGAAGGGGAGCGGCAACGTCGTTTCGGTGGCGGCGGGCGGCTTTTCTTCGCTGCCGCAGGGCAACGCCGCGCTTCTGTCCAAAGCGGCCGAAAGGGGGCTTTTGCTTTCGGCGCACACCTTTTCCGCTCCCGTGAGGAATTTTTCCTACGAGAGCCGAAACGCCCTTCTGGCGGCCCTTTGCGAGGGTGTGCTGGTATTGGGCGCGGGGAAAGACAGCGGCGCGCTGATCACCGCGCGCTATGCCGGGCGGGAAGGAAAGAAAATATTCGCTCTACCCTATGCGCCCGGCGCGGCCGCGGGCGCGGGCTGTAACGCACTGATAAAAAAAGGCGCGTATCTCACCGAAAATTCGGTTGACATTTCGGGGGCGTTTGGTATAAACTTGATAGAGGAAAAATCTATCCCTGCCCTTTCGGACGACGAAGCGGCGGCGCTGAACGCGCTTAAGGAGCTTTCGGAAGCGCATGTTTGCGAGCTTTCCGCCAAGACGGGAATGCCGCCTTTTAAGCTTTACGCCGTCCTCTCCGCCCTCGAAGTGAAAGGATTGGCCGTCCGTCTCGGCGGAAACCGTTATGCGCC
The DNA here is from genome assembly GCA_900540805.1 of uncultured Eubacteriales bacterium. Taxonomy (GTDB): domain Bacteria; phylum Bacillota; class Clostridia; order Christensenellales; family Borkfalkiaceae; genus Scatosoma. Next base: position 12,464 of record UQHL01000006.1, read on the forward strand.
CGTGAAGTAGGCGAAGAACGGGGACGCTTTGGAAGAAATTGACTGCGGAGGATTTTTCGCGGCGCAGATAGGGTGTGGATAGCGACCGGGTTATGGCTTAGATAAAATTTAGTGCGGAGTCCGGGTTATGGCGTAAATAGGATTTATGACGGCGGTCCGGCTATGGCGCAGATAGGATTTATGACGGCGGCCCGGCTATGGCGAACATAAGATTTTGAACGGCAAACCGTTTATGACGAACATAGTTTTGCACGGGGAGCGGGAAATCTGTTTCGGACGAGGGGACAAAGCGGAAAAACGGACCCGTTTTTGATTGGTCCGAAGCGTTGAAAAAGGCCGCCCCTTTGATTTCGTTAAAATTTTCAAAAAAGGAAGATATATGGATTTAATCATCGTAGAGTCGCCTTCCAAGGCAAAGACCATCTCGAAATACCTGAAGGGCAAGTACAAAGTGGACGCTTCGGCGGGGCATATCCGCGATTTGCCCGTCCATACGCTGGGCGTCGATATTAAAAACAATTTCGAGCCGAAATACGTCAATTCGGAGGGCAAGGAGGACATTATCCGCCGACTGACGGACGAGACGAAAAAGGCGGATAACGTCTATCTCGCAACCGACCCCGACCGCGAGGGCGAGGCGATCTCCTGGCACTTGCAGACGGTGCTCGGACTGGACGAAAACAAGGAAAACCGCATCGAATTCAACGAGGTCTCCGCCAAGGCGATCGAAAAGGCGCTGGAACATCCGCGCAAGATCAATTACAGCCTCGTAGATGCGCAGCAGGCGCGCCGCGTGCTCGACCGGCTGGTGGGATATAAGCTTTCCACATTGCTCAATCATAAAATCGACGACACGGCCTCCACGGGCAAGCGCAGCCTTTCTGGCGGCAGGGTGCAGTCGGTGGCGCTCCGCCTCATCGTGGAGCGGGAACGGGAGATTCAGGCGTTTAAGCCCGAGGAATATTGGAATTTGACGGCCGAATTGCAGGATCAGCCGAAAAAGCATTCCCCGTTTAAGGCGCTTCTCGAAAAAAAGGGCATGAAAAAGTATAAACCCGCGTCCGCCGAGGAGACGGAGAAGGTATTAAAGGAGCTGGAAAAGGGAGAATATATCGTCTCCAAGGTGAAAAAGGCGATTGCGAAATCGCATGCGCCCGCGCCGTTTACCACCAGCTCGATGCAGCAGGATGCCTCCAACAAGCTGGGCTTTTCCTCTCCCGAGACCATGAGCCTCGCCCAGCATCTCTACGAGGGCATCGAGACGGAAAACGGAGACCATATCGCGTTTATCACCTATATGAGAACGGACTCCGTGCGTATCTCCGCCGAGGCGCAGCAGAGCGCGCTCGCCCGTATCCGCGAAGTATATGGCGACGAGTACGCGCCCGAAAAGCCCAATTTTTACGCGACCAAAAAGGGCGCTCAGGACGCCCACGAGGCGGTGCGGCCCATCGACCTGTCCATGACCCCCGAAAAGGCGAAAAAACTGCTGGACAGAAAGCATTTCGCCCTCTATAAGCTGATTTACGAGCGCTTCCTCGCCTCGCAGATGGCGGAGGCGAAATACAACAGCACGCAGATGGAGATAGATAATTCGGGCTATATTTTCAAGGCCGGCGGCAGGGTTCTGCTGTTTGCGGGCTATACGAAAATCTATCAGGAGGCCGCGCCCAGGAAGGAGGACGAGGACGAACCTTCCTCCTCCAAGCTTCTGCCCGACCTGAAGGAGGGGAATACGCTCGACCTCGTCTCCATGAACAAGGAACAGAAATTCACCAAGCCCCCCCTGCGCTACACCGACGCCTCCCTCGTCAAGGCGATGGAGGAAAAGGGAATCGGCCGCCCCTCGACGTACGCGACCATCATTTCTAAGCTCAATCAGAAATATCTGAAAAAGGACGGCAAATACATGCTGCCCGCGCCCGTCGCTTACGACGTGGTGGATATGCTGGTGAAATGCTTTCAGGATATCATGGACGTCGGCTTTACGGCGGGCATGGAAAACAAGCTGGACGACATCGAGGAGGGCGGCGTGGATTGGCACGCCGTCATCGGGGATTTCTATCCCGGGTTTGCCGAAAAGCTGAAAAACGCTTCCTCGTACGGCGACGAAACGACGGATATCGTCTGCCAGAAATGCGGCCATTTCATGATTCGCCGCATGGGCAAGTACGGAAAATATCTCGCCTGCTCCAATTATCCCGAGTGTAAAAACATCGTCAGCGAAAGCAAGGAGGAGATTTCCTCCGTCCGCTGTCCCAAGTGCGGGGAAAACATGATCGTCAAGAGCGGGAAGTTTGGAAAATTTCTCGCCTGCCCCAATTATCCCGACTGCAAATCCACCTTGTCCATGCCCTCCGACGAGGAACCCAAGCTGGTGGGCAAATGCCCTGAATGCGGCGCGCCCATGACGGCGAGAAAATCCAAAAAGGGAAAGATATATTACAGCTGTTCGGGGTATCCCGACTGCAAGTTTATGAGCTGGGATATCCCCACGGGCGAAAAGTGCCCCAAGTGCGGGCAGGCCTTGGTGCAGACGGCGCGCGGGAATATCAAGTGCTCCAATAAGGAGTGCGATTACAGGATTAAGGCGGAGAAGCCCGAAAAGGAAGAAAAGGCCGCGGGGAAAAAGGCGGACGGGACTGCGGCGGGCGCCGCGACCGCAAACGCCGCGACCGCAAACGCCGCGACCGTAAACGACGCGCCGCCCTTGATGGACGAACCCGTGTATAACGGGTTTGACGAGGGCGGATATCTGCCCGAGGGCTTCGACGATGGCGAATAATCCCCTTTCGGCGCGGGTGCGCGTGATCGGCGGCGGGCTTGCGGGCAGCGAGGCCGCGTATTATCTCGCGCGGCAGGGTATCCCCACCGAGCTGGTCGATATGAAGCCGAAAAAATTTACGCCCGCGCATACGGAAAAAAACTTCGGCGAGCTGGTCTGTTCCAATTCGCTGAAGAGCAACGACGTCTATGCGAACGCCTGCGGCTTGCTGAAAGAGGAGATGAGGCTGCTGGGTTCGCTCGTCACGGAGGCCGCGGACGCAACCGCCGTGCCCGCGGGGGCGGCGCTGGCCGTCGATCGGGAAAGTTTTTCCGCCTATATTACGGAAAAGCTGAAAAATTGTCCCAATCTTTCCATTATTTGCGCGGAGATAGAAAAGCTGCCCTCTCCCGCGGAGGACGTCTATACGATCGTGGCGACGGGGCCGCTGACGGCGGACGCGCTGGCCGCGGATATCGCGGAAAAAACGGGCGGCGGACTGTATTTTTACGACGCCTCCGCGCCCATCGTGGCGGCGGACAGCATAGACATGTCGGCGGCGTTTACGGGCGACAGGTACGGCAAGGGCACGGGCGACTACATCAACTGTCCTCTGACGAAAGAGGAATACGACGAGTTTGTGGATAACCTCTTGTCCGCCGAGCGCGCGACGCTGCGGGAGTTTGAAAGGCGGGATGTCTTCGAGGGGTGTATGCCCGTCGAAATCATGGCCTCGCGCGGGCGGGATACCCTCCGTTTCGGCACGCTCAAGCCCGTGGGGCTTGCGGACGGGGACGGAAAACGGCCGTACGCGGTGCTGCAGCTTCGGAAGGAGAACGCGGCGGGCACGGCCTACAACCTCGTCGGCTGTCAGACAAACCTGAAATTCCCCGAACAAAAGCGGGTGTTTTCGCTGATCCCCGCGCTGAAAAACGCGGAGTTTCTGCGTTACGGCGTCATGCACAGAAATACGTATATTCACGCTCCCGATGTTTTGAACCGCGATTTTTCGGTTAAGAATAATGAAAGGCTTTCTTTCGCGGGGCAGATTACGGGCGTCGAGGGGTATGTGGAAAGCGCGGCGAGCGGACTTCTTGCGGCGATCCACCTTTCGGACAAAATTTTCGGCCGCGCGGCCCGCGTATTCGACGAGCGCACCGTGTGCGGCGCGCTGGAGACGTACATTTCCATGCCGAATAAGGATTTTCAGCCCATGAACGCCAATTTCGGGATTCTTTCGCCGCTCGGCGCAAGGATAAGGGATAAAAAGGAACGTTACAGGGCTTTGGCGGAACGGTCGCTGGCGGCCGTGAAAGAGCTTACGGACAAGAAAGAGATCGCGGCCGTGAAAGAGCTTACGGACAAATAACGAGGTGAAAAATATGACGGAATTCAGAGGTACGACCATCTGCGCGGTAAAAAAGGACGGCGTTACGGCGATTGCGGGCGACGGACAGGTGACGATGGGCGAATCGGTGATCTTCAAAACTTCGGCGGTGAAGGTGCGGCGCATCTACGGCGGCAAGGTGATTTTGGGCTTTGCCGGCTCGGTGACGGACGCCTTTTCCCTTTCCGAACGGTTTGAGGGCATGCTCAACAAATTTGCGGGGAACCTCATGCGCTCCGCCGTGGAGCTGGCGGACCTTTGGCGCAGCGATAAAATCGGCAGAAAGCTGGACGCGATGATGATTACCGCGGACGCGAACACGCTGCTGATTATTTCGGGCACGGGCGAGGTGATCGAGCCGGACGGCGGAATATGCGCCATCGGCAGCGGCGGCAATTACGCTTTGGCGGCGGCTCGCGCGCTGTATGCGGAGACGGAATACGACGCGGAGACGATTGCGAAAAAGGCGCTGAAAATCGCGTCGGAAATCTGCGTATATACCAACGACAATATACGCTGCGAAACGGTGGGCGCTCCCCTGCTCCCCGAAAAGGGAGAGGAAAAGCCGGCGGCGAAAAAGCCCCGCGCGAAAAAAACGGACAAGGAGGGCGAATAAATGGATTTGTCACCCAAACAGATCGTCAATCAGCTGGATAAATACATCATCGGCCAAAGCGACGCGAAAAAGGCCGTGGCGATCGCGCTGCGCAACCGTTACCGCCGCGCCTGTCTCCCGCTTGAAATCAGGGAGGAGATCACGCCGAAAAACATCATCATGAAGGGGCCTACGGGCGTGGGCAAGACGGAGATCGCACGGCGGCTCGCCAAGCTGGTAGGCGCGCCCTTTGTCAAGGTGGAGGCCACTAAATACACCGAGGTGGGCTACGTCGGCAAGGACGTGGAGGGCATGGTCCGCGACCTCGCGGAATGCGCTTACCGACTTGTCAAGTCGGAAAAGGAAGAGGAAGTGAAGGCCAAGGCGACGGCGGCCGCGGAAAAGCGGGTTTTGCGCGTTTTGACGGAGGCCAAGAAAGAGGACAGGGGCGAAACGCCCAAGGAGCTGTTTGAGCAGAACCTGCTCGACGGGCTTAGAAAGGGCTTGTACGACAACCTCGTCGTGGAAATGGAGGTAATCGACATTCCGCAGGCGATGGAGCTTGTGCCCGGCGGCGCGGCGATCAGCATCGGCAGCATCTTCGGGGATATGTTTAAGGAAAAAAAGAAGAAACGCAAGCTGACGATCAAGGAGGCCATGCAGATCGCGCTCGAGGAGGAGGCCTCCAAGCTGGTGGACGACGACGCGGTGAAGGCAGAGGCCGTATATCGCGCGGAAAACGACGGTATCGTGTTTATCGACGAGATCGACAAGATTGCGGGAAAGGGAAACCAGAACGGCGCCGACGTCTCCCGCGAGGGGGTGCAGAGGGATATTCTGCCCATCGTCGAGGGCTCTACGGTCGTCACCAAGTACGGCCCCGTCAAGACGGATTTTATTTTGTTTATCGCGGCGGGCGCTTTCCACGTCTCCTCGATCGAGGACCTGATCCCCGAACTTCAGGGCCGCTTCCCCGTTTCGGTGGAGCTTCAGAGCCTGACGAAGGAGGATTTCGTAAGGATTTTGACGGAGACGGAGAACTCGCTCACCTTCCAATACAAGCAATTGCTCGGCGTCGATAACATCGACCTATGCTTCGACGATACGGCGATAGAACGGATTGCAGAGATTTCGGTGGACCTCAACGCCACCAGCGAGGACATCGGCGCGCGGCGGCTGCATACGGTGATGGAATATCTACTCGAGGATATCTCCTTCAACGCGGGCGGCGGGGATTATCCCACCGTGACGCTGAATATCACGGGCCAATACGTCGAGGAGCATCTGAGCAAGCTGACGGGCAACAGGGATTTGAAAAAATACGTCTTATAAAACCGTTTCGGGCTTCGCCCTCGGGCGGGAAAAACCGCTAGCCGATAAAGTGAATATACCTGCGGGCGTCCGAACGGGAAAAACGCAGACTATGGAATTATTTCACCTGCGGACTGCGTATTTCACCCACGGGCGGACAAATGAGAAGAACCGCGCATTATAAAATTATTTCGAGGCTTTTACGATGATTAATATACCCAAAGGCACAAAGGACGTTTTACCTGCCGATTCGTATAAATGGCAGTACGTGGAAGGCGTTGCCCGCGAGACGGCAAGGCTGTTCAACCTGAAAGAAATCCGCACGCCCGTGTTCGAGCATACGGAGGTATTCTTGCGCGGCGTCGGCGATACCACAGATATCGTCACAAAAGAAATGTACACCTTCCGCGACAAGGGGGACCGTTCGATTACCCTCAAGCCCGAGGGGACGGCGGGCGTCGCGCGGTCGTTTATCGAAAACGGACTTGCGGGCGGCGTCTTGCCCGCGAAAATGTATTATATCATTCCCGCGTTCCGCTACGAGCGGCCGCAGGCGGGCCGACTGCGCGAATTTCATCAGTTCGGCGTGGAAATCTTCGGCGCCGAGGGCGCGGATACGGACGCGGAGGTAATCGCGCTGGCGGATTCCCTGCTCAAAAATCTGGGATTGCGCGTTAAGCTGCACATCAATTCGATCGGCTGTCCCGCCTGCCGCGCGGCATATAACAAGGCTCTGAGAGAATATTTTTCGCCTCATCTCGAAGCGCTTTGCTACGACTGCAAGACCCGCTTCGAAAAAAATCCCCTGCGTCTGCTCGACTGCAAGGAGGAGGGGTGCCGCAAAATCAACGCGGCCGCGCCGACCATTTTAGAGTATCTCTGCCCCGAGTGCGCGGCGCATTTCGAGGCGTTGAAAACCTATCTTTCGCTGGCGGGGATCGCCTACGAGATCGACCCGCGGATCGTGCGCGGGCTGGATTATTACACCCGCACGGTATTCGAGTTTGTCTCCGACGATATCGGGGCGCAGGGCACCGTGTGCGGCGGCGGCAGATACGACGGCCTGATTGCGGAGCTGGGCGGCGCGCCTGCGCCCGCCGTGGGCTTTGCCGCAGGAATAGAGCGGCTGCTTCTCGTCATGGAGGCGACGGGCGTGGAAATCCCCCGTCCCGAAGGGCCGACGGCGTATCTCGCGGGGCTGGACGACGCCTGCCGCGAAAAGGCGTTTGGGCTGTGCGTAAAGCTTCGCGCGGCGGGGATCGCCGCGGAGACCGACCATATGAAGCGTTCGGTCAAGGCGCAGTTCAAATACGCGGATAAGCTCGGCGCGAAATACGTGGCGGTAATCGGCGGCAACGAGCTGGAAAGCGGCGCGATGAACGTCAAGCGCATGGCGACCTCCGAAAGCGAAACCGTGACGTTTGAGAACGCCGTGGAATATTTCAGGGGCAAATAAAACATACTTCGAAAGAAGGGATAAGGAGAATTATTATGGTCAAATACGTTACCTCTCAAGAGCTTGAGAAACTTCTTGCGGGCGAAAAGCCCGTCGTGTGCGATTTCTGGGCCTCCTGGTGCGGACCTTGCAGAATGCTGGCGCCCGTTTTCGAGGAGGTTTCGGATAAATTCGACGACAAAGCGGTTTTCGTGAAGCTGGATGTAGATGAAAACGAGGACGCCGCTATGAAATACGGCATCACCTCGATCCCCAACGTCATTCTTTTCAAAAACGGCAAGCCCGCGGCCAACAGCCTGGGATTTTTGCCCGAAAAGGCTCTCGCCGATTTCGTGGAAAAGAATATCTGAACTCTGAACCCGACGAAGAAAAAACGGCTTTTTCTCCCTCAAGGGAAGGAGCCGTTTTTTAACCTTTCTATCCGCCGTGGCGGTTGATTTTTCACGCTTCCGTCAGAAAGACGGAGCCGTTTTAACCCTTCTATCCGCCCTTAAGGGAAGGAATAAGCAGCTCTTTTCACCTTTTTGCGTTAAAAGAAAGAAATAAGTTGCCCTTTTTTCTTTCAAGAAAAGGAATAAGCTGTTTTTCGCCCTTTCTATCCCCGAAAAGGAGTTTTTTATGGTTTTTCAAATCCCGATAGGCAACGCTTTTCCGTTGGATAAAAGCGGCAGACCCGATTTTTCGGCCGCGCTCGAGCGGCAGAAAGGCTATTTTCAAAGCGGCGCCACGCTCGCGCCCGCCCGCCGTATCGAGGCGTTGAAAGCCCTTTATACGGCGATCGAAAGGGCGGAAACGGATATCTTCGAGGCGCTGGAGGCCGATCTCGGGAAAGGGGAATTCGAAAGCTATATGTGCGAGGTGGGACTGACGCTGTCGGAGATTTCCTATCTTGTGAAGCATACGAAAAAATTTGCGCGGGACAGGCGGGTGAAAACGCCGCTTTCCCAATTCGCCGCGAAAAGCTTCGTGCGCAGGTCGCCCTATGGGACCGTGCTGGTGATGAGCCCCTGGAACTATCCCTTTCTTTTGACGATGGAGCCTCTGGCCGACGCGCTCGCCGCGGGAAATACCGCGATTTTGAAGCCGTCGGCGTATTCGCCCAACGTCTCCCGCGTGATTCAGGAGCTTATCGAGCGCACCTTTCCCGCCGAGTACGTCACCGTCGCCACGGGCGGGCGCGAGGAGAACGCCAGACTGCTGGAAATGAAATTCGATAAAATTTTCTTTACGGGGAGCGTCGCCGTAGGGAAAGAGGTGATGCGTTCGGCTGCGGAAAATCTTATCCCCGTCACGCTGGAGCTGGGCGGAAAAAGCCCGTGTATCGTCGATGAGACGGCCGAGCTTCCCCTGGCGGCGAAGCGGATCGTATTTGGGAAATATCTCAACGCGGGGCAGACCTGCGTCGCGCCCGATTACGTCTATGTGCATGCTTCGGTCAAGGACGCTTTTCTCGAAGAAGTAAAAAAACAGATCTGCGCCCAATACGGCCCCGCGCCCTTAAAGGACGCCTCTTACGGCAGGATCGTCAGCCGTAAGCATTTCGATCGGGTTTCGTCGCTCATCGAAACGGAAAAAGTAATTTACGGCGGGGGCAGGGACGAGACGACGCTAAAAATTGAGCCTACCGTGCTGGACGGCGTTACTTGGGCGGACAAGGCGATGCAGGAGGAAATTTTTGGCCCGGTCATGCCCGTATTGACGTTTGAAAGCCTCGAAACGGTAATCGGGGAAGTCAATTCGCGCCCGTCGCCTTTGGCCTTGTATATCTTTTCCTCGGACAAGAAAGCGGCCGATTTCGTAATGAATAAATGTCGTTTCGGCGGCGGCTGTATCAACGATACGATCATTCATCTCGCCACCAGCGAAATGGCATTCGGCGGCTTCGGAGCCAGCGGAATGGGAAGCTATCACGGAAAAGCGGGGTTCGATTGCTTCAGCCACGAAAAGAGCATTGTGGATAAAAAGACCTTTATCGATCTTCCCATGCGCTACCGCCCGTATAAAAAATCCAACGAAAAGCTGCTGAGATTTTTCCTTAAGTAATAAAAATCCAACGAAAAGCTGCCGAGCCTTTTCCTCAAGTAATAAAAAATCTCCCTTTCGAATTTACGAAAGGGAGAGGGGATATTCAGAAATCAATAATTTTCGGCGCGTACCTGGAAATAGCTTTGGGGATGCGCGCAGACGGGGCAGAGCTGGGGCGCGTTTTTGCCGACGACGATATGTCCGCAGTTGGAGCACTGCCAAACCGCGTCGCCGTCCTTGGAAAATACCAGCCCGTTTTCCACGTTGGAAAGCAGCTTTTTATACCGTTCCTCGTGTTCCTTCTCGATCGCCGCCACTGCGTCGAACAACCTAGCCACTTCGGTGAAGCCCTCCTCCCGCGCGGTTTCCGCAAATCCCGCATACATATCCGTCCATTCGTAGTTTTCGCCCGCGGCCGCGTCCTTGAGATTGGTCGCCGTGTCCGAAACCTGCCCGCCGTTGAGGATTTTATACCAGATCTTGGCGTGCTCCTGCTCGTTTTTCGCGGTCTCTTCAAAAATCGCCGCGATTTGTACATAACCGTCCTTCTTCGCTTTGCTTGCAAAATACGTGTACTTGTTGTGAGCCTGCGATTCTCCCGCAAACGCCGCTTTGAGATTGGCTTCCGTCTTGGTTCCCTGTAAATTCTTCTGTTCGAAATTTGCCATAGCTTACCTCTTTATTAGGATTATGTTTTAATAATGTATTTATAGTATAATACAAAAAAAGGGATTTGTCAATAGGTTTTGAAAAAAATTTTCGAAAAAAGGGAGAAAAGCGAAAAGGTGAAATTTTATTTTTGGCAGGCAGCTCTCGGGCGGCGGTTGACAAACGGGAAAAAAACTGTTACAATCATATCGTTGCTATCTTAATAAAAAGGAATATCGACCGTGAAACGCATGAACGAAAGACGCCGCAAGCGGATAGAAAAAAACATTCTGAAAAATCGGAAATATAAGACGCTGATTTACAACCGCGTCATTCTTACGGTAGCCCTGGTGCTGCTGCAAATCGTACTGTACGGGCTGTTGGTGGCGTCGTTTTATACTTCGGGCTGGACGGTGCTGATGGCGGTGGATATCCTCGGCTTGCTGTTTGTGCTCTACGTCATCAACCGCAACGAAAAGCCCAGCGCAAAGCTCAATTGGGTGATTATGATTCTCGTGCTGCCTATCTGCGGGATTTCGCTGTATCTGCTGTTTGGAGAAGGGCGGCCGACGCGCAGAATGAACAAACGGATTACCGCGGCGAAACGGGCAAATGCGGGCATTCTGGTCCAGGACGCCGAAATGAAAGAGCGGGTCGAGAACGGCGGACGGAATGCGGAAATCTGCCGCTACCTCATGAACTATGCCAATTATCCCGTCTATGGAGACGGCGAAGTCACCTATTATCCGTCGGGCAAGGAGATGTTCAAGGATATGCTGGCGGCGGTGGAAAAGGCGGAACGTTTTATCCTTGCCGAGTACTTTATCATCGCGGGCGGAAAGATGTGGGATACCTTTCGGGAGCTGCTGCTGAAAAAAGCGGACGAAGGGGTGCAGATCAAGCTGGTGTTCGACGACGTGGGCAGCTTGATGCTTCTGCCGCCCAAATACGACAAGTATCTCGAATTTGTTCATCCCAACATCAAGTGCTTCAAATTCAATCCCGCGGTGCCTATTTTCACGATGCGCATGAACAACCGCGACCACCGCAAGATCCTGGTGGTGGACGGCAAGGTTGCCTTTACGGGCGGGATCAATCTCGCGGACGAATATATCGACGAAAAGATTAAGTACGGAAAATGGAAGGATACGGGCGTGCGCGTGACGGGGCGGGCGGTGAACTCCTTCACGATGATGTTTTTCAATATCTGGAACGCCTTCCGCAAGGACAAGGGAAAGCTTCGGGATTTTATCGCCCCCGAATACCGCGAGGAGGAATACGCGGCGGCGGACGGCGCTTCGGAAACCGTGGGAAAGAACGGAACGCATATCCCCGTGGAGAGCATAGGCGAGTCCCCGCACGGCAAGGGATATTTCGTTCAGCCGTACGACGATTCGCCGCTGGACAGGGAAAGCGTGGGCGAAACGGTGTATCTCGACCTCATCAACCGCGCCTCCAAATATCTGTATATCTTTACGCCCTATCTGATTTTGGACGATTTTATGCGCACGGCGCTGTGCAACGCGGCCAAGCGCGGGGTGGATGTGCGGATCGTTACGCCGGGAATTCCCGATAAAAAAATGGTGTTCCGCCTGACGCGCTCCAATTATGCGCCGTTGATGAAATCGGGCGTGAAGATCTACGAATACACGCCGGGGTTTATCCATGCGAAAAGCATGGTCTGCGACGACGAGGCGGCGGTGGTGGGTACGATCAATCTCGATTACCGAAGCCTGTATCTGCACTTCGAAAACGCCGTATATTTCTCGCATTGCGACGCCGTCGCGGCGGTGAAACAGGACGGCGAGGACGTGTTTGCCGTGTCCAAACGCATGACGATAGAGGATACGCGACAGACCTTTATCGGAAAGCTTGTCGATTCGGTTTTGCGCGTTTTCGAAACGTTGTTGTAAAAAAAGCCTGTTTGTTGGGTTTCGCGGCGGCGATGAGTTTGCAAAAAGGCTCGTTTGTTCGGTTTGGTTGACGGCGATGAGTTTGCAAAGAATCGTCGTTTGTCCGATCGGCCGAGTTGTTTGGAAAGTGTGCTTCCCCTGAAAAGAAAAGCCCCGCTTCGAGCAAAGCAGGGCTTTTTTCTTTTATACGATTTTTCTGAAATAATAATAAGTTTCGTCCTCGCCGACCTTCTGCATGACGGACGAAAGCATTTTTGCCGAAGCGACGTTTTCTTTGAGGCATTTGCCGTTTATCTGGACGAGCTCCAGCGTATAGATGGCATAATTCGCCATGAGGGAGAAGGCGTATCGGCCGAGCTTTTGTCCGTCCGCCTCGGGCAGAATACGCACGCCGATCTCCGCGCCGCCGCGGAAATCGAAATTGTATAAAATGACTTCGCCCAAAAATTTCCCGTCTTTGCGTATCGCAAAATTCATGGCCATGCGGTTGGCAAAATCCTTTTTTTGGTCTTTATAGAAATAATCCCGTTTGGGACACGGGCAGTCCTCGCGGTAATCGTAACCCCACCAGCGGTTTCGCTCGTCGTCGAGGCACAGCCGATTGTAGGCGGGAATGTCTTTTTCCGTGATCGGCGTCAGGGAAATACCGTTTTCGCCCTTGATAACGGGAATTTTTTTCAGACGATTGATGGGCGTCTTGACGTGGATCAGGTGCTTACGCAGGATTTCCAGCGGCTGATATTGCAGCTTGGAAATGCGCAGGCCTCGGCTTCCCGCGTCGTCTTCGCGGTTGATATATCTGACGTTTTGCGCAAAGGTTTTGGCAAACTCCTGAACGGTGGCGGGATAGATTCCCTCGTAGTCCGTCAGCGCTTTTTCGATATGGTCGATCAGCGTTTCGCCGCAGATCTCGCTTAAGCAGAAGGAAATGATTTCGCCGTTTAACGTAAACCCGCCCGAGACGAACATGTCCGACCCGACGTATTCCGTCATCGCGTGGGCGAATTTCAGCTCCGTTTTGGCGCCGGGCGAATCGTTTCGATCGCCGAACTTTTTCCAGAACTTACGGATACGCGCATGATCGTTTTTGCCGAAGGTCTCGAACACGGCGTCGGGACAGGCCGCGTAAAATTTTCGGATATGGTTGCGCTGTCCCGCGTACTTTTTGCCCTCGAACCTGATAAAATCGCCCGCGAGATAGAGATAGTCGTCGAAATTGCGTTCGGTACGGATTTCGATATTCGGATAACAGCCGAGGACGGTGCACACCGCGCAGGCGGGCACGTCGCAGAGCCGAAAGGGGATAAAATGCTCCGCGCAATACTCGCCGCAGGCCACCAGGGCTGCGTTGACGTCCGCTTCATCGTCGATGGGAACGGGATAATCGAAATAGGTTTGACCGCCCCATTTGCTTTTTACCAGCAGACAGCCGCACGCTTTTGCGTATTCGTAGCCCGCGTTCTGCCACATGATTTTGATCCCCGCGGAATAATCGCAGATACGGTAACGGCATTTTTTATAGTAGGCCGCAAGCTGTTCGATGTTGCTGTTGTCGATAGGGGTAAATTGCATAAGGTTTTTCCTCAATTTTATTGTAGCGCGGCTTCTTTTCGCTTTTATTATAACATAGGCAAGCTATGTTTGAATAGGGCGCGAAAATACCTATGAATGCTTCGCATTCCTGTATTTTTGCTTCTATTATAACAAAGTATGGCCGAAAGTTCAAGTTTTTAGAGACGGTGTATAGCGGCCGAATAAGATTTTTGCGTGAAAAAAACCGCCGTGCGGCCTTATTTTGTTGCGGCGGCGGCAGAATTGTGTTACAATAAAAACGAAAAAAAGAAAACGGGAGGGAAAAGAGTATGCCGAAAGGAAATAAAAATCCTTCGGGCAATCCCGAAACCATGCACTGCCGAAAATGCGGCGCGGAAATGGAAAACGGGGTGTGTCCGAAGTGCGGATACAAAGTATATGTGCCCATGGACGAAAAAAAAGCCCTGAAAATACGGCTGATCCTCGGCGGGATCATCCTCGCAGGGTTTATTATCTGGGTAATCGTCACGCAAGTAAAGGGATAACGAAAAAGACCGCTTCGGCGGTCTTTATTTATATTATTTCGAGGGCATTTCTCTTCCTTGGTCGCGCCCGACGAGTTCGTCCAGAGTGATACCGTAAAAATCGGCAAGCTGTACGCAAAAATCAATATTCGGCAATCCTTTGTTTGTTTCGCTCCAACTGATCGTTTGTTGCTTTAAGCCTGTCTTTTGGGCTAATTCCGATTGGGAAAGGCCGCGTATTTCCCGTTGATATTTGAGCGCTTCTCCATAATTCAACATAAGTGTCTCTCCCCATTGCCTTTATTCTACCAAAAAATCAGTAAGAACACTTGAATTACCAATATATTTGTAGGAAAGACGAGCTATGGAAGAAAGAAAATTGTCCTCCAAGCTCGTTTTAACCGTCAATATCATGACCGTATTATACGAAATGGAGGCTTACTTTTTACAGAGAAAAGTCGAAAAAATCGGGTGAAGATATAATAAATCACAGATTTTCTGTGCTTTTAACACAGTCCCAAAAAATTGTGCTATACTTGTCTCACAAATACTCGAGGAGACAGATATGGAAGAAAAAGAATTGAAAACCCCCAAGCATTGCCTGAGCTGTCAATACCATGAAACATATTATACCAAATGCGGGCTTACATTTTACAGAGAAAAAAGGGGCTACTGTTCGCAACAACAAAAATTGACGGAAAACCATGATACTTGCGAAGAATGGCAAAAAAAGAATGGCAGCTTCAAAAGAAATATGCGTCAAAACGCGACTTCGAAAGTCGTAACCAAAATGGCCAAGGATATTTTGGTAATCGCCCAGATTTTGTGCGACGACAAAACAGACGAACGAAAAGAAAAAGAATAAATTGGATTTTACGAAAAGTTATTGAAAAAATGTTTGAAAAGGGCGAAAAAGGGTTAAAAATATAGCGAAAACAAGATTGAAAAGCCCTGCGGGAAGAAGCTCTCGGGCAGGGGCGAGGAGGTACGCTATATGGATATGCGGAAATTTACGGAAAAATCGGTGACCGCGCTTCAGGACGCGCAGTCGGTCGCCAAGGAATACGGCAACCAGGAAATCGGGCAGGTGCATTTGTTTTATGCCCTCATTACGGCCGACGAGGGGCTTATTCCTCAATTGCTCAAAAAAATGGAGCTTGACCTCGACGCTCTGTCGTCGGCCGTACAATCGGAAATCGCACGGTGCGTAAAAGTGAGCGGCGGGGAGCAGTATATTTCTTCCGCTTTGGCGGAAGCGCTCGACGCCGCGGAAAAGCAGGCGGCAAAAATGGGGGACAGCTACGTGTCCGTCGAGCATCTGTTTTTCGGGCTTACCGAAAAGCCCGACGCGGCGGTGAAAAAACTGCTGAAACAGTTTTCCATCGACCAGAACGCCTTTATGCAGGCGGTGGCGGGCGTGCGCGGCAATCAGCGGGTCAACAGCGAAAATCCCGAGGACACGTACGACGTTCTCAACAAATACGGAACCGATCTTGTGGAGAAAGCGCGTCGGCATAAAATCGATCCCGTGATCGGGCGCGACGAGGAGATACGCAACGTCGTCCGTATTTTGTCGCGCAAGACGAAAAATAATCCCGTTTTAATCGGCGAAGCGGGCGTCGGCAAAACCGCGATTGCAGAGGGGCTGGCCATTCGTATCATGAAGGGCGACGTGCCCGATTCGCTGAAAAACCGCAAGGTGTTTTCCCTCGATATCGGCGCGCTGATTGCGGGCGCGAAGTTTCGCGGCGAATTTGAGGAGCGATTGAAAGCCGTTCTGGCGGAGGTTAAAAAGAGCGAAGGCGGCATTATTCTGTTTATCGACGAGCTGCACACGATCGTCGGCGCAGGCAAGACGGACGGAGCCATGGACGCGGGCAATCTCTTGAAGCCCATGCTCGCCCGCGGCGAACTGCATTGTATCGGCGCCACCACGCTCGACGAATACCGCAAGTATATCGAAAAAGACCCCGCGCTCGAGAGGCGGTTCCAGCCCGTGATGGTGGACGAACCCACGGTAGAGGACACGATTTCCATTTTGAGGGGCCTGAAAGAGCGTTACGAGGTGTATCACGGCGTCAAGATACAGGACAACGCCCTGATTGCGGCGGCGACCTTGTCCAACCGCTATATCACCGACCGTTTTCTGCCCGACAAGGCGATAGACCTTGTAGATGAGGCGTGCGCGATGATTAAGACGGAAATGGAATCCATGCCCGCGGAGATGGACGAGATTTCGCGGAAGATCATGCAGCTGGAAATCGAGGAAAACGCCCTGAAAAAGGAGACGGACAATCTTTCGGCTGCGCATCTTGCCGAAACGCAGAAGGAGCTGGCCGCCTTGCGCGCCAACTACGCGGAGATGAAGAGCAAGTGGGACAACGAAAAAAATTCGATCGGCAAGGTGCAGAAAATCCGCGAGGAGCTGGAGGAGGCCAACGCGCAGCTGGAAAAAGCGCAGCGCGAATACGACCTCGAAGCGGCTTCCAAGCTGCAGTACGGTAAAATTCCGCAATTGAAAAAGGAGCTGGAGGAAAGCGAGCGGGCGGCGGCTTCGGCCAAGGATTCCACGCTTTTGAGAGACCGCGTTACGGAAGAAGAAATCGCGCGTATCGTGGCGCGCTGGACGGGGATACCCGTTTCCAGGCTAATGGAGGGCGAGCGCGAAAAGCTTCTCCGTCTGCCCGAAACCCTGCACGGGAGAGTAGTGGGACAGGACGAGGCCGTGGAGGCGGTGGCGGACGCCATTTTGCGTTCGCGCGCGGGGATCGCCGATCCCGGGCGGCCGATCGGTTCGTTCCTCTTCCTCGGGCCCACGGGCGTGGGCAAGACGGAGCTGGCCAAGACGCTGGCGCGGTCGCTGTTCGACGACGAAAAAAATATGGTGCGTATCGACATGAGCGAATACATGGAAAAGTATTCCGTCTCGCGTCTGATCGGCGCGCCTCCCGGATACGTGGGCTACGACGAGGGCGGCCAGCTGACCGAGGCCGTGCGGCGTAAACCTTATTCGGTGGTGTTGTTCGACGAAGTGGAAAAGGCGCACCCCGACGTGTTTAACGTTCTGCTTCAGGTGCTGGACGACGGACGAATTACCGACGGGCAGGGACGGACGGTGGATTTCAAAAATACCGTCATCATTCTCACCTCAAATTTGGGCTCGTCCGCGATCCTCGACGGCATACAGAGCGACGGAAGCATTTCTCAAGCCGCGAGGTCGGAGGTCGATCGGCTGCTGAAGGCCTCCTTCCGTCCCGAATTTTTGAACCGTCTGGACGAGATTGTGTTTTTCAAGCCGCTCACCAAGGCGGAGGTGGGGCGGATCGTCGAGCTTTTGGCCGAGGATCTGAAAAAACGGCTGGAGGAAAAACAACTGCACCTGTCTTTAACCGAAAACGCCGTTGATTATATCATCGACAGCGGCTATGATCCCGTATATGGCGCACGGCCCCTGAAACGGTATATGCAGCACACGCTGGAAACCATGCTGGCAAAAAATATTCTTGCGGGCGATTATGCGGCGGGCGATAAGCTCGTCGTCGATGCGGACGCAAACGGTCTGTTTGTAAAAAAGGCCGACTAAAATAGAAATTCCCCGAAAATTTACATTTTCGGGGAATTATTTTCGATTTTTTGAACGGAATCTTAGACAATATTTTATAAAATATATAAAAGCGATGAGCGAAGACAGAAATCCGAAGGCACAAATTACATGTGCGGCGGATTTTTTTATTCCAATTTTTCCAAAGTGAGCTTATAACGTTTGTTTTCGTCCGTGACGACGATGCACGCATTCTCCTCATCCATCGGGTAAGAAACGTCTTTTATGCCGTGCACTTCTAACAATACGGCCTCCCCGATAAGGCAGAGCAAATCGTTTTCCATATAGAATACCTTCCCTTTTCTTCAGTTTGTTGCTATTTTGCAACTATTTATATTATAACTCCGAAATTGGCAACTTGCAAGTAAAATGTGTCGATTGCAGAGATAATATTTAATAAGGGAGGCTTTTTTATGTGCAAAATAGAAAGCTGTTCAGAAAAGGATTCCGGAGATAATTCCGATAACAAGAAGAAAACTTTTACGGAAAAGGTTTCGGAAAGGCTGAAAGATATCATGGGCGAGAAAGGGATTGACATTACCCGATTGAGCGAAGCCATAGGCGTTTCCAAATCCACGATTTCCCGTTATCTGAAGGGAATGAGAGTACCGAAAATCGAAATACTTGTCAAGATAGCGGATTGCTTTCAGTGCCCGCTGGATTACTTCGCAACCTCGGAAAATTATGAGGAAGGAAAGAAATTTTCTCCCTGCCCGCCTTTTCCCGAGCGCTTCAGGTTTCTGTTTGAGCATTTCCATAAAAGCCGTTACGCGCTCTGTCACGGCGAACTGCATATTTCGGAATCCGTTCTTTACAATTGGCAGAACGGAAAGTGCATGCCGACGGCAGAAAACGTTTATAAAATGGCGGAATTTTTCGATTGTTCCATGGATTTCGTCATGGGCAGAGGCGACTGAACTTTTTGAAGGATACATAGAGCCGTGCGCTCCCGCACACGGTGTTTTTGGCATATTATTTTTTGAAACGCTAACGTTTTGGTAGTAAAAGAGATTAATAATTTCCCAAATGGTAATATTTTAACAGGAGAATAACGATTTTGGAAATTATTTTGGGACAGCGTCTGAAAGAGCTGCGCGAGGAAAAAGGCTGGACGCAAAAGCAGGTCGCGGCCTATTTCCACATCAGCGCCATAACGTATCTGCATTATGAAAAACAGCAGAGGGAACCGCCGCTCTCTTTGCTGGCGGATTTTGCGGCCTTTTTCGGCGTCTCCACCGATTATTTATTGGGATTGGAAAATTGAAGGGAAATTGAGGTACCCCTCTATAACGTATTTACCGCTTATGTTATTTGTGCATACGCATAGTCAGGGGAAATTAAGGCGCCCGTTTATAAAGTATTTACCGCGTTAAAGAAATGGCGGAGGTATCGGATTATTCCGCTTTGTATTTATCGAGGATCGCCCAAAGTACTTTTCTGTCGTCGTCGCTCGCCCGAAGATATCGGGCGAGCAATTCTTTTACTTCCACGGGCAGAGAGCCTTTTTGAAAAGGATTGTTGGTCAGCCCTAAAAGATAATCCGCCGAAACGTCCAAAAATTCCGCCGTCCGCGCCAAAATTTCAAAATTTTCGGGGCTTCTCGCGCCGCTTAAGTACCTCGAAACCGTCGCTTCCGTCGTTCCCGCTCCCGCGGCCAGTTCGCGCCCCGTTATCCTCCGCCTGTCCATGGCGTCCCTCAATCTTTCGGGAAAATTACCGTTTGTCAAAAAAACACCTCGCCCTTACCCTGCCCTTGCCGCTCGGTAAGTTTTTTTCTTTTATTTTACAACCGTTCAAAGCGCGGAACAAGTCTTTCTTTGTCAAAAAATGGAAGTTTTGTGAAATGAAAAATCACCCCTTTCAAACGCTTGACTTTATGTAGCATGCTTCATATAATAAAAGTATCGCTCGAAAAAACCGAAGCGGGGGAGAGCCGTATCCCGCGGAAGAATACAAAGCGGAAACGCGGACGGAGCGGAAGGAAACCTATACGGAATGGAAACGCAGGTAGGGTTGTATTTCAAGAAAATAAGCGAGAAGCTGGAGCGGCAGGCGAACTGCCGCCGCGCGCAGAGGGACATCACCTTTTCGCAGGGCAAAATTTTATGGTATCTGCACCGCTGCGAGGACGAACCCGTCACGCTCAGGGACATCGAACGATTTTTCGACTGTTCTCACGCCACGGTATCGGGGATCGTGAACCGTCTGGTGGAAAAGGGGCACGTATATCTTGAAACCAATGAAAACGACCGCCGCGCGAAAAACGTCCGCCTGACGGAGAAGGAGAAGATCACCTTCCGACAGATCCAGTGCGAACACCGCCAAACGGAGGAAATGCTTCTCAAGGGCTTTTCAAACGAGGAAAAGGAGAAATTTTCGGAATATCTCGAGCGCGTTTATAAAAATCTGGAGTAGCGTGTGCACACGGCGAAACGGTATAAAGAGAAAACATTTTAGAGGAGATAAAATTTTCGGTTATGGTAAAAACATTGACAAAGAGTGTCAGGGAGTACAAGAAGCAGTCGATTCTCACTCCCATTTTCATGGTACTCGAAGTGATTTTCGAATGTTTGATCCCGCTGTTTATGTCGAGACTGATCGACGAGATCGAAGGAGCGGGCAACAACCTGACGATGCGGCCGATTTTGATCAACGGCGGCATTCTCGTGGGGCTGGCGGCGTGTTCGCTGATCAGCGGATTTCTGGCGGGCAGGTTTGCGGCTACGGCAAGCTGCGGCTTTGCGAAAAATCTGCGGCAGGACCTGTTTTATAAGGTGCAGGGCTTTTCGTTCGGGGACGTGGATAAATTTTCGTCCTCGTCTTTGGTGACGCGGCTGACGACGGACGTCACAAACGTGCAAAACGCTTTTCAGATGTGTATCCGCATCGCGTTCCGCGTGCCGCTGATGTTTATTTTTTCGTTTGTCATGAGCTTTAAGCTCAATCACCGTCTGGCGCTGATCTTCGTGGCGATCATTCCCCTGCTGGCCGTGGTGCTTGTCCTGATTATGCGCTACGTCATGCCGTTCTTCAGACGTATTTTCAAAAAATACGACAACCTCAACAACTCGGTGCAGGAAAACGTCAGCGGAATCCGCGTCGTCAAATCCTTCGTGCGCGAGGAATACGAAAAAGAAAAGTTTGGGAAAGCGTCCGAGGACGTGAAAAAGGATTTCGTGAAGGCGGAAAAAATCCTCGCCATCAACAGCCCCGTAATGATGTTTTGTATCTTTCTCGCGTCTATGCTGATTTCCTTTTTCGGCGCAAAAATGATTATCGCCACGGGCGTTTACGACCCGACTTCAGGCTCCGTAACCAACGCGGAGGGCTTCGGCACGGGCGGTTTGTCCGCCATGATCACCTACGGCGTGCAGATCCTGTCCTCGCTGATGATGCTGTCCATGGTGTTTGTCATGATTACCATGTCTGCGGAATCCGCGCGGCGTATCGCGGAGGTTCTGGAACAGAAATCCGACCTCGTCAGCCCCGAAAACGGCGTCAGGGAAGTCAAGGACGGCAGCATTCGTTTTGATAACGTCAGCTTCAAATATTCTAAAAAGGCGGAAAAGTACGCTTTGGCGGACATCGACCTCGACATCAAATCGGGCGAAACGGTGGGTATTCTCGGCGGAACGGGTTCCTCCAAAACCTCGCTGATTCAGCTGATTCCCCGCCTTTACGACGCGACGGAGGGGACCGTGTATGTCGGCGGCAGGGACGTTAGGGAATACGATCTCGAAACGCTGCGTTCGGAAGTGGCGGTGGTGCTTCAAAAGAACGTGCTGTTTTCGGGCACGATCAAGGAAAACCTGCGCTGGGGCGACCCGAACGCGACGGACGAGGAACTTGAGCGGGCGTGCAGGCTCGCGCAGGCGGATGACTTCGTGCGGGCGTTTCCCGACGGCTACGACACCTATATCGAACAGGGCGGCACCAACGTTTCGGGCGGCCAGAAGCAGCGGCTTTGTATTGCCCGCGCGCTTTTGAGAAAACCGAAGGTGCTTATTTTGGACGACTCGACTTCGGCCGTGGATACCAAGACGGACGCTTTAATCAGAAAGGCGTTCGCGGACGAAATCCCCGATACGACCAAAATCATAATCGCTCAGCGCGTGGCGTCCGTGGAACACGCGGACAAAATCCTCGTCATGGACGGCGGCAAAATTTTGGCCGCAGGCACGCATGAGGAGCTGATGGCAAACAGCGAAATTTACCGCGAGGTTTACGAATCGCAGACGCGCGGCAAGGCCGCAGACGTCCCCGCGGAAGAAGATATTCCCGCAAAGAATGACGTCTCCGCAAAGGATAACGTCCCTGCGAAAAATGACAAAGAAGGAGGTGTCCGCTGATGGCCGAACAAACCAATACGAAAGCCGTCAGGCCCATGCGCGGCATGAAAATGCGCGGCGGCGGAATGCCCGTGCCCAAGGGCGCGGTGAAAAAGGGCACCATGAAAAGGCTTTTGAAGTACCTTTTCCATTACTATAAAGCGGCTCTGATTATCACGGCCGTGTGTATCGTTTTAAGCTCGGTGGCGAGCATTGTTTCGTCGGTGTTCACCAAACAGCTGGTGGACGGCATCATTGTCCCCGGCGTGCAGAGCCCCGACAAATTCGGAGCGGTAAAAGGCGAGCTGATTTCCCTGGTTTATACCATGGGCGTGCTTTATCTGGTGGGGCTGATCGCTTCCGTGGCCTATACGCAGATCATGGCGAGCGTGACCCAGGGCGTGCTTGACCGTTTCCGTACGGATATGTTCAATAAGATGGAAAGCCTGCCCATCAAATATTTCGACACGCACGCGCACGGCGATATCATGAGTACCTATACCAACGATACCGACGCGCTCCGCCAGCTGGTGGGACAGAGTATCCCCGCGGTGATATCGGGCGTGGTGGCGTTGATTTCGGCCGTCGCGGTGATGTTCTTTTACAGTATCTGGCTGACGCTGGTCGTCTTTGCCTGTACGGCAATCATGATGGCCGTCATCAAAAAAATCGGCGGCGCAAGCTCCAAATTCATGGTCGCGCAGCAGCGTTCGCTGGCCGTGGAAGAGGGCTTCATGGAAGAAATGATGAAGGGGCAGAAGGTCGTCAAGGTATTTACGCACGAGGAGGCGGCGGAACGCGACTTCGACAAGCTGAACAAACAGCTTTTCGAGGACAGCGAAAAGGCGCATATTTTCGGTAATATCCTCATGCCCATTCTCGGCAATATCGGCAACTTTCTCTATGTGCTGATTGCCATCGTCGGCGGGCTGCTCATTTGCTTTGCGGCGCCCAATCTCGCGCTGGAAAATATGGTAAACGGAATTTGGGCGTGGAAGGAGATTCCCGCGCTGTCGATCGGCGCCATTATCGCGTTTTTGGGGCTTTCGAGGCAGTTTTCGCAGACGGTGTCGCAGTTCTCGCAGCAGATTGCCATGATTGCCATGGGGCTTGCGGGCGCGTCCCGTATCTTCGAGCTTATGGATCAGGAACCCGAACACGACGACGGTTACGTGACGCTGGTCAACGCGAAAAAGGACGCGGACGGAACCATTTCCGAGACGGAGGAACGCACCAATCTTTGGGCGTGGCGGCATTATCATAAGGCGGACAATACCGTTACTTATACCGAGCTTACGGGCGATATCGTCATGGAACACGTCGATTTTGGCTACGTGCCCGAAAAGCAGGTGCTGACGGACGTTTCGCTGTACGCGAAGCCAGGGCAGAAGATTGCATTCGTCGGCGCGACGGGCGCGGGCAAAACCACGATTACCAACCTTATCAATCGTTTTTACGACATCGCGGACGGCAAAATCCGTTACGACGGAATCAATATCAATAAAATCAATAAAAAGGACCTGCGGCGTTCGCTGGGAATCGTGCTTCAGGACACCAACCTGTTTACGGGGACGGTTATGGAAAATATCCGTTACGGCAGGCTGGACGCGACGGACGAGGAATGTATCGCGGCGGCGAAGCTCGCCAACGCGGACGACTTTATCCGCCGTTTGCCCGAGGGGTACGACAGTATGCTGACCAACAACGGCGCAAATTTGTCGCAGGGTCAGAGACAGCTTTTGTCTATCGCCCGCGCGGCGGTGGCGGACGCGCCCGCGATGATTCTCGACGAGGCCACTTCGTCGATCGATACCCGCACGGAGGCGCTCGTTCAGGACGGCATGGATAAACTGATGCAGGGCAGAACGGTGTTTGTCATCGCGCACCGACTTTCCACCGTGCGCAATTCCGACGCGATTATGGTGCTGGATCACGGCCGCATTATCGAGCGCGGCACGCACGAACAGTTGATTGCTCAAAAGGGCGTGTATTATCAGTTATATACAGGCGCGTTTGAGCTGGAATAAAACGACGGCGAAGGGACGCCGCCCGCGGAAATTTCCGCGGGCGGCGTTTTCCGTCCCACAAAATCGATAGATTGAATATCTTAGACGTAAGTATTTCAAACTTCGCCGAGAGCTTCGCAATCCTTTATCAAATCATTGAAAAAGTCGTCGAAAGAAGCGTTGAATATTATTTTCAAAGCAATCAGTTCGCTGACTTTAATATTCATTCTATTTGTTTCTATCTTTGCATAAGTGCTTTTGGAAATAGGAATGTTCATTAGCTGTAACTTTGTTAAAACCGCGTCTTGTGTCATTTTGTTTTTTCTTCTTAATTTTTGAATTGCATTCCCCAAATCTAAATCGGGCCTTATCTTTTGCATTTCTAAAACCTCCTTAACTCAAAAAAGTTTCGTAATAACGAAAATAATTTCTTTATAACGAATATATTTACTTGATTTTACACCTTTTTTGTGGTAAAATGTTTCGTAATAAGGAAATTTTTTCCGAAATTAAAAATTTTTTAGGAGTAACGATATGCGAAACAAAGGTAAAAGCGGTAATTGGGAAGTAAGGATAGAGCAAGACTTAAAGGCTCTGATGATTATGTGTAATGAAAGCGACCAAAAATTTTTCGGTATTCCAAACAAGCGAAGAAAAACGGAGGATTATACTCGCCTTATAATAATAGCTTGGGCATTGAATTTAAGAGGCGCGGCCGTCGTACTTTTAGGCGAAGCGGAACGCAAAAAGAGGGATAAGGAAGTATTTGACTGTTTGAAGGCGGTAGAAAATGATTATAATGTTATATTAAAATGGGTGGGGGACTTTATATGTTCGATACAAGACCCCGATTATAGACAAGTTGCCACAGAAATTTGGAAAGAGAAAAAAGCTCGTATCAACAAAAGCGAATTTAATATCTCGCAGTTTATATAAAGAAATCAAAAAACATGAGATATAGAAAAAGACCGAATGACAAAGGCGTGTAAACCGTTGCTTTTCCGATATAAATATGTTATAATTTACGGGTTATGAACAACGAATTTTTCTCTTTTGAGCTGATAAAAACCGACCCCGAAACGGGCGCGCGCGCAGGCGTTTTGCACACGCCCCACGGGGATATAGAAACCCCCGTCTATATGCCCGTCGGCACGCAGGCGACCGTAAAGGGCGTCTTTCCGCGCGATCTCGAAGAAGCGGGCTCGCAGATTGTTTTGGCCAACACCTACCACCTTTACATGCGCCCCGGCGACGAGCTGGTGAAAAAGGCGGGCGGCCTGCACGCCTTCATGAATTGGAACAGGCCCATTCTCACGGACAGCGGCGGCTTTCAGGTGTTTTCCCTGGCGAAGCTCAACAAAATCACCGACGCGGGCGTGGAGTTTTCCTCCAATATCGACGGCAGCAAGCACTTTTTTACGCCCGAAAAGGCCATGCAGGTGGAGGAAAATCTCGGCGCGGACATCATTATGGCTTTCGACGAGTGTAGCGAGTACGGCTTTACCCATGCGCAGGCAGAAGCGGCCATGATCCGCACGGGAAATTGGCTGGAGCGCTGTTACAAGTACCACGAGGGGCAAAACAGGCCTCATCAGGCGCTTTTTCCCATCGTTCAGGGCAACGTATATACGGATTTGCGCGCGGAGAGCCTCGCGCGGTGCATGCCGTTTGTCAAGCACGGGATTGCGATCGGCGGACTTTCCGTCGGAGAGCCTAAACCGCTGATGTATGAAAATCTCGAATTTTTGCAGGACAAGCTGCCGACGGACGTACCCAGGTATTTGATGGGCGTAGGCTCGCCCGACTGTCTCATCGAGGGCACCATGCGCGGCGTGGACATGTTCGACTGCGTTTTGGCGACGCGCATTGCGCGCAACGGCACGGCCTTGACTTCCCGCGGCCGCGTGGTGGTGAGAAACGGCAGATATAAAGAGGACTTCACGCCTTTGGACGCCGAATGCGACTGCTATTGCTGCAAGCATTATACAAAAGCCTATCTGAGGCATCTCATCAACGTCAACGAAATGTTCGGGGCCATGCTGTTGAGCTTGCACAACATCACGTTTTTGCATAAATTGATGAAGGGACTGCGGGGAGCGATTCTCGGCGGTTACGTGCGGGACTACGCCAAAGAATTTTACGGAAAATACGGCGGCGAGGGAAAATGGTAAAAAACTTCCGTGCTTAACAAATGAAAAATAAGTGAAAACCGAAAAAATGTTATAATCCGACATGGAAATACTTGCAAAAAAAGTAAAAAAAGGTTATCATTGAATTATAAAACTTCAAAAACAATCTCAAGGAGAAAAAATCATGTTGTTTAATTTGTTGGCGTCGGAAGCGTCAAATTCTTCTTCTGCGGCTCCCGCGGGAAATAGTTGGATGTCCTGGGTGTTGATTATCGGCCTTGTTTTGGTCATCGTGGTGTTCATGGTGCTCAACAGCCGTTCTTCTAAAAAGAGACAGAAGGAGACGCAGGCCATGCTGGACGCGATTCAGCCCGGCAATAAGGTAAAGACAATCGGCGGCATCTGCGGCATCGTCGTGGAAGTCAATCCCGAGGACAACACCTTTATCCTCGAAACGGGCACGGAAGCCAGCGGCAAATCCTACCTCAAATTTGATAAACAGGCCGTATATCAGACGGACGCGGTAGCGCCTAAAACCGAAAAGGCGGAGCTTCCTCCCGAGGAACCCAAAGCCGACGGGGAAGTGTTTGAAGAAACGGCGGAAAAATCCGACGAGGCGGCGGTTGAAGAGAAAAAGTCCGACGACGAAAGCAAGGAATAAGCGCGTTTTTTGTAAACGCTTCTAAAACGGGAATGCCTCCGCATAGGATAATTAAGAAAATCCTATCGCGGAGGTATTCTCTCATTATGCAGTCGGAAAATTCGTTTGCTTCCCATCTGGTACAGATCGCCAAGGCCGTTTTGCTCTCTATTCTGTTCTGCCTTGCGGCCGTGCTTATCTTTTCCCTTATCCTCAAATTTGCCAATCTCTCCGATTCCGTCGTCAAACCCGTCAATCAGTGTATCAAGGCGTTTGCTATTCTCTTCGGCTGTTTCTTCGGGATTCGGGGCGAAAAAGGCTGGCTGAAGGGGCTGGTGGCGGGGCTCCTCACCGTCATGCTCACCTACCTCGTTTTTGCTATGGTCGGCGGAGATTTCTCTTTGTCCTGGCTGATTCTCGCGGAGCTGGCGTTCGGCGCCGTGGCGGGCGTGCTGAGCGGTATCGTTTCTGTAAACGTCCATCACGATTAAAGGTTTACATATCATTTCTACATAAAAAATTTAACGATAAACGTTAAAAAATAGTTGACAGACATAAATTTTTATGATATACTTAACTCGCAAAAACAAAATTGCGAGGAGTAAACTCATGGAAAATCTGAAAAAAATACAGACGATCGGGAAAATTTCTAAAATCGTGGCGCTGGTGGTTTGCGTGCTGGCGTTTGTGGCGACGGGTTTTGCGCTGATCGGCGCGACAGTGTGCGCGAGCATTCCCGAAAGCTGGCTTTCCGTATCGGGACAGGTGAACGGCACGGTGGAAATAGGCAGCTCGCTGTCCGTCTGGAAAGAAGCGCTTGAAAGGCTGGGCGGAGCGGGCGAGGGCTCGTTTGGAACATGGAGCGTAGAGGGCGGAAAGTTGTTCGTTTCCCTGCGTTCGCCCGATTTTGAAAACATTCCCCTGACGAAAATGGCGGCGGTGGCGCTTACTGCGGCGGCGTTTCGGCTGGCCTTTTACGGCGTTATTTTGCTGTTTGTCTCTAAATTTGCAAGAGCGCTGGAGAAAAACAGCACGCCTTTCTGCGACGCCTGTATCAAATATCTTAAAATCACGGCTTTCGTGCTGCTCGGCTGGGCGGTAGTGGGGGAGACGACCCTTCAGGTCGTTTGCGGAATGTTTTTCGGAAAATTTCGCTTGGGGGTATCGGTGAACGGAGGCATGATCCTGATTTCGCTGGTATTTCTGCTTCTGGCGTATATTTTCCAATACGGCGCGAAGCTGCAGCGGGAAGCGGACGAAACGCTGTGACGGGCATGCGGTGCAAAATCAAAAGAAAATCTTCCGAAGGTGAGAAAAAGTGATAATTTTACGTCTCGACCGCGTCATGGCGGACAGAAAAATGTCTTTGAACGAGCTTTCCGAAAAGGTAGGGATCGCCAACGTCAACCTTTCCAAAATCAAGACGGGAAAAATCAGCGCGATCCGCTTTTCCACGCTGGACGCGATCTGCCGCGCGCTCGGCTGTCAGCCCGGGGATATCCTCGAGTATCGGCAGGATTGAAAGGCAGCCGACGAAAAATCGGCGTTCGGCCGCCGCGCGGGACGTATTTGCGGATACGGGCGGGATTAGCGGAAAAATCTATGGAAATTTCAGACAGCCGCCGCGCGGACGCCCGAGCCGCGGACGGGCAAAACGAACGGCGAAGGTTTCTGAAAATTTCAGACGGCCGTCGGGAAGCGGCGGAAGGTAAAACGGCGGAAGGTAAAGCGGCGGCAGGTTTTCCCCGCGCGGACGCGGGAACTGCCGAAAAATAAAAAAAGTTGGCATAAACCGCTTGCAATTTCCGCCCGCGTGTATTATAATAGTAGCATAATAAATTTCGGAATTTTATTTATAGAGGAGAAACTGCTATGATCAAAACGATCGCGAAACCCGCTGAAAGAAAGGTTACGGGCTGCGGCGAATGCAGAAGCACCTGTCAGTCCGCATGCAAAACCAGCTGCACGGTAGGAAACCAGTCCTGCGAAAGAATTACCCGCGAAGAGAAGATCGAACGCAAGTAATTTCGCAAGGCGAAAATATTCGGCGTAAAGGCGCGTAAAGAACTTACGCGCCCTTTTTGCCGTCGGGAAGCGCAAAATACCGCGCTTTGAAAATACATACGGGATTTTAACGATTATGATACACGTTTTCAGCTATCGGGACAAAAATTATATCTACGACGTGGGCAGCGGCTCCCTGCACGAGTGCGACAAGACCACCGCCGACTACCTCAAGGCCAAGGAAGAGGGGCAGGACGTGGATATCACGTACATTTCCGACGAGGAGATAAAAAATATTCTCGCGGACGTCGAGGGGCTTAAAGAACAGGGGCTGCTCTTTAAGGACGAGGTGAACACCTATCCCATGAAGAGCGACGAGGTAAAGGCCCTCTGCATTCATATCTGCCACGACTGCAATTTCCGCTGCCGCTATTGCTTCGCGGACGAGGGCGCCTATCACGCCGAGCGCGAATTTATGAGCGAGGAGACCGCGAAAGCCGCGGTCGATTTTCTCATCGCCAACAGCGGAAAACGGAAAGTGCTGGAAATGGACTTTTTCGGCGGCGAGCCGCTGATGAACCTCGGCGTACTGAAAAATACCGTCTATTACGCCAAGGAGCAGGCCGCGAAGGCGGGAAAGAAATTTTTGTTTACGACGACTACCAACGCGCTTTTGTTAAACGACGAGACGATTAAATTTTTCAACGAGGAAATGGAAAACGTCGTTCTTTCCCTCGACGGCCGAAAAGAAGTGCACGACGCAATCAGAAAGACGGTGAACGGCAAGGGCAGCTTCGATTACGTCATCGGCAACATCAAAAAATTCGTCTCCCTGCGCGGGGAAAAGAGCTATTACGTGCGCGGCACGTTTACGGCGAAAAATCTCGATTTCGCAAAGGACGTGCTGTTTATCGCCGATCAGGGGCTCGACTCCATTTCCATGGAGCCCGTCGTCACCGAGCTTCCCGACCTCGAGATCAAAGCCGAGCATTTGCCCGCCATCGAAAAGGAGTACGAAAATCTCTGCGACGAATATCTCAGGCGGCTGGCCGAGGGGAAGGGCTTCAATTTCTTCCATTTCAACATCGACCTCGAGGGCGGGCCCTGCCTGTCGAAGCGCGTGTCGGCGTGCGGCGCGGGCAACGAGTATTTTTCCGTCGTCCCCAGCGGCGACCTCTATCCCTGCCACCAATTTGCGGGGGACAAGGATTTTTACATGGGCAGCGTCTATGAGGGGATCACCCGTCCCGACATCAGGGAAAAATTCAAAAATTCCTGTCTGTTCACGCGAAAAAAATGCGGGGACTGCTTTGCGAAATTTATCTGCTCGGGCGGCTGCAACGCCAACAATTACCATTTCAACGGCGATATAAACGAGCCGTACGAGATGACCTGCGCCATGATGAAGAAGCGCATCGAGTGCGCGATGCACATTCTGGCGGAAAAAAAGGCGCGGACAAGCGTCTGAACGGGCGCGAAAGCGGGTATTTTTGTGAAAAGCAATAAAAAATTGCCGTAAGGCCGCCTTTATGACTTGACGGGCGGCGGAAGATAGGATATAATAAAACGGTGTTAATATAGGCGCGCGCCGCGTTTCGCGGCGGGGCGCCGTGACGTTTATCCGAAAATCATCAGGAGGCTATTCAATGGGCAAGAAGAAATCGGTGGTATTGCTGACGTTAATTACCATCGTAATCGTCGTGTTGTGCGCGATGATCGTGGTTCCGTCCTTCGAGCTTCCGTTCCTGTGGAACGGCGCCGTAAGCGAATGGAACCCCGTCGTCAAGACGTACGACCTCGGCGCGGATCTCGGCGGGGGATATTATACCTATTATTACCCCGAAGGAATCATTTCCGAAACCGAGTATAAAGACGAGTGCGAGTCCCTCGAGGACGCGGACAAGCTCGAGGAATATCAGAAGAGCTACACGCGCTATAAGGAAACGGGCCTGTACATGAGCACCGATCCCGACGACGGCGTCGTCGAGGAGACGGAGGGCGGCAAGTACGAGGTGAAGGAAGCCTTCAAAACCGCGTTTGCGGCGGCCGAGAAGGAAATCGCCGCGCGCTATGAAAAGAAGGGGTATTCTTCCTTCCGCGTTTCCGTGGTGGACGATTTCGCTTTGAGAGTGGAGCTTCCCGTTTCGGATACGGCGGCAGCCACGTCCTTCAACTATCTTGCCTATACGGGCGCGTTTACCCTGCACGACGGCACGAAAACCGTGTTTGAGGAAGGAAAGGACGTCGCGGCAAAGGATTATTTCAAGAGCTTTTCGCCCAAAACCAGCGGGAAAAGCACTTACGTCATGATCAAGCTGACGAAGAAGGGACAGGAGAAAATCAAAGAGATCACCACGGCGCTGGCGGCCTCTTCCGATTCCTCGTCGGGCAGCACGGGCGGCACCCTCTCCTTTAAGGTGGGTGACAATTCCGTCATTCAGCTGACCGTGTCCGAGGCGATCAACGAAAAGACCCTCTACATCGGCGGAGAGGATACCTATACGTACGAGACGGCACAGACCGTGTCTATCCTGCTCAATTCCGCGATCAACGCGGGAGATTTGGGCATTACGTTCAAGGTCGATGAAACGCGGACGTTTGAGGCGGCCTACGGCTCCAACGCGCTGACCCTGCTCTATATCGCGCTGGCGATCGTGCTTGTGGCCTGTCTCGTCGTGCCCGTTATCAAATACAGGGGCTTCGGCGGCGCATGTCTCTATTCTACCTTGTCTTACCTTATCGTCACCGCGATCTGCTTCGCGTTTATCACGTCGGGTATTTTCGAGGTCACCCTCGGCTCGGTACTGATCTTCCTGTTCGGGCTGCTTTTGACAAACGTTTTGAACGCGCACGTTTACGGCGCGATCAAGTCGGAATTTGAAACGGGAAAAACGGTGGAGTCCTCCGTCAAGGCGGGCTATAAAAAGACGCTGGCGGGCGTCATAGATATTTACGCGGTGCTGGCTTTGGGGGCGGCGGCCCTCCTGATCGGCGCGGCGGGACTGCACACCATGGCGCTTCAGGCGCTGATCTGTATCGCGACGGGCGCTTTCTGCAACCTCCTGTGGACGCGCTTTATCAACTGCATGCTGCTCTCCGCCTCGAAGAATAAATATAAATATTTCCGCTTTGTGAGGGAGGAGGACGACGATGAGTAAATTGACAAAGACCGTCGGTAAATGGAAGCTTTGGACAGTCGTCAGCGCGATTATCGTGGCGGCGGGGATCATCGTCGCGGCAATCTTCGGCTTCAACGCCGACTATACCGCGTCGGACGTCAAAACCATGACCGTGAAACTTGATTCCTACGTATCCGTTTCGGACGTAAAAACGGAAAAGGTGAAGGATATCTGTGAGAGCGCGCTGGAGAAAGCGGGCCTTAAAGACGCCTATACCATGGACGGAGAAACCTCGGGCGGCGGCGAGCTGGTATATGTGTTCTCCGCCAAGACGGACGATAAAAAGCTTGCGGAAGTAAAGACCGCCGTGGAAAGCGCGCTGGAGACGGCTACCGCCGACAGCGGCGAGCTTGCGGGCGCTATCCTGTACGTGACGGCAAACTCCGAAAGAGCGGCGGCTACGCTTGCCGCGGGCTATCTGTGGCGCGCGGCTCTCGCGGGCGCGGTGGTTCTCCTCGCGGAATTTATCTATATCGCCGTACGCTATAAGCTGAATATGGGCGCGGCGGCCGCGATTTCATCTCTGACGGGAACGTTGCTGACGGTGGCCCTCGTCGCTTTGGTGCGGCTTCCCGTCACCGCGTCCCTCGCTTATGCGGGAGCGTTTGCGCTTCTCTACACGACGGTGACCTCGATGTTGGCGTTGAACAAGATGCGCGAGAACTTCAAAACGGACGAGTATAAGGAAAAATCCGCCGACGAGGCGATTGTTTCCTCTCTCCCCGTCAAGACGATTTTGGCTTTTGCCGCCGTCAGCGCGGTTGCGCTGGTGCTGGTGGGCGCCATCGCCGTGGCTTCCGTGAGATGGTTTGCGATAGCGGCTCTGATCGGCGTCCTTGCGGGAACGTTTGCCTCCCTTATCTTTATGCCTGCGATCTATCTGCCCCTGAAGAAGCTTTCGGATAAGAGAGCGGCCGAGCGCGCGAGATACGATTATAAAAAGAGCGGCAAAGACAAAAAGGAAGACGCGCCTAAAGAGGACGGCAAGGCCGCGCCGACTCAGGCGTAAACGTTCGATTGAAACGTAGGTTGAGCGAAAACGCGAGCGTTTGGCAAAAGCGAAACGCCGTCGGACGAAAGAGCATAAGCGTTTGGCGAAACCGTGAGCGTTTTGCAAAAGCGAAACGCCGTCGGACGAAAGAGCATAAGCGTTTGGCGAAACCGTGAGCGTTTTGCAAAAGCGAAACGCCGTCGGACGAAAGAGCATAAGCGTTTGGCGAAACCGTGAGCGTTTTGCAAAAGCGAAACGCCGTCGGACGAAAGAATGTAAGCGTTTGACGAAAGCACAAAAGTTAAAGCTGAAATATAAAAGTTTGACGGAAGCGTAATCGCGGCGCGGAATACCGCGCGTATAAAGACAAGAGGTGGCGGAGGGGCTGGATTTCCCCACTCCGCCATTTTTTGATTTCCGGAAACAAAAGGAAAAACATGAAAAAGATCGTTCCCGAATACTCGTTTTCCGAGGAACAACTGAATAGAGTTTCCCTCCTTGCACAAGAAACGGGGCTGACGGAACATATCGTCCGCATTCTTTACGCCAGAGGCGTGGATACGAAAGAAAAAATTTCGCGGTTTATGCACCCCTCGGGAAAGAATTTTCTTTCCCCGCTTTTAATGAAGGGCATGAAGGAGGCGGTGGCGCTGATCGCCGCGGCGCGGGACGAGGGCAGGACGGTGGCGGTGTTTGGGGATTACGACGCGGACGGCGTATGCGCCTGCGCGATTATGTATCACGCGCTGAAGGAATTCGGCGTCGAAGCGCACATCTACGTGCCCGAGCGCGCGGACGGCTACGGGCTTTCCGAGGAGGCCGTCGATCGGATTTTCGAGGATTGCCAGCCGGAGCTGTTTATTACGGTGGACTGCGGTATTTCCTGCGCGAAGGAGACGCAATATATCTACGAGCTGGGCGCGGACGTCATCGTCACCGATCACCACGAGCTGCCCGAAACCCTGCCCGACTGTATCGTCGTCAATCCCAAGCTGGAGGACGAGTATCCCTACGACAATCTCTGCGGCGCGGGCGTGGCGTTTAAGCTTGCGTGCGCGCTCATCGGCGACGGCGCGTACAAGCTGCTCGATTTTGCCACGCTCGCCACTGTGGCGGACAGCGTTCCCTTGCTCGGCGAAAACCGCGACATCGTGACGGAGGGGCTGAAGATGTTCAATTCCCGCCCCAGAAGCTGTTTTGCCGCGCTGATGGGAAAGACTTACGACGCCGTTACCGCCCAAAATCTCGCGTTTACGATTGCGCCGCGCATCAATGCCGCGGGGCGCATGGGGGACGCGCGGGCGGCCTTTCAGCTGTTTATCTCGGAGGACGAAAACGAAATTCTTACCCTCGCCGCCAAGCTGTGCGCCTACAATACCGAACGGCAGAAATGCTGCGACGAGCTGTATGCCTCCGCCAAGGCGAAGCTGCGCGAAAAGGGCGCCTACGGATACGTCATCATGCTTTCGGACGAGGGCTGGAATTCGGGCTTCGTGGGGATTGTGGCGGCGAGAATCGCAGAGGAATACAACCGCCCTACCCTTCTTTTCGTCCACCACGGCGACATGCTGAAGGGCAGCGCGCGCAGCATCGAGGGCGTGAATATCTATACCGCGCTGCGGAATTGCTCGGCGTATATCGAGGAGTTCGGGGGGCATGCGCAGGCGGCGGGCATCAACCTCAAGGCGGAAAATTTCGACAGGCTGGAGGCCGCGCTTAACGAGGAGATACGCGCTTCCTATACGGAGGAGGATTTTGAACAGCGCATTTACGTCAGCGAGGAGATTTCGGAGCCCTTTTCCGAGAAGTTTGCGCACGAGCTGGCGGCGATGGAGCCTTACGGCGTAGGACACAGGCGGCCGCAGTTTTCCATTCGGGCGGCGGCTTGCTCGGCGCGGCCGATCAAATATATGTCTCCGCACCTCTCCGTCAAAAGCGAATATATCGAGCTGATGTATTTTTCGGGGGCGAAAAATTTGAAGCTGGTGGAGAGCGACGTCGAAAAGCGGTTTATCTTCGAAGTGAATATTTCGCATTTTCGGGGACGGGAGTACATCAAGGGCTTTATCCGCGACATGATCTACGACGGCAGGACGGGCAGAAACGTTATCGGGAGCATCTTCTCCAATTCGGTGGCGCGCGCGTACGCGGCGCCCGTGGGCGTGGGCACGACGGAGCTGACCACCGAGCAGACGGAAGGGCTGATTGAAGAAAGGCGGGCGGAATGCGCTTACGGGCTGTGCCTGATCGCTTCGGACAGGCGCACGCTGCGCTTTTATAAAAATCTGGAGCCGTTCGGCTGCGACCTGTTTTATCCCTCTTCGAAAAACCTCGCCAACAATCTGATCGTATCGCCCGCCGCGGACGCGGACCTGGGCGGCTACCGCGATTTTATCTTTCTCGATACGCCGTCCGATTTCAATATTGCCGCGCTGGAGGGCAGGCAGGTATTTGTCAACCGCGAGATCTGCGGATATAAAATGTTTGCGGGGCTGGACACGAGCCGCGAGAGCCTTCTGGATATTTTTGCGGCGCTCCGCCGCGAAGTCAATTCGCTGAGCGGGGAGACGGCGGAAGAGCTGGCTTTTTCCTGCGGCGCGCTCGGCTTCGACACGCGGGAATTTATCTTTGCCCTCAACGTCTTCGAGGAGCTGGGGCTGGTGGCCTTCGGGGAGGGCAGGCTCATCGTCTATCGGGGCGTGAAAGCGGACCTCAACGCTTCCGCCATTTATCGGAAAATTTGTTTTTTACAAGAAGAATGACGGCCGTTTGAAAAGTCGATACGGCGGGCGCGGAAAAAAGAAAAAAGGAGGGCGGGGACGCATGATTACGACATGGAATAAAATTTACGAATTATACGGCGACAAGGACAGGGATATGCTGCTCAAGGCGTACAATTACGCCAAAGAGGCGCATTCCAACCAAAAACGCGCCTCGGGCGAGCCTTACTTTATCCATCCCTGCGCCGTGGCCCTCATCCTCATGGAGCTGGGGCTGGACGCGCCGACGGTCGCGGCCGCGCTTTTACACGACGTCATCGAGGACACGCCCGCCACCGAAGAGGACATCAAACGGGAATTCGGGGACGAGGTGCTCGAGCTTGTCAGCGGAGTCACCAAGCTGGATAAAATCGTATTCAAATCGCAGGAGCAGGAGGAGGCGGAAAATTTCCGCAAGATTTTCGTCGCCATGGCGAAGGATATCCGCGTCATCATCATCAAGATGGCCGACCGCCTGCACAACATGCGGTCTCTGAATTTCCTCTCGCCCGAGCGGCAGCAGAAAATGGCCAGGGAGACGCTGGACATCTTCGCGCCCCTCGCGGGCAGGCTGGGTATTTCGCAGATCAAATGCGAGCTGGAGGACCTCTGCCTCAAATATCTCGACCCCGAAGCGTACGAATATCTCGTCGTCAACATCAACGAAAAACTTTCCGAGCGCAGGGAATTTGTCAACAGCATCGTCAAAGAAATCAAGGATATGATGGAGGCGGACGGGATTCGCGGCGAGGTGTTCGGACGGCCCAAGCATTTCTATTCGATCTATAAAAAGATGAAAAACAAGGGCAAGTCGCTCGATCAGATCTACGACCTTACGGCCCTGCGCGTCATCGTCGGGGACGTCAAGGAATGTTATACCATTTTGGGCGAGATTCACGAAAAGTGGAAGCCCCTGCCCGGGCGGATAAAGGATTATATCGCCAATCCCAAGCCGAACAAATATCAGTCCCTGCATACCACGGTGATGACGCGGTTCGGTCAGCCTTTTGAAATCCAGATCCGCACGGAGGAAATGCACCGTATCGCGGAATTCGGTATCGCGGCGCATTGGAAATATAAGGAAGGGCGCACGGAAGAGGAAAATTCCGATTTCGAAAACAAGCTCACCTGGCTGCGGGAGGTGATGGAGTGGCAGGGCGCCGTCAAGGACTCCCGCGAGTTTCTCGACGCACTCAAAACCGAGTTATACAGCGACGAGCTTTTGGTGTTTACGCCGCGGGGCAAGGTCATTTCCCTGCCGCCCGGAGCCACGCCCGTCGATTTCGCCTATGCGATACACTCGGAGGTGGGCAACCGCTGCACGGGGGCGCGCGTCAATTCCAAAATCGTGCCGTTGACGACGACGCTGGAAGTGGGGGACGTGGTGGAGATCATCACCTCGCCCAACTCGAAAGGACCCTCGCGCGACTGGCTGAAGTTTATTAAGTCCTCCAGCGCGAAAGCCAAGATTAAACAATTTTATAAAAACGAGCTAAAAGAGGACAATATCCGTATCGGGCAGGCGAAGCTGGAAGAGGAAGCGAAAAAGAAGGGCTATGCCCTTTCGGAGCTTCTGACCGAGGAAAGCTTCAAGCGCATTTCCGACCGCTATTCCTTCGGGGGCGCGGACGAAATGTACGCCGCCGTGGGCTACGGCTCGGTGTCCGTCAATCAGGTGCTGTTTAAGCTGATAGACTTTTATAAAAAGGAAATGCCCAAGCCCTTCGAGGTGCACGCCGGCGACGGCGGGGGCAGGACGCCCGGCGGCGTGCTGGTCAACGGTCAATCGGGGCTGCTGGTGCGGTTTGCGGGGTGCTGTTCGCCCGTGCCCGGGGACGAAATCGTCGGGTTTACCTCGCGCGGGCGCGGGGTAGTTATTCACCGCGCGGATTGTCCCAATATCCGCGGCATCGAGGGGGAACGGCTGATCCCCGCATCCTGGAACAAGGAGGTGCACGACAAGCACCGCTACAATGCGAATATTTCTATCCGTGCCACCGACCAGGGCGCGGCGCTGTCCGTTTTGTCTGGCGTCGTTTCGGACATGAAGCTTTCGATTACCTACGTCAACGGACGTATCGATAAAAACCGCGACGCGGTGCTGGAGGCCTCCATCAGTTTGACCGACATCGCGGACGTGGATATGCTGCTCAAGAAGCTGCGCGCGGACAGACGGATTTACGACGTCCACCGCATCACCTCGCTTTCGTAAACGGGAAAAATGGGCTTTTATGAAATCCGTAGGCGGGGAAAAGGAGTTTTTAGGAAATTTGTAAACGAAAAAAAGGAGCTTCCATGAAAGCGGAAAAGATTTATCCGATCGGGTTTGCCGCCAATTCCTATATTTTGACCGAGGACGGGAAGAACGCCGTCGTCGTGGATCCGGCCCAGCCGCGGATTGAGGACGAGCTGGAAAAACGCGGCCTGAGGCCCGCTTTCGTACTGCTCACGCACGCGCATTTCGACCATGTGGGAGGCGTGTCGGCGCTTCAGAAAAGGGGGGCGCGGGTGTTGTGCTCGGAAAGGGAAAAAACGCTTGTCGGCTCGCCCGCCGACCTGTCCGAAGAATTCGGCGCGCCGCGTTCGGAATTTACTGTGGACGGTGTTTTGAAAGACGGGGAAACGCGCGAACTTTGCGCCCTTTCCGTCACGGCGATCGCAACGCCCGGACATACGGCGGGGGGCATGTGCTATCTCGTCCGCGGCGCGGACGGAACGGGGGCGCTGTTTACGGGCGATACGCTGTTTGCGGGAAGCATCGGCCGAACCGATTTTCCCACGGGGGACATGGCGGCGCTCCGTAAAAGCCTTAAAAGGCTGGCCGCCCTCGAAGGAGATTTTCCCGTTTACGCGGGACATGAGGAGGATACCACGCTGGAGGAGGAACGGCGCACAAACCCGTTTATGCGCGACGCTTAATGAAAAATACGGCGCGACGAGGGAGCTTACAAGAAGATAGAGCGTTAAGAAACGCTTGAAAAGAGAAAAGGGAGCAGCAGCGCGCCGCGCGGAAGCGGCGAAAGAAAAAAGCGGCGAAAGAAAAAAAGCGGCGGACGGCGCTTTTGCGAACAGGGTAAAAAGAGGAAAGGTATATGCTGACGACCGATTGCGGTTTTCTGGAAAACGAATTGATGGACGTGGTGCGACTGTTTAAGTCCCGCCCCCAATCCGTAACGCACGCCTTCCGTTTCGACGGCGGCGTTTTTTATAATGATTTTGTCGTGGACGGCAAGGCGTATTCGTTCAAAGACGAGGGGCAGGGCTGCGACGAGATAGAGTTTAAGCGCCTCGAAAGGCGTTTCGGAAAGCTGGGCCTGTATGCGGTTTTGAGCGAGCTGTATAAAGAAGATATGCCCTGGGGCGCGCTGACGGGGATCCGTCCCACCAAAATGGCCTATACGGAAAAAGAGGCGGGCAGACCCTTTCGGCCGCTCTTTGAAAAAATGCGGGTGAAGGAGGAAAACATCGCCCTCGTGGAGGAGGTTTTGCGGGCGCAGGAGGGAATTTACGAGAAAAAGGACGGAAATACTGACTTTTTCGTTTCCATTCCCTTCTGTCCCACCAAATGTTCGTACTGTTCCTTTATCACGGCGCCGATCGATAAAACGCGGGGATTCCTCCCCGATTATCTCGACTGTCTCGAAAGGGAAATTTTTGCGGCCGCGCCCCTGACGGGGAATTTGAGAAGCGTATATATCGGCGGCGGCACCCCCTTGGTGCTGGAGAGCGAAGCTTTGGAGCGGGTGCTGAAGGCGGTGGAAAGGGTGCGGACAAACGGCTGCGAATACACGGTGGAAGCGGGACGTCCCGACGTGTTCACCGAGGAAAAGCTGCGGCTTTTGAAGGAGTACGGCGTTACGCGCATATGCGTCAACCCGCAGAGCTTTTCGGACAAGACGCTGGAGCGGATCGGCCGCAGGCACACCGCCGCGGAGCTTTACCGCGCATTTGACATGGCGGCGAAATTCGGCTTCGACGTCAACGCCGACCTGATTGCGGGGCTGACGGACGAAACGTACGAGGAATTTGTTTTCAGCGTCAACGAGGCGGTAAGGACGGGTGCGGCCAATATTACGGTGCATTGTCTTTCGCTTAAGTCGGGCGCGAAGCTGAAAGAGGAATGCTCCTATCTCGAAAATCCGCTGGTGTCGGATATGGTGGCCGCCTCGCGGGAAATCCTGCGCACGGCGGGGTACGTCCCTTATTATATGTATCGCCAGAAGTACCAGACGGGCAACAACGAAAACGTCGGCTGGACGAAGGCGGGAAAGGCCTGCGTCTATAACATCGACATTATGGAGGAGACGGCGGACAACCTCGCCGTGGGGGCGAATGCCGTTTCCAAGCGCGTGTATAACCTTCAAAACCGTATCGAACGTTTCGCCTCTCAAAAGGATTTGAAAACGTATATCGGAAAAATCGACGAAATAATTGCAAGAAAAAACAAATTTTTCGGGCAAATTTGATTTACATTCCGCGCGGAATATGCTAAAATAATAATAACGGCCGCCAAGCGGAACGATTCTCCACGTTCGGCTTAGAGGTACGCGATAAAGTTCCATAGGAGGATAAACACAAATGGACAAGAAGGAAATTATTGCAAAATTTGCGACGCACGAGGGCGACACGGGTTCCCCCGAGGTTCAGATCGCGCTCCTTACCGAGCGGATCAACCATCTGAACGAGCATCTTCAATCCCATAAGCAGGACAACCATTCCCGCCGCGGCCTTTTGAAGATGG
This sequence comes from uncultured Eubacteriales bacterium, assembly GCA_900540805.1. Lineage (GTDB taxonomy): Bacteria > Bacillota > Clostridia > Christensenellales > Borkfalkiaceae > Scatosoma. Next base: position 52,998 of record UQHL01000006.1, read on the forward strand.
TAGGTAAACGCCGCGGGCTTCTGGATTATCTCAAGGAAAAGGATATCACCAGATACAGAGCGATCATCGAAGCGTTGAATTTAAGAAAGTAAGCGGCACGAAAGGGCGGGTTGTTTTAATCCGCTCTTTTTTGTCGATGTTTGCGGCTTTTCCGCCCGGCACGCGGAAGGAGAGGCGGGCATCGGCGTACCCTCCTTACCGCCGGGCGGCGTAAGGGGACAAGAACAAAAAAGAATCGAGTTAAGGAGAATTTTTACAATGCCATCATTAGACAACTACAAGGTATTCAAAACGGACTATGCCGGCAGGGAGCTGGTCGTGGAAATCGGCAAATATGCCGAGCAGGCCAACGGCGCCTGCCTCGTGCGTTGCGGGGACACGGTGGTCAACGTCACGGTATGTATGGCGGAAAAGCCCAGAGAAGGAATGGATTTCTTCCCTCTGTCCGTCGATTACGAAGAAAAGATGTTTGCCGTGGGCAAAATCCCCGGCGGCTTCAAAAAGAGAGAGGGCAGAGCGTCGGATAAGGCGATCCTCGTCAGCCGCCTCATCGACCGTCCCATCCGTCCCCTTTTCCCCAAGGGAATTTTCAACGACGTCGTCGTCATCGCCACCGCGCTTTCGGTCGATCCCGATATCGCGCCCGAACCCATCGCCATGATCGGTTCGTCCATTGCGTTGTCCGTTTCCGATATTCCCTGGGCGGGACCTACGGGATCGGTCATCGTCGGCTGCTTGGACGGTAAATACGTCATCAATCCCACCGTTGCGGAAAAGGAAAAGAGCACGATCCACCTTTCGCTCGCGGGGACCAAGGACGCCATTCTCATGATCGAGGCGGGCGCCAAGGAAGTGACCGACGAGGAGATGGTCGGGGCGATTATGTTCGGCCACGAGGAAATCAAAAAGGTCTGCGCCTTTATCGAAAACATTCAGAAAGAAGTCGGCAAGCCCAAGAGAGTGATGGAGCTGTATCACATTCCCGAGGAGCTCGACGCGGCCGTCAAGGAATACGCCTACGACAAGCTGGTTGAGGCGCTGAATACTTTCGACAGACAGGAAAGAGAAAAGAGACAGGCGGAAGCCGAGGCCGATATCCTCGCTCACTTCGCGGATATCTATCCCGAACAGACGAGAGAGGTGAAAGATTCGATCTATTATATCACGAAATCGATCGTCCGCGCGAAGATTTTCGACAAGGGCGTCCGCCCCGACGGCAGAAGCCTGAAAGAAGTTCGTCCCATCTGGTGCGAACACGGGATTCTTCCCAGAGTGCACGGCTCCGCGGTGTTTACGAGAGGACAGACGCAGGCGCTTACCACCTGCACCCTCGGTATGCTGGACGAAGCGCAGAGAATAGACGGCCTCGACGAAGAGGAACAGAAGCGCTATATGCATCAGTATAACTTCCCCGGCTACTGCACGGGCGAAGCGAAGGCGTTGAGAAGCCCCGGCCGCCGCGAAATCGGCCACGGCGCTTTGGCGGAGCGCGCGCTCCTTCCCGTCATTCCCTCCGAGGCGGATTTCCCCTACGCCATCCGCGTGGTTTCGGATATCCTTTCCTCCAACGGTTCGTCCTCGATGGCTTCCGTCTGCGGCTCCACCATGGCGCTCATGGACGCGGGCGTACCCATTAAAGCGCCCGTCGCGGGTTGCGCCATGGGCCTCATCAAGGACCCCGAAACGGGAAAATACGTCATTATGACGGATATTCAGGGCCTCGAAGATTTCCTCGGCGATATGGACTTCAAGGTGGCGGGCACCGAACAGGGCATCACCGCCATTCAGATGGATATCAAGATCAAGGGCATCTCCAAGGAGATCATGCTCGACGCGATTGCGCAGGCGCAGGACGCGAGAAGATTTATTTTGGATAAAATGCTGGCTTGCATCCCTGAAGTCAAAGAGGAGCTTTCCGTCTATGCGCCCAAGATCATCTCCTTCAAGATCAGCCCCGAAAAGATCGGCGACGTCGTCGGCAAGCAGGGCAAGGTCATCAACAAGATTATCGAGCAGACGGGCACCAAAATCGATATCGAGGAGGACGGCACGGTGTGCATCGCCTGCTACGGCGACGTATCTGCGGCGGAGCGCGCAAAGGCGATCGTTCAGTCCATTGCGCACGACCCCGAGGTGGGCGATATGTTCGTCGGCGTCGTCGTGAGAATTTTGTCCCGCGTGGGCGCGTTTGTAGAGTTTGCGCCCGGCAAAGACGGCATGGTGCATATCTCCAAGCTCTCCTCCGAGCGCGTCAATCAGGTGGAGGACGTCCTCAACATCGGGGATAAAGTAAAGGTGGAGATCATCAAGATCGGCGAAAAGGGTATAGATCTGAAGCTTTTGGACAAATTTGAATAAGTCCGCATAAAAAACAGAAAAAGAGACGGAAGCGCAACCGCGCGTCCGTCTTTTTCGTCTTTGTTGTCAGACAGGTTACAAATATTTTTTCGGCCCCTCGGAGGGTGCGCTCAACTCGCTCATCGTCGTTCTCTTTTTTCCTCCGCCGTAGTCGGGCGTGCAGTCGCAGCAGTCTCCGCAGTCCGCGCCGTCGCAGCAGTCGCAATCGCCGTCTCCCGCCAGAGCGCACAGGACGATCACGGCGACGATGCCCGCCGCGAAGGAGGAGGGCAGGGCGAGCGCGCAAAGCAGCTCCTCCATATCCTGCGAAGGAAAGAGGGAGGCGAAGGCGAACAACGCCGAAAAGATACAAAAGAGGGTAAAGGCGGCGTATCCGGCCCCGAAGGTGTGCCAGAGAATACCGCCCGTAATGAACAGCGCGGCGCACCAGAGAAGGGAAACGACGGCTATGTATATCCGTTTGTCCCGCAGAACGGGGACGGTGAGAAGGAGCATAAACACCAGATAGGCCCCCGAGGCGGCGAGGGCGGAATAGAGCGCCGCAGGAAGAGAGAGGGCCGTTTTGCTGCCGATAAAATAGGCGGCGACGAGAAGCCCGCAGGCAAGCGCGTTGATGCAGAGGGGCAAAGCGGCGATTTTGGGGTATTTGTCGCGCAGAAAGAGAGGGACGAGCGCGACGACCATCAGCCCCGCGCCTATGCCGAAAACGAGCTGCCATTTCGCGGCTTTGAGCAGAGAGCCTGCCGCCCACGCCAAAAGAGCGGAGACAAAGAGAAAAAGGAATAAAATCAGCAGCGTCTGCCACATTTTTTTGCTGTGCATAAGCGCTCCTTATTTGAAGATTGAAAAATTTTTCAGTTTGATTTCGGAGAATCGGAGGGCAATATCAACGATACCGCCGTCAGAAGAATGACGATGGACGAAGGAATTGCAAACAGAGAGCATAATTCGGGGGACAGCCATACGACGCAGCCGCTTTGCCGGCGTCGATAAAGAAGGGCGAGCAATAGAGACGACAAAACATAAACGACGTTTAAGACGATGATCGCTATGCTTTTTTTCGTTATGCTTTTGTTTCGCTTAACTTCTTCTTGAAACGGCTCGCTTTCTTCTCGAGACGGCATAACTTCTTTTTGAGGCTGTTCGACGGCCCCTTGGGCGCTCCCGACTTTTCCTCGGGACGGCGCGATTTCTTCCCGAAACGCTTCGTCGGGATTTTTACGCCCGCCGATAAGGCTGTCGGCTAAAATTGCCGAAGAAATACCTATACCGAGCGAAGAAAGAGAAAATAAAAACAAAAGGGCCTCTTCGGGAGTCCAGCGTTCTATAAAGATAAGGAAAATCCAGCCTCCGCCAAGGAGCATAAAAAACGAATAAACGGTTTGCAAAATCCCCGCAATATTTTGCAGGACGCTTTTCAGTGTCTTCACGGCTCCCCTCCTCGTCCTTTTGGAGCATTGTATCACATTGTTGACAAAAAGTCAATAGCTCCGTGAAAAACGAACGTTTTTTGTCCAAAAAGAGCGAAAGGATTGACAAGGTACTTAAAAAAGAGTATAATGAAAAAATAAGAAGATCGGGAGGACGGACTATGCCCAGATATTCACTGGTGGTTCCGGCGTACAACGAAGAAAAAGCCCTGCCCCTGTTTTACGAGGCGGTGGTTCCCGTTATGGAATCCCTGAATGAGGAATTTGAAATTATTTTCGTAAACGACGGCAGCAGGGACGCGACGAAAGAGATTCTTGCGGAGCTTGCCGCCAAGGACAAGCGCGTTAAAGTCTGCAACTTTTCGCGCAATTTCGGCCAGCAGGCGGCGCTTTTATGCGGTTTCGAGGAAGCGAAGGGGGAAGCGGTGATCGCCATGGACGCCGATTTGCAGGACCCGCCCGAGGTCGCCCTTCAGATGATAGAAAAATGGAAGGAAGGCTACGACGTGGTGCACGGCCGCAGGCGCAGGCGAAAGGGGGAAACGGCCTTCAAAAAGGCCACGGCCTCTTTCTTTTATCGGTTTATGAGAAAGATTACTTCGCTGGACATGCCCGCGGACGTGGGGGATTTCAAGCTGTACGACCGAAAGGCGGTGGACGCGATCGTTTCCTTAGGCGAGCACGACAGACTTTTGCGCGCGCAGGTGACCTGGGTGGGCTTCAAACAGACGATTATCGAATTCGACCGTCCCGAGCGCGTGGCGGGCGAGACGCATTATACCCTGAAAAAAATGGTGAGGCTTGCGGAGAGCGGGGTGTTTCCCAACTCCGACTATCCCCTGACCCTCCCCTTGAAGCTGGGGATTGCGGGGGGATTTTTGAGCGTTTTGTGCTTTATCGTCTTTATCGTCCTCGCTTGCTGTAAGGTGGGCTTCGGCGGGCTGGTCGCCTGGCTGTTTCCGACGATAACGCTCGCCGCCAGCGTCGCATTGGCCTGCCACGGCCTTTCGAATATTTATCTTTCCATGATTTATCGGGAAGTGCAGAACCGCCCGAAATACATCGTTGCCGAAAAAATCAATCTTTAACATACACAGGCGCAGCGCCGTCCGAAAACGAAGCTTTGCGTTCGGCGCGCTTAAAAATCGCTTTTCAAAGCGGAAGCAATCTACCCTCTTATGCTGAATATTCGAAAAATCCCCGAAAAGGCATGGCTGATTTTGCTCTTTGCCTTTTTATCCTTTGCGGTGTTGCTGTTCGCCGTGCAAAGCTCTCCCTTTTATCCCATCAACGATTGGGTGGACCCCAACTGTTTTCTTACGGTGGGGAAGGCTATCGCCGACGGAAAAGTCCTCTACAGGGACATTTACGAACAGAAAGGCCCCTATCTCTATTTTCTGCACGCGCTGTGTACCCTCGTCTTTCCCGATTCCTTTCTCGGCGTCTGGTTTATGGAAGCGGCGCTCTGTTTCGTCATGCTGTTTTTCGTCTATAAAATTTTGAAGCTCTACGGCATAGACGATTTTAAGCGGGTGGCGGCGATTTCGACGCTGATCGTCCTCGGCGTTTATTTTTCCTTTGCCATGTCGAAAGGGGACAGCGTGGAAGAAATATGCTCGCCTTTCCTTTTAAGCGTCGTCTATATTACGTTGAGGCGCGTCAAGAGGGGCGAAAAATTCGGGATTTTCGATTATCTCTATATCGGCCTCGTCGCGGGCTTCGTGTTCTGGAGCAAATTTACGATCGTCGGCTTTTTTATCGCCTGGTACGTTTTCTTTTTATATTTTACGATAAAGGACAGGAAGTGGAAAGACCTCGGCGTCGGCACGGCGGTGATCGCTTTCGGCGTCGTCGCCGCAACCCTGCCCTGCTTTGTTTATTTTTCCGTCAACCATGCGGTGAAGGATTGGCTGAAGGTATATCTTTACGACAATATCTTCCTTTACGGGGAAGGCGGCAGCATCTTTCTGCGCGTGGGAAAAATGCTCTTGTGTATCGCCGGCACGCTGGCGGCCAATCTTCCTTACACGTTTTTCGTGGTGCTCGGCATGGTCTGCTTTTCGAAGAAAAGGTTTGGCAAGGGCGCGGAGGAACGCCTGTTTTTGCTGATCGTGCCCATCGTGACGGCATGTTTTCTCTATATCGGCGGCAGGGGATATCGCTATTACGGCCTGCCGCTGAGCATTTTTTCCGTATTCGGGTATATCGCCGTAGCGGAAAGCGGAATTTCCTTCGGAAAGAGGAGCCGCAAGGCGTTGGTGTCCGCGGCAGCGCTGCTCTGCTGCACGGTATTTATGTTTATCAACGGAAATTTCAGCGATATCTTTCGGAAAAAAGAGGATACCGTACAGTATAAATTTGCAAAGGTCATCGAGGAAAAAGAGGGCGCGGCCCTTCTCGATTACGGCTATCTCGACGGCGGCTTTTATCTGGCCGCGAAACAGGTGCCGAAGTTCAAATACTTTTGCAGGCTCAATATGCCCCTGCCCGAAATGGAGGCGGAAATGCGGCGGTATATAGACGAGCGCGAAGCGGATTTCGTCGTCGTAAAGCTGTGGAAAAACAATAAAGAGGAATTAGACAGCCCCGATTATGAGGAAGTCATGCGGGTGGATGGCCGCAGCTTCTGGGGAAAGGAAACGTATATCCTCTACGCTTTGAAAGGGGAAATGCAAAAGTGAAGCAAAGCAAGGGCGAACGGCGGAGAAAGCGCTGACATATTATATTATCAAAAGAAAAAAGGCGTCCTTGCGGACGCCTTTTTTGGCGTTATTTTTCCTTTTTTCGGCTTGCAAGCCACACCATCAGCACGGAAACGTCGGCGGGGTTGACCCCCGAGATACGTCCCGCCTGGCCGAGATTAAGGGGACGGACGCGATTCAGCTTTTCGCGCGCTTCCAGCCGCAAGCCCTTGATTTCGTCGTAATCGAGGTCGGCGGGGAGAAGCTTGTTTTCCAGCTTCTTGGCGCGCTCGATCTGCTCGAGGCCCTGTTTTAAGTAGCCTTCGTATTTTATCCCGATTTCCGCCGCTTCGAGGATGTCGCGCGGGTATTCCCCGAACGCATGGAAGTGGGCGCGGAGCTCCTTTAACGAGATATTCCGCTTGAGCATATCCGCGTAGGAAATGCTTCCCTGCGGCGGCGCGTAGCCGTACTTTGCGACAAACGGCGCCGCTTCCTTGGGGGGAACGCGGGTATTCAGCGCCTCCGTCAGTTTTTCGTAAAGCGCCCTGCGCATTTGGTAAGCCGCGTAGCGCTCGTCCGTTACCAGACCGCAGGCGCGGCCCTTTTCGGTTAAGCGGAAATCCGCGTTATCCTGCCGAAGAAAAATACGGTGTTCGGCGCGGGAGGTCATCATGCGGTAGGGCTCGTCCGTGCCCTTGGTCACCAGATCGTCGATGAGCACGCCGATATACGCCTCGTCGCGGCGCAAGGTAAAAGGGGGGAGCCCGCGGAGCTTTAACGAAGCGTTGAGGCCCGCCATGAGCCCCTGCGCCGCGGCTTCCTCATAGCCCGAGGTGCCGTTGATCTGCCCCGCCGTATAAATTCCCCGCACCTTTTTGAACTCCAGCGTGGGCAGTACGTCCAATGTGTCGATGCAGTCGTATTCGATTGCGTAGCCGTAACGCACGATGTCAGCCCGCTCCAGCCCGGCGACGGAGGCGTACATTTTCCGCTGTACGTCGTGCGGCATGGACGTGGACATGCCCTGCACATATATCTCCAAGGTGTCCTCGCCCTCGGGCTCCAAAAAGATCTGATGACGCTCCTTGTCCTTAAAGCGGACGACCTTCGTCTCGATGGACGGGCAGTATCTCGGCCCCGTCGATTGGATCGTGCCGTTGTAGAGGGGGGAACGGTCGAGATGGCTTAAAATGATTTCGTGCGTATGCGCGTTGGTGTAGGTGAGATAGCAGGGGCGTTTGTTTTCGGGCGGGGCGGGGGAGAGAAAGGAAAAGGGATAGATATCCTCGTCGCCGTCCTGCCGCTCGCATTTTTCGTAATCGATCGTTCGCCCGTCCAGCCTCGCGGGCGTGCCCGTCTTGAAGCGTCGGACATGAAAGCCGAGCTTTATGAGATTATCGGTCAGCGCGGTGGCGGCGGAAAAGCCGTTCGGCCCCGACTTTTGGACGACGGAGCCCGTGATTGTTTCCGAATTGAGATAGACCCCCGTGCAGAGCACGACGGCGCGGCAGCGGATAATCCCGCCGTAGGCGGTTTTGACCCCCGCGCACTTCCCGTCCTCGACGAGGATTTCCGCCGCTTCGCCCTGAAGGATACGCAGGCGGTCGGTATGCTCCAGCGTCCGCTTCATTTCGCGGTGATAGGCGTTTTTGTCCGATTGGGCCCGAAGGCTTTGCACCGCCGCGCCCTTGCCGACGTTGAGCATGCGCAGCTGAAGCGCGGTTTTGTCCGCGTTCAGCCCCATTTCTCCGCCCAAAGCGTCTATCTCGCGCACGAGATGGCCCTTGGCAGTGCCGCCGATCGAGGGATTGCAGGGCATAAAGCCGATGCTGTCGAGGTTTAAGGTGAGCATCACGGTGTCGAGCCCCGTGCGCGCGAGCGCGAGCGCCGCTTCGCAGCCCGCGTGCCCCGCGCCGACCACCACGGCGTCGGCCGTATATTCGATAAATTCGTATTTTTCCATAGAGTGTGTCGAGGTTTCGGTTATTGTTTGAGAATGATGTTTTTGATGTCGTCCACTTCCTTGGCCATCTTTTCGTTGAGCTTGACGAGCTCCTCCACCTTATCGCGGGAATACATGATGGTGGTGTGGTCTCTGCCGCCCATGACGTTGCCGATCGCCATAAGGGGAAGGGTGAGCATTTCGCACATGAGGTAGGCGCAGATCTGCCGCGCCTTGACGAGATCGGCTTTTTTGCCCTTGCCGAGAAGATCGTCGCGTTTATATTTGTAATATCCGCACACACTGGAGATGATTACGTCGGGCGTGATTTCTTCGGAGCTTGTCCCGCCTTCGTTCACCGATTCCGACAGCGCCAGCTTGGCGAGGTTTAAGGAGATCGGTTCCTCGTGGAGCTTGCTGGCAAACAGCACTTTCGTCAGCCTGCCCTCCAGCGTCCTTACGTCGTGCCCCGAGTCGTTGGCGAGAAACTCCAAAACGTCGTCGGGCATGGGGCTTTTACGCTCCAACGCCTTGCGCTTTAAGATGGCGATTTTCGTTTCGAGATCGGGCGGCTGAATATCCGCGATCAGGCCGCCTTCGAAGCGGGTGCGGAGCCGTTCTTCGAGGGTGGCGATTTCCTTGGGCGGACGGTCGGACGTTAAAACGATCTGCTTGTTCTGCGAGGACAGCTCGTTGAAGGTATGGAAAAATTCCTCCTGAACGCCCGGCTTTTTCGCCAGAAACTGGATATCGTCGATCATGAGAATATCGACGTTGCGGTAGTGCAGACGAAAGCGGGCGCCCTTGTCCCGGGAGGAGATTTTACCCGAGATCATGGAATCGATAAATTCGTTGAGGAAATTTTCGCAGGTGGTATAGAGCACCCGTTTTTCGGGGGATTTCTGCGCGATGCAGTTGGCGATCGCCTGTACGAGGTGGGTTTTTCCCAGCCCCGATTCCCCGTAGATAAAGAGGGGGTTGAAGCTTTCGCCCGGGTGTTCGGCAACCGACTTGGCGGCGGCATAGACAAATTTGTTGGACGAGCCGACGACGAAGGAATCGAAGGTGAAATTTTTATTGACGGGCACGGGCTTGAAATCGTCGATGACGTCTTCGTCCTCGTCCGCCGTATAGGTGTCGCTTCCCTCTACCACGAGGCGGAAATCGTTGATGCCGACGTCGCTTTTCGCAATCGCATCGCGCAGGGAAACGGCGTGTTTTTTCATGATGGTGTTGGCGGCGAGGTCGGTGGGGGCTTTCAAAAGGAGCCGCCTGTTGGCGATATCGACGGGCTCGAGGTCCTTAATGAACGTATTGAAAGAAACGGGAGGGATGATTCCTTCCGCTTTATCCCGAATTTGTTTCCATAAAAAGAGAATCTGCGTCTTTTCTGCCATTTTTTCTCCCTCCCGAAATTATTTTCTCGTATTGTTGCCTTAATCTTTTGTCTTTTTTCAAATTATTTGATATAATTATAATACAAAATCAAAGGAAAAGAAAGTATTTTCGGCGGGTTTTTCGAGGATTATGCAAATAAAAAATTTGTCTCTTCAAAATTTCAGAAATTACGGGAACGAGAAATTCTCCTTTTCCGACGGGCTGAATATCCTTTTCGGCAAAAACGCGCAGGGAAAGACCAACTGTGCCGAGGCGGTGTTTTATCTGTGCACGGGCACGTCGCTGCGGATACGCCGCGACAAGCAGCTGATCCGTATCGGTACGGACGCCGCGAGGATTTCCGCCGAGGCGGAAAACCGTTACGGAAAGGTGACCATAGAGGCGGATATTTACGAGGACAAACGGGAAATCCGCATCAACGGCACGAAGATTACGCGCAGCGCCGATCTCATGGGCCACATCAACAGCGTCTTTTTCTCCCCGGGGGAGCTGCGGCTGATTCAGGACGGACCCGACGAACGGCGGCGGTTTATGAATATGTCCATTTCCCAAACCTCGCCCGCCTATTACACCGCGCTTTTGCGCTACAACAAAATCCTCGACCAGCGCAACACGCTGCTGAAAAATCACGACGTCCCGCTCATTTTGGACACGCTGCCCGTGTGGGACGAACAGCTGTGCAAATATGCGGCCGTCGTCGTGAAAAAGCGCGCGGAATTTTTGGAAAAATTGGCGCCCTACGCCAAGGAGCTGCATTCGTTTCTGACGGACGGCAGGGAGGAGCTGGAGATTACGCCCGAAAGGAAATACGAGGGGGACGAGGAGGAAATCGCGGCGAAACTGAAAAAACAGCTGGGCAGAAACTACGAAAAGGACCTGCGGCTGGGCTTTACGACGGCGGGGCCGCACCGCGACGACATCGACTTTTTCATTTCGGGCAAGGACGCCAAGGCGTACGCCTCGCAGGGACAGACGCGCACGGCGGCGCTGTCCGTCAAGCTTTCCGAAGTGGAAATCTTCCGCCAGCTTTCGGGGGAATATCCCGTTCTGATCCTCGACGACGTGATGAGCGAGCTGGATCTGCCCCGCCGCAAAAAGCTTCTCAAACGCATTTCCTCCGTGCAGACGATTTTGACCTGCACGCACGCGGAACGGGTGCTCTACGGCACGGAGTGCAAAAAAATCCGCATCGAGGACGGAAAGATCACGCGGGAAAAGGAGGAGGTATGAGGGCGGACCTGCACACGCACAGCGTCTATTCCGACGGTTATTACGCGCCCGAGGAGCTGTGCCGCCGCGCGAAGGCGAACGGCGTGGAGCTTTTGTCGATCACCGACCACGACACGATGAACGGCGATAAGGAAAAGCGGGCCGCCGCGGAAAGGTACGGCCTTCTTTACGTGTCGGGCTGGGAAATTTCCGCCTATGCGGGCGAGAGCAAGATACACGTTACGGGATACAACTGCAAGCGCGGCGCGGCGTACCGAAAATTTGAGAAGGATCGCATGGAGCTGGGCTTCGAACGCGCGCAGGACAGCATAGACAAACTGAAGGCGGCGGGGATTTTTATTTCGCTCGGCGACGCAAAGGCGCGCCGCGCCGATCCCTCCGCGCCCGTGCATACCATGCATATCGCGCAGGCGGCGGCCGCCGTTTCGGGAAAGACGGCGGGGGAGATTTACGAGCGGTATCTGGCCCCCGGACGGATTGCCCATTCTATCATCGGCCGCCCGACGCCCGAAGAGGCGGCGGATTGTATCCACGCTTCGGGCGGCATCGCTTCCGTCGCCCACCCCGGGCGGATCACGCTCTCTTTCGGCGAACGGGAAAAAATTATTTTGCGCCTTGCGGAATACGGCGTGGACGGTATAGAAGCCTTTTATACGACGCATACTGAAGAGGAAACGGAATATTTTGAGAAGCTGGCGCAAAAGGCGGGGCTTTTGGTGACGGGAGGCTCCGACACCCACGTGGAAACCGAGACGCATAAAATCGGCCGCCCGCTGTTTTATCCATCGGAAAAGCTCCTCGCGGCGCTGGGGGTGTGACGGGCGCGCGAATGTGTTTTAAGGAGCGCCGTGAGTGGCCTTGACGGGGGGATATAAGTTTTTTTATCGACGCGCGAGTGATTTATAGAGGCGGGCAAGTCGCTTTTATCGGCCTGCGGCCGCGCTACATATTCGGGGGAATGAGGCAATGAGCGGAAGAAAAGTGCATAGAATACGTTTTTTCGCACCCATTCTGGTGGGTGCGTTTTTGTTTTCGGGGCTCTTTTCGCCCCCTTCGATTTGCGGGCAGAGGACGGAAACGCAAGCGCGGAAGGCGGTAACCGCTTGCGCTTATGCGCCCGATCATATTCCCCGCGGCGTGCGTGTGGACGGGGTTGCGGTGGGAGGCATGCAGGGCAAAAAAGCGGAAAAGCTGCTTCGCAGGCTGATTTCCGAGCGCGTTCCGACGCTGACGATAAAGACCCCCGCGGGAGAATATCGTTTTTCCTATCCGCAGGTCGGTTTTTCCGACAACGTGGAGGAAATTTTATTTTCCGCCGAAAAGAACGGCGAATACAAAAGTGAGGTGAGTTATTTTCTCTGCGGCGCGGAAACGCAGACAGAATACGTATGCGCCAATAACGAAAAGAGCGCGCTCGATGCGGAAGTACGGTTTTCCGCGGAAGGCTTCGGGTATGAGAAGGAGCGTTCGGGCATTTTCTGCGATCGGGAAAAACTGAAAAGGGACGTAGCGGCGGCGTTGAAGGCACAACCCCGACAAGGAAGGGACGGGAGCTTTCACTTTCCGACCGTCACTCTTTCCACCCGCGCGGTATATCCGAAGGAAACGGAGAGCGCCGCGAAGGCAAGAACGAAGAAGATTTCTTCGTTTACGACCTATTTCAATACGGACGACAAGGGCAGGAGCGCAAATATCGCGTTGGCGGCGTCGCGGATAGACGGCTCGACGGTGCGGCCGAAGGAGGAGTTTTCCTTTAACGTTACGGTAGGCCCCCGCAGCAAGGAAAAGGGTTTTCAGGAGGCCAAGGTCATTCAGGACGGCGAATTTATCGTCGGATACGGCGGCGGCGTGTGTCAGGCGAGCACGACGCTCTACAATGCGGCGGTGCTGGCGGGCTTGAAAATCACGGCGCGCAAAGCTCATTCGCTGGCGGTGCATTACGTGGAGCCTTCCCGCGACGCGATGGTGTCCTCCTACACCGATTTTCGATTCAGAAACGAATATGCCTATCCCGTCTATGTGTCCATGAAGGTGAGGGGGGACGCCGTGACGGCTACCTTTTACGGCAAGGACGAGGGGTACAGGTATGAGATCGTCAGCCAAGTGACGGGCGAAATCCCGCCGCCCGACCCGATCGAAAGGTGGGGAGACGTCGAAGGGGTTGTACGGGAGGGCAAGGCGGGGCTGAAAAGCGAGGCTTACCTCGAAACATACCTTTACGGAAAACTCATCAAACGGGAAAAGCTCCGCACGGACAGCTACGCGCCCATTCGGGGCGTCATTACCAAAAAACGAAAATAAAAGACGGCCCGACGTTTGAATTAAGAAAAAATGATCCCCTCTGCTCTTTTCAGGCCGGAGGGGCTTTTATTTCGGACGAAATTGCGGACAAAGCCGAGAAATTTATGCAAAGAAAAAGCATGGCGCCCGTCTGCGATATAACGGCGGAACGCGCGTGTTTTTCAGGGCGGCGGCGAAGAAAGGGCGGAAGAACAAAAAAAACGATAATGCGACAAAGAAAATGTCCTCAAACATTTGTGTTTTGCTTAAAAAAATGGTATAATTAAAAAGTATAAAATCAAGGCAGGAGACCAGATGGACAGAATTCAACTGAAAGAAATTTATGCGCGCCTTTCCGAATACGACGGAAAGACGGTGACGGTGGCGGGCTGGGCGAAAACCATCCGCGATTCCAAGGCGTTCGGATTTATCGAGCTTAACGACGGAAGCTGTTTCAAAAATATGCAGATCGTATTCGAGCGCGCGTCTTTGGACAACTACGACGAAATCGCTCACGAAAACGTGGGCGCGGCCCTCGTCGTGACGGGAAAGGTCGTCGCTACGCCCGAAAACAAGCAGCCTTGCGAAATCAAGGCGGAAACCGTGGCCGTGGAGGGCGAGTCCGCGCCCGATTATCCCTTGCAGAAAAAGCGTCATTCCGTGGAATTCCTGCGAGAAATCGCGTATCTCCGCCCCCGCACCAACCTGTTTAACGCGGTGTTCAAGATCCGCAGCGAGGCGGCGTTTGCCATTCATAAATTCTTCAACGAGCGCGGCTTTGTCTATGTCCATACGCCCATCATCACGGGCAGCGACTGCGAGGGCGCGGGCGGTATGTTTCAAATCACCACCCTCGATCTCGACGGGCTGGCGAAAGCTAAAAATCTGAGCGGCGCGGACTATAAAGAGGACTTTTTCGGCAAAAAGGCGAGCGTGACCGGCTCCGGACAGCTCCACGGCGAAACGTTTGCCATGGCCTTTTCCAACGTCTATACCTTCGGCCCCACGTTCAGGAGCGAAAGGTCCAATACCTCCCGCCACGCGGCCGAGTTTTGGATGATCGAGCCGGAAATGGCGTTCTGCGATCTGAAAGGGGATATGGACTGCGCCGAAGCGATGGTGAAATCGGTGATCGGCTACGTCGGAGAAACGTGCGCGGACGAGCTTGCTTTCCTCAACCAGTTTGTGGATAAAGAGCTTTTGTCGAGGCTGAAAAACGTTTCCGAAAACGAATTTGTCCGCTTGTCTTACACGGAGGCTATCGAAATCCTCAAGGAGCACGCAAACGAGTTTGACGATAAAAATATTTTCTGGGGCAAGGATCTTCAGAGCGAGCACGAGCGTTTCCTCACGGAAAAGGTTTACAAAAAGCCCGTATTCCTCACCGATTATCCGAAGGAGATAAAGTCCTATTATATGAAGCAGAACGCGGACGGAAAAACGGTGGCGGCGGCGGACCTGCTGGTGCCCGGGATCGGAGAGCTTGTCGGCGGCTCCCAACGCGAGGACGATTATGAAAAACTCAAGGCGAGAATGCTGGAATGCGGCGTCCCGCCCGAGGATTGGTACCTCAATCTGCGTAAATACGGAGGCACGACGCACAGCGGCTTCGGGCTGGGCTTCGAGCGGCTCGTCATGTATCTGACGGGCGTCACGAATATCCGCGACGTCATTCCTTTCCCCCGCACCGTGGGAAATCTGGACTATTGAGCAAAGGCGCGGATTCCGCGTTTTAACGACAACGTTACAAGGAAGAAAAGCATGATCAAGATCGTCATTGACGCGATGGGCGGCGATTTCGCCCCCGCGCAGCAGGTGAAAGGCGCCGTCGAGGCGCTTGCAAAAGACAAGGAGCTGTCCGTGGTTCTCACGGGGGACGAAAGCGCGGTGAAAGCGGAGCTTTCCAAATATCCCTACGATCCTTCGCGCGTGGAGATCGTCCATGCCCCCGAGGTGATCACCAACGACGAGGTACCTACCAAGGCCGTCAAGACGAAAAAAAATTCGTCCACGGTCGTCGCGTTTCAGCTCCTCAAGGAGGGCAAAGCCGACGCTTTGGTGTCTTCGGGCGCGACGGGCGCGGTGCTTACCGCGGCGGTGCTTATTCTCGGGCGAATCAAGGGGATTTCGCGCCCCGCGCTCTGTCCGCGTATCCCCAATCTGCGCGGTACGGGTACATTGCTGTGCGACTGCGGGGCAAATCTCGAATGCAAGCCTCTGAACCTCGCGCATTTTGCGATGATGGCGACGGCCTATGCGCAGGCGGCCTACGGCATGGAAAACCCGAAGGTCGGGCTGCTCAATAACGGCACCGAGGACCATAAGGGGGACGCGATGCATCAGGAGGCCAACGCGCTTTTGAAAGCGATTCCCTGTATCGCCTACGAGGGCAACGTGGAGGGCCGCGACATCATGGTGGGCGACGTCGATATCGCCGTGGCGGACGGCTTTACGGGCAATATCGCCCTCAAATCGATCGAGGGCTGCGGCAAGGCCATCAGCTCCATCATGAAGCGGGAATTCAAAAAGAACGTCTTTGCGACGATGCGCGCGGCGCTGGTTTATGACATCATCAAGAAGATTAAAAAATCGGCCGATTACGAGACGATGGGCGGCGCGATGTTTTTAGGGCTTAAAAAGGCCGTGGTCAAGGCGCACGGCAACTCTAAAAGCACGGGGATCGCCATTTGTATCGGGCAGGCGGCGGAAGCCGTCCGCGGCGATATGGTGGGTAAAATAGAAAAGATGCTTTCCGAGGCGGAGCTCGACGTCGAGACGCCTAAGGAGGTTGCCGCGGAGGACGCGGAATGACTTTTGAGCTCAAAGAATCGGAAAAGCGCATCGATTATACCTTTCGGAATAAAGAGCTGCTTATTACGGCGTTTACGCACTCCACCTATGCAAACGTACACGGCGGAGAGGATAACGAGCGGCTGGAGTTTCTCGGGGACAGCGTTTTGCAGATGGTCGTGTCCGAGGCGCTGTATTTCCGCAAGGAAAAGGACAGGGTGCTGCGCGAGGGCGAAATGACCGTTCTGCGCCAGATGATGGTGCGGAAGGAAGCCCTTCTGGACGCCGTGGAGCGGCTGGGGCTGAAGGATTTTCTGCTGATCGAGGGCGGGGCGGCGAACGTGGGCGACAAGACGGTGTCCAGCCTGTTTGAAACAGTTACCGCGGCGATCTATCTCGACAGCGGCTACCGCGCGGCAAAAAAATTTATTTCGGACAATCTCGTCTTTCGCGTCGAAAGAAATTTTAAGGGCGAGCTTCAGGAGCTTTTGCAAAAGCGCGGGGAACATACTCCCCAATACGTTTTGGAAAAGGAAGGCAAGGACAACAATCCTCTGTTTGTCTGTCATGCCACGGCTTCGGGCGTGCAGGCGGAGGGAAGCGGCAAAAGCAAGGCGGCCGCGGAACAGGCCGCCGCGAAGAAGCTGTTGGAAATTTTAACGGATAAAAGAGAATAATACCGCGAAAAAAGCATAAGGAGCGAAAATTTTGGACTTAAAAGAAATACAACTTGTCGGATTCAAATCGTTTGCCGAAAAAACTACGATCCGCTTCGACGAGGGCGTGACCTGCATCGTAGGCCCCAACGGCTGCGGCAAAAGCAACGTGGCCGACGCCGTGCGCTGGGTGCTGGGCGAGCAGTCGGCTAAGTCGCTGCGCGGCACCAATATGCAGGATGTCATTTTCGGCGGCACGCTGGAGAGAAAACCGCTGTCCTTTTGCGAGGTGACGCTGGTTTTCGACAATACCAATCACATTTTCGAGCTGGATACGACGGACGTCGCAATGACCCGCCGTCTCTACCGCAACGGCGACAGCAAATACCTCATCAACGGCCAGCCCAGCCGTCTGAAGGATATCGTCGCGCTGTTCCACGGGATCGGCCTCGGCAAGGAGGGATATTCGATCATCGGTCAGGGCAAGGTAGAGCAGATCATGAACGCCAGGCCCGAGGACAGGCGGCTGATCTTTGAAGAAGCCACGGGGCTGATGGTGTATAAGTCGCGCAAGCAGGAAATCGAGCGCAAGCTGGAGGACTCCAACTCCAACCTCTTTATTTACCGCCAGCGTATCGACGAGGCGGAGCGCCGTCTCGGGCCGTTGAGCAAGCAGGCGGAAGCCGCGCGCGAATTTAACGAATATTCCGAATCTCTTAAATTCAACGAGGTAAACACCTACATATACCGCTGCGACAACGCGGAGGCGGAAAAGGACAAGTTCAAGCGGGATATTGCGGGCATTTCCGACGAGATTATTTCCTTCAACGTACAGGTGGAGCGGGTCAACCGACTCTCCGAGGAAAACCGCAGGAAGATCGCGGAGGCGGACGAACGCCTGAGCGAGCTGAACGACCGCCGCGTGGAGCTGTCCGTCGGCAACGAGCGCAAGGACGGCGAGCTGAGGCTGGCGCGGGAGCGCATGAGCACCTACCGCTCGCAGATTTCTGCGGCGGAGGACGTTTTGGCGGAGAGCAAGACGCGGATCGGGGAAATCGACGACGAAGCGGCGCTGAATACGCAGAAGCGGAAAAAGGACGCCGCCCGCATTTCCGTCATCGAAAACGAGACGGACGTACTGCGTTCGGCCGTTTCCGCGCTCGAAAGCAAGATCGAGGTGTTCGAGCGGCTGTCCGACGAAAAACGGCTGAGTCAGCTCTCCTCCGCGGAAAATCTTTCCGAAATCAAAAAGAACATAGGTACCCTGTCCGCGCGCAAGGAAGCCGCGCAGGAAAGGATTAAGGAAATTTCCTCCGCGCTAGAAAAGAGCGGCCAGCGCAAGGAACGTCTGTCGGACGAGCTTTCCGCCGTCCGCGCCGACCTTAAGCGCGTGAAGGAATTCACCTCCGTCGGCACGCAGGCGCTCGAGGAAAAGACGGAAGAGATGCGGGATATGCAGCTCACCGTCAATAATTTCAATCAGGAGCTGTTTAACGCCAACGGTCAGCTTGCGTCCCTGCGCGACAGTCTTGAATTGTACATCAGCTTAAAAAATCGCTTCGAGGGATACAAGGATTCGGTGCGGCGTCTCCTTTCCGTGGCCAAAACCAATCCCGACGTGGGCAACCGCGTCAAAGGCGCCTTGGCGGACATCGTGCGCACCGAACAGAAGTACGAGACGGCCGTGGAGACGGCGTTCGGCGGCGCCATGCAGAACGTCGTGACGGCGTCCTCGGACGACGCGCGCTGGCTGATCGAGTACCTCAAGCGCACCAACGGCGGCATCGTCACTTTCCTGCCCGTCACCAGCATGCGCGCGCGGCCCGATACGCGCGAAATTCAGCGCGCGCTCAACGAAAAGGGCGCCTTGGGGCTCGCCACCGAATTGGTGCAGTACGACGATTATTACTATAACGTCATCAGCAACCTTTTGGGCAACACGCTCATCTGCGACAATATCTTCAACGCCAACGCGATTGCGAAAAAGTACGGCAATTCCTTTAAGATCGTGACGCTCGACGGCGATACCGTCATGACCAGCGGCGCGATGACGGGCGGCAGCCGCCGTAAGGACGCGGGCTCGCTGCTCTCCAACGAACGCAAAATTCAGGAATGCCGCGAAAATATCGCCCGCAAGCAGAAATATATCGAGAAGCTCAAAAGCGCCATCGCAGAGAGTGAAGCGGCCAGGAAAGAGGCCGAGGAGGAGGTGGAGGCGCTCCGCGCCAAATATCAGTCCGCGGGCACCGAGCAGGCCGCCCTCGAACAGCGCGAACAGGCGCTTCTCCAGCAAATCGCGGAGGCGGACGGGGATATCGCCGTCTATGGCGACGCGCTGAAGGAGCTGGAAGAGAAGCTCCGCGCGCTCGAAAACGAGGAGGCAAATTCCTCTCAAAGCGAGGAGGCGCTCAATTCCATACGCGCCAGCGCGGAGGAGGAGCTCGCCAGCCAGCGCAGCCAATGCGATTCCTTTAAGGCCGAACGCGACGAAAAGAGCAAAAAGCTGCACGAGCTGGAAATGGAATACGCCGCCCTTTGTTCCGCCGTGGAGAAGGAAGCGGAAAACGTGAAGCGGCTTTCGGCGGAGAAGGAAGAACTCGTCCGCCGCGTCCTCGAAACCGAAACCGCCAAAAAGGACCTCGAGGGCAGGCTTCATGCACTGGAAGAGGAAGCGCAGGCAAAGGAGCTTACCGAAGAGGAGAAAAAGGCGGTGCAGGAGATCGTGGATAAGATCGCCGCGCTCTCCAGAGAAAAAGAGGAGATCAACGCCCGCCAGGCAGAGCTGGAGGAGCAGAAAACTTCCCTTCAGGAGAAGATTTCCAAGCAGTCGGACAAGCGGTATAAATGCGAAATCGAGATCAGTAAGATCGACACCAATCTCGAAAATATGCGCCTGAGGATCGACGAGGCCTATCAGATGGACTACGAGGCCTGCCAGTCGCTGAAGGCGGAGACCTTCAACGTGGAAGAGGCCGCCTCTCTCATCTCCGTATTAAAGCGCAAAATTACCATGCTCGGCGCGGTTAATCCCAACGCCGTCGAGGAATACGACGACGAAAAGTCGCACTACGACGAGATGATTACCCAGCGGGACGACCTTCAGAAGGCGATAGACGACCTGACCACCGCGCTCAACGAAATCCGCGAAGAAATGCTTCGGCAGTTTAACGAGGGCTTCGAGGAAATCAACGAAAATTTCAAGATTACCTTCAAGGAGCTGTTCGGCGGCGGAAAGGCGGAGCTGGAGCTCGATTACGTGGAAGGGGAGGACCCCCTCAACGCGGGCGTAGAGATCGTCGCGTGCCCGCCCGGCAAAAAGTTGACGAAAATTTCCCTGCTTTCGGGCGGGGAGCGCGCGCTGACGGCAATCGCCATTTTGTTTGCGATCTTAAAGGCGCGGCCGATGCCCTTCTGTATTCTCGACGAAATCGAAGCGGCGCTCGACGACGCCAACGTGGATCGGTTTGCGTCCTATCTCAAGCGTTTTGCAGAGGATACGCAGTTTATCGTCATCACTCACCGCAAGCCGACCATGAACCAGGCCGACTCCCTGTTCGGCGTCACCATGCAGGAAAAGGGCGTCTCCAAAATCGTCTCCGTCAAGCTGGCGGAAGTGGAGCAGAAGCTCGGCGCGGGGACCGTGGAATGAGCCGCGGCGAAAAGTAATGGCGAAAAGTAATAAAGAAAAGAAGCAGGAGTTTTTATGGGAATATTCGGCAAGCTGTTTGGCGCGCTCAAAAAGACGAAGGACAACCTCTCGGGCAAGCTGAGGGTACTCTTTTCGAAAAATAAGCTGGGCGACGAATTTTACGAGGAACTTGAGGAGATACTCATTTCTTCGGACGTATCAGTCGCCACTGCGGAAGAAGTGGTCGAACGGGTAAAGGAAAAGGCGATCGAGGGGAAACTGAAGGACGAGGCGTACGTTACCGATCTTCTGCGCGGAATTCTCACGGAGATCCTCGAGGAAGCGGAGGTGCCCGACCTTTCCTATCCCTGCGTCATCATGCTGGTGGGCGTCAACGGCGTCGGCAAGACGACGACGATTGGAAAATTAGCCCATTATTTTCTGGAAAAGGGAAAGAGCGTAACCGTGGCGGCGGCGGATACTTTCCGGGCGGCGGCCAGCGAACAGCTTGCCGTCTGGGCGGAGCGGGCGAAGGTCCGCATCGTCAAGCACGAGGAGGGAAGCGACCCCGCGGCGGTCATTTTCGACGCGGTATCCTCGGCAAAGGCGAAGGGTACGGACGTGGTCATTGTGGATACGGCGGGCCGCCTGCACGTCAAAGACAATCTCATGAAGGAGCTTCAGAAGATGGATCGCGTCGTCACGCGGGAATATCCGGAGGCGGATTTCCTCAAGCTTCTGGTGCTCGACGCCACGACGGGACAAAATGCCGTTTCGCAGGCGCGCACCTTCGACGAGGCGGTGGAGCTGGACGGGCTGGTGCTCACCAAGCTGGACGGCACCGCGAAGGGAGGTTTCGTGTTTTCTCTCGCGGCCGAATTGGCACTGCCCGTCATCTTTGCGGGCGTGGGGGAAAAAATGGAGGATCTCGAACGCTTCGACGCAAAGAGTTTTGTGGAAGCAATTTTATAAAAACAAAAGCGGCCCGAAGGCTGCAAAGGCGAAACGCATAGGGGCAGGGCTTTGATGAACGCAAATTATATAAGCGTTCGGACGTTTATAAAAGGCACTACAGCAAAGCGGGCGGGACGTTTACAAAAGAAAATACAGTAAAACGGGCAGGACGTGTACGACAAAAAAAGAATCCGTACATGGCATGTCCGTTTCTTTTTGATTGGCAGACGACGGCGGGCGCTTTTTCAGACCTTGACTTTTTTTGGAAAATATGCTACAATAAAATCAATCGTGTGCGCCCGCGGACGGGCGAAAGGAGTACTATGGAAAACATTTTGGAATGTATGGGGCTCACAAAGGATTACAAAGGAATCCGTGCGCTCGACAATCTGACTTTTTCCGTGCCCGACAGGGGCTGTATCGTGGGTCTTTTAGGGCCGAACGGCAGCGGCAAGACGACGTTTATCAAATTGTTGACGGGGCTTTTAACCCCGACCTCGGGACAGATCAGGATTGCGGGGCTCCCCGTCGGGACGGAGACAAAGTCGGTTGTGGCGTACCTGCCCGACAGCAATTTTTTGAGCGACGGCTTCACCGTACAGGAGGAAATACAGTATTATAAAGATTTTTTCGAGGACTTTGACGAGGAAAAAGCAAAGACGATGATCGCCGAACTCGGCGTCAATCCGACGCAGAAGGTGCGCTCTCTCTCCAAGGGGACAAAAGAGAAGCTGGGATTGCTTCTCACGCTGGCGAGAAACGCGAAGCTGTTTATTCTCGACGAGCCGATCGCAGGCGTAGATCCCGCGGCGCGCGACTATATCCTCAAAACGATCGTGTCGCACAAAAACGCCGACGCGACGATGATCATTTGTACTCACCTCATCGGCGATATCGAGCCCCTGCTCGATTATGTCCTGTTTCTTCAAAACGGCAAGGTCGTCCTCCAGGGCGGCGCCAACGAAATCCGCAAGGGCGAGGGCAAAACGATCGACCAGCTTTTCAGGGAGGTGTTCAGATGGTAAACGGCGACAACAAATATTGGTTTGAAAACGAAGATAAGGAAAAATCGGAAATGCCCGCCGCAGAAGTAAAGGGGGAGGACCTGTTCGGGTTCGGAGAAGCGCCCAAAACGCAGGAAAGCGCGGCTTACTCCGCCGGCTCAGTACCTTCCGCTCCTGAGGAGCCCGCTCCCTACGATCCCCACGAAAGACATTATCAATCCGAGTTTTCGAGGCGCGGCACGGTTCCCCCTGCCGATCTCAACGGGGAAGGGAAAATCAAAGCCGTGCGCGGCCGCATGCTGAACAAACTGCTTAAGTACGATTTCCGCGCGCTGTTCAAATTTTTGATCCCGTGTTATATCGTTTTGGTTGCGCTGGCGGTGCTTTGCGCGATTTGTCTGCCGATCGCGGAACATGTTTCCGATTCCCAGTCAAATAATCTCGGCGCCACCGCGTTTTTTACGGCCTTATCCTCCATCGTGTTCTTTTATGCGCTGGGCGTACTGTGCTGCTCCACGGTTTGTATTTTCAATATTGCCCTGCGTTTTCAGAAAAATTTGTTTTCGGGCGAGGGATATCTGACGTTGAGTATTCCCGCAACGCCCGAGGAACATATTCTCTCCAAAAGCATCAGCGGATTTGTCGCAATCGTTTTGACGGTGCTGGTGGCCGTCGGCTCGCTTCTGATCGTCGCTGTGCCCTACGGGTCGCAGATTTTTCCCAAAATCGGGGAGCTGTTGGGCAATCTGGGCATACTTTACCGCGACTATACCGTGGACGCCGTATTTCTGACGATAGAACTCGTGCTGTTTCTTCTCTTTTACGTGATCTTCAATATTCAGGTGATTTACAGCTGTATGTGCGTCGGACATCTCTGCGTCAATAAGAGCCGCGGGGGTGCGGCTGCGGTCGCTTTCGTCATCTATATCGCGGTCAGTCAGACGATCTCCGTTTTTTTTACCGCTACGGGGGCCCTCGGTTCCTTTTTCAACTCGCAAATCGGCGCGCACTTGTTCTTCTGGATACTCATTCTCCTGCAGGGCGGCGGCGCGGTAGGGCTGTTTTTCTTTCAGAGGCACGTCCTTAAACAGAAAGTCAATCTCGGATAATTTTGTATGAAAATAGATATTTTAACCCTTTTTCCCGAAATGTTTTCCGCGCTGGAGGAGAGTATTCTCGGCAGGGCGCGGAAGGCGGGAAAAATAGAAATAAACGTCGTCAATCTCCGCGACTATACGGAAGATAAACACCTCAAGTGCGACGATTATCCCTTCGGCGGGGGCGCGGGCATGGTGATGATGCCCCAGCCGATCGGCAGCGCCATCGACGCCTTGGACGCGGAGCATAAGGCGCACCGTATCTACCTGTCTCCCAAGGGCGAAACGCTCCGCCAGGAAAAGGTGTTTTCTCTGCTTTCTCACGAGCATCTCATTCTGCTTTGCGGACATTACGAGGGCGTGGATCAGCGGGCGATCGATTTGTTTATCGACGAGGAGATTTCCATCGGCGACTACGTTCTCACGGGCGGCGAGCTGCCTGCCATGGTGCTGGCGGACTGCATTTCGAGATATGTCGAAGGAGTGATCAGCACATCTTCGCTGGTGGACGAGAGTTTTTCGGAAAACCTTTTGGAATATCCGCAATATACCCGTCCGCAGGAATATCGCGGGCTGGCCGTACCCGAAGTGCTTAGGAGCGGCGACCACGCGAAAGTGGATCAATGGCGCAGGGAGCAGGCGCTTGCGCTGACGAAAAAGCTGCGCCCCGATCTGTTGAAAAAGTGACGAGGTGACGATAGGAGATGGCAAAAACGATACAGTGGTTTCCGGGACATATGACGAAGGCCATGCGGGACATGGAGGAAAAGCGGGAACTTTGCGACGGCGTAATCTGCGTGCTGGACGCGCGCGCGCCCGCCGCGACGCTGAATAAAAATCTCAAAAAAGTTTTCGGCGAAAAGCCGATTTTATATCTTTTGAATAAGGCCGATCTCGCCGATTCGGGCGCAGACGGCTTTTTGAAGCTGATCGAGGAAAAGGGGCGCGCCTGCGTCAAATGTAACGCTTCCGACGTCTCTTCCAAACGGACGCTGGTGCAAAAGCTTTCCGCGATGACGGAAGAAAAGCGCGCGCGCGCGGAGGCCAAGGGGCTCAACCGTACCTTCCGCTTTATGGTGGCGGGGATTCCCAATACGGGCAAGAGCACGGTCGTCAATCTTTTAAGCGGACAAAAACGCGCCAAAACGGGTGATAAGGCGGGGGTTACGCGGGACGTGCGCTGGCTGCGCTGCGGAACGTTTGATCTTCTGGACACGCCGGGAACCATGCCGCCCTCTTTCGACAACCAGACGCTGGCGCGGCATCTCGCCTATATCGGCAGCATCAACGACGATATTCTCGACATGGACGACATCGCGCTGGAGCTGCTGGGGGAATTGGCGGAAAAGTATCCCCAATATCTCACGCAGCGTTACGGCATCACCGATTTTACGGAAAAGCTCGGTATGTACGAAGCACTCTGCCGCCGCCGCGGTTTTGTCTTAAAGGGCGGGGAATTCGATTATGAGCGGGGAGCAAAAGCGCTGATCGACGATTTCCGCAAAGGCAGGGTCGGAAAGGTCTGTCTGGAAAGGGCGGACGAATATCGGAATCTGACTTTTTAAGGATTTTTGCAATGGTGTATTTTTCTTTTTTCGACTTGCGGGAATCCCTTTTAAGTCTGAAAGAAGTTTTAAATTTTTACGACGCGCAGGGGCGGTTCCGATTTCAGGCAAAAAACCAAAGTTACGGTTATGCGCACTATTCCCTGCGTAACGCAGCGGGGGAAGAAGCGGGCGTGATTAAACGCAATCCTCGCGGAGGTGTGATATATCAATGGGACAACGGAGTGTCTGTCGGCCCCGCGATCGTAACGAAATTGGGGCGAGATTTCTACGATATTTATCGAAACGGAAAACTTTTCACTTCGATTTGTCTGAACCCGGATATGAAATCTTTCGTAAAATCTCCTTTTTTGCTGGAAAGAATCGATTGGAAGATACGACGGGACTGGTTATTGAGAACTCACGAAATCATCAACGGCCGCGGCGAATGTATCGCCCGCACGAGTCGGAGCATTTCGGATTATGTCGGAGGAGAAAAAATCGAGATAGCCGATTATGCCGATCCTGTGATAGTGTTGAGCCTGCTGATTGCGGCAGAGAGTCTTTTTATTTATGGTTGCAGGTAAATAAAAAGGAGTTTTCAAGGGTAACGGATTTGTGCAAAACGGCATAAAATATAACGACGCGGGTATAAGATGAAAACTTGGAACGCCGAAGATAAACTGAGCATAGAAAAGGAACTCCTTGCGCGGGGCTGCGCATATATCGCGGGCGTGGACGAAGTGGGCAGGGGGCCGTTGGCCGGCCCCGTGGTATGCGCGGCGGTGATTATGCCGCTGGACGAAGGGGCTTTGATCGAGGGCGTGGACGACAGCAAAAAATTGTCCGCAAAAAGGCGCGAAACGCTTGCGGCGCTTATCAAAGAACGAGCGTTTGCCTATACCGTGTACGAGCTGAACGAAAAAACGATCGACGAAATCAATATTTTACAGGCGACCCGTCTGGGCATGAAAAACGCGCTCTTAAGCTTGCCGATTCGTCCCGACGCAGTCATCACGGACGGAAATATGACGCTCGACATTCCTTTCCCGCAGCGAAGCATTGTTCGCGGGGACGCGCTCTCCTATTCGATCGGGGCGGCGAGTATCGTCGCCAAGGTATATCGGGACGCTCTTATGGAGAAATATGCGGAGGCGTATCCCGCCTACGGCTTCGAGCGGAATAAAGGATATGGCACGGCGGAACACATCAAGGCGATAAAGGAGCAGGGATTATGTCCGATTCACCGCAGGACGTTCACAAAAAAGCTCTTGGCAGGCGGGGGGAAAAGCTTGCCGAAGAATATTTGAAGGCGGAGGGATGTAAAATTCTTCATAAAAATTACCGCACGCCGTTCGGAGAGGCCGATTTGATCGTAGAGGATAAGGACGAGGTGGCGTTTGTGGAGGTCAAAACGCGCACTTCGGACGCTTATGGCAGGCCTTCGGAGGCGGTGGTGAGCGCGAAACAGCGCCGCTATCGGCGCATCGCGCAGTTTTATTGGCTGGAAACGGGCAAGGAGCCCAACGCGCGCTTCGACGTGGTGGAAGTATGGGCGGACGGAAAGGTGGAACATTATAAATACGCCTTCTGAAAAACTTTTTTCGGAGAGGAAAAGTATGTCCGCCGAAAAGGCTTTCGTAAATCTCAAACAATGATAAAATAAGACAAAAAGTGTGAAAAAAGAATTTCAATCACTATGATTTGACAAGATTTTCACAATGTGATATAGTTATGATGAAGTCAAAATTATTTGACTTTTTTCTTTTTTGAAAGTCGGACGGTGCGGACAAGCCGCATTCGGCTAATTTCGGAAATAAGGAGCGCTCCTTATTTTCTCTGTTTTCTAAACAGAGAAAATTTCTTGAAATGCTTCGGAAAAAATTACATACTGCCGATATAGACCTCCTGAAGCGGCGGAGGCGTTTCTACCGCGATGCCCTGAAAATAATCGCGACTATTGGACAAGCCCGTATTTGACAAAAGAAGGGAGAGATCGGCGGCGGCGTTTTATTCGTTTGCCGTCTTTTCAATGGAAAGATGAAAAAACTCGAAGAAAAAATCGTAAGAGAAGGACAGGTTTTGCCGGGCGGCGTACTAAAGGTGGGAAGTTTTCTCAACCAGCGTATCGACACGGTGTTTTTGAAGGAGATGGCGGAGGAGACGGCAAGGCTTTTTGAAGGAGCGCCCGTCACCAAGGTGTTGACGGTGGAGGCTTCGGGAATCGCGTTTGCGACGGCCGTGGCTCTCGAACTGAAGGTGCCCATGGTCTTTGCCAAGAAGCATCCCTCTGCAAACGTCACGGGCGAGCAGTATTTTGCGCCCGTATATTCGTTTACGCATAAAACCACTTACGACATCGCCGTGAGTAAAGAATACATATCCGAAGGGGACAAGGTTTTGATCACCGATGATTTCCTCGCCAACGGAAACGCGCTCAAAGGCCTGATCGATATCGTGAAACAGGCGGGCGCGGAGGTTTCGGGATGCTGCGCGGAGATCGAAAAGGGCTTTCAGGGGGGCGGCGACGAATTGAGAAAACAAGGTTATCGAGTGGAATCCCTGGCGATCGTGGAAAAGATGGAGGACGGAAAAATTTCTTTCCGACGTTAAAACCGCTTTTGAATATCCGATTTCAGCATTAGACATACTGAATAATAGAAAGAGCAAGTTTAGATTGAAAAGCAAAAAAATTGTCCGCCTGAAACACGGACAGTAAGGAGAAAATCTTTATGAAGAAGAAATTTTTAACTGTTGCACTTTCCGCCATGCTGGCGGTGACCGCCGTCGCAGGTCTTTCTGCCTGTAGTGAGGAAGGAGACGTAAAGTTTGAAGCCGTGGCGAAAGAAGACATCAAAATCGGTATGATTGCTCTCCACGACGAATCCTCCACTTATGACAAAAACTTTATCGAAGCGATGTATCGGGCCGTCGAAAATAAGGGGCTTAAGAAAGATCAGCTCAAACTCGTTACGGGAATTCCTGAAACTTCGGAATGCTATGATAAAGCGAAGAACCTTGTAAACCAGGGCTGCCAGGTTATTTTTGCCGATTCTTTCGGCCATGAAGATTTCATGATCCAGGCTGCGGAAGAATATAAAAACGTTCGTTTCTGCCATGCTACCGGAACGAAAGCGCACAGCTTGAAATATTCTAATTTCTCCAATGCGTTTGCGGCGATTTACGAAGGCCGTTATCTTGCGGGTATCGCGGCGGGCATGAAGCTTAACGAAATCGGCTCTACGGCGGCGGATCACGTGATGGGTTATGTCGGCGCGTTCCCCTATGCGGAAGTCGTTTCCGGTTATACTTCGTTCTACCTCGGCGCTAAATCGGTGTGCCCCGACGTCACGATGAAAGTGCGCTATACCGGTTCGTGGTACGATACCGATAAAGAACACGATACGGCCGACACGCTGATTAAGAAAGACGGCTGCAAACTTATCTCCCAACACGCCGATTCTTACGGTGCGCCCAATGCGTGCGAAGAAAACAACGTCCCTAACGTTTCCTATAACGGCAGCACGAAGGCGCAGGGCCCCAACACCTATATCGTTTCCTCGAGAATCAATTGGACACCCTATTTCGAATATATGATCGACTGCGTTTTGAATGGTGAGAATATCGCGCACGATTGGACGGGTACGATAGCGACGGGTTCCGTCGAAATCATCGACCTTAACGAGGAGGTCGCCGCTGAAGGCACGAAAGCCGCGCTCGAGGAAGCGAAAGGGAAACTGAAAGCGGGTACGCTCAGCGTATTTAATCTCGACAGCTTTACCGTCGGCGGAAAGAAAGTCGCAGACGATCATAAAGCCGACGTGGATACCGACGATAAGTTTACGCCCGATACTGAGGTCATCGAAAACGGTGTGTTTATGGAATCGAAATTCCGTTCGGCGCCTTATTTTGATTTGAGAATTGACGGAATTACCGAAATACAGGATAAGTAACCGTTTGTGTAATAATTGAAGGAAAACGTGGCGGAGGCTTTATTGCTCCGCCATTATCCTGTTTTTAAGAGTTTATTTTCTATTTCGGAGGTAATAAAGGCGTGGAAAAGTCCGTAGCGTTAGAACTGAAAGGCATTTCCAAATATTTCGGAACCGTCGTAGCCAATAAGGATGTCAGCCTGACGGTTCTTAAGGGGGAGATCCTTGCGATCCTCGGCGAAAACGGGAGCGGGAAAACGACCCTCATGAATATGATCGCGGGGATTTACTATCCCGACGAAGGGACTATCGTCATAGACGGGAAAGAAACGGTGATCCGTTCCCCCCACGATGCCTTCCGTTATAAAATAGGGATGGTGCATCAGCATTTCAAATTGGTTGACGTGTTTACGGCCGCGCAGAATATTATCCTCGGCGTCGATGACGGGAAAAAATTCAAAATCAAAGAAGTCAATGCACGCGTACAGGAAATCGCGGATAAATACGGGTTTATTATCGATCCGAAAAAGAAAATCTACGATATGTCCGTTTCTGAAAAGCAAACGGTGGAAATCATCAAGGTTTTATACCGAGGCGCGGATATTCTCATTTTGGACGAACCGACGGCCGTTCTTACGCCGCAGGAAACGGAGAAATTATTTTCCGTCCTTCGGCGCATGCGCGACGACGGAAAATCCATTTTGATCATTACGCATAAGCTTCACGAGGTTTTGTCCGTTTCCGACCGCGTTACTATTTTGAGAAAGGGCGAATATATAGGCACGGTGGAAACTTCACAGACGAATGAAACGCAGCTTACCGAGATGATGGTCGGGAAAAAGATAAGCCTGAATATAGAACGGACGGAAGCGAAAAACGTCTGCGACAGACTTGCCGTTTCGCATTTGAATTGTATCAATCACGACGGCGTAAAAATTTTGGACGATATAACCTTTACGGCGCGTTCGGGAGAAATTCTCGGTATCGCGGGTATTGCGGGAAGCGGGCAGAGAGAGCTTCTCGAGGCGATTGCGGGGTTGCAGCGTCTCAATGAGGGAGAAATTATTTATTTTGACCCTCAAAATAGAGAAACGGTAAATCTGAGAGATAAAACGCCCCTTCAAATCCGCGAGCTGGGCGTACGCCTTTCCTTTGTCCCCGAAGATCGTTTGGGCATGGGGCTGGTGGGCAATATGGATATCATAGACAATATGATGCTCCGAAGCTACGGCAAGGGCAGGTCGATCTTTCTCGATCGTAAAAATCCGAAAAATTTGGCGGAGGATATCATAAAGAGCCTTGAGGTCGTAACCCCGAACGCACACACCCCTGTTCGGCGCCTTTCGGGAGGAAACGTACAAAAGGTATTGGTGGGGAGGGAGATTGCCTCCGCTCCGACGGTGCTTATGGCCGCGTATCCCGTAAGAGGCCTCGATATCAATTCTTCTTACACCATTTACAATCTTTTGACAAAGCAAAAGGAAAACGGGGCGGCGGTTATTTTTGTCGGCGAGGATCTCGACGTTTTGGTTGAACTTTGCGACCGTATCATGGTGATCAGCGGCGGGAAGATTACGGGGCTTATAGACGGCAGAACGGCGACGAAAGAAGAATTGGGACGGCTTATGACAAGCGGAACAAGTATGTTGAAGGAG
Source organism: uncultured Eubacteriales bacterium (assembly GCA_900540805.1). Taxonomy (GTDB): domain Bacteria; phylum Bacillota; class Clostridia; order Christensenellales; family Borkfalkiaceae; genus Scatosoma. The sequence goes on from UQHL01000006.1 coordinate 83,580, forward strand.
GCGGAAGTATGACAAAGGAAAAAGAAGTGAAGGAGCCTCTCTTTCATATCACGAAGCGTAAATCCATGAATTGGTGGCAATCGTTGCTTACAAAAGGCGCCTCCATTTTTGCGGCGGTCATTGTCGTCGGCATATTGAGCATTGTCTTAATCGGACAAAATCCGTTTCGTATTTTCGGTACGTTTTTTAAGGGGCTTTTTATAGATCCCTGGACGCTTATGCTGGATACCGCATTGCTTCTCGGGTTTGGCTTGGCGATTTTGCCCGCTTTCAAAATGAAATATTGGAACATGGGAGCGAACGGACAAATTTTGATGAGTTGTCTTGCGGCTATCTACTGCATGATCGAATTTACGGGAAAAATGCCGGAACCGCTTATTATTTTGCTCATGTTTGTGGCAAGTGTCTTAATGGGGATACTCTGGGCCGTAATTCCCGCGATTTTTAAGGCATTTTTCAATACAAACGAAACTTTGTTTACCCTGATGATGAATTATATGGCCATCGGATTGGTGAACCACTTCAGTTATAAACATACTAACTATAATCAAGTAAATATAGGGATCGTCAATCAGCTGACAAAAGAGGCATGGTTGCCGCAGCTGGGCAATAAATATGTATTGCCTATCCTCATCATTGCGGCTCTTACCGTACTGATGTATGTCTATCTGAAATACAGCAAACACGGTTATGAAATTTCCGTGGTCGGAGAAAGCCAAAATACGGCGCGTTACGTCGGTATCAATGTCCGCAAAGTGGTAATAAGGACGCTCGGCGTCTGCGGCGTGATCTGCGGAATTATCGGGTTTTTGTATGCGGGCGCCATCAGCCATACGGTATCCGAAAGTACCGCAACGCTTGGGTTTACGGCGATTTTAATCGCATGGCTGGCAAAATTCAATCCGTTTGTCATGGTCGCTACGGCGCTGTTTGTCGTTTGTCTGAAAACGGGTACGGGACAGATCAATATGGACTACTCTCTCGGCAGTACCTATTTTGCCGACATCGTTACGGGTATTCTTTTCTTCTTTGTAATCGGAAGCGAGTTTTTTACCAATTACAAAATAAAGGCCGGCAGCCGAATTAGGGGGATAATCGACAGGATAAAGAAGCTTTTCCGTAAAAAGAAGAAAGCTCCCGCGGCGGAAAATATGGCTTCGGCAGGGGATATATCGGAAAAAACGGAAGACGCAGATGTTTCCGAACACACCAATAAGGAGGAGATAAAGAAATGATTATCGAATTATTGGTCAAGGCTATCCGAACGGGAACGATTTTCCTTTTCGGATGTACGGGCGAGACGATTACCGAAAAATCGGGAAATCTCAACCTCGGGATTCCGGGTATTATGTGTATCGGCACATTCGGCGGATGCTGGGGGGTGGCTATTTATATGAGCTCTCTCTCCGGCGCTGCGGCAAACGGGTTTCTCGTGGTTCTTACGGCAATTATTTTTTCTGCTTTGCTGTCGATGTTTGCCGGATCTATCTATGCGTTTCTCACGGTCACGCTCCGGGCAAACCAAAATGTCGCGGGGCTTACCCTTACGACGTTCGGCATAGGATTTATGAAATTTTTCGGCAGCCGTATCAATATGCAGCACCTTCTCGACGCAAAGGGATTTTTCACTAACTTATTTCCTTTTGCAGATAAGCTCGGTTGGTTCGGGCAAATCTTTTTCTCTCACGGAATCTTTGTATATCTGTCCATTATTCTTGCGCTTGCGGCTTCTTATGTCTTATCCAAAACGCGGGTGGGATTACGTCTGCGAGCGGTAGGCGAAAATCCCGGCGCGGCGGATGCCGTCGGAATTAATGTGACGAAATATAAATATTTTGCCATTTTGATCGGAAGCGTTATTGCGGGGCTTGGCGGGCTTTATTATGTTATGGATAAATCCGGCGGCACCACGTTTGTGGAAGCGTCAATCGATTCCTTTGGCTGGCTTGCGGTCGCGCTCGTTATCTTTACCGTTTGGCGTCCCAATCTCGCCATTCTGGGATCTATCGTATTCGGAGGACTTAAAGTCGCTTCTACCACATTTGATATTCCTTTGAGTATGATTAAACTGTTTGAGGTAATTCCCTATTTTGTGACCATTATCGTGTTGATTATCACAAGTATGATAAACGGCAAAGAAACCCAGCCGCCTGCAAGTCTCGGAGTCAATTACTTCCGGGAGGAGCGATAACGGCTTTACGGCAACGAAATAAACCTCCCGTCGGCCAATAGCCGGCGGGAGGTTTTTACGCAATCAAACGGTTGCGGACGAATTAATCTATCGCTAAAAACAAAAGAGGTAAGATAAAAAATAATCTGTCTAAAGTATCGGTTATTTTTGTGCTTCGGGGTCGATCATTCCCGAGGCTTTTTTTCTTTTCAGCAACAGAAGCGCAGTCAACAATGCGAGAATGGGAAAGACAATCGCCATAAGGAGCCCTACCTGCAAGTTGTCGCCGAACATGCCGGAAACGAAGCCTACAAGCGTGGGGCCTGCCGTACAGCCCAGATCTCCCGCGAGGGCCAGCAGTGCAAACAACGTCGTTCCCCCGTAGGGCAACGCTTTTGCCGCAGAGGAGAAAGTTCCCGGCCAAAGTATCCCTACAAACAGGCCGCATACGGCGCAGCCTATGAGATTCAAAACAGGCAGGGGCGGCAGAGCGATCAACAGATACGCGCCGATACAGCCGACGGCTCCGATAACGAGGAATTTTTCGAGAGAGATTTTATTGAGCGACTTTGCGTAAAATATACGACAAATGCCCATCAGTACGGCAAACGCCATAGGGCCCGCCAGATCGCCCAGCGTCTTGGAAACGCCGAGGCCGTCCTCCGCGAAAGCGGACGCCCACTGCGCTACGGCAACCTCGGTTGCGCCCGCGCAAAACATCAGCACAAACAAAACCCAGAATTTACGGTTTTTCGCCAAGGAACGGAAAGAGGGGGCCTCTTCGGTCTCCGATTTCGGCAGCGAATAGAGGGGCACGAAGCAAAACAGGACAGCGTTTGCCGCGGGCAGGATCGCCCATACGCAGGCAATGGCGCGCCACTGTGAAATTCCTACCAGATTGAACAGCAGGGTAGAGACGAGAATGACAAATACGCTCCCCCAGCAATAAAAAGAGTGCAGTAACCCCATGGAAGACGCCTTCTTTTTGGTGGGGCAGGCCTCGACGAGCGGAGAGATAACCACCTCGATCAGTCCGCCGCCCATGGCATAGAGGCAAGCCGACACGATCAGACCCGCGGTGGGGTGGATCAGATTGGGAAGAAAGGAGAGGCTGCATAGTCCCAGCGTACAGAATACGTGCGCGGCAATCACGCTTACGCGGTATCCGATTTTATCGACGAGTTTGCTCGCGACGAAATCCGTGAGTATCTGAACGCCGAAGCAGACTGTGGTCAACAGCGTGAGCGTCTGAAGGGAAGCCCCGAATTCCGATTCGAAAGTGACATAGAGGAGCGGGACATAGTTGACGATGAGCGCCTGTACCATGTATCCCGCATAACAAGCGAAAATGGTGTGCTTGTAGGTGAGTTTTCTGGATGGCATTTTATATCGAGTGGTAACTCCTTTTGGTGTCTGTGAAAAAAGAAAGGTAACAGTATTATTATAGCAGGAGCGGTGAAAAATGGCAACCTTTTTCACCGTATTTTCTTTTTCCGTTTGAGGTCTGTTTGTTTCGGCGTTTCCCCGTCGCGGTCGAAAACGCCAACATCTCGGATAAATCGTCCGAAATCGCGTTTTTTCTCGGTTCGCCAGGTTATATAATATCTCCAAACTTCTCTTGAAAAGGGTGGACGGATGTGGAAATTTACATAGAATACGCCCTCGCGGAGAACTTTCTTCTCGATGCGATGTTGCTGTGGCTGGCGATGAAAGCGGCAAAACAGGAAATCAGCCTGTGGCGGATCGTGCTGGCCGCCGCGATAGGCGCCGCGTTTGCGGTGGCCTTTCCGCTTTTGAAGACGGGAAAGACAATCGCCTACATACTCAAATTTTCCGTCGGGGCTTTGCTCTGCCTCGTGGCCGTAAAGGGAAAAGGAATAGGCAGGTATGCGCTGACGGCGCTGCTGTTCTTTGGCTTCAGCTTTGCTTTAGGCGGCGCGCTGCTGGCGGTCTATTCGGCTTTTTCCATCGATTACGGCGTGACGGAAAACGGGTATCTCACGGAAAGCGCGCCCGTGGGGCTGGTGCTTTCGGGCAGCGCGGTGTTCGCCATTGTCGCCGTTACGCTGACCAAGCGCCTTTATCGGCGCAGGGCGATGCGCCGTTTCGTCTATCCCTGTAAAATCGAGCTGGACGGAAGAACGGTGAAAGCGGAAGGGTTTCTCGACAGCGGCAACCGCGCGCAGGCGGGGGGAATCCCCGTATGCTTTCTTTCTCCCGATCTGGCGTTCGATTTGTTGGGCGATAAGGTGATGACGGAAGAAATGACCATTATGACGATGGGCGGCGAGAGCAGAATAAAAATTTTTTTGGCGGACAGTCTGGAGATATATTGCGGGGATAAGCCGAATATAATAAAGAAAGTCTATTTTGCGCCTTCGGGAAATATCCGCGCGCGGGAATATAAAATCATTCTCAACGCGGCGGTGCTCGCCGAATGACGAAAAGGAGAAGGAAAGGAGAATACGGGAGGCGGATTTTATGAAGATCAAGGAAATACTGAAATGTTTTTTACGGCAATTCGATGCGGAGAATACGGTGGACTATATCTGCGGCACGGAGGCGCTGCCGCTGCCCCTTTCGCCCGAGGAGGAGAGCGCGATGCTGGGCAAGCTGGAGCACGGCGAGGAGACGGACAAGGTAAAGGCGGAGCTCATTCAGCATAATCTCCGTCTCGTGGTGTATATCGCCCGAAAGTTCGACAATACGGGCGTGGACCCCGACGACCTCGTTTCGGTGGGGACGATCGGGCTGATCAAGGCGATCAATTCCTTTAAGCCCGACAAAAACATCAAGCTTGCGACGTATGCGTCGCGCTGTATCGAAAACGAGATCCTTATGTATCTGCGGCGCACGGTGCGCCTCAAAAGCGAGATTTCGTTTGACGAGCCGCTCAACACGGATTTCGAGGGCAACGAACTTTTGCTTTCGGACATCCTCGGCACGTCCGCGGACAGCGTTTACGGTGACATCGAATCGAGCGCGGAAAAGGAGCTGCTGAAGGACGCGCTGAAAAAGCTGTCGGAGCGGGAACGCAAGATTATGTTTCTGCGCTTCGGGCTGAACGGCGGGGAGGAGATGACGCAAAAGGACGTGGCGGATCTTCTGGGCATTTCCCAGAGCTATATTTCGCGGCTGGAGAAAAAGATTATTCAGCGGCTGAGGAAAGAAATTTCGAAAATGGTATAATCCGAAAGATTATTTTCACAAAAACGGAAAACAAACGATAAAAAGGAAAAAAATCACACATACTTGTTAAAAGCTTCTCCGCGTCGGCCGTACATACTTGTCGAAAGCGCGTTTTACATAAGAAGGAGGAGACGAGTATGATGCAGAAAGTGGAAATTTGCGGCGTGGATACGTCGGGACTGCCCCGTTTGACCGCCAAGGAAAACGAGGAACTCATGAAGAAATTAAAGACGGGCGACAAGGCCGCGCGCGAAAAATTTATCGTGGGCAATATGCGGCTGGTGCTGTCTTTGGTGAAACGCTTCTGGGCGAAAAACGCCAACGCGGACGACGTGTTTCAGGCGGGCTGCGTGGGGCTGATCAAGGCCATAGACAATTTCGATTTGAGCGTGGGCGTCAAGTTTTCGACTTATGCCGTCCCCATGATCATCGGAGAGATCAAGCGATACCTGCGCGACGGCAATTCCCTGCGGGTGTCGAGGAGTATCCGCGACACGGCTTACCGCGTGTTGAAGGTGCGCGAAGCCATAGAGGAACGCGACGAGGAGGCGACGATAGACAAGATCGCGGCGGAAATGGAGGTCGCGGTCAGCGAGGTGGTCTATGCGCTGGACGCCATTTCCGACCCCGTTTCCCTCTACGACCCCGTGTATAATAAGGCGGGAGATACGCTGCTGCTGATGGACCAGCTGTGCGACGAGAAGAACAACGACGAGGTATGGACGGAGCACGTCGCTTTGAACGAGGCGATGGGGCGGCTGGGCGAGCGGGAAAAGCGTATTCTGTTTTTGAGATATTATGAGGGAAAGACGCAGACGGAAATTTCCGAGGAGGTGGGGATTTCTCAGGCTCAGGTATCCCGCCTCGAAAAGAATGCTCTCAACAATATCAGGATAAATATTTCCTAAGCGATATACGGAAACCGCGCAAAGCCGAGAGAATTTTCCCGGCTTTTTTCTTTTGCTATCGATTTGATTGATTTTTCGACGGGTATATATTATACTATGAAATAGTAAGCAATGTTTGAACGGCGTGCGGAAATACCGACGGAGGTCTTGCGCTTTCGATTTTCGCGCCTGTCAAAGCATAAAGGGAGGCGGACAATGTATCGGTTCAGGCAGGGATTTTACGCCGACGTAAGGACGGAACGCAGGCATACTTCGACTATCGTTTACAAAAACGGCGTTCTGACGGAAAACAAGGAGAGGGTGACGGACGGAGCGTTTATTCGCGTATTCGACGGCAAGATGTGGTATTATGCCTCCACGGAGAACCCCGAAAATATACAGAAGGAGCTGGACGGGCTTTACGAGCTGGCGGAGGCGAATCCCGAAATAGACGCTCATCCTCTCGTGCGGCGCTTCGAGGTGAACAGGGAGAAAAAGTATCTTTTCAAAGATTGCTCGACGGAGAATATCCCGCGCGAACGCAAGCAGAAGCTTTTGACGGACCTTTTCCCGCTGGCGGCGGCGTATCCCGAGATCAAGCTGTCCGTGATGAGGTATCTCGACCGCCACAGCGATTATTCTTTCTATTCCAGTAAGGGAGCGGCGCTTTTTTACGACTATCAGACCTGCGGCGCGGCGATAAGCTGTCAGGCGGCGGCCGACGGCAAAAACTTTTCCTTCGCTTACCAAAAGGGTAAGACGCGCTTCGAGGAGGTTTGCGGCCTCGAAAAGGAATTAAAGCAGAGCATCGAGGAGGGGATTACCTTCCTCAAGACTGCAAAAGACGCGGAGACGGGGGATTTTCCCGTAATTCTCTCGCCCGAGGCGGCGGGAGTATTCGCGCACGAGTCGTTCGGGCATAAGAGCGAGGCTGATTTTATGCTGGGCGACGAGACGATGAAAAAGGAATGGAGCATCGGCAAAAAGGTGGGCAGCGACGGCCTGTCCATTATCGAATCGGGTACGTTTGAAGGATGCGGTTACGTTCCCTACGACGACGAAGGGACGAGGGCGACGCGGACGTATCTTATCAAAAACGGCTTTTTGGCGGGCAGGCTGCACAGCGCGGAAACCGCCGCGGAGCTTGGCGAAGCTGTGACGGGGAACGCCCGCGCGATGGGGACGGAATTCGAGCCCATCGTCCGCATGACGACGACGGTGATCGAGGGCGGGGATAAGACGTTTGACGAGCTGGTAAAAAACGTTAAGCACGGCTATTTTATCAAGACGATCAAGCACGGCAGCGGCATGAGCACGTTTACGATCGCGCCGAATATCAGCTATGAGATCGTGGACGGAAAGATCGCGGGGCCCGTGAAGATTTCGGTGATTTCGGGGGACGTTTTCCGGACGCTGGGATTGATTGACGGTCTGTCGAAAGAGGCGGAAATACTCAGCTTTGTTACTGGCGGCTGCGGAAAAATGGAGCAGTATCCCTTGCCCGTAGGGTTTGGCGCGCCGTACGTATCCGTGTCGAAAATGAAGGTTCAATAAGGAGGCGCAGCGATGATCAAAGAAAAACTGACCTTAAAATCGAGGACGACCACCGTTGCTGCGGCGGCGAGCGAAGTGAAATCCGTGCGTTTTGTCTCCACGGAAAAGCGGGGCTACCGCGTATATGAAAGCGGCAGGATCGGCATTTTCGGCACGACGGGCGCCTACGACGAGGCGAAGGCCTGGAAAAAAGCCGAGGAAAATCTCAAAAACGAAATTCCCTACCCCGCGGCCGCGTCGCGGGGCAAGGCGGAGCATATCGACGTCTCCGACGGCCTTTTAGGGGATAAGGCGTTTGTGGATAAGGCGAAGGAACTGCTCGCCCGCCTGAAGGAGACGTGTCCCGCCTTTTTGTTCAGCAACAATATTTTGAAGACGGAACATGAAATTTCCCTCGTCAACGACGTCGGCCTGGATCTGTCGTATAGGGCGGGAGTGTATCAGCTGGATCTTGTCATGAAAGAGAAAGCCTCGGCGAATATTATGGATTTGGGCTATTCCTATACGGGCAAGACGTTCGACGTCGAAAAAATGGCTTCCGATATAGAGGAGCTGGTCCGTGCCTATTACGTACCTGCGGATATCGAGGAGGGGGAGCAGTATGTGCTCGCTTCCCTTTACGACCTCGGCCTCGATAAATTGTACGAGGGAATCCGTGCGGACAGCTATGCCAACGGCACGGGGCTGTTTGCGGGAAAACTCGGACGGAAAGTATTTAACGAGGGCGTTACCATCTACGAGGACAGGACGCCCGACTCGGGCTTTTTCTCCTGTTTTTTCGACGACGAAGGCGTCGTGAACGAGGATTATAAAAATATCGTGTTCGAAAATGGAGTATTCAAAAATGTTCTCGCCTGTAAGCTCGACGCGCAGAAATACGGTCTGCCCGTGTCGGGCAGCGCCTCCGCCGCGTACGACGGGGTGCCGCAGACGGGCTTAAGCGGCCTGCGTCTCGCGGGTTCGGGAAGGACTATCCGGGAGTTGACCCAAGGCGGAAAAGCGGTGTATATAGTAATGGCGAGCGGCGGCGATACGACGCCCGACGGCAATTTTGCTACGCCCGTGCATATTTCTTTTCTCTGCGAAAACGGAAAGCTGGTCGGCCGGCTCCCCGCCCTGAACATATCGGGAAATCTTTTCGATATTTACGGGAAGAATTTTGCGGGGCAGGCGGAGGATTCGCTCTCTTTGACCGATTCCGAACTCAATAAGCCGATCGTGGTAAAAATGAAAGTGATGAAATAGGGATTTCTTTTTCCGACAAAAACCGATAAATGTTCAAAAGGCGTGGCAAAGTCCGCGCCTTTTGCATATATTGTAGAGTATAACGAAAAAAGAAAATAAAAAAAATCAAAAAATGCGGAGGAAACGTCTATGGAAACGAGCTTTTCTGAACTTCGCACAAAAGAGGTAATCAACACCGCCGACGGCAGGCGATTGGGTAAAGTATGCGATCTGGTATTCTGTTATCCCGAAAATCGGGTGCTCGGGATCGTGGTGCCGGGTGGCCGCGGTTTCGGATTTTGGAAAAGCGAGCAGTTTATCGATATGAAAAATATCATCAAGATCGGGGACGACGTAATTCTGGTCAACTTCAATATGCCGCCGAAACCGTGCGGGCATAAGCACGGGCGCGGCTGCGGCGGCGGAAATACTCCTCCTCCCCCTCCGCCCCTCTATCCCTCCGGCGGCGGAAATCCGCCCTATCCGCCTCAGGGCGGCGCGCCTTCGCAGGGATATCCGGGACGCCGCAGCTATGAGGAATACGAATAGGGGATTAACGCACATAAAATGGGGAGACGGCGCATATAATACAGGGTAAATACATAGAAGGGGTTTGTTATGGACGAAAATAAAGATATGGAGATACGGGATATTTCCCGTATCTTCGAGGAGACCGTTAAGGCGGAAAAATGCGCGGCGGAAAGCAATGCGGATCCGTCTTTGCGGCATTGCGGCGAAAGTGCGTGCGACTGCGGCAAAACCTGCGCCTCAGATATTGCCTATCCCGCGTTGGACGGAATAGGGGAAGATCCCGCGGCGCTGAAGCTTATTTCGCCCGCCTACGCGGGTAACGAAGGCGAGCTGACCGCCGTGCTTCAATACATATACCAACATATTTTGTTCGATCACGCGGGCTGTAAAGATTACGCCGATATATTGCTGAAAGTGGCAATTACCGAAATGAAGCACCTGGAAATTTTGGGCAGCCTGATCTTAAGGCTGGGGGCGGCGCCCGTATATTCCTATCTGCCGCCGTATCCTATCAATTATTATTCGGCGCACGCGGTATCCTATTCGAAGGTGCCGCAGAAAATGATTTTGGATGATATCGAAGCGGAACAATGCGCGATAGATACCTATACCAAAATGCTTTGCCGCTTGAAAAACGAACGCGTCGCGGCGGTAATCCAGCGTATCCGCATGGACGAGGAAATGCATCTTGCGACGTTCAAATGTATTTTGAAGGAAATGACGGCGTCGGAAAATTGATTTTATGGGAGCAGGGTAGAGATGAACGCGCGAGGGCGTATTCCGACATATCGGAATACGCCCTCGCGTGTTTGCTTTTGAATAAAGTTTTTTATTAATCCTGCTTTTTACCAAACGAAGAGAAATGAAGAAAACCAGAACTACGTTTCGGGAAAATCGATTTCCTCAAATTGTTTTTCGGGCATAAATTTCCAATAACGTACGGGCATATATCCTTTCATTTGCCGCGTATTTTTGCGCGCGGGAATATATACGGTATGATAATATTTTCTCCAGAGCCGAGAAAAAGAGTCCTCGCTTTCCGAAAGCGTGATTTCCGCCTGCGCGACGGGGGAGACCAGCCATTCGCTGCCGTTGTAAATGCCCGCCAGTCCCCGCGAAATGTCATGGATGACAAATGCGGAGGTCTTAAACCGCGCTGCGAAATGGGGCATCAGCAGATCGACTACGTCGTTATCGGGCGAACAAGGCGCATAAAACACGCCGTTGTGCGTCTCCTGAAAGCGGAGAAATCCGCTCAATAAATGACGCTCGGCGCCCACCCGATCGACGAGCTCCATCGCCCGCCGCACCTCGGGCCGGACAAGCATGCCGCGCACGGGCCGACGCTGTTTCATAAGCAGGCGGATATAGTCGAAAGCGATCTGTTCCCGATCGGCCGCGGGCGTGCGTAAAATAAAGTCGATTTCGCAGAGGCTGTTTTTATCTACGGCGCGGAGCTTTTTAACGACCCGCTGCGCTTTTTCCCCTACGGGGGAAACGGCGATGAAGCGGTCGTCCAAAGCCGTTTGCAGAGCTTTGGAGGAGGATACAAAGGCGTCCTTGTCCGCGTAGGCGTCGAATACCGCCGTAAAAAAACCTTCGGGCGAACCGTCCGTAAAATAAATGTTACGCATACTTCTATCCTCTTGAAAACCCGCTCGGCTTCACTTTGTCACTCTTTGTCTGAAAACCTGCCTGCTTCCTTTCGCGCTTCGCTTGGAAACCCGCTCGTCTCAATCTTGCCCCTTGTCTGAAGGCTCGTTGACCTCAACGCTGCCTCTTGTTTGAAAATCCGTTCGGCTCCTTCCGTCCCTCGTCCAAAGGCTCGTTGCGCTCAACCCTGCCCCGCGCTTTTATAATTGCCCCGTCAAGGCCGAACGCGCGACCTCGGCGGAGGAATTTAATAAAAATTGCTTTTCTTTCGGGGATGCGAGAAGGGCAAGCGTTCCCGTTTCGGGCAAAAGAGAGGGGGCGCTGAAAGCGGCGTCGAATAGAGACAGCTGTTTTGCTCCCTCCGAGCGTTCTGCCAGAATCAGCTGCGTCCGCACCCGCTCGGGCCCTTCGAGCCCGTAAAATTTCCCGCTGCAGGTGATAAAGTGCCGTGCCCGTTTAAGCACGATCCTCATTTTCCGCAAATCCTCAAAGGTGAGGGCGGCATATTTTCTCGCCGTGACAATTTTATACGCTCCCTTGGCGCCGATTCCCGGGACGCGGAGGAGCTTTTCCACGCCCGCCTTGTTGACCTCCACGGGAAAATACTGCATGTTCCGAAGAGCCCAGGCGCATTTGGGGTCGTATTCGGTGGGGAGATTTTCTCCCGCGGGCGTGATCTCTTCGCAAGTGAAGCCGTAAAAGCGCAGCAGCCAGTCCGCCTGGTACAGCCTGTGTTCGCGCAGCAGCCCCGCGCCCGTATCGGGAAGAAGAGGATCGCGTACGACGGGCGCGTAGGAGGAATAATACACCCGTTTGAGGTCGTATTTTTGATACATGAATTCCGTCAGCCGCAGAATCTGCCCGTCCGTTTCGGGCGAAGCGCCGATGATCATCTGCGTCGTCTGCCCTGCGGGGAGAAAACGCCCCGTACCCCGCCGTTCCTCTCTGCCCGTCCGAAGCTTGTGCTCCAGGGCCAAAGCCCGTTTTTCCTCGCATAGCTGCCGCATGGGCTGAAACACGCTTTCTTTCGTCTTTTGCGGCGCCAAAAGCTTGAGGCTCTGTTCGCTGGGCAGCTCGACGTTATAACTCATTCTGTCGGCATAGGCGGCCGCTTGTTCGGTCAAAAGCCTGTCGGCGTGGGGAATTCCCTTCAGATGGATATAGCCGTTGAATTTGTAGTTCTCCCGCAGCATTTTTATCGTGCGGTAGAGGAGCTCCATGGTATAGTCGGGCGTTTTATAGACGGCGGAGGAGAGGAAAAAGCCCTCGATGTAATTGCGGCGGTAGAAGCCCATAACCAGCTCGCACATTTCCTCGGGCGTGACGATTGCGCGCGGCACGTCCGCGCTTTTGCGGTTGGGACAATATTTGCAGTCGAAAATGCAGTCGTTTGTCATCAGCACTTTGAGCAGGGAAATGCACCGCCCGTCCTGCGTAAAGGAATGGCAGATCCCTCCCACGGAAGCGTTTCCGATTCCGTCCTTTGTGTTTTTCCGCCGCGAGCCGGACGACGAGCAGGATACGTCGTATTTCGCGCCGTCCGTCAAAATTTTCAGCCGCCCCTCGTCTATCATCGCGCTTCTCCTTTTCCGTTTGCCTTAAGGCAACGCCGCACAAATAACCTGCATCGAGATACCGGAGTAATTTTGCGCCTGAATTCGTTGGATTTTCCTGCAATAGCAGCCGCTGTTGCCTAAAAAATCCGCCTTTTCATACGCAAAACCCTTTTCGGGCTCGCTCGATAACATTGTGCGGGATTACCTTAATAGTGTATCATTCTCCGAAAAAAATGTCAAACATTTGTTCGCTATTTTTTGGAAAAATTTCTCTTAAAAAGCGCCTTTGAAGGGAGGCCGGCGCAAGGTACTTGACAAAAATCGGAAAATAGGATATAATTGTGAAAATTTCACTTATCTTTCACGGTATTTTGTTGTAAAGGTAACTTCGGCGGGGTATATTTTAACTGTCAGTGAAAAATCCGATACTTCAGAGGAAGTTGTTATGAAAATTTTAATTGTAGATGACGAAGAAATGATTCGCGGCGTACTGAAGGAGTACGTGGAATTCGAGGGGAACGAAGCGTTTGAGGCCTCGGACGGCATGGAGGCCGTGCGCATGTGCAAGGACAACGATTACGACGTGGTGTTGATGGACGTGATGATGCCGCGGCTGGACGGCTTTTCCGCGGTGAAAGAAATTCGCAAATTCAAAGACGTTCCCGTGATCATGCTCTCCGCGCGCGGCGAGGAATACGACAAATTGTTCGGCTTCGAGATCGGCGCGGACGATTACGTCACGAAGCCCTTTTCGCCCAAGGAAGTGATGGCGCGCATCAATGCGGTGACGAAGCGCCGCGCGGCGAACACGGCCGACGCTTCCGCCCAGACGTATAAATTCGAAGGGCTGGAGATCGACATGGCGGGGCGAAACGTCTATGTAGATGGCGAAAAGGCGGAGCTTACCCCCAAGGAATACGAGCTGCTCTTTTATCTCGTCCGCAACAAGGGGATCGCGCTCACGCGCGAAAAGCTCCTGTACGACGTGTGGGGCTTCGACTTTTACGGGGACGACCGCACGGTGGACACCCACATCAAGATGCTTCGGGGCAATCTCAAGGATTATCGGAAGTTTATCGTGACCTTGCGCGGGCTGGGCTACAAATTCGAGGCGTAATCCGCGCGGACAAGCGGGTTGCGGGCAAAAGAAGCGCCGCAGGGAGGAGAAGCCGTTTTCCGCGCGGCGCGCGTTTGCATATTTTGGAAAAAGCGGCGGGCGTTAAAATCGAGGGGACGGCGGTGGAGCATGAAAGGACGCATGACACACAAGAATTACGCGAAAGGGCAGGGGAGCACAAGCATCTATTTTTTGCTTTGGGCTGCCTTTTCCGTATTTGCGCTGATCATCGTGCTGTTGTTTGCCCTGACGCAGAACCTGCTTTTGAAGCAGACCTATAAGGATGAAATCACCAAGAGCCTGGCCATGAACGGCACGGCGATCCAAAAGGAGCTTAACGACTACCGCGGCCCCAATTACAGCAGCTTTGTCCGCTATCAGGCCGCGTTGTACGACGTGGGGGTGTATATCCTCGGCGCGGACGGCTCCGTGATGTTTCCCATCGAGGAGGAGCTGGATCCTTCGGACCCCGTTTTCGGCGAGCATATGGATTTTTCGGAAAAGGTGAAACGTCTGCGCAATCAGCTGACGGAATCCAAAGGCATGCCCGTGATTTACGAGGATTCGTCGGGCGAATTTGTCTATGGCGCCGTGTATGGCGGCGAAACGTCCGAGCCCGTCTATCTGTATGTATGTAAGTCGCTGGAATTGAGCGAAAGCGTTGTAAAGCAGATGAACGTGCGCATGATGCTGATGGCGATTTTCGTGTTGATTCTGTCCTTTGCCGTCTCCAGCGCCATTTCGGGCGCGCTGACCAAGCCCATTTCGGAAATGACCGAAAAGGCGCGCCTGCTCGCCGCGGGAGATTTTTCCGTCGATTTCCACGGCCGATCGTACGGCAGTGAAATGCAGGAGCTTGCGGAAACGCTGAACTTTGCCCGCGACGAAATTTCCAAAGCGGACCAGATGCAAAAGGAGCTGATCGCCAACGTCTCGCACGATTTCAAGACGCCGTTGACGATGATCAAGGCGTATGCCTCCATGATTCAGGAAATCTCGGGCAATAATCCCGAAAAACGGACAAAGCATACCCAGGTGATTATCGACGAGGCGGACAGGCTGACCTCCCTCGTCAACGACGTGCTCGATTTGTCGAAGATACGTTCGGGGATAAACGCGTTGAAGATAGAGGCTTTCGATTTGTCGGAATACACGTTCGACGTGCTGGAAAAGTTTGAATATCTTTCGGAAACGCAGGGCTACCGTTTCGTCGCGGATATCGAAAAGGATATCTATACGGAAGCCGACCCGCTGAAGATCGGCGAGGTGTTATATAATTTGATCGGCAATGCGGTCAATTATACGGGCGAAGACAAGCTGGTGCGTGTGGAACTCAAACGGCAGGGCGACGGGACGGCCCGCTTCTCCGTCAGCGATACGGGCAAGGGGATAAAACCCGAGGAGATTACGACGATCTGGGACAGGTACTATCGTTCGTCGCAGGCGCATAAACGCCCCGTCAAGGGCACGGGGCTGGGGCTGTCCATCGTCAAAACTATTCTGGAAAAGCATAATTTCCGTTTCGGGGTGGAGAGCACGGTGGGAAAGGGCACTACCTTTTACGTCGTCTTCCCCGAATGCGCCCCGCCGTCCGATACGGAAAAATAAACGCCTTCGGGCAGAGAGAAAAGAGATATGGAAAAAGAAGAACGGACGGCCGAAGCCGCCGGATACGAGGGGGAGATCACCGCGGAAAATCTCTGGTCGGTGATTGTTTCCCTGCAAGGAAAAGTGTTTTATACGTCCAAAAAGCTGCCCTTTACCTACACGGTGAGGGGCGGCGAATTGTTTACCGACCGCAGGGATCGTTCGGTGACGAGAAGCACGTTTGAACGGGCGCTCGAAAAGATCTGCTCCGACCCCGCGATCAAGGGGCCGAAAAAGCTCAACGTTTACGGCGCGCCGTACGTTTGGGCGATCCTGAAAACCGTCGGCGCGGTGCCGTCGGAAAAAGAAGAGCCGAAGGGGCAGGGTTGAGCCGAACGCCTTTTTTGCGCTTGCAAAAGGAGAAGGAAGATGGCGGAGAAAAATTTGAAAAACAAAAAAGCGTTTGACGGATATTCCGACTTTTTTCTGGCAAAGGAAAACTATTCGGAAGCCGAGGGCGCGGAAAAACTGCGCGAAACGCTTCGTTCCTTCAAGGGTATCCGCTCGGAATTTCTTGAAAAGGCGGAGGAAAAGGACGGGCTTTTGCTTCAGCGGGGATATATCCCCGTGTATCGCTTGTCGGCCGAAGCGGAATACGTATGGGAAACGGGCGGAAGCAAGTCCGCCTCGCCCAAGGAGCACCGCGAAAAGAGAACGCTGGGATGTGTGCTGACGCAGGCCTCCGCGGCGCTTAAAACGGACGAATGGAAGGACGGCGGTTCGTTTTTATCCGACGGCGGCGAACGCCCCGCGCCCATCTTTGAGGAATATCTCGTGCCCTATAGGGAAAGCGTGCGGCGGCTGAAGCGCGAGGCGGCGGATTATTCCCCCGATTCCACGGCGCGGACGACGCTCGAGGACATGCGTTACGAGGTGATCTTCGTGCCCGTGCTTAAGGCGGTGTGCGCGTACGGGGACAGGGAATACGAGGGCTTTGTCAATCTACATAACGGAGCGGTTGCGGCGGAATATCCCGTTTCCCGACGGATCGAGGAGGGCGTGGGCAAGGCGCTGAAAACGATCGGGACGGCAAAGCTGAACGTTCTTTTTGCCGCGTTGTTCATCGCCGTATTTGCCGTTCTTTCGCTGGTAAAGAAGCTTCGTCCCGAGTCCGCCGTGGCGACCGCCGTGGTGGCGGGGCTTTTCGCCCTTCTCCTCGTGCCCGCCGCCTGTTTTCTTCGCTGTATGATGTATAGGCGGAAGGATATGGAAGAAAGAGCGGAAAGCAGCGGAAAAATTTCGGGGGCGCTTACGGCGGTATTGCTCGCCATAGCGTCCTGGACGGCTGCGGCCTTTGCGCTGTTTCTGTTCGGCGTAAACGTTCTTTGAAATAAATTTAGCCGAAAAGTTCTCCAACCGTTTACAAGAGGCTTCGGATATGTTATAATAAAAGCGGAAATGCGGAAGCACGAAGTATTTATGGGCATTTCCGCGCCTTATTCAAACATAACGACAGTTATGTTATAATAAAAGCGGAAATGCGGAAGCACAAAGTATTTAGAGGGTTTTACGCACGATGTTATAACAGAAGCGAAAAAAGTGGAGTTGCAAAGCATTTGCGGACGTTTTCGCGCTCTGTTTAGACATAGCTTGTCTATAGTATAATAAAAAGAGGTGTACGTATGATTGATATGACCGCCGTTAAAAATGCCGATCCCGAACTTTACGCCGCGATGGACGCGGAGCTGAAACGCCAGCAGGGCAATATCGAGCTGATCGCCAGCGAAAACATCGTTTCGCCCGCCGTATTGGCCGCGGCGGGGTCGCACCTCACCAACAAATACGCGGAGGGCTTGCCCGGCAAACGCTATTACGGCGGCTGCGAATTTGTGGACCGGGCGGAAAACCTCGCGCGCGACCGATTGAAGGAGCTGTTCGGCTGCGACCATTGCAACGTACAGCCGCACAGCGGCGCGCAGGCGAATTTTGCGGTTTATTTCGCCATGCTCGAGCCGGGGGATACGATCATGGGCATGAACCTTTCCCACGGCGGGCACCTGACGCACGGCTCGCCCGTCAATATCTCGGGAAAATATTTCAAAATCGTGCCTTACGGCGTTTCGCGCGAAACGGAGCTGATCGACTACGACGAAATGGAAAAAATCGCGCTGGAAGCCCGTCCGAAGCTGATCGTTTCGGGTGCCAGCGCCTATCCCCGTACCCTCGATTTCAAGCGTATCCGCGAGATCTGCGACAAGGTGGGGGCGTATATGATGGCGGATATCGCACATATCGCGGGGCCGGTGGCCGCAGGGCTTCATCCCTCGCCGGTGCCGTATGCCGATTTCGTGACGACCACCACGCACAAAACGCTGCGCGGCCCGCGCGGCGGCGTCATTATGTGCAAGGAAAAATACGCCAAGCAAATCGATAAAGCGGTGTTCCCCGGGACGCAGGGCGGGCCTTTGATGCACATTATCGCGGCCAAGGCCGCGGCGTTCAAAGAGGCGCTTTCGCCCGAGTTCAAAGACTACCAGCGGCAGGTGCTTCTCAACGCGCGGACGATGGCGGCGCGCTTTATGAAAAACGGAATCCGCCTCGTTTCCGGCGGCACGGACAACCATCTGATGCTGCTCAACTTAAGCGATACGGGCGTGACGGGCAAGGAATTGGAGGCGCTTCTCGACAAGGTGCACATCACCGTCAATAAAAACACGATTCCGTTTGAAACGGCGTCGCCCTTCGTCACCAGCGGTATCCGCGTGGGGACGCCCGCAATCACCACCCGCGGCATGAAGGAAGCGGAATGCGAAAAGATCGCCGACCTCATCTCCCGCGTAATCGCGGAAAAGGAGGGGTGCTTCGACGAGGTAAACGCGGAGGTTGCCGCGCTTTGCGCCCGCTTCCCCATTTACGAAAAAGATATTTTATGAAAAAATAAAAATTTCGCCGCAGGAGGTTGACAAAAGCGCGGCGAAAGGTTTACAATAGAGAAAAGTAAAAAATATTCTTTGGGGCGAGGCGAAATTCCTCACCGGCAGTAAAGTCTGCGAAGGGCAAGGCCGAAGGGCCGCGCCCCCGAATCGGTGAAATTCCGATACCGACGGTATAGTCCGGACGGAAAAAGAGAAAGGCCGCATATTGCGGCCGCAGAAGGCGTTTTTTTGCCGCCCCGAACATTTTTCGGGGCGGCTTTTGCGTCTTTACATAAGTCCTTACGGGGAATATTTTTACGAAAAATTCTTTTTAAGGAGCAGTATCGTCATGTCATTACAAACCACTATTCCCGAGGACTCTGCCGAACGAGAGGCGCCCGCCGCCGTCGGAGCAAGTGACCGCGAACCCGCCGGGGGAACGCCCGCGGCCGCGCCGACGAAAAAGCGCGCGACGGAAAAGCTGAAAAAGATGTTTACCGCCAAGCGGCTGGCGCTGATGGCGGTGTTCACCGCGCTCGCTTACGTCGCCAGCTTTCTCGAGTTTTCCCTTTTTCCGTCCGCTTCCTTTTTGAAACTCGATTTCGGCAACGTATTTATCATGCTGATCGGTTTTCTTTTAGGCCCCGTCGAGGGCGTCGTCGTCTGCGCGCTGAAGGAAATACTGCGTATCCCCCTCGGCTCTACGGGCGGCGTGGGGGAGCTGGCAAATATGATCGTCACTTCGTCGTTTATCCTCCTGCCGTCCGTCGTTTATAAATTCCGTAAGGGCTTGAACGTCGTGGCCCCTGCGATGGCTGCGGCCTGCTTTATCGCGACGGGCACGGCGCTTTTGGCAAACCGCTTTATTCTGTTTCCCGCCTTCGGGATTCCGACAAAAGGATTTTACGAGGTCTGGGGGCTGATTCTCGCCTTCAATCTCATCAAAACGGTGTCGGTTTCTCTCTTTACGCTGCTGTTGTATAAGCGGCTGTCCGCGTTTCTCAAGAAAATGAAAATTTGAAAGCCGAAACAATTGCAAAAAATCGCCGTACGTATTATAATATACGTATGGCTGTATTTTTATCTGAGTCGCGCGAAGCCACCATGGCGTTTGCGGCAGAATACGCAAAAACTTTATCCGCGGGCGACGTCGTGCTTTTGGACGGGGACATGGGCGCGGGCAAAACGGTGTTCGCCAAAGGCGTGGCGAAGGGAATGGGCATCTTTGACGAGGTGACCAGCCCCACCTACGCCTATATGAACGATTACGACGGCAGGCTGTTTCATTACGACTGTTACCGCATCCAATCGCCGCGGCAGGCGGAGAATCTCGGCCTGGCGGACTATTTCGAGCTGGGCGGCGTATGCCTCGTGGAATGGAGCGAGAACATCGCGCCCCTTCTGCCCGAACGGCTAAAGCGGGTGAAGATCCGAAAAATAGACGAAAACACAAGAGAGATAGAATATTGAAAAACTTTTTGGCGATCGATACAAGC
Organism: uncultured Eubacteriales bacterium; assembly: GCA_900540805.1. GTDB lineage: Bacteria > Bacillota > Clostridia > Christensenellales > Borkfalkiaceae > Scatosoma. Next base: position 103,459 of record UQHL01000006.1, read on the forward strand.
TCGAAATATATGACGGTGCTGGCGGCAAAGGAGGGACAAACCTTTTTTTCGCATACGCCCGACTGCGCCATGCGCCATTCCGTACGGCTGATGGGGGCGATCGACGGCGTTTTGAAAGAGGCGAAGCTCTCCTTGGACGAGTGCGATTTTTTTTCCGCGGTCGTGGGCGCGGGCTCGTTTACGGGGATACGCATCGGGATTGCTACGGCGAAGGGCTTTTGCCTCGCGGAGGGAAAACCCTCTCTGCCCGTCACCTCGTTTGACGTCGCGGCATATAATGCGTTAGACGGCGAACGGGCGCTCGCCCTGGTGGACGCCCTGCACGGAAACTATTACGCCTGCGGCTTCGACGAAAGAAAAAACAAAATCCTGCCGCCCGCCTATCTCTCGGAGAAAGAGGTTCTGCGGCTGATCGGGGAGGGCTACGTTCCCTATTCCATGGAGGAGCTGCCCCTGTCCGCGAAGGCCGCCGTCAGGAAAGCCGACCCCGTCGAGGGGCTGAAGCGGGCGATCGCCGCGCTTTCGAAGGACGCGGGAAACTTCGGCGAACTCTCCGCGCTGTATATCCGCAAAAGTCAGGCGGAAGAAAACAGAAAGGACGTTTGAAATGATTTACCGCGAATGGAAGTACGAAGATATCCTGAAAATTTCGGAGCTAGAAAAGGAATGTTTTCAAGACGCCTGGACGTACAAAATGTTTGTCGAGGCCTTTTCGTCAAAGCTCTTTTACGGGGTCTGCGCGGAGGAAAACGGCGAAATCGCGGGCTACGCCTGCGAGACGGTGCTGTTTGAAAACGCGGAAGTGGATAACGTCGCCGTCGCGGAGAACTACCGCCGCCGCGGCATGGGAAAAACGCTTTTGAAGAAGCTGGAAAAGGAAGCGCGGGCACGGGGCGCGGGCGTCATGATTCTGGAGGTGCGCGTTTCCAACGCGCCCGCCATGCTGTTATACCTCAAGGAAGGGTTTCGCGGCATTTATACGCGGCCGCGCTATTATCCCGACGGCGAGGACGCCGTCGTCATGCAAAAGCCGATCGGGTAGCAAATAATCTTGCGGGAGGCGGGAAAACACGGTGACTTTCGATTTGTCCGAGGTTTCGTTTATACAAAAGGGAACGGGCCGCGATCTCGTTTTTTTTCACGGTTACCTTTCTTCCAAGGAAAGCTTTACGGCGCAGATCGAGTATTTTTCGCGGTTTTACCGCGTCACAGCGTTCGATTTTTTGGGGTTCGGCCAAAGCGCGCCCCTGAAGGAGGCCTTTTCCGTCTCCGATTACGCGGAGTGGACGAAAGCGCTTTTAGACGCGCTGAAGATAGAGCGCCCGCACGTCGTCGCCCATTCCTTCGGCTGCCGCGTGGCGGTGAAGATGGCGAAAGGGGACGGGCAGGTATTTGACAAAATGCTTTTGACGGGGCCTGCGGGCGTTATTTTGAAGCGCGGTTTCGGATATAAACTGAAAGTAAAGGCCTATCGTCTGGTGAAAAAATTTGCGCCGAATTATGCCGAAAAACATTTCGGCAGTACCGAATACCGTTCGCTTCCGCCCGTCATGCGGGAGAGCTATAAAAAGATAGTCAACGAGGATCTGCGCGCCGACGCGCGGGAAATAAGCAACGAAGTTTTGATGGTGGTGGGGGAAGAGGATAAGACGACGCCGATCGAGGAAGCGGAAGCCTACCTCGTTTGTCTCGAAAACGGATGGATAAAACGTATGGAGGGCGGGCATTTCGCGTTTGCGGAGCATCCCCTCGCCTTCAATCTGATTGCGGAGGAATTTTTCTTTCATGAGTGAGGTAATTTCGAGGATCGCCGCGTGTATCGCGTGCACCTGCTTCTTTTACGTGGGGACGTATAAATCGTTGGGCGCTTTGCAGCAGTGCGGCTATAAAAACGAAAGGTTTTCCCGCTGGCTGAAGCGAAAGGACAATTTATACTACAATCGGCTCGCGCTGTGGTCGGGGCTGGGTCTGCTTTCGACGGCGGTCGTTTCCCTCTGCTTTTCCTTCGCGGGCGCCGTGGTCGCGCGGCTCGTTTCCGCCGTGCCCTTCTTTCTGTTTTGTCTGCTGTTCTGTGCGGCGGACCGCAATTACGCGCTCAAAGTGCCCGTCAAAAATACGGGCAGGGTCAAACGGCTCAGCGCGGTGTATCTTCTGCTTATCGCCTGCGTTTCCTATATCGTCGTCGCGCTTCTGGACTTCGCCTCGGCCGCGATAAAGAGCGAGCTTTACGATCTGTTCGCCTTTCTGCCCTATACGCTGATGCCCCTGCTTTTGCCTTGGCTGCTCTGTCTGGCCAATCTCCTCGACGGGCTTTACGAAAATCCGCGCAATAAAAAATTTGTCCGCCGTTCGGGGCAGATATTGGACGAAAGTAAAATCGTCCGCGTGGCGGTGGTGGGAAGCTACGGAAAAACTTCCGTCAAAAATATTCTTAAAAGTATTTTGTCGGCGAAATATTCCGTCGTGGAAACGCCCGAATCCTTCAATACCCCCGTCGGAATCGCCAAGACGGTGACGGGGCCCGATTTTGCGGGCAAGGAAGTGCTTATCGCGGAAATGGGCGCGCGGCACGTCGGGGATATCGCGGAGCTGTGCGGCCTCGTCAAACCCGATTACGCGGTGTTTACGGGCGTTTGCGCCCAGCACGTCGAAACGTTCGGCTCGGAAGAAAATATCCTTAAGGGCAAGAGCGAAATCGTCAAAAGCGGCGCGAAAAAAATCGTCTGCGGCGGCGAGCTCAAAGAGAAGATTGCCGCCCTGTCTTTAGACGTCCTTTCGATAAGCGAAAAGGAAAAATGTCTCTATGCCGATTACGCAGCTTTGATTTCCGACCTGAAGTTAAAGCCGCATGCCACTTCGTTTACGCTTTGCCTGCCCGATACGGACGCGATCGCGGTCGAGCTTCCCCTTTTGGGGAAACATTCCGCGGAAAATGTCGCGCTGGCCGCCCTGCTAGCGCGGGAAATGGGGCTCACGGGAGAGGAAATCGCCAGAGGGATAGAGGGAATCCGTCCCGTACCGCACCGCCTTCAGCTGATCGAGGGCGACGGCGTGTATATCCTCGACGACAGCTACAACGCCAACCCCCGCGGCGCACGGGAGGCGGTGGAGGCCTTAAAGCGTTTTCCCGCGCGCAAGATCGTCGTGACGCCGGGGCTGGTGGAAACGGGTATCCTCGACGAGAAGCTCAACGGGGAGCTGGGCGCGGCGCTGGTCGGGCTCGACGAGGTGATCCTCGTCGGAGAGACGCTGGTCGGCGCCGTCAAGGCGGGATATCTCGAAGCGGGCGGCGAAGAGGAAAAAATAGTCGTCCTTCCCACGCTGGACGCGGCGCAGGCGCGTTTGAGCGAAACGCTTTCCGCGGGCGACTGCGTATTGTTTCTGAATGATTTGCCCGACGCTTGGTAAAGGCGTTCGCTTCCCGTCGGCGGCTGCGTATCGTTTCCGAACGCTCCGCTTAAAGCGTGCGCTTCCTGCTTTCCGCGGGCGGCTTTGTTCCCAACATTCTGCCTAAAGCGAACGCTTCGCCGCGGGAAACGCTTAAAACACTTTCGAAAAACCCAAGACACCAAAGCGAAAAAATTCTTTTTTGCGGAGGTGTTTTTTTATGCTTAAAGTGGCGGTGTTGTTCGGCGGAAAATCCTGTGAAAACGAGATTTCCGTCCTGACGGGCGTCTTTGTGCTCAATCTCCTGGACAGGGAAAAATACGTTCCCGTGCCCGTATATATCCATACCGACGGCGGAATGTACACCTCGGCGAAGATGACCGATCTCAACGTTTTCAAGAAAAAGGAGTTCTCCTCTTTCGAACAGATTTTTTTCGACGGGGGCACCATGTATGCGTTTAACGGTGCAAAGACAAAAATCAAGAACAAGGGAAAAATAGACGCGGCGCTCAATTGCTGTCACGGCGGTCTGGGAGAGGGCGGGGGGATATCCGCGCTGATGCAGCTGAACGGCATTCCGTTCGCCTCGCCCGAACTTACGGCGTCGGGCATGTTTATGGACAAAACGCTGACGAAGCTGGTCGCTAAGGCGCTGAACGTGCCTACGGTGGAATACATACGCGTCAACGAGGCGGATTATGCCAAGCGGGGAAAATTTCTGCTGAAAAATATCGAGTCGCGTCTCAAATATCCCGTCGTCGTCAAGCCCGCGCACCTCGGCTCTTCGATCGGGATTTCGGTGGCGGAGACGGAGGAAAGCGCGGCGGCCGCCGTGGAAGCGGCGTTTCAGCTGGACGACAGGGTGATCATCGAAAAGTTTCTCAAAAACAAACGGGATGTAAATTGCGCGGCGTATTCCCTGGGCGGGGAGATTTACGTTTCGGAGCCCGAGGAAGCGGCTTCGGGGGATAAAATCTATACCTTCGCGGATAAGTACCTCGGGGAAGGCAGCCGTCGCAACGGCGGCAAGGCGGGGAAGAAAGCCGCGGCCGTGTCCGACGAAACGCGGGAAAAAATCCGCTCCTATACGCGCACGCTGTATAAGCGCATGAACTTAAAGGGCATCGTGCGCATGGATTTTTTGCTTTCGGAGGGGAAAATTTATCTCGGGGAAGTAAATACGGTGCCCGGCTCGCTGGCGTATTATCTCTTCTGCGAGCGGGTGTCCGATGCGAAAAATCTCTTTTCCGATCTCATAGACGACGCTTTGGCGAGCGCGGCGGCGGGCGAAAAGCGCGTGATTGCCACGGGGATTCTGCAGTCGGTGACGGTGCACGGAAAGCGGGGAGGAGTCCGTATCTGAAAAAGCGCCCCGTTTTGTCAGGAAACGGGGCGCATGCCGATATACAAAAGAGCGTTACGCTCCTTTCAGAAGTTATGCCGAAGGCAGGGAAACGGGGTCCATACCGATAAGCGGAAGCGCTTTACGCCAATTTGACGACCATCATGGAAGCGTTGACGTTGGGGCCGCCGCCCCCTACTCCCGTGGCGAGCGTCACCGTCGCGCCCGTGGAATTGACGAGCGCGAGCGTGCTGCCGGCAGGGGCCGTAACGATGGCAAAGCCCGTGGTAAGCGTGCGGACGGCCGAGCCTGCCGCGCCCGTTTCGGTGCCGTAAAAGGTACCGGGAACCGACGTGTCGTTGAGATAGAGAATAAACTGATTGGCGGCGGTGCCCATGACGGTGAACCACACGGCATAAGTGCCTGCATCGGCCAAAACGACGGCGTTTCCGCCCGCGGTATGCGTGACGCCTGCGGAAAGAACGCCGTTTGTCGAAAATCTTACCCCCGCGGCGGCCGCCACCGTTTGCAGACCGTCGTTAAAGACGTACCCGTATTCGGCTGTGGGGAGCGGGGCCGGCGCGGGTGCTGGAACGGAATTGACGACGCGCGTCACCGTTTTGGAAACGATACAGGCGGGGGGACAGGGCGCACAGGGAAAACAGGGCGTACAGCCTCCGCCGCAGGCGTTTTGTCCGAAACATTGAAGCTTGGAAAGACCGGAAAAATCTTTATTCATAAGTGAAAAAACCTCTTCCTTTTGAAAATTTCGGCCGAAAAGAGCGGAAAAAATTCACCGCGCAAAGTTCGGCTTACGTGATTATATGCGAAACGGAGGCAAACGGGTTCAAAGGCGAGGAAGACGGGAAAACGGCAGGAGACTGCGAAAGGTGGGAAAATGACGCCCAAACGGCAGGAGACTTTTGACAGGCGGGAAAACAACGCCCAAACGGACAAGCCTGCCGCTTTTCAGATATTTCCCCAAAAGGAAAAGGTTTCCCCGCAAGATTGTGGGATACGCGCCCGCAAATCATTGCTTTTTTTTCGATTTTTTGTTATACTGTTAAAAAGACTGAATTTTGGCGGATTACGCAAGGAAAACTATGGCAAACGGCGAATTTACGGATAAGGTAAAAATACTCATCAAGGCGGGCGACGGCGGCGACGGAATGAATTCCTTCAAGGCCTATAAAGGCAAACCCGCATGCGGGCCCGACGGCGGCGACGGCGGCAGGGGCGGCGACGTGTATTTCGTGGGCGACAAGGACATGAACGATTTGTTCTCCTTCCGCTTTACATGGAAATATTTTGCGGACAACGGCGAACACGGCGGAACCAACCAATGCTTCGGCAAGGGCGGAAAAAACGTCTATATCAAGGTTCCTTTGGGGACGTTGGTGCGCGACGCGGACACGGGGCGCCTGATCTGCGACGTGTTCGAGGACGGGCGGGAGATCCTCGTGGCGCGCGGCGGAAACGGCGGCAAAGGCAACGTGCGTTTCACGACGGCGCGGCGTCACGCGCCCAATTTCGCGCAGAAGGGCGAACGGGTGAAAGAACATTATGTGATCCTCGAAATGAAAGTGATTGCGGACGTGGGGCTGGTGGGCTTTCCCAACGTGGGAAAGAGCACGCTGCTCAGCAAGATTTCCGCCGCGCGTCCGAAGATTGCAAACTATCATTTCACCACCCTTTCCCCCAATCTCGGCGTGGTGCGCTACTATGAGAAATCCTTTATCGCGGCGGATATTCCGGGACTTATCGAGGGCGCGGCGCAGGGCGCGGGGCTGGGACACGATTTTTTGCGCCATATCGAACGCACGCGCATGCTTTGCCACGTGGTGGACGTTTCGGGCTGCGAGGGACGGGACCCGATAGAGGATTTCAAAAAGATAAACGAGGAGCTTAAGGAATACGGCGAAACGCTTGCTTCTCTGCCGCAGGTGATCGTGTGCAACAAGTGCGACGTTTTCGGCGCGGAGGACAACCTCAAGGCGTTTAAGAAAAAATACGGCCGCAAGTATAAAATTTATCCGATCACCGCGGTCACGGGCGAGGGCACGCGCGAGCTGATCGAGGGGATTTTCGACGTGCTCAAAGACCTGCCCCCCGTGGAGCCCGTTCCCGTGGAGGAGGACTTTGAATATACGGCGAACGACAATCTCGAATTTGAGATTTACCGCGACGAAAACGGCGTATATACCGTCGTCGGCGGGCTGGTAGATATGCTCTGCCGCAACGTCGTGCTGAACAATCCCGATTCGATGCTCTATTTCCAAAAGGTGTTGAGGCTTCGCGGCGTCATTAAAAAGCTGACGGCCATGGGCTGTAAGGAAGGGGACACGGTATCCATCGGTGACGTGGAATTCGACTTTGTGCCGTAAAGAGGCGGACAAGGCGAAAAAAATACGATTTTTACAAAGGATATAAAGAGAAGATATGGAAATCGGACTGAAAGCATTTTTTTACGAGTATAAATATTACCTTCTGCCCGACGGCTGTGCGGACGCGGAGGACGTCAGGAAACTGAAAATGGCCGAGGTCAGGCGCCTCAAGGAAGAAAATTGCATGGCGCCCGACTTTGTTTACGAAAGCGCGGAGACGGAATTCCTCGTCATCGCCGCGCCCGAACGGATTTTTCCCGCTACGGTCAATCTCTATACGCGGGAGGAATACGACGCCCTCCTTTCTAAACAAGTGGAGAAACGCTGTCCCGGCTGTCTGCGCTACACAGACGACGGCTCCGAGGAGTTAACGGGACATCACCGTGAAATTTCTCTGGCGGGGGTGTGTTATTCCCGCGAGGAAAAAGGGGACTTTTTCCCTTTCGGCTGTTGCGTGCAAGCGCTTTGGAGCCGATTGGCAAAAGAGGTAAACGACCTTGCGACCATGATCGAGACGGGGGATCAGAAAGGCTTGGAAAAGCGGGTCAACCGCGAGATAGAAAAGTTTTTTCTGCCTCTGGAGGTTTACGGGGGCGTGTCGGACGGAAAATATTGCCTTTGTCTGGGCTCCAACGGCTATCCTCAGCAGGGGCTGCGCGCCGTCCTGAAGATGTTTGCCGATACGGCCAATAAGCCCGCCTGTCCCATGGCCGAAGCGGGCTGGAGGGTTTATCCCTATTTCCCGAAAGGGGTATATAAGCCCGCCCTGCGGCCCGATTACTTCAAGCGCCCGCCCCGTATTTTCTATTCGGAGGAGGCGGAGACGGGGGCGGCGGAGATCGCCGTGTACGAAAAGGACGCGGAGAGCTGGAGCGCGAAAAAGACGGCAATCCGCAAAAAGGCGATCTACGGTTACCTGTGCCATTATGTGGGCGAGGACGTTTTGCTGGCGGGCAGCGCCAGCATCGCGGTGGCGGGAAAGCTCCCCGAGGACAAGCGGGAGGTGAGCGCGGAGGAGCTTGCCGGGATTATGGAGGAACGGACAAAGGACATCTTTGAGGGAGAGGCGCCTTTTCCCGCGCCCCTGTACCTGCGTGCGGACGGGGCGGAGCTGGACACGCTGCCGTTTAAGGAAAACGTGCAGACCTGGGCGACGGTATGCCCCGAAATGAGCCCCGAAAATTTGCCCGAGGACCCACCGCACAATACGCTGTTTGAAGGCTTGGGGATCATTTACGCCTATCTGTATCTCCCCGGAGTGACGACGGAGGAGTTCGGCGCGGAAAAGAAAGAGGTGCTCGATTGGTATATGAGCCATGCGGACGAATATCCCGCGCCGATTACCTTCCCCGGTTCGTGGGAGATTTTCGTGAAAAACGTAGGCGTCGTCTTTACTCCCTCGGGGCTGTGCGAGGACTGCATGGTGTTCGACGAAAAGGAGTTTTTCCGCGTCATGCGCAATCTCGCGCCCGTTTTGGAAGGGCTGAACGTCAAAATCGTGACGGTGAAGCGGGACGGGGTGATTGTCTATGAGCCGGGGTACGTAATTCGACCTGCGGACGCGGGAATTTTGGCCTGAAGGCGCCTAATATTTACGGCTGCCCCGACCCCCGACGGCTGCGCGACGTTCGGGCCGGCCGCGAAAAAAACCGGAAACGAAAATTTTTTCAAGGAGAAGCTTTTCGGGCAAAGCGCATACGCGCAAATCAATAAATAATGAGGTAAACAAAATGCAGATCATTACGTCGGAAACGATAACCAGCAAACAACGCAGCAAGCTCAAGTCCCTCGCGTCTAACTTACAGCCCGTGACGCAGATCGGCAAGGGCGGCATTTCGGATAATCTTTTGAAAACGCTTTCGGACGCGCTCGAAGCGCACGAGCTTATCAAGGTGAGCATTCTTTCCAATGCGGAGGAGGACGCGGGAAATCTCGCGGAAAACGTAGCGGAGCTGCTCGACGCGGTGCCCGTCGCGGTCATCGGAAGAAAAGCGATATTTTACCGCCGTTCCTCGCGCGAAAATTTCGTACATCTCGAATTCTGAATTCCCTTTTTTGCGTTTTGCGTTTGAAAAGGCGAAAATTGCTTTATAAATATAAGGCAAAATAAAGTTTACAAGGTGAATGTCATGAGCGATCAGGAAAACAAACAACAGGGCGCGGAAAGCGTTGAAGAAAATACGGAGACGGTGAAAACGGAGAGCGCGGAAACGTCCGTCCCCGAAAGCGGCGCGACCCCTCCCGCAGAGGAAAAAAACGCCGAGGGCAGGGACGGAAAGGAAAAGGGACACCGCCGCGAGCTACAAAAGGCGAAAGAGGAAATCGAAAAGCTGAAGGCGGAGGCGGAGGATTTCAAGCGCAAGTGGTATTCCGTCACGGCGGAATACGACAACTACCGCCGCCGTACCCGCGAGGAGGCTTCGAAAAAATATACCGAGGGAAGGAGCGACGTCGTCTCTTCGCTGTTTGCGATCGGCGACAATCTGGAGCGCGCCCTCGCCGCCTGCGCGGACGAAAAGACCCGTCAGGGCGTGGAAATGGTGCTTAAAAGCTATAAAAAAGTGCTGGAGGGCGAAAACGTAGAAGAAATTGACCCCACGGGACAACCCTTCGACGCCTCTTTCGCGGAGGCGATCATGGCCGTCGCGCCCGAAGAGGGCGAGGAGCACGGCGTCGTCAAACAGGTGTACGAAAAGGGATACAAGCGGGGCGACAAGGTGCTTCGATACGCGAAAGTCATCGTCACGCAGTAAAGTTCGTCAAAAACCCCCGTCGGCATCCGACGGGGGTTTTGTTGTGCGTCCGGGTAAAAAATGCAATATCGTTTATGCGGGGCGGAATATCCCGACGCACGAAGCTCGTTGATTAAAAAGAGCGCGAGGCAAACCATGCCAAGGACCGTTTTTGCGACAGTGAAATCGTTGGGTTAAAAAGAGCGCATATCAAACGTCCGACGCTTTCGCTTTCAGGGCTATTCTACCCCGAAAAATTCGTTGGGGGTGACGCCGAAATGCGTATAAAACGCCAGAATATTGTCGTAGGAAGGCTTTTTTTTGCCGTGCAGCCATTGTCCCACCGTGGTCTGGTTGACGCCGAGCGCCCTCGCCAGCTTCTCCTGGTTCAGCCCGCGTTCAATCATCAGTTGTCTTATGATTTCGCTGTATATCATCATTTGTAAAGCCGAAATTTTTTTTCTTCCAATTATTACCATTTTACCAAATTTTACGTTTGTTGACTTGACATAAGTCAAAAGACCTGATATAATAAAGAAGAAAACAAAAGCTTCGGGAAACGGAAGCGCGGGGACGATCCTTTTCGGAAAGGGCGGGAAGAACGCCGGTTTTCGGTTTTGTTCATACACCATCATTGGTTTAATAAAAGAGGCGACGCAGGGAAAGCAACATTTCCATGCGTTACTCTTTTTTTATGGAAAAAAGGCGTGAAAAATTTTGTTTTCCATGTTTAAGCGGCGCGGCGGCGGGTTAAATATAAATGTAAACAAACGGCGGGCGCATAAAAGCGGCCGCGCTTTTCGGGAAAGTCTTTTCCCGAAGGGTCAGACCGGGAAAACGGAAAGGAGTGAAATAGAAATTATGGCAGGAAAAGTGATCGGTATCGACTTAGGTACAACAAATTCGTGTGTGGCGGTGATGGAAGGCGGCGAGCCCGTCGTTATCACCAATGCGGAAGGCTCCAGGACGACCCCTTCCGTGGTATCTTTCCAGAAGGACGGCTCCCGCGTGGTGGGGCAGGCGGCGAAGCGTCAGGCGGTGGCGAACCCCGACAAAACCGTCATTTCCATCAAGAGACATATGGGATCCGATTTTAAGGTGAACATAGACGACAAAGCGTATTCTCCCCAGGAGATTTCCGCTATGATTCTGTCCAAGCTGAAGGCGGACGCGGAGGCATATCTCGGCACGAAGGTTACGGAGGCGGTCATCACCTGCCCCGCATACTTCTCCGACAGCCAGCGCCAGGCGACCAAGGACGCGGGCAAAATCGCGGGGCTTAACGTTTTGCGTATCATCAACGAGCCCACGGCGGCCGCGCTCGCTTACGGCCTCGATAAGGACAAGGGCGGCAAGGTCATGATCTACGACCTCGGCGGCGGTACGTTCGACGTTTCCATCCTGGAAATTTCCGACGGCGTATTTGAAGTGCTCGCCACCAACGGCGACACCAAGCTGGGCGGCGACGACTGGGACGGCAAGATTATACAATATCTCGTAGATGAGTTCAAAAAGTCCCACGCAATCGATCTTTCCAAGGACAAAATGGCGATGCAGCGTCTGAAGGAGGCCGCGGAAAAGGCCAAGATCGAGCTTTCGGGCATGAATTCCACCAACATCAACCTTCCTTTCATCTCCATGAGCGCGGAAGGCCCTCAGCACCTCGACGTCACGCTGACGAAGCAGAAGTTTGAGGCGATGACCGCCGACCTTCTCAACAGGACGGTGGAGCCTATGCGCCTTGCGATGAAGGACGCGGGATTGGCCTATAAAGATATCGACAAGGTTATTCTCGTCGGCGGTTCCACCCGTATGCCCGCCGTTGTGGAAAAGGTGCGCGAGGTGACGGGCAAGGAGCCCTTCAAGGGCATCAACCCCGACGAATGCGTCGCCATCGGCGCGGCCGTGCAGGGCGGCGTTCTGACGGGCGAAGTCAAGGACGTGCTTCTTCTCGACGTCACCCCGCTGTCTCTCGGCATCGAGACCCTCGGCGGCGTGTTTACGAGAATTATCGACAGAAACACCACCATTCCCGTCAAAAAGAGCCAGGTGTTCTCTACGGCGGCGGACAATCAGACGAGCGTGGATATTCACGTGCTTCAGGGCGAGCGCGAGTTCTGCAAGGACAACAAGACCCTCGGCAACTTCATGCTGTCGGGTATTGCTCCCGCACCGAGAGGAATCCCGCAGATCGAGGTCACCTTCGACATCGACGCCAACGGTATCGTGCACGTCACCGCGCAGGATAAGGGCACGGGCAAATCCACCGATATCACGATCACCTCTTCCACCAATCTGTCCGAGGACGAGATCGACAAGGCCGTGAAGGACGCCGAAAAGTTTGCCGAAGAGGATAAGAAGCGCAAGGAAAAGATCGATAATAAAAATAAACTGGACGGGATGATTTTCTCCGTCGAGCAGACGATGAAGGAAGCGGGCGACAAGCTGGACGAAAACGACAAGGCGGCCTTGCAGGCGGCGGTCGATACGGCCAAGAAGGAACTCGAATCGGACGACGACGAGAGGATTAAGGCGGCGTACGACGCCTTGATGAACGCCGTACAGCCCATCTTCGCCAAGCTCTATCAGGCGAACGGCGGGGCGGCGGGGCCCGACGCTGGCGCGGCTCCCGGAGCGGAAGGCGGCGACACCGAATTCCATCAGTAAGAGAAAGGTCGGGCGCAGCCCGCAAAGAGGAATAGCGCAAATCGGGTTTGGCGAACAGCCAAACCCGTATGGCGTATTTTAAGACACATCGAAGAAGGACGTTTCACATTATGGCAGAGGCGAAAAAAAATTATTACGACATTTTGGGCGTAGATAAAAAGGCGAGTGCGGACGAGATAAAGTCCGCATACAGAAAGCTCGCCAAACAGTATCACCCCGATCTCCACCCCGGCGACGCCGCGGCGGCGGAAAAATTTAAGGAAGTAAACGAGGCGAACGAGGTTTTGTCCGACGCGCAGAAGCGCGCCGCCTACGATTACGAATTGGAGCATCCCGGCATGGGCGGCATGGGCGGTTTCGAGGGAGGCTTCGGCGATTTTTCCGATATTTTCAGCTCGATTTTCGGCGGCGGATTCGGCGGATTCGGCGGCGGGGCGCGCTCCGCACAGTCGAGCGTGGGCGACGATATTCAGCGGGAAATGACCCTCAGTTTCATGGACGCGGCGAAGGGCTGCACAAAGACCTTTTCGTACATGCGCAACGAGCCCTGTTCTTCCTGCAAAGGCACGGGCGCGCGCGGCGGTACGGCATACAGCACCTGTTCCCGCTGCGGCGGCAAGGGCGTCGTGCAGACGGTGCAGAATACCATGTTCGGGCGAACGATTCGCCAGGGCGTATGTCCCGACTGCGGCGGAACGGGCCGCGTGATTACCGACAAATGTCCCGATTGTAAGGGCAAGGGATCGGTGCGGAGGGAAACCACCGTCACCCTCACCATTCCCGCGGGCGTGGATAACAACAGCTATATGAAAAAGAAGGGATACGGCCAGGCGGCGCAGGGCGGCGGCCAGCCGGGCGATCTCATCATTGTTTTCAAGATAGAGCCGCACAAGATCTTTGTGCGGAACGGGTTTGATCTTCAGGTGGATCTGCCGATTTCCTTTAAGACGGCCGCGCTCGGCGGAACGGTGAAGGTGCCCGCGATCGACGATACCTTTGATTTTACCATCCCCGAAGGCACGCAGAACGGTCAGCTGTTTACGGTGCGCGGCCGCGGTATCCGTTCGGCACGGGGGGCGACGGGAAACCTCATTCTCCGTATTTTGGTGGAGGTGCCCACGCGGCTGACGCGCGATCAGAAACGGGAAATTGAAGCGATGGATTCCGATCTCGAATTGAAACAGTACGATAAAATGAAGAAATTTTCGGACAACGTGGAAAGCTTTTACGGCAAAAAACCCTATTGAACAAAAATAAAGAAAACCGCTTTTGTAAAAATGCAAAAGCGGTTTTCTTTATGCCGGATTTCCGTTCCCCGTCCGCCGAATGCAGGACAAACGTCTCTCCGTTCGGTTTTCGCGCGGTTTTATTAAATTTAAAAGGACTTTTCGCAAACGGGCCTCCTTTGCCTTACGTCCAGCCCTTGCAGACGTCTATCCAGGACAGGAAATGCGAATAACGTTCCAGCTCGGGAATGGTGAATTCGGCTGCGCTGTTACAGCTGCCGCAGGCGGGAAATACCGTTTCGAAACGCTTCAGGGATATGTCGAGATAGATTTCGACGCCACCATTGACCGCAAAGGGACATACGCCGCCTACCTCGTGGCCGATCTGTGCGGCTGTCTCTTCAGGCGTCAGCATTTTTGCCTTTGTCGAAAACTGAGCCTTATACTTGGCGTTGTCGATTTTCGCGTCTCCCGCCGTCACGACGAGTACGGGGGCCCCGTTCACCGTAAAAGACAGCGTCTTTGCAATTCTGCACGGCTCGCAGTCGAGAAGCTCTGCCGCGAGGCCGACGGTGGCGCTCGAGGCAGAAAACTCCTGAATGCGGCTTTCTATCCCGCAGGCTCGGAAATATTCTTTTACCCGTTCGATGGACATGCTTTTCTCCTTTTCGGTCTGTTTTTGTGAAGACTGCCTGCGCATGACATAGACACGCTATGTATGGACGGGGCGCGGAAATATTTGTGTAAGCACACGGTTTCGCCGCCGCTTGAGCAGAGCGCGGAAATGCCGATAAATACCTCGTGCTTCCGCTCTTCCGCTCTTCCGCTTCTATTATAGCATAACGCTAAGAGGAGGGCAAACGGTTTTTCGGCGCTTTTCGAAAAGAAATTGTTTGCCGCGGAGAATTATTTGCGCGGAAAGGTTGAAAATTGCTTCGGTTAATGATATAATAAACAAAGAGGTATTTATGAAATTTATCGAATTGACCGTACATACGACGACGGAAGCGAGTGAAATCATTGCGGACATCATGTGGAATTATACCAACTACGGCGTCACGATCTGCGACGTCAACGATATCATCGCTCTGCAAAAAAGCAAGGATACGATGTATTGGGATTATATGGACGACGATTTGACGGCGGCTCAGCCGAAAGACGTTTTGGTAAAGTGCTATATTGCCGAGGACATTGCGGAGAAAACCGTCGGGGAGATTATGCGCGACGTGGCGGATGCAAAGGAAATGAGCGGCGGCGCGCTTCCCTTCGGAACGCTGGAGGATACCAAGCGCGAAGTGGACGGGGACGACTGGATCGACGTATGGAAAAAGCATTTTCGGCCCATTCGGCTGGGACGTATCGTCGTCGTGCCCGAATGGATAGACTATACGCCCGAAGCGGACGAAAAGATCGTTCTGCTCGATTCGAATATGGCTTTCGGCACGGGCGAGCACGAAACGACGTCCATGTGCGTGGAGCTGATGCAGGAATACGTGACGCCCGATTCGGTATGTATCGACGTGGGCTGCGGGAGCGGAATACTCGGCATTTCCGCCGTAAAGCTGGGCGCAAAAAAGGCCTATCTGACGGACATCGATTATGTGGCCGTTTCCAGCGCCACGCACAACAGCGAGCTGAACGGCACCGCCGACAAGACGGTGGTGGCTCATTCCAACCTGTTGGACGATACGGACATTCAAGGGGACGTCATGATGGCGAACATCACGGGCGAAATTTTGAAGCTGCTCGCGCCCTCTATCCCTAAAAATCTCAAGAAAGACGGCGTTTTGATCCTGAGCGGCATCATCGAAAGCCGCCTTTCCATGGTCAAAGAGGCCTACGAGGAGGTGGGCATGCGGGCAGTAAGGGAACGGCGCAAGGGAGAATGGTTTGCGCTGGTCTTAAAGCACAAAGAGGCGTGACATGTCTGCGGTGAAAAGGTTTTTTGTAAAATTGATCGGCGAGGAACCCTGTCTGGAGGGCGAGGAATTCGAACACGCGAAAAACGTTTTGCGTTTAAGCGTCGGGGACGAGGTAATCCTTTTGGACAACAGCGGAAAAGAATATTCGGCAGTGATCGCGGCCGTGGAAAAGCGGCGGATGAGATTAAACGTTTTGAAGGAAAACGAGGGGGACAGGGAAGCGGCGACGGAGGTTGCGCTGCTGTTCGGATATCTGAAAAATGCCGATAAAAACGAATTTATCGTACAGAAAGCGGTGGAGCTCGGCGTCAAAAAGCTGATCGCGTTTTCCTCGGAATTTTCCTCCGCATACATGAACGAAAACAAGCTGGAACGGTTGAATAAGGTATCCAGAGAAGCGGCGAAGCAGTGTCTGCGTTCCGTGGCGCCCGAAGTCGCTTATTGCGGCGATCTGAAAAGCGCGCTGTCTGCGGTAAAGGAGTATAAAAACAAGCTGTTTGCGTGCGAGTTTGCGGCGGAAAGCGAAGCGGATATTTCCTCCCTTTCGGGAAGCACGGCTCTGGTCGTGGGCAGCGAGGGAGGCTTTTCGCGGGAGGAGGAGGCGTCGGCAAAGGAGTTCGGGTTCGCTTCCGTGACGCTGGGAAAGCGTATCCTTCGGGCGGAAACGGCGGCCGTGGCCCTGACGGCGGTGACTATGTTTGCGCTGGGCGAATTGGGGAGAAAGGCATGAAGGCGGTGGTGTTTACGCTGGGCTGCAAGGTCAACGACGTAGAGAGCGGGTCGCTGATCCGCGGCCTGGAGGAGATGGGCTACGCCGTCTCGCGGGAGCTGGAAAGCGCCGAGCTTTATGTGATCAATACCTGCGCCGTTACGGCGGAGGCGGAACATAAAAGCCGACAGGCGATCTCCAAAGCCCTGAAATTTAATCCGACGGCCAAGGTGCTGGTCTGCGGGTGTGCCTCCGAAAAAAATCCGCTTGCCTTTGCAGAACGGAAAAACGTGATTTCCGTGACGGGAGCGAGAAGCAAGGGAAAAATCCTCGAGATAGCGGCTTCGGGATTTTCGGAGGAATGGCGGGGCGTACACGTCGGGGCCGAAGATACGGGATATGAGGAGCTGCCTGCACCCGAATGTCTCAAAACCCGCAGCTTCGTCAAGATTCAGGACGGCTGCAACCGTTTCTGTTCCTATTGCGTCATTCCGTATCTGCGCGGCCGCAGCCGCTCGAGGGCGGCGGAGAGCGCGGCGGCGGAAATCTTGTCGGGCGGCGCGCAGGAAACGGTGATTACGGGCATAGACGTCTCCGATTATCGGGACGAAAAGGGACGGGATTTAGCCGATTTATTGACGTTGGTCAAGGACGCGGAGACGAGGATACGCTTGGGATCGATAGAAGTCAGCCTCATTACCGAGCGTTTTTTATCCGCGGCGAAGTCGGTAAAGAGTTTTGCGCCGCAGTTCCATTTGTCTTTGCAAAGTGGCTCGGATAAGGTGCTCAAAAGCATGAACCGACATTACACGCGGGCGGAATATCTCGAAAAGTGCGAGATGATCTATCGCTGTTTCCCCGACGCGGCGATTACCACGGATATCATCGTCGGTTTCCCCACGGAGACGGAGGAGGATTTTTGCGATTCCCTGCGTATCGTGGAGGAAGCGGGATTCGCTCAAATACACGCTTTTCCCTATTCCCCGAGAGAGGGTACGGCGGCCTATAAACGATATAAAGAACTGCCGTATGCCGTAAAGAAAGAGCGGCTGAACCGCCTTTTGGAAAAAGGAGCCGAGGAAAAGAGGAAATATATGGAAAGGTTTATCGGAAATACGCTGGAGCTGGTCCCCGAAAGCTTTTCAAACGGATATACCGAGGGGTATTCGGAAAATTATATCCGTCTGTACGTATCGGGACAAATAGAGAAACGCCCTATACAGGTATGCGCTTACCGCCTTTTTAAGGACGGAATGGAAGCAAAGATAAAATAGAAATAAAAATAAGGAGAATATTTATGAACGACTGCGTTTTTTGCAAAATCGTATGCGGGGAAATCCCATCGCAGAAGCTTTACGAGGACGACGACCTGATCGTGATCAGGGATATTGAACCGAAAGCCAAGCTGCATTATTTATGTATTCCGAAGGAGCATTTCGCGCTGCTGTCGGAAATGGACGAGGGAAGGGCGGAGCTTTTGAAGCGCTGTTTCCAAAAAATTTCCGACCTGCAAAAGCAGCTCGGCCTGGAGGACGGCTATCGAATCATTGTCAATCAGGGCGAAAACGGGGGGCAGACGGTGCTTCATCTGCACATTCATATTTTGGGCGGCGAGCCCTTGACGGGATTTTAATCATTTGAGGAGAGAAAATAATGGATAATCAGGAATACGGAAAGGTTTCCAAGGAAATCAGAAACTACAAAATTGCGCGCATGAACGTTTTGCTATTTATTGTCTTTACGGTTTTGAACCTGTTTATGCTGCTTATCGACAGATACTTTTTATTCAGCGTCTATACCGTTCTGGTGTGTTTTGCGACGGGCTTTGGCTTAAAGGAGGCGGCGATTGAGGCCGGCGCGGCTTCCCCCAACCTCTATCTGGGGATAGGAATCGCGTTCGGGCTGGCTATTCTGGCGGTATTTTTCGTGATGTGGCTGCTTTCCAAAAAGCGCCGCTGGGCGATGATCGTGCTTCTCGTCCTCTTTTCGCTCGATTCCGCAGTGGTGCTGGGCGGTATGATTTATTTGGGAGATTTTACGATGCTCATCGATCTCGCCATTCACGGCGTCATGCTCTATTATCTCATATTGGGCGTGAAAGCTTCGGGCGAGCTTCAAAAGCATTTCCCCGAAGGTGTCAGTCTGACGGTCGAGCGTCTGGACGAAGCCTATCGTCTCGAGACGGGTACCGATCCTGTGACGGGCGCGCCAGTGAACGGTATTGCGGCCGCCGAAGCGGCTCCCGTCGAAAAGACCGATAAGCCCGATTCCCCCGTCATCGAAGAAGATACCCCGAAGGGCCGCGTCGTGTTGCAGGCAACGTATAATAATTCCGTCGTCAAAGTAAAAGCGTCGTCCTTTGTTTGGGGAAAGGCGAAAATTATTATCGACGGAAAAGTGTATGCCTGCGAAAAAGTCGGCGGCTATAAAAGTAAAGATATTTCCGCGGTGGTGAACGGCGTCGAATATACCTACAAATACGAGTACAGCTTTTCTAAAATCAGTCATTATCTGCTTGCCGGCAATCAGACGATTGCCCGAAAAGATCAAGTCAACGGGTTTTAGAATTTAGAAAATGTGTCAATAATCCTTTCCGTAAGACCTTTGAGGTCTGCGGGAGGGATTTTTTTATGCCTTGCGGCGCAAAAGCTTTTTTGAAAACGGCGGCGGCCGTCGTCGCCTGTTTATTGACGGGAACCTGTGTGTTTCTCATGCATGCCTCGGCCTTTGCGGGCGGGAAAAGCACCTATTATCTTTATTCGGCGTCTTCGCAGGCGGAGATAAAGGAGAGCCTGAAGCCCGCAGAGCTTGTCGGCCTGAAAGGCGAAAGCGCGGTGTATGTCTTTGAAAACGGGGAGGCGGGCGCGGACGCGGCGTTTGTCGAAAGGATATTGGACGAATACCGCGCGAAGATTTGTTTTGTCGAAGAGGCCGCGGGTACGCTTTCCTATTATTGTTATTCGCCGCGGCTGAAAAACGGCGTCCTGCTGGAAGGGCGGAAAATTAACCTCCACATCGCCGTGCGGGCGGAGAGTATAGCCCTGGGAACTCCGATTATTTTCGGCGGCTATTGAAGCGGAAACGCGGAAGGATAAAAATTTTATTTTTCCGCGTATAAAATAGCCGAACGGGGTCAACAATTTACATACAAAATACATTTTTCGGAGGATTTTCAAAATGAAAGAACAAAACGAAAACGGGAAATCGCATACGAGCGTAAGAAACAAAAAATTGTATATGTATGTCGCGCTCGGATGTGCCGCGGTGCTTCTGGCGGCGGCAGTCATCATCACTTCGGTCGCTCTCGCCAACCGCAAACACACTGACGAATTAAACGTCGGCTCGAGCAGCAGCGGAAACGAACAGGGCGGCAACGACGGCCCCGACGAGCCCGTCATCACCACGCCCGAGGAATTCGGCGCTCCGCTTGCGACCGTAAACGTAACCAACGAATACGGGTTCTATTACAATCAGACGCTGAACAATTATTACGAACACATGGGGATCGATATGTCGGCGGAAGCGGGCGCGGAGGTATTTGCCGCGAGAACGGGCACGATCGAGAGCATCTATACCTCCGACGTATTGGTGGGTACGCAGATCATCATCGACCACGGCGACGGGATCAAGAGCGTTTACGAGTACGTGACGGCAAAGGAAGGCCTGAAGGCCGGAGATAAGGTGAACAAGGGGGACGTGATCGCTACGGTTGCGGAAGCCAACGGAAAGGAATATAAGGACGGGGCACATCTGCACTTCGAAATTTTCGAAAACGGCAAAAACGTCGATCCCGCCAAATATCTTACTCTGGAAGAAAAATAAGCGGCGTTTGCCTGTCGAGAGCAGCCGCGTTTCGTATATCGGAACGCGGCCTGCAGCCTATTGTCTGCAGTATATCGCCTGCAGAGTACCGTCTGCGTCACACGGTACTCTGCGCGCAAACGTCGGCGGACAGCCGATAACAAACGACGAGCGTCGTGTGTACTATGGCATAGGAAAAGCGGTACGCGGCGCGGCATGAACGGCATGCAAAATTCCCGCGTGTCATAAAACAAGCTTCCCGCGCATAAAATAACCTGCTAATACATTTTAGGGGTTATTTTTTTATGAAACGCATTCTTTGTTTTTTGCTTTCTGCAGTGTGTCTCGTCGCGCTCGCTTTCGGCGCGTCGGGCTGTAAAAAATCCGCGGGCCGCACGTGCGCGTACGAAATTACCGCAGAATACGTGCCCGAAACCTCCACGCTGACCGCGATGATGAAGGTGGAATACAAGAATACGACGGAAAACGAAATTTCCGCCCTCAAATTCAACATGTATCCCAACGCCTATCGGGAAAGCGCCTCCTATAAGCCCGTTTCTCCCGTCTATTCCTCGGCGGCGTATTATGACGGCAAAAGCTACGGCGGCATGGAGATCTCCAGTGTTGACGGAGCGAAAAACTGGGAGGTGACGGGCGAGGACGAAAATATTCTCTGCGCCTATCTGGAAGAATCCCTGTTCCCCGGGGAAAAGATCACGCTGAACGTCTGTTTTCTCACCAAGCTTGCGAAGATCAATCACCGCACGGGCATCGGTCAGAAATCCATCAATCTCGGCAACTTTTATCCCGTCCTCTGCGCCTATCTCGACGGAGAGTTTTACGAGTGCGTTTATTATTCGGACGGCGATCCCTTCGTATCCGAATGCGCGTCCTATCAGGTCGTCCTTACCGTTCCCAAGGAATATACGGTGGCCGCGACGGGCAAGGTGACGTCCGAAAAGACGCTGGAGAGCAAAAAGGAATATACCATGTCCGCGTCGAACGTCCGCGATTTTGCGATTGTTCTGTCCGATTGCTTCGAGGTTGCGGAAACCAAGTGGAAGGGCGTGGATATCAAATATTACTATTACAACGACGAAACGCCCGCGGCGCACCTTGCGGCGGCGCAGGAAGCCCTCGAATATTATTCTGCGACCTTCGGAGCCTATCCCTACGATATCTATTCGGTGGTGCAGACGGGCTTCTGTTACGGCGGCATGGAGTTCCCCGCGCTGTCTCTCATCAGCGACGCCTTAAACGAGCAGAACTGCGTCTATACGATCGTTCACGAAACCGCCCATCAGTGGTGGTATGTCGCGGTCGGCAGCAATCAGGTGGAAAATGCCTGGCAGGACGAGGGCCTTACGGAATATTCCGCCGCGCTTTTCTTTGAAAATCATCCCGATTACGGCTTCACGAGAGAACAGCTCGTCTCCGACGCGCTGGCGGAGTACCGCTCCTACTATAACGTTTACAGCCAGGTGTTCGGCGACGCCGACACGCGAATGACCCGTTCGCTCAAGGATTATCTCAGCGAGTACGAATACCGCAGCATCGCTTACGATAAGGGCGCCGTGCTTTTCGATACCCTGCGCACAAGTATCGGCGACAAGCGCTTTTTCTCGGGCCTTAAGCGGTATTATTCGGACTATAAGTTCCGGATCGCGAATCCCGAGGATATGATCGGTTGTTTCGAAAAATCGGGCGTCGATGTGGCAGGCTTTTTCGATTCCTTTTTGAGCGGCAAAGCGGTGATCTGAACGGGAAAATGGCATTTTCGGCGCGCGAGAAAGATTTTAGAGAAAATTTACGGGAAAATACTTGCCAAAAACGCTTTCTTAGCGTATAATGTTATAGACCGAAGGCTGAAAGCGCACGTAAATTTTTGTGTGCCGAGGCCGAAACGTTTGAGGTAAGGAGCAATTATGGACGCTGTCCCCGACAACCGAAGTAGTATGGCTACAATTTACGGAAAACCCGCAGTGCCGAGTCACGGAATACGATTTTACGGAAGATTTGTTTGATCTTTGACCTTCGATAATCGAGAATACCAACGCACGGGCGGTTTTTCCCGTGCGTTTTTTCGTGCCCTCAAAGGGGCGCGGAAAGCCGATTTTCCTTCAATTTTTTTAAGGCGGTACGATCATGATTAGATTTTACAAGACGGATGAAAATCTCCGCATCGCGCCCGTCGAAGCGTTTGAAAAACGCTGCTGGGTGGAGATGATCAACCCCACCGACGACGAGGTGGAAGACATTCGGGAGCTTAGCGGGATTCCCGAGGAAATGCTGAAAGCGGCGCTCGACGAGGAGGAGTCCGCGCGGGTGGATACGGACGAAGGGGCTACCATGTATGTGGTGGATAGTCCGATGATGGTGGATACAGAGGAGGGGGATTCCTATACGACGATCCCCGTGGCCATCATATACAATAATAAGTGTATCGTCACGGTTTCCTTAAATTCCAATCCCGTTTTCGCAAACTTCAGCTCCAACCGCAGCCATATTTCCACGCTGAAGCCCGTGGCGTTCATTCTCAATTTCATGCTGGAAAACGTCAAACGATTTTCCTATTCGCTCAAACAGATCGATAAAAAATCCCTGCGCTTGCAGGCGGAGCTCCATAAATCTATGCGTAATCAGGAGCTTATCGAGCTTTTGGCCCTTCAGGATTCCCTCGTTTACTTTTCCACCTCCTTAAGCGCGAATTCCTCCGTTTACGGCCGGCTTTCCCGCATGGAGCCCGTGCAGTCCAATCCCGATTATCAGGATCTTTACGACGACGTGCTCATCGAGACGCGGCAGGCGGTGGAGATGTGCAGCATTTATCGGGATATCCTCAAGACGACCATGGACGCGTTCAGCTCGGTTATTTCCAACAACGTCAACAACGTCGTCAAGCGGCTGACGGTGATCACGATTCTGGTGGCGATCCCCACGCTCATCGCGGGGCTGCTGGGCATGAATATCGATTTGCCTTTCGGTATGGGGGTACATGGCGACGGCGCCGCATGGGAATTTTGGGTGATTTTGATTTTATCCGTGGCGCTTACGGCCGTCAGCTCCTTTTTGCTGGCAAAGATGACGGATTCGGTCAAAATCAGGACGCCGAAACAAGTAAAGAGAAAAAGGAGACGGGATTGATGCCTATTTTACAGTACAAATGCAAGAAATGCGGTAAAAAATTTGAAGAGCTCGTCAAATCTTATACCGATAAAATGGTCTGCCCCGACTGCGGCGGCGAGACGGAACGCGATTATGAGGGGCCCGTCTATTCGGCTACGGGGAAAAAGCCCTCCTCGTGCACGGGGCACTGTTCTACGTGCAGCGGCTGTCATTGAGTCCTCGCGCGACTATATTTATAATCCTTTATAACGCCGAAAATAAAACAAAGCGCGAATCGTGTCAAAAAAATTTCAAAAATCTTAAAAAAATCAAAAAAAACGCTTGACATAATTTTTTGTAAGTGTTATTATGTATAGGCTGTCACCTAAAGAGGAATAATCTTTTATGACGACGCCCCTTTCTGTCGAAAGGGAAACCCGAAGATTCACAACTGCATAGCAAGAGAAAAGTTTATCAATTTTCGAAAGAAAG
>UQHL01000007.1 GCA_900540805.1 uncultured Eubacteriales bacterium
AAGTGTTTTTTCTTCCCCCAGTAGAACTGGGGGTTTATTTTCGCTAAAGCTCCAACAAAAAAATCCCTCGCCAAAACGCGGGGGATTTTTTGCTTTTTGAGACAGCTCGAAAACAGCGGGGGATTTTTTGCTTTTTGAGACAGCTCGAAAACATTCGCTCTCAAAATTCAAGCAAAACTCTCTTCAAATAGGTTCAGCAGTCCATAGCGAGTCTTTCCCCGTCCGGATAGGAAAAGGTCACTTTTACGCCGTACTTTTTGGGAAAAGTAAAATTTTTATCGAACACGGGCGCGCCGTTTTCAACTGTTTCGTAACCCGTGAGACAGCGGAGCAGAAGCACCGCCGCCACGGAGGCAAAGCCGTGATTGCAGCTTGCGCTCGGGGAATCGTTTTCCCACAGCGTACCCGTCTTTTCCGCCATATCCGAAAAATAATCGAGACTTTCACGGATTACGCGCTCCCGCTCTCCTATGCCGCAGAGCCAAAAAAAGCGCAGATAATTTCCGATAAACATATTGCTGCGCCCCACTTCGGGATAGGCGTCCGCGCGCAGGGGGCCGAATTCCTCCATCATTTTCCGCCGAAATTCCGTGTCCGTCTCCATTCCCGCAAACAGCGCGTAATATTGACAGGTTTCGCTTACGTGATCCGCGCATCTGACCAGCGCTCCCCCCTGCCGCAAGGCGTTGTCCGCAAAAAATTTTCCGTCGTAGGAGAGCCGAAGTATCTGCCCGCGCACCCGTCTTGCCTGCTCGCTCAGCTCAGGATCGCCGTAGAGCTTATCCACAGTCTCCAGCATCAGCGCATAGAGCATATTGGACGGGAAGTTGACGCCCGATACGTACGCGGCGTCGTTTGAAACGCTCCACTCCAGAAATATCCAGCCGCGCAGGTTTTCCAAAAGGCCGTATTCGTTGAGAAAGGGCGTAAAGAAATCGACGACGCCGTAAACCTTTTCCTTTGCCCGATCCACGATTTCGCGGTCGGACGTACGCAGGAAATAGTCGTACAGCTCGAGAACAAACCACATCGCCCAATTGGGAATATAGGCGTGGTCGTGATGCTGGGCGGGGAAACAGTCGGGAAGCATCCCCTTTTCGATCTCGGGCACGTCCGCAAGAATATAGTTTTCGAGGAAACGCTTTTCGATCTCGTTACGCCCCGTAAACAGCCGCTCCGCCTGCGCGGAAAAATACGAATCGCACAGCCAGCCCGCGCGCTCCCGACCGGGACAATCGGTAAAGATATCCACCGCGTTTTGACGGAACGTAGCTGCCGCCGCCTCGAAAACCGCTTTCACACGCGCGTCTCCCTCCACGGAAATACAGTCGGCGCTCCCGTTTTCCAGCGTGACCAGCGACGGAACGATTTTAGCCTTTCCGGGGGAAAGAATCTTCAGATATTTGAATGCGTACGGCTCCGCGCTCATCACCTCGTGCCGTCCCGCGGGCAGCGTCCAGCAGATGAAATCGTTGTTGGCGGAACGGCGGAAAATCCATTTTCCGTCGGGCAGGATCTCGTCGAATACAGCAAAAATTTTCACTTCGGCATCCGTCTCCACAACCAGCCGCAAAAAGCCCGACCGTTCGGAGGGCAGTTCGTAATCCGCCGCAAGATATCCCGTTTCGGTCTCCCCGATCAGATCCCTTTGTATGTCGAAAGCGCCCTCGGGGGTTCGATACAGCGGATTGTCCTTCCACCATACCTCGCGCACCTCGTCAAACCCGCCGAAACTCGTTTCACCGAGAAAGCGGAACCCCGCCTCGGCATAATCCGCCTTGTCGCCGTTCCCTTCCAGCAGGATCGGCGCTTCGACGGAATAGACGGGAAGCGTCTCCCTCGCGGGACGACGGAGATCGTAAACCTCGAGAAACCCGCGCTGAAAGCTGTATCGGGGAACGTCCCGACGGCGGTCGGAAACGCTTTCGCAGACGAAATCGGACGTTTCCGCAATCGTCCTTCCGCCGCGCGTCACCTCCGCGCCGAAATAGGGAAGCTGTTGGTCGCAGGCATAGCATGCGACGTTGTACGCCGTCACCTTCACGACGAGCTCGCGGACGCCCGAAAGAGAAAGCCGCCGCAAGCGCGCATATCCCGCGGCCGTGCGCTCGGGGCCGTAGGAAATAAATTCCCCGTCCGCCCAGACGCGGTAAAAATCCGCCGCGCAAAGCGTAAGCCCGTCGAAAGGCTCCTCCGAGCGGTAAGTAAAGGTCAATTCCCGATTTGCTTCGGCGCGGACGCCGCCCCATACAAATTGCATAAACCCCCACTCCTTAAAGTATTCTATTTATTATAACACCAAACGCGCCCCGCGAAACACGGGGCGCGCCTTTTTATCTTAACCGCGCCTGCGCTTCAGAAGAAGCGCCGCGCCGCAGACGACGGCCGCCGCCAGCATACCGCCCACGGCGATACTGCTTCCGCACCCGCCGCTTTCGGAAGTCGAAGAAGAACCCTCCGAAGACGAGCCTTCCGCCGTCTTGGTGCCGTTTTTAAGCCCCGCGTTGAAGTCTGCCACGGCCTTTTCGAGCGCCGCCTTTGCCGCGTCGATTTCCGCTTGCGCAGCGTCTTCTTTCGCCGCGGCCGTTTTCGCGGTATCGACGTCCGCAGTCAAAGCGTCCATCGCCTGCTGCGTCGTCCATTTTTTATCGGGTTCGACGTCTTTCCCGTCCGCGCTGACCACCGCGCTTTTTTTCGCGTTCTCCGCCGCGTCTATGGCGGCTTCGAGAGCCGTCTTATCCACGGGGACTTCCGCCTTCGTGCCGTCCTTTACTTCCGCATTGAAAGCCGTCACGGCGGTGTCCAAAGCCGTCCTTGCCGCGGCCAGCGCGTCTTTATCCGCAGCCGCGTCCGCATACACCCCTTCGGCCGCTTCGATCGCCGCATTGAGAGCGTCGAGGCCGGCTTTCGTCGTCCACTTTTGAGAGACGTCTATCTCCGAGCCGTCCACGCTGACCGCGACGTTTTGTTTCGCGGCTTTCGCCGCGTCGATAGCCGCTTTCAAGGCGCTCGTATCCGCCAGCGTCACCGTAACCTTCTGCGTCTCGGGATTGAGCGAAACCGTGCGGCCCGAATATCCCGCCGCCGTCACCGTCGCTTCCACGACGTCCGTCTGTCCCCCGAGGATGTAGGCCTTCGTTTCCTCGTCATAGACAAAATCTCCGTCCGCATCCGTAATGATCACCGCGTCCTCGATAACGCCGCCGTTATCGTCAAGCACCTCGATCACCGCCGAATAGGTATGGGTCGTGGTCATGGAAACGCCCTGCGCGGCCGTATCGAACGTTACGCTCGCCGTGCGCACACCGTAATTTTCCATTTCAAACTTGATAAACTTAGCTTCCGCCGAATCCTCACGGATTCCCGAAACGGTATATACGCCCTCGGCATACGTCACCGCAAAGCCCTCGGCAGGCTGCGACGCCGTCGCCGAATCATATACCTTAAGATAATCTTCCGCACCCGCGATTGCCACGGTCCTTTTCCCTTCTCCCTCGCCGTAGGTGTAGGCAAGCGTCACCTGCGTCGAATACAGCCTTACGGCCGTGAGCGCTGCCGAAACGCTTGCGGAGGTAACCGTCGTTTTCGCGGGAACATATCCCTCGGCCGAGAAACGCACGGTCTTGACGCCGTTCGTTTCATAAAGCCCCGAAATGACATAGACTTTGCTTTCCGCGTCGTAAATCACGGACGCGTTCTCTTTGTTTTCATCGGTATAGACGGAGAGCGCGTCTTGCATATTTTCGAGAAGAGCGCCCGTACCGCTCTTTAACGTAATGTTTAAGGAATATTCCTTATAAATAGGAACTTCTTTTTCCGCGCTTTCCTTATCGAGCGCAACCGTACCGTTTGCCCCGCCCTTTTCCGCCGTTACGGTCAAACTCTTGTTTATACCCTTGATCGTATAGGTTCCGTCGCCGTTATCGATCGTTTTGATATAGCCGGTAACGTCGGTTTCGCCGTCTTTTACCGTCAGCGAAGCGCCCGCGACCGTCGCGCCGTCCTTGTCTTTGACGGTGAGCGTCTTGTCGTACGTCGTCTCCGCCGAACCCAGCGTCACCCTTTCGTCCGCCGTTTTGCTTGCGTAATCGACGGCAAATTCGCTTTTCACGCCGCCCGCGGTTTCCAGCGTCAGTTTTGCGATCCGTCCGACGTCGTAAGAAATGTATTCCAGCCCCGTTTCGGTAAGATTTCCGCCGAGCAGGGAAACCTCCCGACCTTGAGCGTCGCAGGCCTTCATGGCCGCATACTTTTCGGCCGCGCCGTAAAGATCGGTGACGGCCGCCGTTACGCCGACGCGGGGCACGTAAAATTTCACGGCGTTGTCGCCCGCCCAGCCGCTTACGCCGAAATTCGTCTTTCCTTCGGCGTTCCTCCATTCCGCATCGGGAAACGCCACGGCGAGCGGGTTGAAGGATTTTCCGATATGCTCGGCATACGGCGTGCCCGCAAGCTGCGAATGGCCCTTAAAGGGAACGAGCACGTCGTTGAGATAAATTCCCCATTCCCCGCCGACTTTTTTAAGCGAAAATTTCATATTCGTCCAATCGGAAGAGCCGGGCGCCGCGGGATCGATCTTGGGAAAGGAGCCGTCGTTGGGATCGGAGGTGGTCGTCAGCTGAAGCCAGCCGTTGCCCTGATAATTCATATACACTTCGGGACAGAGCCGATTGCCGTCCGCGTTGGTAAAAAATACGCAGAAGCCGTTTGCGGGAATCGCGGTGGGCCAGCCCACGCCGTTTGTGGGCAGAAAGAATATCCCGAAGTTGCCGCCGTTGCCCTGTACGCCGAGCTGCAAATCAATCCCGTCCTCGTCCGTCACCGTCACGAGGCCGCCGTTATCGAAAGCGTTCCACTGCTGGTTTTGCGTGACGGACTGCGTAAACTCGTACGTCCCCGTGGCGAAGGAATCGGAGGCAAAACGGATTTCCGTGTCCGTCAGGGCCGCCGTCGCCGTCTTGCCGTATCCGTTTTCCAATTTTACCGATACGGGCGTAAACGCCTGCGCCGTCGTAAATTCGTATCCCGTCTCCGTCACCTTGTTTGCGGATACGGGATAGGCGTTCCCCTGCGCGTCGTACGCTTCGACGACTTTCGCGTTTGTGCCGTTGACGAATGAAACGCCCTTTACCGTGGTTTTCGTTTCGAAAATTTCAAGATTTCGGGCGTCGGTAAACACATTCGCCCCGAAATAGGTGCAGCCGTCCGCCGTCATGACGTCGTCGTCGGAAAAATCGTATGTATAACCGTTATACGTAAGCCCCGAGGACAGATCGTTCCAAAGCGTCTTTTCGCCGCCGTCGGGCGTGTAATAAAGCTTGTAATGCGTGCTTTCTTCCACAGTTTCGCGCGCCAGCGTAAACGTCACCTTTGCCTTGTCGGGAAACAGCTGCGTCGTGCCCGCCGCCTGCGTAAGCTGTTTCCAGCCCACGTTGTTGTAAAGCTCCAGCTCGCCCGTAGCGTACCCGATCAGGCTGATCCCCTTATTCTTCCCCGCGCCGTTTGCGTCGGGAATCGTTCCCTCGCCCTGATAAAACCCGAACAGCACCAGCTTCTCGGGCGCCGCCGCGGCCGTTTTTAAAGTGACGCTCGCTTCGTTGCCGACAAATTTCAGTTTTTTGCTGAAATTTTGTCCCGCCTCATAAGCCGAAACTACCGTAGCCGTCTCCACCGTGGTCTCTGCGTCCGCAAAGGTCGTCGGCAGTACAATCCCCGCCCCCGCCGTCACAGTCGCTGCAAGGGCGAGCGCGGCCGACCATTTTACAAATTTTCCGTTCATATTTTCCTCCTGCTGAATTTATATTTTCCGCACTAAAAATGCGGATCAGTTCTTTCTTTCGTTTCCGCGGCGTTTCTTTCCGCAGAGAATAACCGCTCCGACGGCGGCGAGGATCCCCGTTCCCGCGCCGACGACGCTGTTGCAGCCGCCCGAAAGCTCGGGCGCGGCGGGCTCGGCAAGCACATAGGTCAGCTCGGGGTTTTCTTCATCCACCCTGCCCGCTTCCACGCCGTTGACCAACACCGCGTAAGCCTTCGTCAGCCTTGACGCTTCGTACGTTTCGCCGTTGAGATATGTCTTTTTGGTTTCGCCGTCGGCGCGGAGGGTAACCAGCGCGTCCGTCACGGAGCTTCCGTCGGCGTTTTTCACCGCGATCCGCGCTCGGAACAGCTTTCCCGTAACGTTGATCGTAACTTCCCTCTCGTCGGAGCCGATCTCTGAACGGTCCGCCGCGGAAAATCCTTCCACGGATACGAGCTTAAACGTCGTCGCCCCGTAGGAAAGAAGCTCAAGCTTGCCCTGCGCGTCCGTCGTAAACACGCCGAACCCGAAATCGACCGCCGTATCGGCGACGGGCGCGCCGTTATAGAGTACGCGCACTTCCGTCGAGTTTGCATTTTCCAGCTCGGGCGAAAGCGAATCGCCCGTCAGCGTATAGACGTCCTTTTTCAGGATTGCACCCTCTACGGACAACGTGAGCGTCGAGCCCGTTCCCACATGCGGGACGGATACGCGGCCGCCTTTTACGGTTCCGCTTCCCTTCGCCACGCCGTCGATCGTCCAGCAAACGACGGTGCCGTCGGGGACGGGCAGAGAGAGCGCGCATTCGAATTCGTCCGAAAGAGCGACCTGCACCGTCTTGTTTTTGCCGTTGAGCCAGGCGTACCGCGTGGCCTTGCCCGGCTTGGAAATCTCGACGGCGAGCTCGCCGACGACGTTTTTCAGCTGATACGCGGTGCCTGCGGCCGTAAACGTTTTCCCGCCCGCCTTGACCTCCGCGCCCGCTTCCGTGACGACGGTGGCGGTAAAGGCCGTGGAGGTATATAATTTCAGAGGTTTGCCGTCGCAGTTTTCATCGAGGGAAAGCCGCGCTTCGCGGTAAGAGGCAACGCCTTCGAAACGGAGCTCGTGCGCGCCCATTTTCCCGAAAAAGCCCGAAATACCATATACGCCCGTCGAGCTTTCGAAAATCGACGCCGAAACCTCGTCGTCCCCTTTATACGTCTTAAGACGATCGGCCATGCCCGAGACGGGTTTTCCCGTAGCTTCGTTGACAAGCGCGACGGACAAAGCGATCGGCTTTTCCTCCAGCGCGATTTCCACAGCTTCGTCGGTGCCTGCGGGGATGACGAGCGTCTTTTCCGCAAAACCCGCGCGCGAGGCCGTCACCTCTAATTCGGCCGCGCAGTCCTCTATCGCGTAAAGTCCGCCGTCGGAAGTGACTTTGACGTATTCGGTGATGTCCCTTCCGTCCCTTCGAATGGTAAAGCTCACCTTGTCGAGCGGGGCTCCCCCGCCCGTCACCCGAACGCGGTAATCCGTCCCCTCTATCGTATTGCCCGACCCGATTTTTGCCTTTGCGGAAACGCCGCCCGCCGTAGTTACCTTTAAGGTACGGATAAGGTTTCCCGTCAGGGAGGAAAGGGTAAACGTATCCCCGTCGAGAGCCGAGCCGATTAACGGGATTTCGTTGCCGTATTCGTCAAACGCCGCTTCTATGCCGTAGCCGCGTATTTTCTCCCCGTCCCTGTCGAGCACGCCGAGCGATCCCGTAACCGTCTGTGCATACACGGTAGCCTGCCCGCCGCCGTCCCAAAGACCCCATTCCACATACGTTTTTCCGTTTGCGGAATAATCGCTTTCGGCGATGTAATCCAGCGGATTGATCGTATCGCCCGCAGTCGTCCCGCCCTGCCCTTTCGCCTTTCCCGTAAGCAGCTCGCCGTCGATATAGACGCCGCGCGCGCCGTTGACGTTTCTGATCGATACGGTAACGGTATCGCCGGGACGGATGGAGCCGATTTCCAGCGTTTCGGTCAGCTGCGCCCAGTTGTCGTTGCGATAGACCTCGAACGCCATGCAGACGTTGTTCGAATTATACATCAAAAGCCCGATGCCCGCCGTAGCGCCCGCCGCGGGAGCGCCCGCGCCGCGGTCGGAATTATTAAACCCCAGATAGGCAAACCTTCCCGACGGCACGTCGATCGAAACCGTCAGCTCCAGCGACTGCGTGGAAAGGACGGCCAGATTGGGCCCGCGCGCGTTTACGCCCTCTATGCGCCGATATACCTTGTTTTCGACGGCCAGCTCCGCCGCCTGCGCGGCCGCAGCAAGGCCCGGCACCAGCGCGCCCGCCAGACACAGGGCGGCCGCGGCCACGGCGGAGATTATGGCAGCGAAATATCTCTTCATGATTTCCTCCTCTTCACGGCGGGAACAATAAACAGCGCCGCCGCCAAAACGGCCGTTATGCCGAGGCCGATCCCCGCGCCCGCCAATACGGAAACGGCGGTATTCTTTTTATAAATCTCGATCGTCGCGGTATCCTCTCCGCCCGCCGTCACGATACCCACGGTATGCGTACCCGCCCCGAGCGTACCGACAAGAGTCTTTCCCAGCACAAGCGTACCGTCTTTATAGACGTAATCGGAAGTCTCTTTTCCATCGACGAAAATTTTATACTCCGTATTGCGTATCTCGGCACGGAGAGCGATCTCTTTTTCGCCCGCATTGACGCTTACGCCGTCGGAAAGAAATTCATTGACGCGCGGATCGGAAACCGTCACCGTAAACTCCCCGTTCGCGCGGTCGCACACGAGCGTGAACGTATAAGTCCCCGCCGTCAGGCCCTCGAAGCACCCCGCGCTCAGCAGCAGACTCCCGTAGGAGCCGACGCGCCAAAGGGAGGTTTCCAGCGGTTTGCCTTCCAGCAATACGCCCTTGAGGGACAGATTGTTTTTGAAATCCACATTGACGCCCAGCGTTCCGCCGTCGGCAAGCGAATAGGTCAGTCCCGAAGCCGCGACGGGCGGCTGCTTCGACGCCGCTGTAAAGGCCGCTTTCAAAAGGAAGGATTTTCCGTCCTCCGCCTCCGTCGAAATTTCCAAAGCATGGTTGCCTTCGGATATCTCCCCGATCGCCGCCGAAAAAACGGTGAGCACGCCGTCCGCATACGAATAGCCGTCCGCGGCAACCGTGCGGCCGTCCATCGAAACGGCAGTCACCCGATAGGCGTAGGTCTTTATCTGTATTTTGAAATCGCCCGAAAAATATTCTTCCGCGGCATAGGCGGCCGGCTTACGGTCGTCGATAAATTCCACGACGCCCTCGTTGAGGTAGCGGTCGGTTTCCACAACCACAGCCGTCTCGCCCGCGCCGAGCTCCTCGAGCGCCGCATAGGGAACGGTAATCTTTCCGTCCGCATATTCAAACGGCACGTAGCTTCCGCCGATACGTACGCGCACCGCCGTCGAGCCGTTGAGATCGACGGGAAAAACCAGCGGATTTTTCGAGCCGAGGTCGAACGAACCGATCTCTCCCAGCCGCGTATTCACCACTTTTACGACGACCGTAGCCGAATTTTTTGTCCCGCCGTCGGCAGAGGTCCACGCAAGCTCAAAGGTGACCTCCGCGCCTTTTGCAAAGCCCGCGGCTTCAAACCAGCCCCGCGCGATCGTCACGACGCTACCCTCGATGCTCGCCGCGGGGAAAGGCTCGCCGCCGCGCGTCGCCGCAATCAACGTATTGTCATAGACGATGAAGGGAAGCGCCACGTCCGAGGGAAATCCCAAATCATACGCCGCGTCGTCCGCGCGTACGGGAATACGCCCGTCCCGCACCTCCAAAACGGCCGTCAGCGTCCGTTCGTTTGTCTCTATCTTCAAGGTATGCTCGCCGAGCGAAAGCGCCAAAACGGTTTTTCCGTCCAGCCTCACCGCGCGCGGCGTCTTGATAAACCCGATTTCCTTTCCGTCCAGCGCAACCGAATTTACGCTTTCGTCGTACCATTTGCCCACGACGTCGAATTTCTCCTTCACGTCGGCCT
Source organism: uncultured Eubacteriales bacterium (assembly GCA_900540805.1). Classification (GTDB taxonomy): domain Bacteria; phylum Bacillota; class Clostridia; order Christensenellales; family Borkfalkiaceae; genus Scatosoma. The sequence continues at coordinate 9,825 of UQHL01000007.1, forward strand.
TTTCGATTTCCAGTCGCCCCGAAACGCTTGCCGCGCGGCTGTCCGTTTTGACGATTTCAAACGTAAGCACGTTTTTCGAGGTCGTCAGCGTAAAGGTTTTCGGCCCGTAGGGCAGCGCCTCGAGATAAGCGCGGGTAAAGCGCAGGCCTTCCGCCCCTACGGTATATCCCGCCGTTTCCACGGTGTCCGTGCCCGTCTTTAAGCCCGAAAACGAAGCGTCGTACCAATCTACCGCCACCGACACGCCGTCGAGGTCGGCCGCGTCTATCTCTATTTCCGAAAGCCTGAGCGCGGGCGCCCTGCCGTCCATGACCCGCACCGTAACCGACGACGCTGCGCTCGGCTCGCCGCTGACGCGCGTCCCCGAAAGGGTAAACGAGTAGGAGCCGTATTCCAGCTTTTCCAGGTATTCCTTTTTAAGCGTCAGCGATCTGTCCGTCAAGCCGTAATCCGCCTGGGAAAAGGAATGCTCCGAAGAAAGGACGAGATCGCGCAGCGTGCGTTTATCGAAAGAAAAGGTGAGATCGGCAGGCGCGGCCTTATCGAACGCCAGAGTATCCGCCGAAAAAATTACGCGCGTGGTATCCGTCGTGAGGACGCGGAAACGCGACTGCCCGCCCGTACTCACGAGATAGAAGGCGCGCTCGTCGCCCTCGGCCGCTCCGAAGAGAGATTTATCCAGCGAAAGTTCGGTTTCGGCCGCCGCGCAGACGTCCGCACCCAGCTTTCGGCCGTTTTCGTCGTAAACGCCGAGCAGCTCCGAGCCCATCAGCTTAAGCGGAATCTTCACCTTATCCGCACCCGCCGCCAGATCGTATTCCGCGTCGGAAGCGGACACTTTCCCGTTGATCTGGATATCCACGTCGTAATCCGCCTTGCTCGCGCCCGTACCGTGCGTTCTCAGATTGAAGTATGCCCCCTCGGCAAAATAGGACTGCATGGGAAGCCCCGCAAAGGTGCCCACGTCCACCCCGCCGAGCGAGACGGAGACGGACGCGGAGGAAAACTTAAAATCACACTCCAGCCTTTTGGAAACGCCCGAAATATCGGGGATGCTCCCCGCGACGTTTCCCATGTTAAAGGTGTTCCCCATGAAGTGCCCGTCTTTGAAAAATCGCATCAGCAGCGCGACGTGCGGCCCGCGGCCCGACGACGAATACGTGGTTTCGTTGGGGCCGTATTGTCCGTTGCGTATATCCGTACCGAGCATGAGCGACAGCCAGGTGTCGTTGTCGTCGGCCGCGCCCGCCCCGTGCATCGCCAGCGAAATGCGCACGATCGACCCGTCCGTCACCGCGACGGGGTCCATCTGCACCAGCATGCTGTCGTTTACGTTGCCTTTGATATTATACAAGCCGTCGCCGAGATCGGTCAGCGTCGCGGAGGAATTGACCACGTGCGCCTGCGAACGGATACCGCCGTCGCGCACTCCGCTTAAAGAAACGCCCGTCCCCGTCGTTTTCAGCGACGCTTTCGCGGTTACGTCCTCGCCGAAAGAGGCGTTCACCGCGTATTCTGTTCCGTCGATCTTCGTCTTATAGGCGGAGCCCGTCCACCAGAAATCCAACGAAACGCTTTCGCCCGCCGCAGTCGCGGTCACCTCGTGCGTCTTCCCCGCCGCGTCTTTCGCCGTGACGGTCAGCGTGTCCCCGCCGAACGCATAAACGATCCCCGCGTCGTTTTCGGCCGTAAATTCCACAGTGCCCGCGGGAGACTCCAAAGAAACCTCCGCCGCAAAGCCGAATCTGAACAGCCTGCTTTTTTCCTCCGCCCCAGCCGAACGGGGTATCGCCGCAACAGCCAGCGCCCCGCACAGCGCGAAAGCGGAAACGATCGTCAAAATACGCTTTTTCATATCTTGAACTCCGCGCGTTTATTCCAATCGAAATCGGGACAGATTTCGTAATTCAGCCATTTGTTCGTCGCCACGACAAACCCGAAATCGGGTTCTCTGCGAAAACCGAACGTGCCGTTAGGATTGTCGTAACCAAACACCGTAACGTTGCGGCAGTTGCCGCCGAGAAGCTGTTCGATATATTCCGTCGCTTCCTTTTCCGTCGTATAGCCCGAGCAATACCCCTCGGCGTTTACGTATTCGTTGAGGCCGGGCGCGTGCTCCGCGATCGTCGCTTCCAGCTCCTGCTGATCCCACGGGCAGGTGACGCGGCTCATCGTCCAGCCGGGCGTGCAGTAATCGTTGACGGCTACCCACAGAGGCGGCGCCATCGTATCGTAACGCTTTAAGGACGAGCCTATGCTCACCTGATGCGAATAGATGAGGTGACGGGGAATCCCCGCGTCGTAGATCGTCTTGGCGATAAACTCTATAAAGTCGTGCATCACGCCGAAAAGCAGCTGCTTGACGTAATCATCGACGAGCATATCCGCCTCGTCCGCCTCTTTGATGAGCCGTTTCTGATCGTAGCCCAGGCTGTGCAGGGCGCCGTAACCATACTGCGTGCGTTCCCAGCTCTCCGCCATCTGCACCCCCGAGCCCAAAATACTGTCGGAGGAATAGTCGGGGATCTGCGTTTCCCAGCCGATATTGCAGCCCGCAAAGAGATATTCCCTGCCCTCTTTCTGAAGCTCCCGAAGATTTTCGATAAGCGGTTTAATAAACCCCTCCTCCAGCTGGCTTTTCAAAAATGCGCGAAATTGGGGGCTTGCCTGGTTGGGGACGGCCTCCACGGCCATTTCGGTTCCCCAGTTAAAATACCATTTCGGGAGCCGGCCGTAGGCGCTTTCCCCTCCGTACGTCTCCCCCTCGTCGGGGAACTGCGTCCATTCGCACATTTCGGGATGCTCGTAATACTTGATCTCCGCGCCGTCGCCGAAGCTCGTCGTATAATTGGTCGTATCGTCCAATTGGAAAAATACGGGGATATCGTATTGCTTCGCATAGGCGAACGAACCGTTTACCTGGTCCCTGATCTGCTCCACCGATTGGGTGATGAGCATGGGGCCGGGGGTGCCGAACGCATACATGCGCTTCGCGCCCGCCTTGTTGTCGGGATGAAGCTCCTTCATCTTACGCAGATAACTTTCGGTGTTTTCCCAATAGACGTTGGTGATGACGAACGTCATGTACTGTACGTCGTTCGGGCCCGTATAAACGTATTTATTCACCTTATCTCCCCCTTTTCCGCAGCCCGAAAAAACCGAAGCGGCGGCCGTCAGCGACATCGCAAGCGCGATGACCTTAGATAAAAGTCTCTTCATTTTTCCTCCTTTTTGCCGCGGGCATGTCTGCGGCGAACGCAGATATAAACAATCGTCACGGCCGCACTCCCCGCCGCCGTCGTACTTCCCGCCGCAATCCACAGCCCCGCCGCGTTCAATCCCTTTTCGGGCGTTTCGTTTTCCGTCGCGGGGTTCGTCAAAACACGGTACTTTTCGGGAAGGATATTGTCGATGTCGTAAACGCAGAAGCGCGTCGCGTTTTCGGGCGTCAGCAACGGTTTATCGTCCGCAGAGAGGCTCTGCCCGAAACAAAGATAGGTCTTTTTGTTTTCGTTGCGGTAATATTTGGGATAGTGAGAGGCCAGCGGGTTGATGCCGTACTCGTTGACAAACTCCGCATCGTTGATAAACAATCGAAGCTCGTAATCGTACCATACCAGCTCGAAGCGCAGGGAGGCATAGACGTTGACGTCCATCAGCGGAGTGTCCCCGATAATCGTTTTAACCTCGTTTCCGTACCGCTCGTACGCGGCGAGATTAAATACGCCGCTCTTGTTTTTTACGGAAAACACCAGCCCGTTCGCCCCCGCCGCGCCCGTCCCGCCGTTTTCGGGGGCATCGGAGGCCGCGACCGCAAACGAGATACTGCAATCCGCTACCGAAGTGCTGACGAGATTTGTGATATCCATGGTAAAGCCCACGTAATCTACCGCCAGCTCACGCTTTAAGGCGCTCTTTCCCGCGATGTACGCGACGCCTTTTTCGTCCACATGCGCACCCGACCATTCCTCGGCCGTGTTTCCGATCTCGCTTTGGTTTAAGGCATCGACCTCCCTGCCGATCGGCTCGTCGTCGTATTCTCCGCCGACGATCGAAGTTACCTTCACCCCGCCTTCACTTTCAAACGCGAGGAAGGTTTTTCCCAATCCGTCGGAAAAATCCTCCGCCGCGAACAGCCGCAGCGGGTCTTTCCCCGCAATGAGCACGCGCGTTCCGCCCAATTCCAGCGCGAAACCGCCGTCCAGCCTTGCGCGCAAACGGATTTCTATGGCTTCCCCCGCCGTCACGTCGGTTTCGTAACGCTGAAAAAGCCCGATTTCGCTTTTCGATTTAAGATATTCGGCCGAAGCCGCGTATTTCCCCGAAGCGGGATCCAGCGTCACTTTCAGGCCCTGAGCGCCGTCCTCCCGACGGAACGTCCCGTTTTTCGTAAATGTAACGGAAACTTTCTTTTCCGCAGAAAATTCCGCGGAAAGGCTTTGGGAATATTGCCCCGCCGTCAGCCGCGCGGGCGCGGAAAGCTCGGCGGGAAGCGTATAGGCCTTCGCTTCGCCGGCAAAAATCCATTCGTCGCCGACCGAAATCGTATCTCCGCCCGCCGTCAGCGACTCTATTTCGATGCTTCCCCCGTTTTCGCAAGCCACCGCGGCATAGGTGACGCTCGCCGCCGAATACGCCGTGACCGTCACCCCGTCCGTAATATCGTTGAAATCGTCGATCAGCCGCCGTCCGTCCGCATATACGATCACGGCGCCGCCCTCGGTAGTGCGCACGTCGAGGGAGACGCTCTCTCCCACCGCATAGCCCTCGAGACATTTTCTCGCGCCGTCGCGGAGCACGACGGAGACGCTCATTTCCGTCGTCGATTCGTTCCGTTCAAAGCCGAAATAGAGTCCCCTGACGCCGCCTTCGGCATTCGGGGTCTTTTTTTTATCTCGCAGAAACGCCAGCTCCGCCCTGCCCGCCCCGGGCCGCGGCGAAATCGTCGCCTGCAAGCGCGTCGGGTCGAGTTTTTCGCTGTAATACGCGTCGGCGTCCAGCGTCGCCGCAAGCCCCGAAGCAACCTGTTCTCCCGCCTTGTCCGTCCAGGCGCCCTCTTCGGCGGAGGCCGTAAAAGCGAAGCCCGGAAGGAGCAGGCACAGCGCCGCAATCATCGCCGCGGCCGATAAGCCCGTCCTTTCCGCTGTTTTTCGATAGCTCATCTCTCCCTCTCCTTTTTAAGCCGTACGGGCCGCGTACTGCGCCTCGAAGCGCATGATCCGACGGAAACATTCCTCCGCGAAATCCCTCTCCTCCGCCCTGACGGCGATTTCCGTCGTCGATTCCGCGGCGCCCCGGTGCCAATTGTTGTCGTTGAGATTGACGCTCAGCCCGCGGCTGAACCGTCCCGCCGTCTCCACCGTCAGCAAGGCCTTTTCAAACGTCACGTAGGCGTCGGATACGATACAGAACATGGCCAGCGGATCGTGCAGATAGATATATTCTCCATGCAGGCGCGCCATTTTCATGAGGGCCTTGATTACGGGGCTTTCCGCCTCTTTCAATTTTCGCACGTATTCGGGCCCCATGCAGCAACGGCGCGTGATGTCCAGCCCCACAAATTTCATTTTCAGACCCGATTCCGTAACGATTTTCGCCGCCTCGGGATCGCAGCTGAAATTGTATTCCTGATAATTCATGAAATACGAGCCGCCCATGATCATGAGATAGTCGATTTTTTTCTTGAGATCCGGGCGGACGGTAAGCACCGCCGCGATATTCGTCAGCGCGCCCAACGTCAGGATTACCAGCGGCCGCTCCGCTTTTTCCAGCGTTTCGACGATAAACTGCGGCGCGTCGTGCGGTTTGGGTACGAGATATTTTTCAAATTCCTCTAGCCATTCGGGAACGCCGTCGTCAAAATCAATGGGCCGATCGAACATTTCCCTTTGAACGATGGGATGCGACAGCCCCGTGTGCACGGGGATATCCCCCCTTCCGGCAAGCTTCAGCAGCATTTCCGCCAGCGCCGTGCGCCTGTCGGTATTGCAGAACACCGTCGTCACACCCTTGATTTCCACTTCGGGCGATTGCAGTGCGAGGGCGATTGCAAACGCATCGTCGATGTCGCTGCCGATGTCGGTGTCGATAAGAATGGGTATAGCCATAAAATCCTCTCTTTCTTTTTTGTAGTATTGCGCGCTTTCCGCGCGGTAACCGCACAGCCGCGGCTACATTTTTATCGAAGCGCCCACGAGGCCCTCGATATAATATTTGTTCGCCGCGACAAACAGGAGAATGAGCGGCGCGCTCGCTACCAGATACCCCGCGAACTGGAGGGGCATATTGGCGGAATGCTCCTTTGTGTAGGTGAGCACCAGCCCCGCGGAAATCGTCATATATTCGACGTTTTCCAAAACGGTCATCGGCCAGAGATAGTCGTTCCAGATATTGACGAGGGTCATAATCGTCAGCGTGCCCATGATGGGCATGCACAGGGGCAGGGCGATCTTTATGAAACAGTGCAGATCGGTGGCCCCGTCCAGCTTCGCCGATTCGAAAATATCCTTGGGTATTCCCTTGAAGAAGCTCGCCAGAAGAAACACCCCGAAGATCGGCCCCGTCGTCCACAGGGGCAGAATCAGCGAAAAACGATTGTTGAGCAGTCCGAAATCCTTATACAGCTGAATGGTGGGGATCAGGGTAAGCACGCCCGGCATCATCAGCAGGGCGATGACCATCGAGAAAAAGAACCTTCGCCCGGGAAAATCGATCCGCGCAAACGCATACGCCGACAGGCCCGCCACGAGCAGCAGTCCCCCGCCGCCCGCTATGCCCACCACCACGGTATTGAGGATATATTCTTTCAACTGCGCGAACGCGTCGAACAGGTTATAGATATTGAGCGGAAACGTCGGATACCACATCGTGTCCTCAAACTGATAGTCCAGCTTGAAGGCGTTCCATACGCTCATGGCGAGCGGAAAGATCATCAGAAACAACAGTAGAATAATCACCGCGTTGAGAATGATTTGCGGGACGTTTTTCGAAATTTTCTTCCGCCTTCCCGCCGGCGCAGGGAGGGCGCTCGATCGTACTTGTCGCATAAGCTCCTCCTACTCGTCGAGATCGAGGCGTTTCGCCTTGAATACTTTGAAGGTGAGAAGGGTCAAAAGCCCCACAAACGCAAACAGCAATGTGCCGATGGCGCAGGCGTAACCCATTCTCCCGTGCTTGAAAGCCTGTTGATACATGTAATACCCCGGCACCATAATCGCGGAATTGGTGATATCCGGATCCACCTTTCCCGAATTTGACAATATGACCTGCATGCCGTAATTCTGGAAGGCTCCGATGATGCCGAACACGGCGAAATATCTTATCTGTCCGACTAGAGCGGGCATGTGGATCGAACGGATAATGCGCATCGTCCCCGCGCCGTCCAGCCGCGCCGCCTCGATTACCTCGGTGGAAATATCCATCAGCCCCGACATATAGATAAGCACGTTTGTGCCGCCCACCCACGGAAAGCCCATGAAAATCATGGAAAATAACACGTAACGCGAATCGTTGAGCCAATTGATTTCGGAGTGAATGCCCACGGCGTTGAGAAGTCCGTTGAGCAGTCCCCCGTCCTGCTGATAGATAAACGTCCAGATATACGTTCCGATGACGCCCGGGGCGATGATGGGCAGAAGCACCAGCACGCGATACAGGGATTTCATTTTCCCGCAGGCCACGTGATAGATGAGCTCCGCCATCACCAGCGGGACAAAAATACTGATGATCAGGCTGGGAATACTCAAAATCAGCATCGTGGGAATACTGTCGAGAAAGACCTGATCGTGAAAAAGTTCCTTATAGTTACCGAAACCGATTACGGAGCCCGAGCTTGCCGAGCTCCAATCGGTAAAGGACTTTATGATGGCGAGAATGGGCGGATAGTAAGCGAAGCAGATCACGCCGATCATGAGCGGAAGGAGAAACAGATATCCCGTGCGGCCCTTCCACATACGTTTGAGAAGGGTATTTTTCTTTATCTCGGTCATAGCTTTATATTCTCCTTATTCCGATACTACGGGCAGTACAAACGAGTGCTTCGCCTTCACCATAATAAAAAGGGAGTTGGACTCGTCCGACGCATAGATGGGGATATCCTTTGCGGGGGTATAGATCGTAGCGCGGCCGGGATAAAACAGAAAAGTCACTTTCCCGTCCTCGTCGGTCGTCTCGCGGTACGAATAAAATCTTCCGTTGCCGTCGCAGTAAACAAAGATATGATGTCCCTCTACGGGCTTTCCCCGACGGGTGAGCCGATAGGTCATCTCCACCCCGTCCTGACCGCTTGCCACGGCTGTCTCGGGCGTACAGTCCACCAGCTCGAGATGAAACGTCTGCGCGCGGACCGCGTCAAACGCCCACATGCCCAACAGAAGCAGAACGATGACGCCGAAAACGATCAGCTTGCGATAAAGCCCCTTCCGCCCCGCCGAACGCGACTCGGGAGAAACGGTTTCTTCGGCCATATCATGCCCCCGCCGCCAGCGTAATGTTCAGGGCTTTGGCATAATCTTTGGCGTCCGCCACCTGTTTTTCATTCCACTGTCTGTAGAAATCCGCGTCGTTCATCTGTCCCTTTACCCAGGACGCCATCAGCGTATCCAGCTCCGCGCCCGCCTTGGACGTAAAGCCCGCGGGCCACTGATACACCGAACCGACGGGGAACTGACAGCTCTTATAGGGCGAATTTTTAATAATCGAGGGAAGCTCGACGCCCTTGACCGCGCCCATGGAAGTGTTGGATTCGGAGATCATGGCGCTGTTGGATTCGTACGTCGTAAGATACTGTAAAAATTTCAGCGCGTAATCGAATTTCTTCTGATTGAACACGCCGTTTTCCATAAACGCGGGTTTCATCAGATTCAGCTCGAGATCGACGTCGGGCTGATAATTTTCAAGCCCTTCCACCCATTCCACCTCGACGTATTCCGACTCGCTCTCGTCGATCATCGGCGCGGGAAGAAGGCTGAATTCGTATTTTTTAGGCGTACTCAACTGATCGGAATAATTCCAGCTGCCCGCGTGATAGAATCCCGATTTTCCGTCGTTCCATTCCTGCGCGTCCTTGGCGCCCGCGATGTCGCCGTTTTTGATTTTGGTCGAATAGTATTCCTTGATATAGGACAGCAGCTCCTGCGCGTAGGGTTTATCCACGGGATTGAATACGCCGTCCACCACGCCCTGAAGCTTTTCCTTACCCGATACTTTGCCGTCGCCGTCCTTGTCCAGCACCGGCTCCAGCTTCTTCATATACGCGGGACCCAAATTAAATTGGAGCAGCCAGTTTCCCGCAGTGAGGCTTGCGTTGGGGTCGGTGATCGCCTTCGCGGAAGGATATTTCGCCTTTAAGGCGTCGATCGCGTCCATGTAATTGCCCCAGGTGAACGGTTCGTCCCTGCCCAGCGTATAATCGTCGTCGGCAGCGGGCTTCGCCGTATCCATCAGCCCGATGTCCGCCATCAGAGAACAGTTGTAATAGATCGCGCTGGCCGTTCCCGAGTAGGTTGCGACGGGCACCGCCACGATGCGGCCGTCATATGTACGGATACGCTCGAGATCCCATACGTAGTCGTAAAAGGCGTCCTTCCAGGGCTTTCCTTTCAGCTCCTCCTTTGTCTCAAAGGGATTGGGCTGTTCGAGGTATTCGGTGAGATCGATATAATAATCGCGCTCCTGATAGGCCGTTCCCCACGAAAACGCGATGGCGGGACAGGTTCCCTTTTCAATCGCGTTGATGAAATAGGAGGACATCTCCCCGCTGGCGTCGTTAGAGGAACCGCCTACGTTTTTGGTGCGCGCCCACTCGATTTTCACCTCGGGGTAAAGCTTCTCGAAGGCCTCCGCGATATAGCGGGGCGAATTATAGACGTTGGGCGTAGAAGCCGTCGCCGTAGTATTGATGGTGGGCATCCAGCCGTGCAGATCGACGATCAGCGTCACCTTATCCTTATCCCCGCCGCCGCCCGAACCGCAGGCGCAAATCGTACACCCCATCAACGCCGCTAAAAGACAAGACAATGTTTTTTTCATAAGCTTTCTCCTTTCGCAAAAAATTTTGATACAAGCGTTATTGCGCGAAGCGGATCTCATTTTTCCGCGCCGCGTTTTTTATCCTTTTCGAATTCTATTATAGCACCCCCCCCCGCGTTGTCAATATCGTTTTGGTTGAAACATTTGAGTTTTTGGCTACAATTTTTTTACCGCACTTGACAATTCGAGGAATTTATGTTAAAATATAGTCATATTTTTAAGGAGGAAAAAGAGCGTGCATTCGGTATATTTCAATTATCTTTACAACTACGAGCACCGCTCGGGAGCCTACGTGCCCCCGCATACGCACAACATCTACGAAATGGTATTTTACAATCTCGGCAAGGGAAAATCGAACACAGACAAGGGAAATTTCGACTTTGCGCCCGAACAGTGTATCCTGTATTCTCCCCTCGTAAACCACGACGAAACGCACGAAAGCTACACCAATGTAGATTGCGTAGGCTTTTATTTGGAAAACAATGTCCTGCCCACCATGCATTTCGACAGATCGACGGCAGAGCTTTTCGAATTGAAGCGCCGCCTCTGCAACGAGCTGCGCGACCGAAAATCAAACTATTCGGACATGGCCGATTTGATCGTGGGAGAAATGGTGGTCTATATGCTCCGCCGCTCGAACGTAGCCGCCGAGCAGCAGCCCGTTTCCTGCGTCGGCTACGTTACAAAATTTATCGACGAAAATTTTTACAACGACGTGGATATCAAGAAATTGGCGATGATCCAGGGGTACTCGTACGAGCATTTCCGTCATATGTTCAAGGCGCACTGCGGCGTGTCGCCCAAGCAATACCTGATTCGCAAACGATTGGAATACGCCAAACACCTGCTCGTCGCCACCGATATTCCCGTACAGGACGTCGCCCTGCAAAGCGGGTTTGGCAACCTCAGTATGTTTTCTTTCATCTTCAAAAAGCATACCGGCCGTACGCCCTCCGAATATAGAAAACGACTGAATGCAACTGATCGATCCTTATAAACAAAAAGGCAGATGGGACATAAAAGCCCCGCCCCGAAATAAAAATTTCGGAGCGGGGCGTTATCTGTTATCCGATTCTATTTTATAAGCTTTACGTTTTTCGCTGCACGCGGGGAAAACACATTTTCGAAAATCGAGTGATACTCCTCAAACGAAACGTCGCAGCGATAGGTCAGTATTTCCATTTCCACGCCGAACAAATCGACGCAATAGTCCAGGGCGGCCATGCCGTTGGCGGTATAAAACGCCTTGCGTCTCAACCGCTGTTCGCTGTTGGAAGCCTCCTTTTTCGTGCTTTCAATCTCCAGCAGCAGCCGCTTGTCCGCATAGCGGTTCAGCAGCAGCTTCAAGGCGCTTGAGCCTGCTCCCATGCCGCGGCGCTGCGGCAGAACGGCAAAGTAATCGAGCAGGCACAGATCGTCATATACGATGACGATCGCAAGCCCGACAAACGTCTCCTTTTCGTCCTCTATGGATAAAAGCTCGACAAATCCCTCGTCGCGCTTTTCCAGCAAAAGAGAAAACGGCTTTTGTTCCTCTGCGGGAAAAGCCGTAGAATACAGCTCCCCGATATTGCGCAGTTGTCGTTCGGTTACGGCTTCGGCCAGTCGCATGACGCCCTCCTTTCGGTAAAGCTACGCCCCCTGCGGCGGAAAACTTCTTTTCCGTCTTACTATGGGGCAGCGTATTTCGTTTTATCGCCCCGCAGAGGCGGGTATTTTAAGAGTATATCATACTTTGCCGAAAAAGTCAAACGCGGACGGGACGGAAGATCTTTTTCCTCCTCCTGCGGAAAAAAACGCAGACACAACGCCCTCCGTTCCGTCCCCCGCAATCCGCCGTTTCCGACATCTGCCCCTTCTCGTGGGAAGCAAGCAGCTTCCCCGCTTTTCAAAAAAACGCGTCCGTTTCGATTAAACCGACTGTCTTGGCAGGTAAGAAGCGTATAAAATTCTCTTTTTCTCCAAATTTTTGTCTCCATGAAGCTGAGAAAGAATACTTTTCATACAGCTTCTTCCAAATTCGGCTCTGTCAACGGACATCGTAGAAAGCGCCGGACAGGTATATTCGCCCGAAAGAATGTTGTCGCAGCCGCAGACCGAAATATCCTGAGGTATCTTCTTCCCGATCTCAAAAAGATATTTATAAACGCCCATAGCAATATAATCGTTTACGCAATATACGGCGTCCACGTCCGAACGATTTTGCAAAATGTCCGCGATGGATCTGTAGCCGAACTCGGACGGATTGAGCGTAACCGTATTTTCTTCGAAACAGCGAAGCAGGCTTTCCTCAAAACCGACGCCGTATTTTTCCGCATAATAACGCATGGCGATATATCGTGTGTCCGGCTCGATCTCCGTTTTGGAGGTATCGGCGATAAACGCTACCCTCGAACGGTTTTTCCGTTTCAAATCCTGCACGAAGGCTTCGATGGCAGGCGCATAGTTCAAGCTCACCTCAAAGCTGTCCTTTCCCGAAATTACGTTTACCACAGCGATTTCGTGTTCGATAAATTTGCGATAATTTTGCTCGGAGCAAAAGAAACGGGACATATTGACGATACCCTCCGACCGATAAGCGTAACAGTCGCCGTAATAGTCCGCCCTCTTGTCGTTGGCTATAATAACGGACAGCCGGTATCCCGCCTCAAAAGCGACTTCGTACATTCCGCGATAAAACTCGTCAAAATTGTCCAGGGCGCTTATAAGCACCGATATCTGTCGGGTCGAGCTTACGCGAACGCTCTTTGCGAGAAGATTCGGCTCGTAATCCAGCTCCTTTACAGCCTGAAAGACGCGGGCCTTTACGGCCTCGCTTACAAATTTTGTCCCGTTCATCGCATGGGATACCGTCGATGGAGCAACGCCCGCCCGTTTTGCCACATCGTTTCTGTTGATCGGCCTTTTCATAACGTATTCCCTTTCCTTCCGTATTTATTTCGCCGCCGCACGGTAAACGTACGACATTCTCCCCAAAGGCGCCGTGTCGCCGCTGACATACAAATCGGCGACGTCAAAGTCTTTTTGAAGATTATCCGCGATCTTGAACTTAAGCGTATAATCCGCAACTGAAATCCCCAAAAGCTTCTTGTCGATTTCTATGCGCAGCACGTTCCCTTTTACAGTATAATTACACTCGCCGATTTTGTCAAACGAATTATTCGTCATACGGTGCAGAGAAGTCTTTTCTTTTCCGGGATTTTTATTCAAAACGTATTGCAGCCCCTGCCAGCCGCCCGTTTGGCCGCCGATTCCGAGAAACACATTCATCCAATGCGTATCGCCCGCCGCGTGCGGAGTAATATTTTCTTCCGTCCGAACGAGCATATAGATTTTTTCCGCGTCGCTCATCACGCGGATTTCACGGATATCGTTGCGGCCCGTAACGTTTACCAGCTCTGACTGTCCCGACGTATCCACGGCGTTTCTCGCGATGGTTTCGCCCGAAAAATCACGATATACGGCGGCCGAAGCGCTGTTCCAGCCGTCCAAATTATTCATTAAGCCGGAGCAATCCTCCGACTCCGAATATGCGGCGGCCGAAGCGACGCCTTTATAGGCGCGGATATTGCGGACCAGGGAAAGATAATAGTTGTCGAGATACTCCGCGTTCATTTCGATATCCCTTGAAAATTCCATATTGAAGGTATCGACGAAATGACAATATTTATCCCCTAAAATACGGCTGTTCGCCTGCTTTTGGGCGATCCATTCGTTCCAGCCCGTCACAAACACCAATCCGATATCGTTTGACGCCTCCCCGTCCTTTTCGCGGTCGAGCACGGTCTTCCACTGCTGTTCGAAATTGGTGCCTTCAAGGGCGCGGGCGCGGCTGTTCTGTTTCGTCGCGTGATCGTATCCCCGTCCCCAATTGGCGTTATATACTTTTTCTATATATTCCTCCGAAAACGAAAATCCCTTTCCCGTCAGTTCCGCGCGGTTTTCCGGAGCAAATAATCCCGAATCGCTGAAATCGGCATAGGTGCCGTTCGATTTTCCCATCAGGCCGACGTGCTGAGAGACGGACACGCTCATCACGTTGCCCAGTTGCGCATCCTTATATATGTCCTGCGGATAATTCCAGTCTATCCAGGGAAACTTCGAGCTTTGTATCGCGGCGTTGGGCCATTGCGGAAGCTTAAAATAAAAATAGCTGTCCGTCACCGAATCTCCCGTTTTGCTGCCGATAATCCAGGGCTTATTACGGTTGCCGCGGAACCAGAGCTCCTCGTATTCCTCATGCATGGAGGGATCGTAAAACGCGTCGTAAATAAGCTGTACGGTCGTTTTCGAATCCCCGACGTCAACGGAGGTCATAAACATGACTTTCGGCACCTCAAAGCCCTGCTGCTTATACTCCAGCAGCAGATCCAGAAAGGTATAAACCTGCGAATCGTATATGCGGGCGTTGGTCGTGTCGAACGCTATAAAATCTAGCCCTGCATGGATAAACAGCTCGATATGCTTTCTCAAAACCCACTCGTCGTCCGCATTATAGTATCCGTAAAGCGGTTCGCCCCAATAATGGAAAGAATTCACCTCGGGTGTCCCGCCGTCGGCCGCCCGGGCTAGCAATTCGCTCATCAGCGTATCGTTTTTTTCGTAATTGTTCGTCACGTCTTTGATCGGGCTTTGATCGGACCCGTTCCAAAGAAAATAAAATATGCCGACGTATTTATCCTTTTCGTATTCGGAAACGGTATCGAAGCTTCGTCCGAAATCGTCCGTCGCCGTCGTATTCAGGAAACCGTTTTCCAATCCCTCCGCCCGTTCCGCCAGCGTACCCTCGTTGCTCTCCGAACTGACCGACGGATTTCTTTGGCAGGCCGAAAGAGCCGCAGCGGCAAAAAACGCCAGGCACAAGGCCAAACTTTTTATATTTTTCGTCATTTAAGGTTCCTCCAAATCAGACGTACGAGCGGGAAGAACCTGCTCGTACGTAAAAACTCAATTCATCGGGTCCGTGGAATAATTTACGTTCGCCGAAGTATAAGCGGCAAGATCGTTCCACTTCAATTTACGCCAGGAGGCATAATTCGAGAAGCCGTCCGCCATGATATTATAAATATTCGCCCCGTAAGAAGCCCAGTCGCTTCCGTCTCCGTCCGCGCGGAGGTAGTCCGCAATCTGGCTGTTGACCAGCGTCTGCACCTTTCCCGAAGGCGCCATAATCCCCGTATTTTCGGTGTACCAGTTAGCGAATAAACGGTAGGGATTGGTCGAACAATCTCCGTCGAAATTGAGCTTACCGGCAATAGATACCTCCGCGGGCAGCGTATAATCCTTCAGATAGCATTGCATCGCACAGACCTTACCCAGATTTTTATAGTGCTTGTAATATTCGTCAAATCCCGTCGGCGAGAAAAGATATTTCAGGAAATCCATGCAAAGAGCCGTTTTATCGGCGTCGCGGTTTACCAAAGCAAACGGATGATGATCGGGGCCGCCCAACGTCCGCACGTTGTCCGCCGCAGGCGCTCCGGCTCCGCCGTTGTTCGGCATGGCAGGCAGAGGGAACCAGCCCAGCATTTGAGAAAGCTCGGAAATAGGAAGAATTCCGTTAGCTTTCCCCAGAGCCTGCCCCAAGGATTTTTGGTGGTCGGTGATGTAATCGAGGCGAAGCAGATACACGGCCACGCGGCTCTTCAACTCATAATTTTTCCCTTCGGCAGCCAATGCGTCCTGCTGGAATCTCTGACGCACGACGGAATTCGAATAATCCGAGGAAGAATAGGAAACAAGCTTTTTCATATTCTTCATCATTTCCGCATATCTGGCCGACTTTGTATTGTACTTGCTGCCGTCCTTGAAATAGGAATTTACGACGCGGGTAAAGTTATAGCTATAGCCCTTTCTCGAATCGTTGAGCGGATCCGCGGCGTCGTATTCCCACACGTCGTCTATTTCGGAAATATAACTGTAATCGCTCGACTGCGAATGCGCGTCGTCTATCATATCACGAAAATATTGATCCATGTACATCTGCTGCACCCAGTTGAAGTTGTTGCTGTCCAACCCGCCGGCATCGTAATTGAGCCCGAGCGGAGCCGTATAGCCCGCCAGTTTCAGTGTATCGAGTGCAGAAATCAGACTGTTCCAATCGGAAGGGACTTCCACGTCGTATTGGGCAAAAATCTTTTTGTTGTAAAAAGCGACCAGCGCGTTTCCCTCCATGGACAAATTATAGATTTCCTGCGTCTTGTCGTCCGTGCGGTAAGCGTCTTCGCGAAGCGTCGTTTTCCATACCTTATTTTCGTTGTAAGGATTTTTGGAATTGAGGTAGGGCGTAAAATCGACCAGCTTTCCCGTGCCGTAATACTGCGCCACCGTATTTGCCTGAATAATATCCCCCGCCTGCTTATCGGGGTACTTCAAAAGCCCGTCCACGGAAGTGATATACCCTTGCGGGTCCTGAGACGAACGCACGTTGATACGCACGTTCACGCCCTTGCCTTTCATCATTTTCGCATACGAATTTCCCACGTTTTTCAAAGCCGTTTCGCTATCGGCGTCGATGGGAAGAAAAATATCGATCGTACCGCTTTTGACGGTTCCGCCGCCCTCCTCCGCCGAAGAGGACGAATTTTCTCCCTGATTGCCCGAAGAAGATGAAACGCCGCTGTTTCCGCATGCCGCAAACGAAAAGAGAAAGAGCATCGAAAAAGTTGCGGCGAGAATTTTTTTCAAAGATTTCATATCGTTGTTCTCCAATTTTTAATTATTAAAGCTTCATTCCGGAAGCAAATTCTCCGTCTATAAAGAATTTCAATCCGATGACCGTCGAAAAGATAAGCGGAATACCGCTGACGAGATATAAAGCGTATGTGGCGCCTCGCCCGGCCTTCAGGCCGCTCGGCAGGATCGTTTCGCTGGCGCGCACGGCAAGCTCTTTCAGCGCCGGCATGAGAGTACCGTGTTCGGGGTTGTTCATAAACATCATCAGCGGCCAGAGATAGTCGTTGTAAATAGCGGAAAAAATGGAAATTACCTGCACCATGATAATCCCGAACGTAAGCGGCAGACTCAAAGAAAAATACATCCGGAAATCCCCCGCGCCGTCTATTTCCGCCGCCTCGTAAATATCGTTGGGCTGCTGCGCCATAAACGTACGGAAAAGAAATACGGAAGCGATCTGATTTCCCGCGACATAAGGAAGAATCAGCGACCACCAGCTTCCCAACAGCCCCATTTTTACGATGGTGAGGTATTGCGGCGTCAGAGATACGACTCCGGGCACCAGCATGGGTAAAATGATCAGATAAAAGAGAATATTTCTGCCGGGGAAACGCTTTCGGACAAAAATATATGCCGTAAAGGTGGAAATCATCGTCATGGCAAATACCGAAACGAGATCGATAAACAGCGTAATCCCCATATTCGATAAGGCTTCCGTGAAGGCGGAGGAATAATTTGCCCATTGAATTTTTGTCGGAAGAGACCAAAGGCTGCCCGTAGAAATGTCCTGTTCCGTTTTCAAAGAAAGCGTAAACGTAATGATGACGGGCAAAAGCGTGATAAATACCATCAGGACGAGATACGCGATAAGCAGAGCCTGCGCCCAGACGCTTTTTATGCCTTTGCCGCTTTTGCGGCTTCTCAAGATAATGCGGTTTGATTGCATGTGGCCTCCTTATTTTGCGTCGTCTTTCTGCTTGCGGAAATTGAGGATCGTCGCTATCAGCAAAAACGCAAACAGGAACATACTCATCGCGCTCGAAAGTCCGTAATTCGGCTCGCTGCCGCCTTTGTAAATATATTCGTAAATAAGCAGCGCGGGTATTTTCAAGCCGTGCCCCGTGGACTGATCGGTGATGAACAGCCTGCCGTAATCCTGAACGGAAGCGATAAAAGACGTAATGAAAATATATTTCAACTGCGAAAAAATCAAAGGCAGGTCTATCGTAAACATTCTTCGCCACCAGCCGCAGCCGTCCAGCTCCGCCGCCTCGAACAACGATTTCGGTATCCCCATTACGCCGCCGTAAAAGATCAGGTACGAGCCCACCCACGGCAGACCGAACATGATCAGAGAAATCAACGATCGGCTTTCCAGATACGGCCCTATCCAGGTCTGCACAAAGCCCGGCACAAACAGCGAGCATATACTGTTTAACAGTCCGTAACCGTCGCTGCCGAAAATGCCGTTTACCCATACCAGAGTCCCCGCTACGCCCGGAAGAATTCCCGGGACAAACAACAGTACGCGGACCGCGAAAGAAAACTTTTTATTTTTTACGGCCAAAATAAACTCGGCAAAAAAGAAGGGCGGAATCAAAGCCTTCAAAAGATCCGTGACGAGGAAGATAAACATATTTCCCGTCGAGCTCCAAAATATCGTATTGTGCAAAACGTCTTTGAAATTCTGAAGCCCCACAAACACTTTCGTTACGCCGTTGTAGTTGAAAAAGGACAGCGCAAAGCCCTGTATGATGGGCCAATAGTAAAATACCGCCAAAAGCGCAAACGCGGGGATCAGGCCCAGATAGGCAAAACGGTGTTTTACAAAGGTTTTTCCCACGCAGACGAACGCATGATTGACCCGTTTTTGCACGGGGCGATAAACGGACAGCCCCGCATAGACGAGAAAGAGAAGAGAGACGGCAAGCGCGACGGCAAAAATCCCCGTTTTTGAAGACCAGCCTTCCATCGAGGCGGCAAAGTCGTTGGCGTAATACTTTACTCCCTTATCGCCCGAAACGGCGAAGCCTTCCGCTTTTGCCAGGACAAGCTCGCTCCCTTTGGCCGAAAGGGTATAAAGCTTTTCGCCCGACGAAGAAATCCCCGTCACCACGCCGTTTGAAACGCCGTAAAACATATCGCCCGCACGGCGCACCGTATCGAAAGAGCGTCCCGACGAAAGGGAAAACCGCGTGGAAAACGAAGCGTCCATACGATAAAAATTGCCTCTGAGATCGACGCCCGCAAAGCCGTCGGCCACCTCGTAAAAGCAGACCAGCTTTTCCGCTTTCGTCGAAAATTCCTCGTACGGCTCCGCCATTCCTTCATGCGAAAACCGACGTACCGTGTACATGTCCGAAGCGACGTAAACGTACTCGTCGGAAACGAAAATCCCCTGCACGCCCGTTTCCACGCCGCCCGAGCTGACCGCGTATTCCCCCGCGTCCAGCTTCGGATATTCCCTCCAGCTTACGGGAGAAGCCTCGCTGCCCGCAAAATCCGTTCGGAAAAGATAAACCTCCCGCTTTGTGCCCGTCTTGCCGTAAACGGCAAACAGCGAACTGCTTCCGGAAGAAAAAATCATATTTTCGGGAATATAATTGGTCGAAACGACGCCTTGCACGATTCCGTCCGCCGCGGCGAAACGCATGACGCTTTTATCCTCGAACGCCGCGTAAACGCAGCCGTCGCGAATCGCCAGCGATTTTACGACGGCATTCGTTTCGCCGTCCGAAAGCTTTTTGGACGTCTGCCAAAGGAGCCGATCGGTCGGTTTATCGTAACAGGAAACCACGCCCGATTCGTCGGCCGCCGCCAGATATGCGCCATTTTCGGCCATGGCCGTCACGGGTGCCCCGCCCGCTAAAGTCACGGACAGTCCGCTGTCTTTTTTCGATATGCCCGCCGCGTATCCCGTAAGGACGGAAAATAAAACGGCGACGGCCAAAGCGACGGCAGACAATACGGCCCAAAGCGGACGGATCCGTTTTTCTTTATTCAGCATAAACTCTTTGTCCTTTTCATTATCCTTTCGTTTCGGCGGACGCTCCCGCCCGCCGAAACCGAGGCAATTTATTTATCGGATTTTTTCTTTTTGCAAACGACTGCCGCGGAAGCGAGGAGAGTACCCGCCGCAAGTATGGCGGAACTCGCCACCGTGCTGCCGCAGCCTTTCGAAGCGCCGCTTTCCGTCTTTTCGGAGCCGCTTGAATTTTCGGAGGTGCCGGGCTTCTCGGGCTCGACGGGAGCCTCCGCTTTCGTCGAAAAGGCAAATTCGTTCTTCACGCCCTCGATGTCGGCCGTGGAAGCGACGGAGAGCTGAAGCGTCGTCAGCACCGTATCGCCCAGATCGAGATACATGCTGTAATCTCCGTTTAACTCGACGCATAACGCATTGTTTTCCACAGAGAACGTAAGCACGTTTTTCGTCATTATGCTTTCGTCGAAATAATTTTTCTCGTCCTCGATGGCCGTATTGCCCATATAAACGGGCTTATTGTTTTTATCGCGGATAAGCAGTTCGACGTAAGCCATCTGCGCGCCGCTTTCCTCCGTATCGTTGGCGTACAGCTTCAGCATAATCGTATTGCCGCTGAACATATCGTAGAAAGACAAAGCGATATAGGCGTTTTTCGAGCCGTCCAGTCCGGATTTATAATAACCGTTAATCTTCGAGATGTCAAGCGTATAGGACACGCCGCCTTCCTGCGTCAGATCGACGAAATCCTTAAACAGATAATCGCTTTCGCCGGACACGGTAAGCGTGTCGGCCGCCCAGGAGCCGTTGTTTGCTTCCATTCGGTTTGCAAGTCCGTTTGCGTCGTATTCGTAATTGACTGCCACGGCGAAATAAAGCCCGTCGTCCGTCACCACCGCGAAGGAATAGGTTCCCGTCGTCGTGAAATACGCTTTAGCGATCGTTAAAGTGCCGTCGGCGGAGAAGGAATACTGCTCTTGCGTAAGTGCGGCGGAAGTTTTCGTATCCAGCACTTTTTCCACGGTTTTCCCCGCGAACTTCTTGTCAAACTTCGCGCCGTCCGCGCCCGTGTAAGCGACAAACGATTTTTCGGGATCTACCTCCGAAAGCGCCTTGACGTTTATTTTCACCTCCACGCCGTCCGCCGTCACGACAAACGTCATCATGTCGTCGTAAGCGATGGTTTTGAGGAAGGAGCCTTTGATCGTCAAAGTGCCCTCGGCAAACGTATAATCCTTCGCGGCAAGAACCGTATCTCCGTATTTGACCGCGCTGACCGACGTCGCGTTATACATGGGCACGGAAAGATTTTCGTCCGTTCCCAGGGTATATTCCAGCCCGTAAGTATTTGCGACGGGCGACGTAACGTCCGTACGGGTAGTGAAAGTAAACTGCGCAAGCGAAGAGAAAAATCCGAGATAGGCGCCGTTTTTGAAGGCGGCCTGATTTTGCTTATCCGTTTCGAAAATCTTATACCCGTTGAAATAGAGCGCAGTCATCTGCCCCGCTTTCGTCGTGCCGTCCTCGTTTGCTTCCGCAATCACCAATTTGAACAACTGAGGGCCGTTTTTATTTATATATTCGGGCTTGAAAAGCGCGTTGGGAAGAATGCTCGGGGACTGAAATTCACCTTTATTATGTCCGTAAAGGAAAGTAAACCTGTCCTTGCCGTTCGCTTCGCTGAAAGAAGAAAGCAACGTCGCGTTGTTGAGCAAGGATACCGCCAGCCAGTCCGCAGCGCCCGTTTTCGCCGTCTCTATGTCCATTTCGAAATATATGGGTTTCGTGACGTCGATTTTTTCCGAATAATACGCGCGGCCGAGCGTGCTCAGCGTGATTTTCGTAGAGCCGTTCGCGTTCTTTTCCACCTTTTCCTCGACGACGGGTTTCTCCGCGTCCACAAGCACCCACTCGTTAGCCGCGGTCTTGCGGTAAACGGAGTATTCCACTTTTCCCGCCAGCGTCGTCAGCTCAAACGTGTAAGCGCCTTGAGTAAGAGCGTTGATATACTCTTTTTTGAGGGCGACGGTAATTTTGTTATTTGCCCAGGTCGCCGTAAAGTTTTCCGCCGCGAGCGCCGCGCCGTTTACCTTCATCGTATAGGCTTCTTCGTGCGTATAACCCACCTCGAAAGTGAGATCCTTTGTCAACGCTTCCGCAACCACAGCCGAGCCGCCGCTCTGCGTATAGACGGGGGGATCGTAATAGAGAATATTCAACGCCAGAGAAGCCGTGCGGCTGTCCGCCGTTTCGAAAATCAACTGCGTATCCGCTTTGAAGTAATTTATCGGTTTGCCCGCGATAAATTCTTTTTTGATCGTAACCATGTTGCCGCTTACCGTATAATCGATATCTTTTTCCAAAGTCACCTTGGTATCCGCCGCGTTTTCGACGCTGATTTCCGTAACGGGCTTTGTAAGCTCTACCACGATATCCTTATCAAATCCGTTGGCGATGATAGGATTTTGCGCTACGGGAGCCTTTATCACCGTAAAAGGATCAAAGGCGCTGAAAAACACCCACGGATCGCCGCCTCCGCCCCAGAAATCGGATACAAGCTGCACCTTACCCGACTCAAAATCCGATTGCTTGATATCGAGCTCGGCCACCAATTCGCTGTCGATATAAACTTTCGTCTTTTCCGTATCGCTTCCGAATTTGACGCTGACGAAATGTACGACGGGCATCTTCTCCCAAATTGCCTTTTTGTTTTTTTCCAGCGTTTTTACGTTTACGCCGCCCGTCAAAGTCTGTTTTTCTCCGTTGACGTAAATTTCCGCCTTGGCACCGTCGCAATCGAACATAATACCGAATTTCGTATTTGTTTCTTTCACGCCCAGATATTCGCCGATGGAAGCGGAATCCATAAAATGAATAAAACGATTGCCGTGTCCCGTGCCTTCCACTATCCCTATTTCGAAAGAAATTTCGTCTGCGACGGAAAGCTGCTTATTGTTGATGATCTTTCCGTTTGCAAAGCTCGCCAACATCGAGTAACCGCCTATCACTTCGGGTTTCAAATAGGCGAGATAAGCGACGTTAGGATCGGTACTGACCGTATTGGTCTTATCCGCCATAGCGTTATAGGCGTCCTGCGTAAACCACCCGTTTGAGTCAAACGCGCTTGCGGAGGCGGCCGCCTGTTTTCCCGTAACGGTTTCGGCGTAAGCCTCCACTGCGGAACCGGGCATAGACGGAACGCCTGCAAACATCGCGCCCGCGCCGAATGCCGAAATTGCCAGGGTGAGACAGAGCAGACCCGCGGCGAGTTTTTTCTTTTTCATAACATTTCCTCCTGTTATTAATTGATATAAAAACGCTTACACGCTTTTTCCGATAAGATTTTATATCAGTTCTTATAGAACTGATAAGGAAAGGACGTCCTTTCCTATTTTTCGGGTTGGGGTTATCCCTTTACGGTATAATTAAATCTGCCGATAGGGGCCGCGTCGCCTTGGACATAATAATTGAGAATATCTTTATATTCCACAACATGATCGCTCACCTTAAAACGGAGGGTAAAGCCGTCCGCAGCGGCACCCACCGCCGCGCGGGGAATCTGCACGACGAGGTATCTTCCCTTTTTACGGATCTGTGCCGTTCCTGCCGAGGCAGTCCCTTCGCCGTCCGCACCAAGCTTCTGCACGGTTGACCTGCCGTTTTCAAAAGTACGGTTTACGACGTACTGATAGCCGTTCCAACCCGTTTCCGACGAGGCGGATACGTCGAGAAAAATATTCATCCACGTTTTATCGCCGTTTTCATAGTCGGTGATATCTTTCGCGCAGGTAACGAGAAAAGTAATGCTTTGTTCGTCGTAAACCACGCGCGTATTGACTATATCGTTTCTTCCCGTGTCGTCGGTGTAGGCGGGCAGGGAGGTATTCGAGCTTGCGTGGTTGCGCACGGCAGTGTCCCCTTTGAAGTCCTCAAAGCCCGAAACGCCGTCCCACTGACCCAGACTGCCGTTTAAGTCGATGCTCTTTTTCTGCATCGCCAAAGATTTTGACGCGGCGGGAACGCCCTTAAACGCCCGAATATTTTCCGTCAGCTGCATATAGAAATTGTCGCCTAAAGGTCCGCGGCTCATTTCTGCGTCCCGCGAAAATTCGTCGTCGTAAAGATCTACGAAATAGCTCGTTTTTCTTCCGTTTCCGGCGGGTTGCTTCTGCGCCACCCATTCGTTCCAGCCCGTCACGAAAATATTGTTGACGTTCCCCTTCCGCGCTTCCCCGACGGCATAATCCCACTGTTCCTGAAAATTACTGCCCGCGGCGACGCGCTCCTTATTATTGCCGCCGTACCCGTTATTGTCGAGCGACGACCAGCCG
Organism: uncultured Eubacteriales bacterium; assembly: GCA_900540805.1. Taxonomy (GTDB): domain Bacteria; phylum Bacillota; class Clostridia; order Christensenellales; family Borkfalkiaceae; genus Scatosoma. Next base: position 33,840 of record UQHL01000007.1, read on the forward strand.
CGGCCGTAAACGGCGTTATAATTATTTTCGATAAGCACCGAATCGGAAAACGCGCCCGAAACATGCTGCGCTATGGATACGGACATGATTCCGTTATGGCTGTACTGCTTGCGAGCGCCGTCTTTCGTCCGCTCCCAGCTCATCCAGGGAAATCCGTCGTCTTTATACTCATAGTCCCACGTTTTGTCCGAGGAGGGTTTCTCATTCGGCCATTGCGTCCGTTTTATGTAAAACTTATCTTTTATGTTTTCCTCGAGATTTTCCACGGAATCCCCGCATACCACCCAAGGCTTGCCTTCGACGTTTTTATCCCTTGCCAAGCCGTCCGTCGCGCGATACCAAAGCCCGTTATATTCCTCTTTCGTATAATAATCGTTATACAGCCACTTAACCGTTTTATCCGAAGTATTGTTGAGCATAAACGCAAATTTCGGAATATCCCAGCCCTGATTTTGCATTTCCAAGGCCACGGGGAACAAAATGTCCGTGACGTCTTTATAATAGTTGTTGGGACGCTGCGTATCCGAGCCCCAGGAATTTGTGTAATCGAAAACCAGATAATCGACGCCCGCCAACGCAAACAATTCCAGATGCTTTCTGAACACCCACGGATCGTCGGAGCGATAATAACCGTACAAAGGTTCGTCCCAGTAATGATGACGCCCTATATCCGATGACGATTTAATTTCCGAAACGTTTAGTTTTGAAATATCGAGTATATGTCCGTCCTTGGAAGCGCCCGTACTTCCGTGTTCACCTGTCCATAAAAAATAGAACATGCCGACTTGTCTCGACTCGCTTAAAGACGCCACCGGCGTCACTTCTCTGCCCAAAGCGTCCGTTCCGCTCAAAGAACGAAGCGTTTTTAATGATGACATTGCAATATCCTCCGTCTCCGGATCCTTTTCCGGAATCGTTTCCTTGTCCGAAGAAGAACTTGCATCCGTAGAAGAACTTATCGAACTGTTTATCGGCCCGCCCGAACAAGCGCAACAAAATATAACGCTCAATGCTATGAAGCACGACGTTATCGTCCTTTTTGCCTTGGCCATGCTTTTACCTAATTGAAAAAACAAAGACAGCTTTTCTTTCATCCTTCCCCCTCATTTATCGTTGTTTTTTAGAAACTCGTGTTTATTTTAGAAACTCGTGTTTATTTTAGAAACTCGTGTTTCCTTGATCGTATTTTAATTATATCATGATTTTTTCTATCTGTCAATAGGTTTGAAAAAAATTGTTGCGATTTAATTGAAAAATTTTTTTCTATGATCTCCGAATCATTATCAATCGCCTTACGCGCGCCATACGACGAGGCGATATTGTCGGTCTCTGAAGGACACTGCAGAGTTTACGCCCGCTTCGCCGTAAGCACGAAAAAAGTAAAAGAAAAAAGTATTGCCGAAGCCTTGATATAAAAGCTTTCAGCCCTATTTTTTCTCAACATAAAAAACCTATATATCGCCTCCGTTTTGAAGGAGAGACGCGATATATAGGAGCTATATAAAACGATATTAATGCGACAGGAAAGCCGGTTTACTAGTGCGGGTAAAAGGCTGTTATCCCGTTATAACTGTATATACCTTTTGCGGTCACGATTGTCAGATAAAGCCGTTTTTACTATCCGTATTCTCATTTGTGCGTGCAATCTGCGGTACGATAAACCGACATGATCTTTTACCGAAACGTTTTTTCGATTGTATCATAACGCCCCGTCAGGGAGTTGGCTTCATCACCGGCACTCCCCATGGAAGCGGCTGTTATACAATTCTGCCAAGGCTTGCCATTTTTCCGGACAAAAAACTCATCCAGCGCTTTTCCGTAGAGCCGGATATCCCCGTCCCCGTATTTTGCCCGCCATTCGCCGTCCATAAAGCCCGAAAACGTCGTAATTCCTCCTACGCCCAAGGAGGCGTAATAGGAGATGTCCCTGCCAAGCTTCTCCGCGTCGAGATCCAACGCTTTGGCGTTTTCTCTCTTCCATTGACAAAACAGCGAAACGTCCAGAAAATATTCGAGTATCTGCGTGGTTTCGGCGGGGAAAATTTTCAACAGCTCTTCCAGAGTTTTTCTCGCCTTTACGTTGGCTTCATCGTTCCCGTCGAGCGCCTTTGCATGATTGCGCCCGATGGGTGCAAATTCCAAAAACATATCCCGGTCCGGTTGAATGGTGAGAACGTCCGAAGAATCCTGATAGGAAAGGAAGCTCAGTTTAGCCTCTTGGTCGTATCTTTTCAGCCCCTTCAGCACGTGCTTCATAATGATCATATTCTGATCCGCCCCGCCATAACGCCGACACCGGTCGCAATAGCAGACGCTGTTGACGCAGTCGTCGCTCCAGATGTAATAATAGTGCGACTTTTGTCTGAGCAGCAGCGCCAGCTTATAAGCCGAGGTTTCGAGAAAGGAAAGCGCCTCCCGATTGCTGACGCATAAATTCCAGTCGTTTACCCGTTCTCCCTTGTCGTTTACGCGAAACCATTCGGGATGTAGTTTGAAAAAACTGCGGGGAAGCAGCCAGTCCACGGCGTGCAGCTGATGTTCTATTTCGAAGCCGTTTGCTTCAAATTCGGCTATCAGCTTCTGCGTGTCCTCATTCAACAGCCAATCGAGATGCCCCTCCATCCCGCCGAATTGATAGAGAGAATGAAAGCCAATCGTATTGATACCGCTCTCTTTGAGAATGGGCAGCCACTCCCGTGAAAAATCCTTGTTGAGTATAATAATTCCTTTTTTCTTCATGTCCTGAGTCCTATAACAAAGCGTATTTCATAATGCCTTCGTATCCGTGTTTCTCCACGTAATTCTTTTCGGGAAACACCGTAAAGGTAGTCAAAAAGCCCACGCCCAGCGAGCGGTAATAGGCAATATCTTCGGCGGTCCGCTTTCCGTCTTTGCAAAACGCCGCGTAATCATAGCTCAAAAAATACTCTAAAATTTCGCTCTCTTCTCCGCCGCATCGATTGATCAAGCTTTCGCAGCGAGCGCGATACGCCGCATTTTCTTCCTCCGCAAGGGAAATATCGTGCCGCCTCTTAAAGGGCGCGTATTCGGGGAAAAGTCCCTCGGGAAGCTCCCTCCCGACGGCCTCTTCTCCATAGACGAGAAACGAGAGCGTTGCCTTTGCGTCGTACCTCCGAAGTCCCCGAAGCATGGCTTCGCAGAAGCGGATATTTTGTTCCGCCGCGCTCAGGCCTCGGCATTTTGGACAACGGCATCGGATATCCCCGCCCAAATCGTCATCGAGCCAAAAATGATAGCGGCGGGAGCTTTGCCGTAATAGGCGGGCAAGCCGTTCGGCGCCCCTTTCAATGAGCGCCAAAGCCTCTGCCGACGAGGGACAGGCATTGTAATCGTCCGTCCGTTCCCCTCGTTGATTCATTCGGAACAGCGCGCTATCCGAAGCAAACAGCTCCCGCGGCAAAAGATAGTTAAGCGTATGCAGCTTATATTCCACCCGTATGCCCGATTTCTCAAAACGTCCGATCAGGGCCCTGTTCCCTTCGACGAAATCGAGAAATTCCCCGACGCCCGCGCGACGCGGGTCGGCATGCAGCCCCAACAGCTTTATTCCCGATTTTTTCAGCGGCGAAAGCCAGGCTTCGCCAAAATCTTCATACAACAGTACAAGTCCCTTTTCCAATCGATTTACCCCGTGATTTTCAAATTTTTATAGGACATGGAGGCTCCGCCCGAATAGAAACCGAACCGTCCGCCGCCGAATACGATATCGTCCGTAAACGACAATTTTTCGGATACTCCCTTTGCGTTAGTCACCAAAACTTCTATCGAGTTGCCCTTCACCTCGATTTTTACCCGATTCCATGTCCCGACGTCGAGAGAAAGCCTCTCTGCCGCCGCATTGCTGTCCGTGTGCGTGTAATTGAGCTTCTCGATTTTTACCATGCGTTTGTTGAAGGCGATGTAATAGCCCTGCATATACTTATAATCCTCGGTCACATAGGCAGAATTGGAATACCTCGCGCCGTGAATGATAAATCCCGCGGTGTAAATGCTCTCTTCATTGATACGGAATTCACATTCCACCGTATAATCGAGCAGGCCCTTGCCCCCGAAATACGCCAGCGAGCGAGCGCCCTCTCTCGATACCAGAGAAGCCGTTTCGTCCCCCTCGCGTTTTTCGAACCGCCACAGCGAAAGCTGCTCCATACCCGTGGCAGGCGCGCTTTCCAGCGATTGCTCGTAGGAAAAAACATTGCCCGTGCTTTCCGTAAAGGTGAACGAATGAAATTCCACGGCTTCGCCCAGGCAGGTAAATTCGATCTGCCTTACGCCCTTTCCGACGGGAATTTCCGCAACCGTCGTCTTGACGAGCGCTTCGCCGCTTGTCGGGAGCACCTTGGGGATTTCCACGACGAACATCTCACCCCCGTCCACGCGCACGCCCAGCTTTTTTCCCGCCTGATTTTTATTCAGAGTCATCTGAAGCGCATAATAGCCCGTATCTGCGCCCGTCCTGTCCGCGGCGAAATCGACGAGATACACCGCTTTGTCGCCGCTGTTTTTCAAGCGCATTTTTCCAAGCCCCGCATGCGCTCCGCCGTACTCTTTCCCGTCCGTTTCCGCATATCCGCCGCCCGCGCCAAACGAAGACCCGTGTCCCTCGTAAACGCCTTGGGGGAGATAACTCTCCGCACCGATATTGACGTAAGAGAGCTTTGGCTCCACCGCGTCGCTGAGTCCCTTTGCCACAGACGACGCCGCCGTATAGCCAAAGGTCGCGTCCGAGCCGCCGTAGCCGAATTTTCCCGCCCCGACGTCCAATCCGAGGTTTTCAATCTTCAAAAGGTCGTCGAAATAAACGTCCGCCTTTCCGTCCCGATACGCCACGCGCACCGTCTGCAAAAGGTCGGGCGCGTCGTAGGCGCGTACGATATCTCCGCTTCCCTTTTCCGCGGCCACACCGTCCGCCACGCTGAAAACCCGTACCTTTTTCGCCGCGAGATCCGTTTCGACGTACGAGTAGTTGTTTTCGTCTATATATCCGAAGATACACTTTACGCCGCTTCCCGTAAAATTATATTCCGCGGTGAACGCCGAAGCCGTCTTTTCTTTCGAAAGGAGTACCTCCCCGCTTTTGACAAAGTTTTCGTCCGCTTCGGGGGAATAACTGTAAATCTTCGGACGCTTCGGCTTTACCGAATGAAACTGCGTCTGCGCCGAATCCATTCCCGTTCCGTTGAAGGTAAGGCGATCGATGGCGAACGAGCAATTCGGCCCCGACGAATTGACGCTGAAATAATGATAGTACAACCCGTCCATATCCGGCCCGAGCACGGAGGTGGCGTGACCGAGCGAATAAAAAGTAGGCTCCGTTTCGCAGCCCATGGGCCAGTCGATTCCCTGCTCAAAGCCTTCGGCGTTTACCTTGTTTTCCGTCCCAAACGCCCGCTTCCAGCCGTCCCCCCGCGCCGTGGAATAGTGGGTGAGATATCCGGGGCTGAGAATATTGGAGCCCGTAAACATCAGGTAATAATTTCCGTTGCGTTTGAAGATTCCGTTACCCTCCGTCCAGCCGCCCACCGAGCTTTCCGCGATATTGATATAACTGTTTTCGTCATAGGCGACGCTGTCCATGGTCGGCATCTGAAAGGCGCGGATTCCCGTAAAATAATTGTCCTGATGACCGCTCATAAAATACACGTCTTCGTTGTCGTCGATGAAAATATCGCAGTCGATATTCAGCGTCGTCGCATCGATCGTGTAGCAGACGGGCGCGCCGTCCGTGCCTGTCACAAATTCAAACGGACCGACGGGCGAATCCGCTTTCAGGATATAGTTTCCCTGCTCGATTACGTCGTTTTTGATATACACGTACATGTAAAAAACGTTATTGTACTGTCTGACGCAGGGGGGATAGGTGTTGCTCAGGCGCGGGTCTTCCGCGATAAAGCCCTGAGCGTTTACACCGTTATCCGCTTTTTCCCAGGTCATCAGATCTTCCGACTTCCAGCAGGGAAGCGAAGAAGAACCGAAATTCGAGGAGCCCATATACATATAGTACAGGCCGTTATAGCGCAGGATAAACGCATTTCCCGAGCCGTACATCCCCTGATCGGGCAAATGCTCGGCCGCTTCCTCGGGATTGTAGTAGGCATTATACTGATAGTTGTCGTAGTATTCCGTCTTATAGTCGGGCGCCGTCCACCCCTCGACGGGAGCGGTGGAGATCGGCCTTCCCGATTCTTTGGACGAACAGCCCGTAAGCGCCGTCGTTCCCGCCAAAGCCATAAAAAGTATTCCCTTCCAAAATTTTTTCATTTTTTCTCCTTATCCTTCGGCCGTGTCCCATCTGGCAAAGTTTTCCGTGCCGCCGTCTATGGCGATTTCTGCGTCCCCGTTTTTCATACAATTGTAAATGCCGAATTGCGCTCCGCCTTGGTTGACGACTTCAAAAAGACACAGCCCTACCGATTGAAAATCCGCGTCGATCCCCAGCATTTCATAGCTTAAAAAGAGGGTGGAGACCGTCGTGCCGTCCGCCTCCGAGCGCTTTGCCGAAACGCCGAATTCCGACGGAAGCTTATATTCCCACGCCCATGTTCCGTACGCGAGCAGGGAAAGATTCCCCGTCGTCGCATAAAGCAGACTGATATCCTGCGCTCCGTCGGGCAGATCAAGGCATATCCCATAGCCGAAAAGCTGTGACGTCTCCCGCGCCGCATACGTCAAACGTATTCCGTCCGCAAGCTTTTCCAGCGTCACGGAAATATCGTGGGCGCCCAGGTGTTCGTAGGTATAGGTGCTTTGGGGGACATCCTCCGTCGTTCTCCATTTGATAAAAGAAGCGGCTCCTCCGTCAAACGGAAGCGGCGTTCCGTCCTCGCCGTTGATGCAGTTATAGACCGTATAAAGATTGCCGGAGCCGTCGAGCACGTATTCGAACATCTGAATACCGATATCGAGCGTATCCGCCGAAATTCCCAATCCGTACTTCTCGCCCTGCAAAACGGCATAGCCGTAAAACAGCTCGATCGACACCTTGCCGTCGGCAGTCTTTTCGCTCGAGAGTACGCCCAGGGAGGAAGCGGGCACATAATTGCCGTTCCAGGCCCAATTTCCATATTCTCTATGATCTATCGTTCCGTATCCCGGCACATAGAGCTGGGTGATCCCCTTTCCGGACGAAAAATCGAAAAACATCACGCCAAAGCCCCAGAACCCGTCCGCCGGCGTATAGTCGATCGTTACCCGAATGCCGTCCGTCTGTCCCTCTACCTTTTCGAATAAGGCCGTCGCGTTTGTCTTTCCAAATGCGCCGATACGGTAGCCGGAAAGCACCGTTTCGGGGAATATCAAGGAGATAGCTCCGTCGGCGGAAAGAGTGGGATATTTCGTTAAAAATTCCGCGTCGCCGAAAGGATAGGAAACGCCGTTTTCGTCCTCGTACCAGGCGAACGGTCCCGCCGACGTGTATTCGAACGGCGCGATTTTAAGCGCCTCCCCGTACCCGATACCGAGCTTTTCATAAGGCACGACAAAGGTATATATATTGCGCCCCCGCGAATCCGTCAGCTTTTCCGCGTCTATGCCGTAAGAGGAAGGCGGCGCGTACTCCCAGCTTTGCGTCACAAAATCGGTAACGCACATCGTCCCGAAGGAATGATACAGCACCACCGTTCCCTTTTTGCCGTCCGCCGAAAACGCCACGCCATAGCCGTTGGTCGGCTCCGTACCGATAATCCGCACAAACAGCCCTTCCTTCGTCCAGCCGAGATAGCCCTCCGCGGTTTTGTTTGTCCCGAATTTTTGCGACAAACGGCTCATGACGGGCAACTCGAGGTTCTTTTCCACCTCTCCCTTCACGGCGTCTCCGATAGCGATCTCCGTTTCATAAACCGCGTCGGACCCGGCCGCGCTCACCGACATTTTCAAAACGGGCTGGTCGAATACACAATCGAGCGAATAACGCCCGTCCGCGGAAAGCGTCGTTTCCTCTTTCCCTATTTTCACCGTGGCCCCCTCGACTTTTCCCAGCGAGGTAATCACGCCCTTCACCGTCTGCGTAATCTTGTTTTTCTTGGTCAAAAGTTTCGGGGTGACGGTGAGCGTTCCGCCGTTCAAAACCCGCATTTTATCGCGCGGAACGGAAAATTCCTGCTCGCCGAGCAAACCCTCGCCCCGCGCCGTCAGGATCAGATCGGTATTGGGATCTACGTTTTCCATAACGAAATTTCCGTTTTCGTCGGTCGTTACCCCTTCGGCGAGCGTCACGCCCGCAAGCGCGTCGCCCGTGACGTAATCCACCGCAGTCCCCTTGACGGTGACGTCGGGCATTTTATAATCGTAATACTCGTAAAGCCGATTGTCACCGCCCCAGATAATGTACGTATTCGGCGTATTGAAATGATGCGTGCCGCCCTTATACCACCATTCCCGCTCGATCATGGAATTGCCGGCGCTCACTCTGTCGCACGAACGGAAGGTGACGCCGACGGGGCTGTCTTTTTTCAAGCCGATCTGGGTATAGGGAACGACGAGCTCCACGCCGAAACCCGTCACGGTCTCTCCGTCGTCCGCATAGTGCAGAGAAGCCTCGTAATCGAGCACGCCGCTCCATGCGCCCCAGGTACCCGCGACGTTGGCGCCGCGGCGGAAACAGTTGTTGCCGAACGCCGTGACGATAAAATAGTAATCGTCCGACATGGGGACGACGCCGCCGTCGATCGCCGTACAGAGATTGACGAGAATATTGTCCGTCCAGATGGCGGGATCGCCGTCTTCGAGGCTCAGATAGGCCACGTCGTCATCCTTCACCTCAAAGCCGAAATGAAAGCCGACGTTTCCGCGGAACATTTTGATGATCGCCCGCTTCGAGTGCGCGTAATCGGCGGTATCGGAAACGATTGCGCCGTATTCCCCGCTTTCGGCGTCGGAGTCGTCCCAGCTTCCCAACGAAAGGACGTCCTCCCGTGCCCAGCGTTCGTCGTCGAGATAGCCGTCGAGCTTCACGTCCGCCGAAAAGGAATTGGACGGGAAATCGAAATCGGAATTTCCCTCCGATTTATCCGGCCGAAAAGCCGAATACCCTCCGTTGGCGTCCACGGCGCAGCCCGCCGCAAACATACCTGCCGACAAGAGTATCCCCGCCGTAAGCAGCAAAGTTCTCTTTTTCATTCTTTTCCTCCTTATAAATCTTTTCATTAACCCTTTATGCCCGAAATGGCAAGTGATTCGACAAAAAATTTTTGACAGGTCGTAAATACGATCAGCATGGGAATGCTCGAAATCACCGAGCCCGCCATCACCATGTTCATGTCCATCAAATTGTTCTGCTGCTGTTGCAGGGAAAGCAATTGAAGCTGAAGCGTCTTTACCTCGGTTTTATTGAGATAGATAGACGGAATAAAATAATCGTTCCAGGTACCGACGAAGGCAAATACGATCTGTGCGCTGAGGGCAGGCTTCACCAGCGGAAGCATAATTGCGAAAAATTGGTTGAGATATCCCGCGCCGTCGATTTTTGCCGCCTCAAATAAATCGGTGGGAACGCCTTGCATATATTGGATAAAGAAAAACGTCATCAACGCCCCGCCGAAAAAATTTGGAATAATCAGCGGCCAGAGCGTCCCCACAAATCCCAGCGACTGCCAGATCTGATACTGCGGCAGCATCAACGCCGCATACGGTACCATCATGCTGCTGAGAAGGACAAGCAGCAATACCCGCTTGGCGGGAAGCACGAGCTTTGCAAACGAAAACGCCCCCATTGCCGAAACGACAGGCGGAAAAAGCACCGCAAAGACGACGAGTACGAGCGTATTTTTGATCCCCACCCAGAGATTTAGCTCTTCAAAGGCTCTGCGGTAAGCCGTAAAGCTGGGATTTTTAGGGAATATCTGCTCGGGATAAGTAGAAATTTCTATCCCTGTTTTCAGGGACGCCAGCACCATCCAAAGATAGGGAAAAATCGTCGTAACCGCCGCCAGACCCAAAATAGTATAGATAATAATTTTTGTTCCCGTAGAGGAGAGCGACGTTTTCCTTTGTTTCTGTCTCACAATTTCTCTCATGGCGTTACTCCGAATAGACCCATTTATCCGACAGCTTAAATTGCAGGACGGTGATAATCATCACCGCGATTGCCAACAGAACGGACGCCGCGCTCGCGTAGCCGTAGCGATAGTTGTTGATGCCGTTGTCATAGATAAAATATACGATCGTCTGCGTCACCCGCGTATCCGCCAGCAGCTGGGTATCCATAAACGCCTGCAAGCCGCCGATGACGGAAGTGATGAGATGATAGAAGGTAATGGGCGTCAGCATGGGTACCGTAATCGCCAGAAACTGCCTGATCTTCCCCGCGCCGTCGATTTCCGCGGCCTCGTAATAGCTGGAAGAGATATTCAGAACGCCCGCCACATATAAAAGGATTACGCCGCCGATTCCGCCCCATATGTTTTTGAGAATAAGCACCAGGCGCGGATAAACAGTGCCCGAGGTAATCCCCAGCCAGTTGATATTTTCCTCGATTACGCCCAACGCTTTCAGCGCCACGTTGACGATCCCCTGCGTTTCGTTGAACATCAATTTCCATACCAGCGTGATCGCCACCGCACCCGTCACGGCGGGCAGGTAATACACTACGCGGAAAAAAGTACCGCCCCGAAAATTTTTCTGGCTGATCAAAGCCGAAAACAACAGCCCCAGCAAAAGATTGACGGGAATGCTCAGCATGATAATCAGCGTATTGATTATCGCCTGACCGAAGCCGAGCATCGTGAGCTGCCCCTTAAACAGTTCGGCATAAACCTTAAAGCTCACGGGCGAAATTTTGCCTTGCAGGGGCATATAATCGACAAGGCTGTAAATGACGGCGACGACCAGAGGAACCGCCGTAAACAGCGCAAAGCCTATAAACAACGGCGCCACGAAGCCGAGCGCGGCAAATTTTTCTCTTGTCTTCAAACTGCTTTTTGCCATAGTCCGTATTTTTCCTTAATCCACGATAATTCCCGCGCTTCGGTTAGACTGATCGAGATACGCCTGCATAGTGGGGTCATACGCTTTCAGACGTGCCCTGATGCCGGATTTATCTTTCAGCGCATAGATATCCGATATCTCTGTATTGAGAGCGTTCAGCCACGAATTTTCAAACGTATGATAATGCGGCCGCACCTTTCCGCCGATCTTATCCCCGCCCGTTTTTCCGAGCGCCGCTTTCGTATCCCCGCCGAAGCCATCTACGATATCGCAATATACGCTTCGGTTTTCAGGCCAGAGCGCCACGGACCCATCATTTTCCGACAAAAAGCTTTCCCTGTCCAGAGCCATCGATTTCAAATTGGGGATCAGCTGGCCGCGCGTATAAAAATCTTTCTGCGCGCTTTCGTTGAGGCTGAGATATTTCATCAGCGCGAGCGCCGCCGCGGGAGACTTCGTCGATTTGCTGATCGCCAGCCCCAGCGTGCCTATCCAAGTGGTGCTCCTGGCCTCGGGATTTTCGCCGTTATACGGGACGGGCAGCAAACGGTAATTCATCTTCTGCTGATGGTACATCGGCGTGAGGTAAGGTCCCACCCAGCAAAACGCGGAATTTTTTGCAAGAAACATATTCTGCGCGGAATCTCCCGTGGATTTGGGCACAACCTTATAGGTGTACATAAGATCCCAAAGCCATTCTATCGTTTCGCAAAATTCGTCGCTGGAAATTGTGCTGTGCATGGCGTTTTCATCGAAATAATCGGCGTTATTCGACCAAACCGCACTGCTCAATTCGTAATAAGGTATGGCATAAAACTTATCGTTGTTTTTTTCCGTGCCGAAATAGCCCTGTATCTTCACGCAGATATCCGTAAACTGTTTCCAGGTGAGAGGATTGTCCGAGTCCGCCAGCAAATCCGCCTCCCCTTGCGTCAGCTTTCCGTTTTTCACCATTTCATCAACCATATCGACGTTATACATCAGCGTCCACGGCCCGATGTCTTTGGGCAGGCAATAGAGATCCGAGCCCTCCGAAACGCCCAGCGTCTTTTCGGCGCGGTTATACGAGTACCAATCCACCGCCGTTGACCAAAGGGAGGAATATTCCGCTTCCGTAAACCCGTTGCTGATGGAAAGAAGCCGTCCCGAATCCACCCAGGGACGGAATTCGTATTCGGGAAGATAGAAAAGGTCGGGCATGGTTCCCGAAAGCCTCCCCGTGAGCGTGCTCATATACTGCGTCGAATCCTGCGTGGTAATGCTTACCGTGACGTTTTCGTTTTCATCCATGAATTTGTCTATCAGCGCCGTATAATTGTCCACCTCGTCCTTTGCGCCCCACATCATAAACTCTATCTTATACTCTTTGGCGGGATCCAGCGTAAAATCCGACGCTTCTATATTGTCGTCGCCGCTCCCCTGGCTGCTCGTAAAGAAACAACCTCCGGCAAAAATCAGATTTACCCCTAAAAATATTGCCATCAACAGCTTGCAGGTCCTTCTCATTTTATCATCCTCCTTGTTTTTCCAACTTCATTTTATCATATCATAATTACAGTTTCAAGCCACATTTTCAAAATATACGCAACGCTTGTTTATACTTCGATACTTATCGAAGTTTACAGCGATTTTCTTGACTTTATAAAACAGATCGTTTATAATGCAAGAAATGAAGCATATTTTTATAGAAGGAGGAAGCTATGCCGAAAGACTTTTTTGCCAACAGGGACTTATTGCTTCAAAAAAAGCTCACGCTCACGCTTTGCAACGACGGGCAGCTCGAACGGGTAGCCACCGCGCTCAACGCCTCCACGCGGAGAAAAATACTTTCTCTGCTGACGGCAAACTCTTACACGATACAGGAAATTGCGGAGCGGCTGGATATGTCCCTGTCAAACACTTCCTTTCACGTGAAATTTTTGCAGAAAGCGGGGTTGGTCAACCTTACGCAAAATCACTCGAAACGCGGAAACGAAAAGATTGTCGCGCTGGAAAAGCATTGCCTGGAAATTTTGTTTATAAACGAAAGCGAAAATGCTTTTCCCTCCTCTTCTCACGCATTCAGCACGGAGTTTCCCGTAGGCAGCTTTAATCTTTTCGACATCGCCCCTCCCTGCGGGATCGCAGATGCGGACGGAAATCTCATCGGCGCCGAGGCTCTTCCCGATATTTTTTATAACTATAAGCGGATCAAAGGAGAAATCATATGGTTTACGGAGGGATATCTCGAATATCACGTTTCCAACGCCACGATTAAAAATAAGGTGCTCGAAGCGTTGCAGATTTCCTGTGAAGTCTGCTCGGAATGCGCCAATTATAACAATTCTTTCAAATCAGACATCACGTTCTGGCTGAACGACAAAGAGATCGGGACGTACACCTCTCCGGGGGATTTCGGCGGACGCAACGGCAAATATACGCCAAAAAGCTGGCCGGCGGCATCTACACAGTACGGAATGCTGGTGCAGATACGAATAGACGAAATGGGCGTATGGATCAATCAGGTAAACGTTTCTTCGGAAATCTCGATAGACGATTTCGCCTTTATTACCAAAGAAAAATGTTTACGCTTCCGGCTTGGATTCAAAAAAAACGCCAAATATGTCGGCGGCTTAAATTTATTCGGAAGAAATTTCGGGGATTTTCAGCAGGGCATCCGAATTTCAGCCACCTATTTAGAGCCTTAAAAAATTTTCCTTTCGCAATTGTTTATGCGGGCGGGAGCCCTTTTGTACGCGCAAAAGGAAAGAAGCCTTCAAAATTATATCGATGTTAAGATTAAAATTTATTCATTGCGCTTTTCTGATGCCCTTATCAAGCTTGAAAAATAAAAAACATCTATGGATATTTCACCCCTCGGGATTTAGATATCCATAGATGTTTTCTTTGTCTTTTATAATACCGCTCAAAACGCCCCGTCTTTCAACGGCAGCGCGCCCTTATGCCGAGTCGCCGCGGCGCCCGCTGCATTCGCCTTTTTCAAAATTTCCCGCAGCTCCTTTTCCGCAAGCGACGCGGGCGGGCGGCCGTCCAAGCCAGCCAAGGCAGTGCCGTAAAATGCGTCTCCCGCGCCCGTCGTGTCTATCGGTTTTACTTTTTCCGTCTTCACAAAGCCGTATCCGCCGTTGATGCGGTAATAGCACCCTTTGCTTCCCAACGTTACAAGTAACAGTCTGTCCTTTTTATATACCGCCTCTGCGCCCGCTTCCAGCTCCGCCTTGCCGGTAAAGACAGCCAGCTCGTCTTCTGAAAATTTAAGAATGTCAGCTTCCGCTATATAGGGAGCATACGACTTTTTTGCGTCCTCTATCCTCCCGTATAGATCCGCGCGGAAATTGACGTCAAAACTGAACAGCTTCCCCGCCCGTCGGATCTTCTCCACCGTCTCCGAAGCAAATTTTCGACCCGTCGGCTCGTTTAGCATCAGGGAACCGACGTGGACGATATTTACTTCCGGCCATTGCTCCAAAGCGACCGACGCCGAATCGAGATGAAAATCCGCCGTATCGTGACGAAAAAAAGCAAAATCTCTTTCCCCGCCTTTAAGCGTTACGAAAGCCAGCGTCGTATTGCGCGTTTCGTCTTCCTGTATCCCGCAGAAATCAAGCCCGGCGCCCGCGGCGAACCCTTTCAAAAATTTTCCCACGGGATCGCGACCGACCCGGCCGATGAAGCCTGCCTTTGCTCCCGCGTTTTTCGCGTTGACCGCCACGTTGAAGGGCGCGCCGCCCCCGTACATTTTGAACGCCGTTACGCCGTTCTGATCCTCTCCGATCATATCCGCAAGGATCTCACCGATCGATAATATCATATCTTCTCCTCAAACCCGCAAGAGATTATTTTTATCCGTTCCGTAGCTACTACCCTCAAGCGACGAAGCGCCGCGCTTACTTTTTATACCGTATCGTCATCGTGATATCCTTGGGATAATCGCCGAATTTTTCGCCCAAGAGATTGATTCCGCCGACGTTTTTCTCATCGCTCTTGATTCCGATACGAAAGGCGATACAGTCCGTCTCCTTATTTTCAGCTCCTTCAGAGAAAGGAGATACGCGAACTTTCGACATAGACGGCCGCTTCTCCTCGCGTTGAGTTTCTATACAGCTCGGCGGAAGGATTAATTCTGCGGGTCAAGAGAAAACTTGTATATACTCACTTTCCCGACGATTTCATGAAAGAGCAGATGAATAAAGTTTTTTATTTGAGCTTTGAAATAAAGGCTTACGGGCAGCTTTTACCTCTCAAAAGCACATAAAAACGTAAAAAATATTAAAAAATCCTATATATCGTGTCGTAATTCAAACAAAGCACAATATATAGGATTTATGTCAAAGGACTACAAAAAAGATTTTTTTGGATTTTTCAGTGTGTATCGAACTCGCACAGTCATCTTTTAGCTTGAATTTATTATAACATACTTTTGAACTTTTTACAAATATTTTTCTTTCTCTGCCTTATGTTTACTAAAGACATTTAGGAGGTCATGTAGAAATTATCTACATGACCTCCTTCGTCAATTTTCTTAAAAGACCTTCTTTTCACCTTGCTATTTCTATTTTTGGATAGCTTGAAAAATTATTTTCTTTTTTCACTTTTCAAGCGTCTGTACCACTTCCAAGCTGCCGACAAAGATCACTCTGATTTGCTCTTTCGATTCCACGATTACTGCCTCTAAAAGTTGACGGATGAGCTGGTTGTCATACGTAAGCGGATGATTTTTCAATCCGTCGAGTACCGTATAGAGTTGGTCCAACCGACTGGCGGCGTTTTTTCTTTTTTGTTGGATATCCGCAAATTGCTCAAGCCGTTGCAGTGTAATATTTAACGGTTTCGCCGTATAAACTGCTCGTTTCTCCCGAAAAGAACATGAGCCATATATAAACCGTAAGAATAAGCGCGGCGTTTCCGAGATACGCCCCGTAAGCAATCGTCGAAATATTTTTCGCGTTTTTAAGGCTTGTATATCTCAAAGCGGTAAAAACAAGCGTTAAAAGCACGACGATAAACAGTACCGTAAGCGTCGCCGTAACCGCGGCGGGCAGAGAAACGTCTATCGGGTTGCCGTATTCGTCGAAAGCGGAATATTCCCCGCCCGAAAACAAAACGGCAAGGACGGTCATGAAGGAATAGGAAAAAGTTACGCCTATATCCATCTGACTTTTTGTGAGAATGTTGCAGAAAAAGAAAAGGACGAGACAAAGCGCGACAACGGAAATCACGATTATCGCTTTAACTTTTTCCGTGCTTAATTTATTACGGGGAACAAGCCCGTTTCCTTTTAAAGCCGTACCGTCAGTCATTGTTTTTCGTCTCCGCCGATCTTATTTTATGCGCGCGCCTGTATTCGTTGGGGGTTATGCCCGTTATTCTCTTGAACGCATAATGGAAGTTTTTTATATCGGAAAAACCTATCACGTCGCTTATCTCCGAAATCGTTTTATCCGATTCTATCAGTAATTTACAGCTCTGTTCAACGCGGTATCTCAAAAGATATTCGATAACGGAAGTCTGCCTTTCTCTGTTGAAGAGCTTTTGAAGATATCCGCTCGAAAGCCCGACGTATTCCGCAACGTCCGCAAGCGAAACTTTCTTGTAGAAATTATCCGAAATGAATTTCACTGCAAGTTCCACGTAATCCGCGCTGTGATTTCTCATGCTCTTGGTTTCGCCGTCCGACATCTGCCCCAGCCCGCTCAGAAGAAAATATATACAGCCGCGCATTATTCCGTCGCAGTATTTTTCGTTGCCTTCGTAAGTATCGAGGGCTTTATACACGAGCGAAACCATTTCCTGCCGGGAGGAAATATTCACGGGTTTCAACGGCGAAAACGCCGAATAATCGAACTCGATGAAATCCTTGCACCAGATAATGTTTACCACTTTGAAATCGTTTTCTTCGCAGGTGGGGCGCATGCTGTGTTCGCTGTCGTCCGCGATGACGAACATATCGCCGCGGCGAAGTTCCACCGTTTCGGAATTCACCTTCTGCACCGCGCTTCCGCTCTCCACGAAAACCATTTCCACAAACTCGTGGCTGTGCCGCAAAACCGATTCGTACCCGTCGCCCGAGTCCTGTAATAATCGTCGAAACAGATTATCCACAAAAAGGTATAATCCATAATATGGTTTATGTACAGGGAAAAAGGCGACTTCCCGAAAAGGGCCGTCATCGAACGCTTAATCGATTTTGTATCGAAAAAACTGTAATAATGCATGAGCGACGATTGATACACGTCCGCGCCCCAAAGCCAGCGGTCGCGCTTTATGCCGTCTAAGATAAACTCTCTTGAGCAAAGCCCCATCGTCCTCGCGGCGACTTTGTATATCTCGTTAACCGTTTGGTTATCGCACTCGAACGAACTTCTCAAAACCGACGGGGAAAGTTCTTCGTCAACCGAAATTCCGGAAAAATCTATTCCTTCCGCAGTAACGTATCTGAACGCCTTGGCGATTTTCGTCGTAACCTTATCTCCGTTAACCACGAAATCTTCGCTTAAAAGCTCGCAATGTTCCTTATCGGAAACCTCTTCGAGGCTCTCGCCGTAATAAATCTTAGCGTTATCCGAAAGCTTTGCGCCCGAAAAAACCACTCTCGCGAACATCTCTTCGCCGAAATCGTAAATATCGCCCGTATCGGACGGAAATTTTTCGACGTATGCTCTTTCTTTTGACGGAAGCGAAAAGCCGTTCGGGGTTTTACCGTTCAGAAATTCCCCGTCGCAAGCGGCGTTTTTAAAAATATGATCGCAACACGTCACCTGCCAGGTGTCGTCCGTTAAAATCGTGTCGCCCGCAAGTTTTAAGCAAGGCAATCCCTTATCGTTAAAAACGGAAACGAGAATTTCATGCTTCCCGCGCGGGACGGAAAATTCGCTTTTAACCGAATAAAGATACGCCCCGTCTATCATGACGTTGAACGACCCTTCCGCCTCGATTTTAACCGTTTCGGCGGCGGAAAGTTCGTAAATTTTCTTGAATTTTACGTTTTTATAGCAGGAATCCAATCTCCAGAACGGCGGTATAGGAATATCTCTTTCATACCTTTCCGCCATGAATTTCCCCGATAATTCAATTTCAAAGTCGTCGGGATACCATATCCATTCAGCTTGTTTCATCTTTTACCTCTGTATTGCCGTAGCTCGCTTAAGTTTCGGTATAAATATTTTATCAAATAAATCTTCCGTTTTCAATAGTAAAATCCCGCCCAGATTGATTTTTCGGGAAAATTTTGCTGCATTTGAAAAATGATTATTTTCCCTACTAAATACTGTCTTTTATGAGAAATACACGCTATTTTCGGGTATTATTATGGTAAAAAAACGCTTTTTGCCGGCTTTTATTTCCGTTATCCGATTTTTTACATAAGACAAATCGAAAAGGTGTTCACATTTCTCATTCATTTCAAAGACGTTCATAACAACAACTACAAAATCGTAGTTATGGGCGACAAACAGTATATACCAAGCGTTACCGCGCAACAATAAAACCCGCTTAAAAAATTTGTTATAATCGTAATTCGCGCGACGGTATTTTCGTGCGAATTACATTGCAAAATTTACAGCGGATATCCTACACACCGTTATTGATTTAATTTATGTTACAACAAAACGAGGAAGACTTACTTGTCTTACTTGTCTTCCCCGTTTTTACTCGCCAATCCGCATTTTTATAACAGAACAAAAGTTACTACGATAAACAACACATAGCCGATTGTTTTTTCTTTAGAGATTGAATTTCATGTAAAGTCTACCGAAAAACCCGGACGATTATCGCCCGGGTTGTCACTATCGTTTTTGCATACGGATTATTAAAGGATTATTTTCCGTCCCATTCCGCTCGTATAAATATTCATAACGCCTCTTTCGCGCATAAGATCGCGGGTGTGCAACGAATCAAGATTCGCGGTGTTGAAACCCGAACCGTTATCGTTGTTATATATCCAGTCTACAGCGGGATAAAGACATACTTTAATATCTTTTATCGCGTTATAAAAAGCGTCGCTCGTACCGTGCTGCCCGTGGTGAGCCATTTGTATGAGCGTACAGCTCTCAATTTCCTTTCTGGACCATTCGTCATTGAGATATACGTCGCCGCGATCACCCATATCGCCTGTAAACAACACCGATTCGCCGGGCGTTTCCATTTTGAACATTATGCCCGAATTGTTTCCGTAGTTACCGTCTCTTTCGGTATACCAGGCATTGTTCAGAACTTTCATAGTAACGTATTCGCCCAACTTATATTCGTCTTTATAATGCGGTTTTATTACGTTCTTAACCTTTTGAGGATTGTTTTTGACTAAATTTTCAAATTTATCGCAAAACGGATAATCGCTGTCGCCGCTCAAATCTTTTACCATTTGCGAAGTCGGGAAATCGTAATACAAATTCTCTATTACGATATCCTGATACTCGATCAACTGCGCCGGAACAGTGGTATGGTCGGTATGGAAGTGCGTTAAAAACCAATAATCCACTTTATGCGTAAACGTTCTGAGCAGTTTCAGCATAATATCCGTATCCCCGCCGACGTAGCCGCCGTCGATTACGATAACTTTATTGTCGGGCGTAATCACGACGTATCCCATGGCAAGAGTGATGCTTTCGAGTGAAATAAGTTTAACGCCGCCGAGAAGGGGTTTATCTTCTTCGCTTGCGGTTACTTTCAAGTCGGATATATACGCCGTTTTGTTCGCGGCAAAATCGAGTTCTATTTTAACGAAATTTTCGCCGTTTTCGGTGTAAACCATCGTTTTAAAACGAACTCTGTTCCAAACGTTCGCGGGATAGCCGTAGTCCACAAGATCGCCTTCGGCTTTGTAAACTCTGAGCGTATTGTTATATCCCGTTCCGTCGTATTTCAGACGAAATTCTACCGTAACCGTATCGAACGTTTTCAAAGCGTTTATTTCGTTATTTTTTACGCGTAAAACCGAAGTTTTTCCGTTGAAAGTCAATTTTACCGCTTCCGTACCGTTGTAACCGTTATCGGATTCCGTCAACGTTCCTCCGCTTACGGTTAAATTGTTTTTTAATCCTTTTTCAGCCGAAACTTTTGCCGTTCCGCCAACAAAAACCGCACCCATAGACAAACACACACCGAGAATCAGTATAAGAATTTTATTTAAGATTTTCATTTACGATGTTTCCTCCATATCGCTATCGAAGCGGCAACCGCCGCAACGGACAAAACCGAAACGGAAGCAACGCCGCCACCGCAACCGCCCGAAGAAGTTTTCCCCGAATCGACGGAACTTACCGAACTTGAAAAATCGGTGGATTCTTTCGTACTGTCGGGAACGGAAGAACTTTCGTCGGGTTCGATTGTTTTTGCTTCGTAAATCGGATAAAACACGCTATCCGTAATTATGCCCGTCGTGCTTTTGTTCCAGCATTTAAAAGTATAGCCCTCTTTTGCGGGCGCAACGGGCGCGGTCGCAGTTCCGTATCCCGAAACTTTCTGACTGCTTAAAATTTCGCCGTTTTCGGCAATAAAACGAACGTTACACAACCAACTCTTCTGAATATAAGTCTTTCCGAGAGTGGACTTTTCGCCGCTTAAAGCGTTTGTGGCGAGCGTTTTCATGCTGCCGTCCTTAATAGAGCTAAGCCCCGAAAATATATTCCTGACGTATTCGTACTTCCCGCTGTTATTAGTTATAACGAGATTGTCTATAACCGCCGTAGCCGACTTCTCGTCTTTTGTATAACAGGCAAGCCCGACGGTATTCGACGACGTGAATGAATTTGCAACCGTTAAAACGTTCGCAAAAGAGTCCGCGCTTTCGCAAATACCCTTTTTATCGACCGTCCACGCGCCGTTTTTCGCGTCGAACTTAACGCGGTAAGTATATCCGGCTTCAAATATATCGGTTTTGTTATCCAAAGTTTTGCTCGAAACAACTCCGTCCCCGAAAAGCATATAATCGGTCATTTCGGAAAGTTTACCGAGTTTTTTCGAATCGCCCGCCACAACTCCGAAATATCCGCTCTCGCTTCTCCACTGCAAATCGAACGTAACCGTCGCGTTTCCGTCGCCTATCTGCGTGTAATATTCGGTAAGACATTCGGCACCCGTAGCAACAATATAAGCATTATAATCGTCCTCTTTCGCAGTTGCCGCGCTTGCCGTCGTTCCACCGAACACGGAAACAATCAACGCGGAACATAATGCCGCTAAAATAAGTATCTTTTTCATATCGTTTCCTTTAAATGTTTTTACCGATAAACAGGCTTATCGCAAAAATAAGCCTGTTTATTTCAATTCGAATTATTTCGAGAATACTATATCCGCGATGTATCCGCGGGTAACAGCTTTTTTGTTGTTGTCGGCAGCCACGCAATATACATACTGATCTTTCGTAAAATCAATTTTCTCGTCAGTCAGACTAATAGTGTGTTCGTAATTTCCCGCAGCGTTTATTATGCAGTAACTACTGATCGCGCCGCTTACGTAGTCCGAAATATATCCGCCGCCCGCTTTACAAGGGTACAATCTCGACGTGGTATTAACAAAGTTACCCGTATCCTTATTTTCGCTGCCCTCAAGGTTATTTGCATAGACAATAGTCATCTTCGTATACCCTTCGGCAATCTTTTTCTGTATGACCGAACCCGAAATAAGACACCAGAAATCACCCGAACCGCTTACCGGGCTCATTACCCAGCCTTTTCCTTCGATATATCGTACGGCCCCGTTATCGCTTGGGCTGCCAAGCATCCAGCCTGACTTATCTTCCTGCACTACGGGTTCGCCTTTTTCGAATACTATATCGGCAACGTAACCGCAAGTAACTTTTTTCTCGTAGACATCCTTATTGTAACACAAAACGTCAATGTCTTTCGTAAAATCGTGATTTGCGTCGGTGAGATCTACGTGGTGTTCGTAATATTTCACGCCGTCTTTGTTAACTTCCGCGCAATATTCGGCTATAGTTCCGCTTACGTAATCGTAATCGTTGCCGCCGCTCTTTTTTATAGGACAAATCATTGATTTGGTGTTTATAAAATCTCCGACATTCGGATTATCGACGCCCTCGAAACTATTCGCGTAGACAATCGTCATCTTAGTATAGCCTTCGGAAATTTTCTTCTGAATAACCGCCTTCGGGATTATGCTCCAGAACTGCCCCTGCGCGCCTCCGTCCGTAGTGTCTTTCATTATCCAGCCTTTGCCTTCGATATACTCGACAGAACCCCAATATGCGTTATTGCCTACAAGCCAACCGGATTTATCTTCGTAACCGAATTCGCTAATCATGATTTCCAAAGGATAAACGTCTGCATGCTCGGTGTAGATATAAATATCTCTGCCCGCATACTCGTTAAGATCGATTGAAAACTGAACGCTCTTACCGGCATCCCAGAATTCTTTCCATCCGTAATACGCTATAGCGGTTCCTTCCGACCAAAGATTTGCCGTGTCGTCGGCCGCAACGTATATCGGCTTGACTTTACTGCTGTCGGCCGCCAACCCTAAAGCGGGATTCTTTGCGATGACCGAAAGAGCGGTATAGCCCAACTTTTTCAATTCGGTAAGAATATCTCCGTGGATTATCGCGTAAACACCGTCGGACGCAGTAGACGAAATGCTGTATTTGCCGGCTTTTGCGTTCGCCGTGACGGTTGCCGCAACCGTTTGCGACGCTATCAGAAATTCTTTAACGTCCTTGTGGCAGTTCGTGCAGACGCCGTCTTCGCCGAAAGAATGTTCGGTGGCGATTTTTTCGCTTTCCTTATCGCCGCATACGCTACAAATTCTTTCTTTTAAACCTTCTTCGGTGCATGTCGGCTCTTTAACGATTTCCCAATCCCCGAAATTATGCGCCGTTGTAGCCTTTTCTATATGTCCGCAATCTTCAACGGTACAAACTCTGTCGTGACAGGTAAATTCGTCGGCGTAAGTGTGTCCCTTAGCCGGAAGATCTGCGGTTTCCGTATCTCCGCAATTGTCACATTCGCGCGTCTGCACGCCTTTTTCCGTGCAACTCGGCTCGCGAACGGTAACCCACTCTCCCCAGGAATGTTCGGTGGTAGCCTTTTCAACGCTTCCGCAGTCTTTACAGGTTCTGTCGTGGCAAGTGAATTCATCCGCAAACTTATGCGCCGTAGTAGCCTTTTCGACATGCCCGCACCCCTCTACGGTACACGTTCTGTCGTGACAGGTATACGCGTCGGCATACTTGTGTTCGTGAGTGCTTTCGCCGCCATCAAACTTGCAACCGGCAACTACGCCCATCGCTATCGATGCAACAACGATCGTAATCAAAAGAATTATAATCTTTTTCATCTTTTTTTCCTCTCTTTCTGATTTTTATTTTTTATCGGCATTAAGCCGCATAAAATTTATTTTACCGCGCGAGAATAAGTATTCCCTCGCCCACGTCCAGATCGCCGTTAAATTCGTTATCGGTCAACCGAACGATTTCTTCTTCTCCGTTTCTGTAAACGGAAACAAGGTCCGTTTCTTTGAAACGTATGGAAAACTTCGCTTTCTTTGCGGAAAACGTATTGCCCGCATTTACGACAATATAGCCGGCTTTGCCGTCTTCGTCCTTAAAACATCCTACAAGAATATCCTCGTCGGAACGAGCCGAGACCATTTCGTCTATATTGCTTGCGGCAAGCGGTTTTTTTAAAAGCCCGAAAGAAACATTCCTTTCCGCCGCGTTATCGCCATAAACAGGATAAACGCCCCGCCAATTATTTTTCAGCCGCTTATATATCGGGTTCAGTTTCCTCAGAATCCCGTTCAACTTCTGTCCGCAGAAATATGTCTGCGTTTTTTGCTCGCTCCGATCGATCATCGAATATTGACGTTCGGAAAATTCGGCCGCCGTCGGCGTTGCGTAACAGAAATAAGAAATACTGTCAAAACCGAAAGCCAGAAGCGTATACGCCTGTAACGAAATATCTTCATAGGTCGGTAATCTGTCGTGCAGATTTGCGGGAACGCCATACGGCATAACCTGTATAAAAAAGTTCGTTTTCAGTATGTATCTGCTGTTTTTTTTCGCCTGCGCGATATATTCGACATTTCTCAGCCATGTATCTTTCAGAAAACGTCTGTCGGTTTCTGGATCGTAACAAATAGGATAATCGTCACACGAAAGCCAGTTCGTTGTTTCGGATCCGTCAAAAATACCGTTTATGTACTTTTCCTGAGCCTCAAGGTATTCTTCGTAAGTAAACGGCGGCGTATCCCACGGCAACTTTACCGAAGTGGTAGGGTTCAGATTGATAAGAAACTCAACCGTCGGATATTTCTTATGCATTTTTTCAACAACGGGCGCAATATCGACGATTCCGTCCATTTTAGTCAACGTATTTCTGTATATTACGGGTTCGTCGTAGTTGAATCCTTCGAAAGACGGGTGTTTCATATATTCATCGATACACTCTTCAATTAAATCGAGCCTTCCGGATATATCTACGAAAGCTTTGATGCCGAACTTATCGCACATTTCGAGAGCTTTTTCCATTTTAGGCGTACCCGCACCGTCCACATATTCTCCGAGCAAGAAGATACGATCAAATCCGCATTCTTTATATTGTCTGAAATTTTCTTCCGTGGGTGTAGGCGGATACCATGCGGTAAGAATAATATCTGTTATTAAACGATTCATTTTTCTCCTTTTTACGAGCATGGAATAACAAACACGCCTTCGCCGACCTCGAGTTCAAGCGTAAGTATGCCGTTTTTAAGATCGACCACGCTCTTTTTCCCTCTGCGATACACCTGAGCCTGCGTGTAATCGCCGAAATTCATCTTCGCGTTTACTTTTTTGTTCCAGGAAGAATCGTTATAGTTTACAACCATAAAACCGGGATTACCGCTGCCGTCTTTCATATAGCCGATAATCACGTCTTCATCGCTTTCGAATCCTTTCAGACCGCTTAAATGTTTCAGCTCCAAAGGATTTGCAAGAGCGTCCATGGACTTATTGAAATAGAATTCGTCCTCGCTTGTATTGTTTGTTCCGTAAACGGGGCAAACGCCGAGCCAGTTGGAATTGAACTGTCTGTAAACTTTCTCGAAACTTCTGAGTTCCTCGTTGACGGCTTTGCCGGATTCGTAAATGTCGGTTTTATTGCCGTCACGGTCGATCATTGCTTGTTGGTAATCCTGAAACTCGCCTACCGCGTTCGGGGTTGCGTAACAGAAATACGAAATGCTGTCGTAACCATAGGCAAGCAATGAATACGCCTGCAACCTTATATCTTCGTAAGTCGGCTTTCTGTCGTACATTCCGTTAGGCGTTCCGTAAGGCATCGACTGAATAAAGAAATTCGTCGTGAGCTTAACTTCGCTGTCCCTTTTTATTTCGGCGAGATAGGCAAGATTCTGAAGCCAACTCGTTTTTAAATAATACGGATGTTTTGACGTCTGATTGTTGCAGATAGGATAACTGTCGCAAGACAACCAGTTATGCAACGAACTGTCCTTATAAATCGAATTGATATAAGTCGTCTGCGCGTCGAGATATTCGGCGTAAGTAAACTTGGGCGTACCCCAGTTAAGATCAACACATTCCGACGGATTCAGATTAACCAGAAATTCGACCGTCGGATACTGCTCATGCATAACTTTTACTTTTTCCGCGATATCTACGATACCGTCGGACATATTGATGGTGTTTCTGTATATTACGGGTTCGTCGTAATTATACCCCGCGAACGACGGATGTTTGCTGTAATTTTCGATAGTGGCGTCGATAGCCGAGAGATTTCTCGATATGTCGACGAACGCTTTTATGCCGAGCTCGTCGCAAACTTCGAGCGCATTCTCCATTTTCTCGGATCCTACCGCACCCGCGTTCTGCCCCATGATGAAAATGTAGTTAAACCCCGCTTCTTTATATTCGCGGTATGCATCCGTTGTTGGCGGAGGCGAAAGCCAGCCGTTGATCATAAGCGGCTCGGACTGCATGTTTTCGTAATCGGGAAGCGTTATCGGAGTTCTTTTGTTTTCGCTGTCGCCCTTCGCACAACCCGCCGAAGCAAGCCCGCAGAAAGCCAGCGCCAAACCCATACTAAGTATTTTTTTTAACATCATATTACCTGTTTTTTTATTATAATTTAAAATTTGCCGATTGCGGACGTAGTAAAACCGCGATCATGAACATGGAATCACAAATACGCCCTCGCCGACGTCCAGCGCAACGTCAAGCACGCCGTCTTTTAAATCGACTACTGTTTTTTTGCCTTTGCGGTAAACCTGCGCCTGCGTATAATCGCCGAAATCCATCTTCGCGTTTACCTTTTTGTTTCGGGAAGTATCGTTATAGTTTACAACCATAAAACCGGGGTTGCCGCTGCCGTCTTTCATATAACCGATAATCACATCCTCGTCGGTTTCAAATCCTTTCAGTTCGCTTAAACGTTTCAGCTCCAAAGGATTCGCAAGAGCGTCCATGGACTTATTGAAATAAAATTCGTCCGCACTTGTATTGTTCGTTCCGTAAACGGGGCAAACGCCGAGCCAGCCGGAATTGAACTGTTTGTAAACTTTCTCGAAACTTCTGAGTTCTTCGTTGACGGCTTTGCCCGCTTCGTAAATATCGGTTTTATTGCCGTCGCGACCGATCATGGCATATTGATAATCCTGAAATTCTCCGCCTGAAGGAGGCGTGGTATAACAGAAATAGGAAATGCCGTCGAAACCGTAAGCAAGCAAAGAATACGCTTGCATTCTTATATCTTCGTAAGTCGGCTTTCTGTCATGTAATCCGTCCGGCGTTCCGTAAGCCATTGCCTGAATAAAGAAATTAGTCGTCAGTTTAAACTCGCAATCTCTCTTTGTCTCGGCAAGGTATGCAAGATTCTGGAGCCAGCTCGTCTTTAAATAATACTGCTGTTTCGCCGCCGGATTGTAGCATATCGGATAACTGTCGCAGGACAGCCAATTATGTGCGGTTCCGTCTTTATAAATGGAATTTATATACGTTTTCTGCGCCTCGAGATACTCCTCGTAAGTAAACTTCGGAGTTCCCCAGTTCAAATCAACGCTTTCCGTCGGGTTAAGGTTTATTAAAAGTTCGACGTCGGGATATTTCTCGTGTATCGGCTTCATTTTTTCCGCGATATCGATAATCCCGTAGTTAAAGTTGATTATGTTTTTATAAATAACAGGCTCGTCGAAGTTATACCCCGCAAACGAAACGTGCTTACTGTATTTTTCTACGGTAACGCCCATTGCATCCACGTCCTTATATACGTTTACGAATACCTTTATTCCGAGTTTATCGCAGATATCCAGAACTTTATCGGTTTCCGCAGAGCCGATCGCGCCGACAAATACGTAATTAAATCCGGCTTCTTTATAATCTCGGTATGCTTCTGTCGTCGCTTCGGGAGAAACCCACCCGCTCAGAGTAAGCGGTTCGGACTGCATACTTTCATAATCGGGAAGCACTACCGGCGTTCTTTTGTTTCCGCTGCCGCCTTTCGCGCAACCTGCCGCGGCAAGTCCGCAGAAAGTCAACGCCAAACCTATACCGAGTATTCTTTTTAGCATTTTCTATTTCCTTTTATTGAAGTTTATCCTTTGAGTCCGCCCGCAGACATACTTTCCATAATCGTTTTCGAAAACGCAGCGTATAAAATCAGAACAATGATCGTTGAAAATGTCAGCGCAGCAAAAACTATCGGAACGCTCGCCTCGAATTTCGACATTATCGCGGTCAACCCGTAAGCGACCGTCGGATAATCGTTCAAAAACAGATACGGCGTATAATAATCGTTCCAGCAACTTATAAAATTCATTATGCCGAGCGATAACAGTATCGGCGTCGCTTGCGGGAACATGATGCTTACAAACACCTTGAAATCGCCCGCTCCGTCGATAAATGCCGCTTCGGCATACTCCCACGGAATTGCCGAAAAGAAGTTCTTAAAAAGCAGAAAACTGAATCCGAAGCCTCCGGCACTCATCAGAAATACTCCCCAGAACGTGTTGAGCAAGTGCAGACTTTCCATAAATCTGTACGTCATCGTAACAGATCCTATCGTCGGTACAACCAAAGTAATTATAGCTATACCTGTTATAAATTTTTTGACTTTAAAATCATACTTCGCGACGATATACCCGGAAATAGCAGGAACCGACACGGATAATAAAACCGTTCCTCCGACGTATATAAGGGAGTTTAAAATCATCTTCGGCATTGCCGTATGCCCGCCTACTTTATAGGTAAACGCCTTTGTATAGTTTCGTTTAATCGCTTTGAGCGAAATATCGAAAAAGTTAAACGGTTTTTGCGAAAACGCCGTGGTCGTTCTGAACGAGCCGAATACCATGTAAAGAAGGATCGTTATGTAACTGATAGCGAAAATGCCCATCACTATAAAGCATACGATACGGAATGCCTTATCGCCGGCAGAATATTTTATCTTCATCAATACTCTACCTCCTCTGTGATTTTGCTCATGAAATAACGGAAAGTAAGAATGATTGCCGAGCCGACAACCGCCACCAGAACGCCTATCGCATTTATTACGGTGTTTGTGGAATCGTTTTTGACCGAAACCGTTATCATAAGCCCCAACGTACTCGCCCGTTCGGATGTTCCGTCCGTAAGAAGCAGCGACGGCATCATCCAGCCGAACACCGCCGCAACAAGAGTTACGGACAATGTTGTGATAGTAGGCCATATAAGCGGTATACATATACTGCCGAATTGTTTTAATTGCGTTGCACCGTCAATCTCCGCGCTTTCGAATACGCTTTGCGGAAGTCTTGCCATGGCGGAACTGAAATATACAAGGTTTCCGTTTACGCCTGTCCATACGCTGAAAACGAGAATCGTCCCCCACACCGTTTTGTCGTTGCCGAGAAAACCGCCGACGGGAACTATACCCGTGTTCGACTGACTTCCGTCTCCTCCAAGCCCGATAAGCCTTAAAAACTGAATTATTATTCCCGACGAGTTATCGAGCGCCATACGATAAACGAGACACAGAACGACGACGGAAATTACCGCGGGCAGAAACAGAACTATTCTGTAAAATCTGTATAACAACACTTTTTTGTATATCGCATAAGCGAATATAAGCGTTAACGGCAGATTTATAAGAAGAGATAACGGAATTAACGACAACGAGTTTAAAAGCGCGTAATGGTTGACTATTCCGTTATCTTTTCTACCTAAGAAAATCTTGAATGCGGTAACGTAATTTTCAAACCCCACAAAACTGCGTTGTCCGGCTAAATTATATTCGAAAAACGAGTCTGCAAACGTGCCGATATTCATGCCGAACCAGAACACAAGGAAATGCAATATCGGCCACGCCAGAAACCCGTATACGAAAATCATCTTTTTCGTTTTTACGGATATTCCGGCGTTTTGTTTGGTTTTTACATTATTATTCATAATTGTCCTTAACTTTATTCATCGAACGACTTCATAAAATCGCCCCAGTTTTCCACCTGCTTTCTGTACAAGCCTTCAACAGTCGTTTTCGCAAGCTCGGAGGTATATCCGGTTGTGGCAACCGTCTTGAAAGCAGAATTTAAGTCAAGATTGATAGCCCCCGTAAGCGAAGCAATCTGATCGGATGCGGCAACCGCCAAAGTCGTGCCGTTTAACGTCCCCGCGACTTCATTGGCAAATCTCGACAACGTCGATACGTTCATTCTGTATTGCAGAGCGACGGGAGTTCCCGTATAAGACTGGAACGTCTGACATCTTTCCTCGGTTGCCATATATTTAAGAAAGGCTTTAGCAAGTTGCGGGTTATTGTTCTTACCGTTTGCGGCAACCATGAAAAATTCTGCGGGAGAATTCATGTATATAGCCGTCGGATTGTCCGCATTGACCTTCGGAGCGGGTGCGAAATGATAAAAATCATATTCACCTTCCTCGATATGTTCCCTCATTTCGTTTTCAAACCAGGATCCCGAAATGGTGAACACCGACAGACCGTTCAAAAATTTCTGTTCCGCCGTAAGATTGGAATGGCTCGTGGAATCGGCAAAAGCGTTCGACGGATAGTAATTGCCTTGTTCGTTCTTTTTAGCGTTGAGAAGTTTCGCAACGCTGTCCACCGCTTTTATCGCACCGTCGTTTACGAGGAGATTTTTATTGCTTTCTCCCGCAACGGAAGTGGTTGTCTGTTCCCAATAATTTTTAAAACCTACAGGATCTATCTGCGCCCAGACACCAAGGAAAATGTACTTCATATCTCCGACCGATCCGCCGTAACTCATAGGAACAACTTTCTGTCCGAGAGCTTTTTTATTCCACTTCTCGTTTACGGAATCGCACATATCGAGAAGCCCTTGCCACGTCGACGGAAATTTGCCTTGCTCGAACTCGCCGTTGGACGGTATCTCGTTTATATAATTCTGATTGTAAACAAAGCCGGTAGGAGCAAACGTATAAGGCATCGTATACCTTACGCCGTCGATAACTCCGACTTTTTCAATAGCCTCCTTATAATTGAAGCCCACATCGTCAAGGCTGAGAATTTTACCTTGTTTAGCCCATTGAACCCATTGAAGTTGAGAAGCATAACTGAAATACACGTCCGCGCCGCTTCTCGCGTCGAGGAAAGTCGCCAATGACTCGTTCAAGGTTTCATCGGCTTTCGAGGTTATTTTCGCGCCCGTTCCCGCATTGAAATTTCTCACCGCATCTTTGACCCAGTCGGTTCCAACCCCCTTGTCAAGCACGTAAACCTCAAGGGTTTTGCCCGTCCAGTCGCCGTAAGCCTTTTTCATCGCGTCTTTATCGACGCTAACCGACGTGTCGCCGCCGTTTTTGTTGCCGCATGCCGTCATCGAAAATACGCAAGCGAATGCCATTATACTCGCTATGACGGCGGTCAATATTTTTTTCATACTATTATTTACTCTCCTTTGCGTTTTTTTATCATGATCGTCGCTAACCCCGCCAATCCGAGAATAGCGAAAATACCAGATTCCACCGACGAGCCGCAACCTTTTTTCTTCGGCGCTTCGCCCTTGCCGACCGTTATTTCGATCTCGTTACTCGAAAACGTTCCGAAATCGTTCGTCGCAACCGCTTTCACGATTACTTTTCCGTCCGCTTTGCCCGTTATATAGCCGTCGGCGTCGATTTCCGCATATTCGTCGCCGGATACGATAACGTATTTTATATCGTCCGCCTTATAGAGTTTACCCGTTACTTTAACCTTGGTTCCGAGACTTTCGCCAACTGCGATGCTCGTCGCGTTAAGGCTCGTCGAAAGAGCGA
Organism: uncultured Eubacteriales bacterium; assembly: GCA_900540805.1. GTDB lineage: Bacteria > Bacillota > Clostridia > Christensenellales > Borkfalkiaceae > Scatosoma. The sequence goes on from UQHL01000007.1 coordinate 64,996, forward strand.
GCGAAATAGCGGGTTCTGCCGCCTGCGTTACGGGAGCAACCGTCACGTTTACGCCTTTCATCGTATTGTGAAGATATAAACCCGTCCAACCGCCGAAGTTGCAACTTGCGTTAGAAACAAAGCAACCCTTTCCGATTTCGGTTCCGCCGACTTTAAGGGCAACGTAATTACCCGCCTTCATTCCGTCAACGTAATACGGAGCGCAAGTCATTTCCACGGTAAACTCTTCGTTTGCGCGGATACTTTCCGGCAAAGGTTCGCTGACGTAAGTCTTGGTCGCGGTTCCCATAAGAACGGAATCGTTGTTGAACCAGAAGAATACGCCGCCGTCAATAAAATATTTATTCGTTCCGTTAAGCACGAAATAGAAAGAGAATCTGCTTAAATCGCTTACCTTAACTTTGACTTTCATGCCGGTAAAGGTTTTGTCGGTTCTCGCAAACGCGATATTGCAATCTTTATTATAATCAAAAGTATCGCTGTACGAATCAAGCTCGCCGCTGTAAGTTTTCTCTCCGCTTAAAGGGATTATTTCGCTTATATCGTATATTTTATAATTTTCGTCTACGACTTTCACGCTTTCTCTGAGCTTTACCGTATCGAATAAGAGATATCCTCCGGGAACGTCCTCGTTCGGTCCGAAACTCTGATTGTACGCAAGCGTGAACGCTATCGGAGCGATTTTGCCGTCTCTGCCGAGATAATCGCCGACGGGAACGCGGATTTCATTCCAACCGCCCATCGTTAACGTAAGTCCGCTCACCATATTTTCCGCTTCCCACACTCTCGGATTTGTCGAAGAAGTTATCCAGAAGCTGAACGATTTATCAAGCGTTTCGGAAAAATAAATTCTGAAAACCATTTCGTCGTCACTTTTAAACGGAATATCGTCTCTGAAACGGAACATGATCGACGGATAAAGCAAACCCGTGGTAGTATCCCATTCGAATTTATAACCGCCGTTCGTCGAACCTTCCGGAGCGTCGTCCGCGCTCACGAAACCGCTTCTGAAGAAAGAATGATAATTCGTATCCCAACCCGCTTTATCGGGTACGGCGTCGTGATAATCCTGCCCGCCGAGGCGTTTTACGGATTTATCGGTAAAATCCGAAAGCATGCCTTCTTCCATGACATAATCGGGGAAAACAACTTCCTGATGTTCCGCTTCCACCGTATACTTTTCTCCGTCCCAGGTAATAGTATAGTTTCTGGTGAAAGTGAGTTTTGCCGAAGCATTTTCGAAAACCGCATCCTTAGGTATTGTTATCGTTCCGCCCTCTGAAAGATAAAATCCGCTTATGCAAAGAGCGTTCTTTATATCCATTCCCTGAATTGTAACGTTGTCGACTTCCGACATTTTTTTATCGTTTATCGTCAGATACTCTTCGAATTTCGTGGTGTACGCATCGGGCAAAACCCATTGCGTATAACCTAAATCGCATTCGTTGCCTTCGCCGTCGTAAAACAAAACGTAAATTTTGCCGTTATTCGAGAGAGTGTGGAACGACACCGTACCTACGGTATATTCTTTAACACCTTCCGCCGCGCTGACGCTTAAGTTTCTATTCCCTGTCGCAGCAATTGTCGCGCAACAACAAATCGCGCAAATAAAACCGAAAAGGGATAAAAAACAACTTTTGAATTTTTTGCTTAACATATAAATTCCTTCCTTTATGAGTTTTCGTTTATGAGTTTTCGATAATACTTCGATAATAATATTTTATCATAAATAAAAAAATTATCAATATCCTATTTTTGCTAAAAAATTCTCTTTATTTGTTTTTTTGTTGACTTTTAAAAACAAAGGATATAAACTCATGATATATATTCATGTCAGATATGATATATCATGTCAGATACGCATGTCCCGATGAGAAACCTATCGGGATTGTCGAAACCGACGGATTACTCCGACGTTTTCCGTCGGAATAACGATATTTAATATTCTGAGCGCTTTTATACGTTCATCGGGACGATCGAAATAACTCCGATGACAAAACCGATTATCCGATACCTGTTCAATTTTTCTTTGAAAATCGCCACGGACAAAAGCAGGGTGAGAATCAACCCTCCTCCGAAGATTACGGGAAACACTACGCCCGGGGATAAATACGCAACGGCCAGCATAACGAACAAATTCAGAAGGGCGTTGATAACTCCGTAACCTATCGCCGCATACCAGCCTTTCGTTAAATTAGTTGTTATTTCGTCTTTGTTTTTTCCATATTTATATCTCTTTTGTTTCTTTCAAATATATTTTCGGAAGTTTTTTCATTCCCTGCGCGACAAAACTTTTCCCGGTAGAATTATTATCTCCGACATGCGTTCCGAACAAATTGTTCCGCCCGAAAACGTATTCTATCTTTAACTTGCCGTCGGATTTTATATCCGTCGCGATAAACGGAGCGAAAGCGACGAGTATTCCGTTCACTCCGACTGCCGCCGCGCCGCCGATTTCGTCGAAACAAACGTCATAAAATCCTTTCGGGACTTCTATAACGTATTCCACGGTTCCTGTGTAATACGGCATGCCCGCGTCGGCTATATCTCCGATTCCGAGCTTCTCGGGAAGCTTTACGACGGAATCCGTTTTGCCTCGTTTAACGCCGAATTTTCCTTGCAGATAAATCGCTTCGAGGTCGATTTTTTCTTCAAAATCAAACTTTATAACTATCTCGTTAAGTCCGAGTTTAAACGTTTCCGAATCTATCGCGCTTTTCAAAAAACAATTGTCTATGTCGCCTTTTTCCCATTTGCCGTTAAACTTTTCGCCGTTTATAAACGTTTCGGCTTTTTCTATATCGGTTTCGGCAACGAGGAATATCTCCCCTATTTCTGTCGTTTCGAGCAAAAATTCGAATTTAAGCGCATGAACGCCATACTTACGATTATAGTTTTCTTTATCGAATTTTTCTTTGAACCACGGCTGAATCATTTCGCCCGACCTTAAGCTCAACCCGTATTTTCGTCTTAATTTATCGTCTTTTCCGAGAACGTAGCCGCGTTCGTCCCACGTTCCGTTGCAATAAAGACTCGCGTTGTCCAAAAGAAGAAAATTGTCCTCGCCGAGCGAATAGTCGAACTCTTTCCGCTCGATTTTAACTTCCTTTTTCTTTGCTTTTTCTTCGGCGACGTAAAGACTATCGGTTTCGAAAACAAGCAACTCTTCACCGCCCGCAAACGAATATTCAAACGTTACGCATTCGTCCGTCTTAATAAAGTTTAAAGGTTCGACGCGACCGTTCCGAAGGTTGAACTTTGCGACGTTTCTCTTTGTCGGAACGGTGATTTTTACCGTTATTTCTCTGTTTTTATCGCTGTTTAAAAACGCGGCGACATAGCCTTTGTCGGTTTTTAACCGCCTTACGAACACTCCGCATCCGAGCGGCGAAACCCTCACGGGAAAATCGGTTTCTTTCAGCTTGTCGAATAAAATCTTTTCATTTAACGGCAAAATTTTACGTCCCGGGAACCTGTCGTCCGTAACCTTGATTCCGTCGATAAATCTCGGAAATTCCGAAACAAACAGAACCTCTCCGCCTTGCACTTCGAACTCGTTTAAAAGAGCGAGTGTGGAACTCCTTATCGTAACAAGCCCCGAAACGACAACTCTTTTATATCCCTTTTTCCCGATGTAAAGCAATCCGTTTTCCGCTCGTCCCGATTCGGCTATAAGCCCCTCGTCTCCGTAATCGGCGTCGACTCCGCATTTTTGAATCATACCGAAAAGATCTTTGTAATTTTTCTCGAGCCGCTTATATTCGTCGTCCGTAACACCGAAATAATCGACGTATTCGCCATAACGAGATAAACCCCATGCCGATTCAACAGGGTGAATTATCAGATTTTCCGTCATTTCGTCGCAACACGAAAACACGGCGTCGAGCCTCGAAAAATAGTCCTCCACGGCTTTATATTCCGTATACCAGCCGGACTGGCTCATTATCGATGCGGGACAATCTCTTTTCGCCTCGCCCTTCATCGTATACCAGGATAAATGCGGGCATCTGAAAGTTATCCCCATAAAAGCCTGCCAGTCTCCGTCGTGCTTATAATCGTTTAACGACATCCTCCACCCCGAAACACCGTACATTTCGGATAAAACGAACTTCTTGCCAAACTGCTTCGCGACGGACGCCGCAAGTTTCGGAACTTCATAACAATAATTGCACGAGCCGAGATTATCGATTCCGGGGTAATCCATATACCGATAATACTGCATTACGCTCCCCATCATCGTCGTCTGGCAGGACAACGTATCCTCGTGCAGAACATGCCCCGTTACGATAAGTCCGTTATCTTTGCACCACTTTCCATACGGCACGGTAAAATTTGCGAGAAGCATCCGCATGAGAACGTCTACAAAATCGTACGCGACTTTCGAGAAATTTTCTCCGCGGTATCTGAAATACAATTCGGGCAGACGTTCTTTCAGGTCGTACTTCTTTATTTTTTTAAACTCTTCGAACAACCTGTAAGTATACGGCACTTTTTTCAGACAATCTTTATCGCCGAGAACGAATCCGTTGAAAAGCGGACCGCGATTTACTTCATCCTGAAAAATTCCTTTTATCTCTTTTCCGAATTTTTCACCGAATTTTTCCTTATAAACCTCGTGCGTGCTTTTCAGAAAATCCTTCACGGCGTTTTTATTCAGTGTGTCTATGTACGTATATCCGTTGTAAAAATCTGACGGTAACATATATGCCCAATAAAAACATACTGTTTTTTCACCCTTGACGATTTCCTCGGCGGAATTTACTCTTTTATACGAAACAAGGCGATCTCCGTCGAACAAAACCGAAAATAAAGCGATAAACCTCTTCGGCTTGACGAAATTTTTGCCGTCGGAACAGTCGGAAATATCGCAAACAATGGATTTCAGCCTGTTCGCCTTCTTTTTTGCGACCGTTCCGCCGCAAGTTCCGGAAGGCCATCTGTCCTCGTCGTAAAGCCAGGATTCCATCTCGCGCTTTTCGAGTTCTTCCACGCAAAACTCCAGATCGTCAAGCCATTCTTCGCCCATATATTCGGTTTTAAGCCCCGTTCTCGAATGAAGAAACGCTCCGCCGAAGCCCATTTTCTTTAAAACATCTATCTGCCTCGAAAGTTCATCTTTCTCGAGTTTTCCGTTGAGCGACCAGAACGGTTTCGCCTTAAACTCGCTTCTTTCGCCGTTTTTAACTATTTCTTCGATAAATTCCATATCAATATAACCGCATTTGTATTTCAATTTTCATATCGGCGCACTGTTGACGGGAATTATAGAAAGGCAAAACGTCGGGATAATTCCGCTTGTCGTCGGCTTTACGATATATCTCACGGTTGTTTCCGTCGAATTCGGGTTTTTCGTTGTTTTTTCTATAATCTTTCGTCGCCGATAATTCTTATAATACTTGCCTTTTAAAACTTTTTTATAAATCGACTTAGTATATTTTATCATTTATAAAAAAAATCTTCAATATCTGTTTTTTGTTTTAATATTCTCTTTATTTGTTTTTTTTGTTGACTTTTAAAAACAAATGACATATACTCATTTCAAACACACATGTTTCGAGGTGAAATCTATGGAGATTTTAAACTTGTCCGGACTGCCTTTCAGCACGGCACTCACGTCGTCAAACGACGAACACTTGCACTCGCACGAATTTTACGAATGTTTTTACATAAAAGAGGGCAGCATATATCATAAAATACACGGTGAGGAATTCCTTATGGAAACAGGTGACGCGGTTATCGTTGCGCCGTTCATTCCGCATGAATTTAAAAGGATTCCCGGGCAAACCTGCTTTCACAGAGATAATATGATTTCGCCTGCGCTATTCGAAAAATGCTGTAATTTTGTAGATAAAGAAATATTGGAAAAACTAAATAAGGAACATTTTATTCAATATAAATTCTCGAAAAGCAATATGGAAAGTTTTGAGGAAAATACATCGACGTACATATCCTCGCAAAACATCGAGAAAATGGAAAAATACAATCATTGCACGGTTGTAAATCTGCTCGGTCCCGCAATAATATCATGTGCGGGAAAAAACGAATTCAATAACGAATTTATGTTTAAATGCAATATGATTCTGACGGCGTGTTTCGCGCATTTCAACGCGATAGACGAAGTATACGACCATCTCGGATACAACAAGTCGTACGTAAGCAAGAAATTCAAGGATAATTACGGTGTTACGCTTACCGAAAAAATCAACGAACTGAAAATTAACTATTCGCATTATCTGCTCTCGGCAGCGAACTACACTATACGGGAAATTTGCGATAAGATCGGAATAGAAAGCATTCCGCATTTCCACAGACTATTTAAAAAATATTACGGAACAACCCCTTACAAAGCCAAACGTTCCATACCGAACGAGTCTTAAAGGCAATTATCATCGATTCCGCTCGTCGTCGCCGAATTAACCTTATTATCGCTTCAATACAACAATTCGTAAAGCTGTCGGACATGTCCCGACTATCGTTTCAATAAAACGCCCGTAAGTCGGCATAAAGCACGGAAATATCGGCGTTTTGGCGGGGTTCGAATTGTTTTTGGCTGGCATAGGATACGGTTACAGAAACTTTGAAAACTTCAGAAAACGTATACTTTTATGCTTCGGCTAACAGACAAATTTTGATATCCGAAAATATTGTATTGTGAAATTTTATAATCCGCACCCCAACATTTGACTTTGAGCCAAAAAATTTTTAGGATGGTGCTAAAATGTAGGGCAAACCATCCTTCAAAAAGGGCTAAAATCGATATGTTGTAAGTTCAAACCTTGATTTTTTAAAAAAACGCCCAAAATCAGCAATGAAATCGACAAGGTCAACTAACCTATGTTGACCTTGAAATTACCCTCAAAAATGGGCAAAAAACATACAAAAAGAGTCAAAAACAAACGTTTTCGACTCTTTTTTGACCGAATCAGTAATTTCGGTCAACGTAGATGGCAAAGGACTACAAAAAAGATTTTTTGGGATTTTTCAATAGGTAACGAACTCTCACAATGATCTTTTATCTTATATTTATTATAACATACTTTTGACCTTTTTGCAAGCGTTTTATAATTTTTTTTCTTTCCCCTGCTCTGTTTTTTTATCAAAAGGAATTCAGGAGGTCATGCAGAAATTATCCGCACAACCTCCTTTGTCAATTTTTTTAAACCTTCTTTTCAGCGACTATTTTCTTTCGGGCAAGCACCTGTTCCCTCTAATATCAATGGCTTCTTGCTTCCAAATTCTATCGTTTCCAATACTTCTATATCATGTTGCCAATCATCTCCATAGTCATACGTATATTGGAATTTATCTCCTTTTCTAAGCAGTTCATTTATCTTGGTATAGATAGACTCTTTTTGGTCTATTTCGTTTTCCGCCTGTTCTTCTTCCGATTCTATTTCTACCTCACCGATTTTAAAATTATATAAGTGTTCGTTTTTCCATCCCATTGCCTTTTGGATGCATTCATGAAGTTCTTCAAAATTTATGTCTATTGGCACTAAAATAGTCCGACTCACTTCTTTCTCATAGTTCGCCAATCTTATTTTTAACTTAAACAATTTCATTCCCTATTTCTCCTGAATATAATGTATTTTTTCGACTAAATTATTTGGGGTGTAATATCTCTCGCCTACTTGCTTTATCGGCCTGTTCCCTCTCGACGTTTGTTCCGATATCGCTTTCTGTTTCGGCATTGTTCACCTTGCTCTTTTTGGATAGCTTTCAAACAATTCCTCCTCTAACTCTTCCAAGGGTCGAATCGTTCCCCGAATGGTATACTCGAACGCAAATTTTTTCATCGTTCCCGAATATGTTTTGTCCGCGTAATAAAACCCCTTAATCTTTACCCATTCGCCTTTCGCAATGGATAGTTCCTCATCGCTTTTTATAATGTAACTGTAATATTCCGTCGGAGCCGAAGAAACGGTCATATCCTCCGTGATTTCCAACAGGTATTGCGCCTCCGTTTCCCAATCTGTAATGTACGAAAGTTCTACTACCTGCTTACCTTTTAGCGATATCAACAGCTTATAGGCGGTTTTTCCCCCAAACGGATAGCTCGGTTCTGAGACATCTTCTTTTGTCAGTTCCGGCATTTCTGTTTTGAATTCGTACAATTCACCAGAGCGATCTCGGTTTTCCCTAATTTTCCAGATTGTAAATCCGCCGAGGGTCGCCATCATTGAAAAAGTCACTACAAAAATTACAATTTTTTTCATTTTCACAGCCTCCCTATTTTTCCAAATAGCCCTCGTCTTTCCATTTAATGTCTTCACTAAATCATAGTGTTATACAAAATAGTTATAGCTTTGTCAAGTAATTTGGAGAAATTTGTGAAAAGATAAATTTACTTATATTCTAATATTCTAACGATTTTCAAGACTTGATTTGCGTAAAATTTGCCATATTTTAAGAAGCAGCGTTACCAATCCTCCTTAATATCGAACTCATCATATCCCTCGTCGATGCACTCTTGAGTATCTATGTCTATCGTTTCGCCTGTATCGAAGCGAATATGGAACATTCCGTCCTCCGCTTTGAATTCCGCACGTTTTGCCTTGACGTATCTGCCCAATTGGTTGAGGGTTTCCGTATCGTTCTTTTCGCATAATTCCATCGGCATAATTCCGATAACACCCGCATCGACGCTATAACTATATCCATCCGTGCCTTCATACTCGCCGTCACCACAGGCGGTGTTGCCGACCGCGAACTTATGCCCGTCTATCTCATATATGCCTTTCTCGTAGCCGTGTTTTTTGCCCCATTCTTCGTGGTAATTTTTGTTCGACAATGCGTAACAGATGTCACCCACATAAAAACCCTATTCGCTGTCGATTGTTCCCTCTACCGCTTTTCTTTCCAACATTTTTCTTCTCCTTTATGAACTTGCGTTCTTTTGTTGTTGTAACCCTATCATATATATTATATCACTTTATCGGATACTTTTCAAGCCGTTTAGACAGGCTTGAACAATTATTTTCTTTTTTCACGTTTCAAGCGTCTGCACCACTTCCAAGCCGCCGATAAAGATCACTCTGATTTGCTCTTTCGATTCCACGATTACTGCCTCTAAAAGTTGACGAACAAGCTGGTTGTCATAAGTGAGCGGATGGTTTTTTAACCCATCAAGTATCGTATAGAGTTTTTCCAATCGGCTTGCGGCGTTTTTTCTTTTTTGCTGGATATCCGCGAATTGTTCAAGCTGTTGCAGAAGATTACTTTTTTCTTTCGCAAGCTCCTGCGCTCTCGCCTCATCGAACGTTTCCACCGTATTGGCGGATATCGCATTGATCATTTCTTTCAGCTCGGCGTCGATCTCCGCGATTCGTATTTGTATATCAAGGCTTTTATCCTCTGTATCTTCTGTGCCTAATCCCATACCGATATGCAGTTTCAGCGTTTTTAATACGTCCACGTTCTCTTGTGCCGTTTTCATGATCGCGCTCATAATCGCTTCTTCCAACACGCTTTCTTCGATCGTGGGCGAATTATGGCAGTATTTCTTCCCGTAATCGAGTCGATTGATGCATCGCCACACGACTCTTTTCTTTCCGCTCGCCGTTCAGGTACATCTTCTATACGGCGTTTTGCATTCCCCGCAGACGAGTAGCTCTGTCAAAGCGTATTTACTCGAATACCTGCCCTGCTCTGTTTTCGTGCCCACCTGTTTAACCTTTCGTTTTCCCGCCCGCCTTGCGAGTTCTTCCTGTACCCGTCCGAACGTTTCCGCATCTATAATCGCGGGATGATTATTCTCTACGTAGTATTTCGGACGTTCTCCGTTATTCACTTTGATTTTTTTCGTCAGACAATCATCTATAAAGGTCTTATTAATAATAGCATCGCCTTTATACTTCTCGTTAGAAAGGATCGACCGAATTGTGGAAACGCACCACTTCTCTTTTCCCGTAGGCGATAAGATTTTCAACTCTTCCAGCCGTTGGGCGATCAGGAGGCTACTATCTCCCGCGAGAAATCTGTCATAAATAAATTTTACCACTTCCGCCTGCTCTGCGTCTATAACAGGTTGCCCATCTTCGCCTTTCTTATATCCGAGAAAATATTTATAATGAAACGCCGCTTTCCCTTGTTTTGCGCTTTGAGCTTTCCCCCACTTCACGTTGGCGCTGATATTCTCCGACTCACTTTGCGCAATACACCCATAGATGGTGATATAGAATTCCGCGCCGAGCTGAGTACTATGAATTCCTTGCTCCTCGAAGAACACGTCCACGCCGAGTTCTTTCAGCATTCGCGTGTATTTTAGACAGTCCATTGTGTTTCGTGCAAATCGGGATATGGATTTTACGATGATCATATCGACTTTCCCGCGTTTGCAAAATTTTATCATGTCATTGAATCCGTCGCGTTTTTTGACGCTGGTTCCCGTGATGCCCTTATCCGCATAAATGCCTGCCAATTTCCACTCGGGATTGCTATTGATTTTTTCCGTATATGCTTGCTTTTGTACTTCATAACTGTTGAGTTGTTCCTCTTGTTCCGTAGACACCCGACAATACGCAACCACGCGGAGCTGATGCGTCCTTGCTGTCGTTTTCTGTATGTTATTTGCTGGGGCAATAATTCGTATTTTTTTCGGACCCTGAACCGTTGCGGTTGCTTCCATGGTTATCCCTCCTTCTTTATTTCCTGATCGTTCATCAGTACTATCCCCACTGAGCCGTCTGTATAGAGATTTAATTTTTTTACGGTTTTATCGAAAAGCTCCGCAGGAAAGGTTTCTGTTGGCGAGGCTTCCTTGAATCGATCTTTCAGTCGCTGCGTTTTACACACGGTCGCGCTAAGTTCTATGTAATGGAGCGACGCGTATTTTAGCAGCTTTTTTTGTAATTCTTCTTTATCAATATCGATTCTGTCGAACATCCGCGCAATTTCATTATCGAGTATTCGCAGCTCCCTGCTCGGCTCACGCTCCGTTTCTATGGGAACCTGAAGTTTTTCGGGATTGACCATCACTTCGTTTAATAATTCGGTTATATCTTGAACCAATTCTGTATCCTCTTTGAAGATTAAAGTTTCGCAGGTTTTGCTTTGACATCTCCATTTGACCTTGTTCTTGAAACGATGGTCAAATTTGCGACACATTTTGTTGTGGCAGTTCGGACATCTGACAGGTACGTTGACTTGAAAAATCGCCGCTTTTTTATCTATATTTTTTTGCGTATTCTTTGCATTCTTTAGTTCTTGGGCTTTCTGATAGGTTTCTTCTTGGATTATGATCGGGTAACCGCCTTTTCCCAAATATCGTTCATCTTCAAGTATTCGTTTCAATCTCGCTTTATTCCAATCAGTTATTCCCTTCCTGTACTCGATTCCCTTTTCGTTTAGTTCTTCCGATATTTTCAGTAATGACTTTCCTGCAAGGTACTGTTGAAAAATTTCGGATACAATAACGCTTTCTTGAGAATGGAGGACGAGTTCCCCCTCTATATACGTATAACCATAAGGTACATTTCTGTTTTTCATACGACTTTGCACCTGCCTTTTTCATTGATTTCTTGGGTCAGTTCCAAGCCACCGAGAAGATGGAATGTTATTTTCGTACTATCGTCAACAATGATTTTTGGGACGATTTGTTCAAAAAGTTCCTCATTGAACCGACTGCTCGGCTGGTATTCTTCCATAATTTCATTGAGTTCTTTCAGCTCCTCAATAGCAGGATCTTCATCTTCGGAAAGTTTTTTCCTTCGTTCACTCCGAAGCTCATTCAGCCTGTTTTCTATTTCTGAAGTCTGCGCAGAATATTCCGAGGAGTCCAATATTCCACTCGTATGCAGTCTTGTCACAATCAGATTCTTCGCAGCAAGATCTGCTATTTCTTTATCAAGTTGCCGTACCCGTTCTTGATTTTGACTCGTTCGATTCTGTAATTGTTCTAAAGAATAAAGCAGGGAACCGATGATCTGATCCTGATAATGTTTGAGTTTATACAGCATATCCGTGAACGTTTCGTAGACCATATCCTCCTGCACTCTTCGGCTTTGACATTCCGTATAGCCTAACGAAGTTTTCATACATAACCAATACACTTTTTCCTCAATCTGTTGTCTTCGGAAAGCCCCCCCACATTCAGGACATATTAATTTTCTTGATAATAGGTAATGATTGTAGGGACTTTTTTCGTTTTTCTTGAACTTTAGAAGCTCTTGCACTCTTTCAAAGACTTCTTTGCTGATAATCGGTATATTACTATTTTCTACATAGTATTGAGTGTATTCCCCTTTATTTTGCCTTCGTCGATATGGCAATGTTTCTGTTGTATATTTCTTTTGTAGTAAAGCGTCGCCCTTATATCTTTCGTTTGTCAATATATATTTAATTGAACTATGATGCCAATGCGTTTTGCCATATCTTTTGGGCACTTTTTCTTCATTGAGAATACTTTTAATGGTTTGTATGCCTGTTCCATTCAAATATAATTCGTAAATCCGTCGCACCACGGCGGCTTCGCTTTCTTTTATTACCATCTCGCCGTTTATTCGCTCGTAACCGTATGGAGTAAAGGTACAGTTGTACTCGCCTGATTCCATGCGTTTTTGGAAACTCCAACGTAAATTCCCCGATATGGCTTCGCTTTCTTTCTGCGCCGCCAAACCGGGGAATGTCACGATCATTTCCATATTCAGTTTTTCACTATCGATACCCTGTTCTTCAAAATATACGCTCACACCGAGTTCTTTCAGCATCCGCAGCACGGCGATCAGCTCCTCTGTGTTCCGCGCAAAGCGGGATACCGACTTGGTGATGATCCGATCCACCTTTCCGTTTTTGCAGTCCCGCAAAAGACGGTTCAGTTCCTTCCGCTTCGACATCTCCGTCCCCGTAATCCCTTCGTCCGCATAAATATCTATCAGCTCATACTCGGGATGGTCTTTCACATATTCGCTGTAATACTGGACCTGTGCGGCAAAGGAATGCAATTGTTCTTCCGATTTACTCGAAACGCGGGCATACGCCGCCAAGCGGATTTTTTCCGCTTTTTCCCGCGAGAGCGGGGTGATGTCTATAACGTTCATCTTTTCCTCCCGCTTCAATATGCCTGCGTCATACCCATAGCTTTACTTCCGCTTTCTTTCAGGAGCATTTCTGTAATTTCCTGCATACTTCCTATATCCATCTTAGCGGTGTCCAAATCTTCCTGCTCGAAATACATTTCTACGCCCATTTCTTTCAGGGTATGGACCGCTTCGAGCAGGTCTTTATTGTTACGTGTAAAACCAGCTACCGACGCGGTGATAATACGGTCGACTTTTCTGGCTTCGCAATCTCGCAACAGCCGCGCCCATTCTTTCCGCTTGCTCAGATCAAGCCTTTTTTCGCCCTCATCCCAATAGAAGTCTACGAAGTCATATTCGGGATGGTTCTCTACGTATTCCTCATACTGCTTTTTAAACGCTAAGGCGTGCGAAGGCGCAGAAGACTTGCTTGCCAGGTACGCTGCCAGACGGATTTTTTTCGTCTTTGCCAAAGGTGTTGGATGGGGTTTCATAGGGTTCATAGGATTCTCCTTTCAAGGGTTTGCCTTGCTGTTTTTTTGCCGTTCGGCAACACAAACAATACCACACGAGTTCGAGACAGTCTACTGTTTTTTGGTATATTTTGCAAACTAAATATATATTTTTTCCGCCTTGTAATAAACGGCGCTGATCCGTATGATCTTCTTGCATTCTTCCTCTGTAATCAGCTGCATTTTCAATAGCATACGCAGCATATTCACGCTGTAATAGAATGCGGCGTTGTTTTGATCCTGATTTTCGTTCATTTCAATAGCTCCTCCAAATACTTGATTCCGAAACTCACGACGATGGCCCGATCTATAGCGACCATCATCAGCTTGTCCAATTGCCCTACATATTCCGTAAGCCGCGTTTTGTCGATCGTTCTGACCTGTTCCAGCAGAACGATCGAATCCGTTTCTAATCCCTCTGTAAAGATGTTGACGTGCGTTGGCAAATGAGACTTATCTATTTTGCTTGTAATTGCCGCGATGATGGTCGTGGGGCTGTATTTATTCTCCGTATCGTTTTGTAAAATCAATACAGGCCGTATACCGTCCTGTTAGCTCCCCACCACGGGGCTTAAATTCGCATAATATATTTCTCCGCGTTTAATTTCCATTTCTATGTTTCCTCGTTAAGTAAAGAAGGCGACCGTCTGTTTTTGGGCAAACGACCGCCTTGTTTTTGTATCAATCGTTCTTTGTTGTGTTCGTATTCGTTCTCAACCGCCCCGAACTTGGGTACGCATCTTCCGGTCATGCCTTTGACCTCATAGGACTCTCACCTCCCCGTGGTTCTCACCGGGGCGCCCTCCTTAGTTGCGACGGCTCGCGGGTTCTCCGCTTCAACGCTCGACCTGGGACTGGACGCAAGTATCTTTAATGCCTCTGCCTTGTCATTGCCTGCGGCCCGGTTTGCGCCGATCCGCTGGAACTTTGAACGGTTTGTTCGTTCTCATGGCTTGTCCGTTTTGATCGGACGACAGAGGGAAAGTAAAAAATGCGTAGTTTATTCTGTTTTTCCTAACCGGAGAAGACCTATAAAAGTCCCCTCACTTATACAAAGGAAAAAATGAGGGGACTACAACCAAAATTTTTTAAGTTTCTAAAAGTTTTTTCAATTTGCCTTCAATTTTTATGAGACGTTTACTTATAGCTTGTTGAGTTATCCCATATATTCCTGCAAGTTTCGTTTCAGGGATCTCTTCATAATAAAATCTGTGTATAAGTAACAGCTCTTCTTCGGAAAGCATTGGCAGAACTTTAAGAAGTTTCTCAATCATTAATTTGTTCTCCACTTGCTCAGCAATATCCGTATTTTCCGCTTCAATAAAATCTATACCATTATTCTCCTCTTTATCGAGCGATTCAAGGGAAAGCGGATTAAGCTCGATTTCCAGTTTCTGTAAGTATTTTCTGCGTTCTACTTCACGGTAAAACTCGGTATAGCATTGTTGGTCGGTTTCGATAAGATATCCTTGAACGGGAATGAACCGACGTTCTGCATACTGCTCGTCTGTTTCTTTCCTGTATGTATGTTCTTCGTATGTAATTTCCACATATTTTCCATTTTCCAAGACAAACACCTTTTTAGGTGCATATTTCATTTTTTTATCCTCCTGTTTTGGATTTTGAATTTTTTAATCTTCAAAATCCCAACAGGAGGATCACGACAATGTAAGCAGCCGTTTCTCTTCAACGGCATACAAAAAAAGCACCTATCAAACGGTATATTAAACCGATTGATAGGTGCTTTTTCAGGTTTACCATGAACTGACAGTTCATGGTAAACACCATAATAGGCCTGATGACTATTCAGATGTCTCTCACAACACGCTATCGCGCATCGCGCTTTATCATATAAGCATAGCTTCGCTTTTTAGAAATAAGATGACAAGCCTTCCATAATGCATCAACATCTTTCCCCTTTCCTTTGTATCTCTTCGGCTATCGCATCATTTGTAGTTATGCGTTTTGTAAAATTTTATTTAGTTTTAATTGTTTGTCCAGGTATAGATGAACTATATATTCGAAATAATTGAAATACCACGCCATTACCAACAAAACGAAAAACGTGTAGAATAGTAAAGAGGTGCTATAATGGAACACACATCCAATAATTTAGGCGATATCATCAAAAATGCTCGGCAAAAGTCCAAACTAACCATCGAGGATCTTGCCGCGAAAGTCGGCATCACCGAACGCTTCCTCTATCGCATTGAAAATGAGGGCAATAAGCCGAGCTTCGCTGTACTTTTTAGGCTGATCCGAGAACTCTCCATTTCTCCGGATCTGATTTTCTATCCCGAAATGGCGAGAAGCAATCCCGACATCGAAGCTCTTATGCATATGCTTTATCAATGCGACAAACGGGATCTGGCAGTCGTGAAAGCGACAGTACAAGCTCTGCTCGATAACTCCCACAACAAATAATTTCCAAGGCAGCTTTGAGCTGCCTTTTCTTTTGTGGTTTGTTCCTTTCTCCTATGCCTAAAGCGACTTTTTCCCTCTTAACATTTACACGGCTCTAATTATAGCATTTTTTAATATATTGTCAATATTTAATTTAATAATTTTTTATTTCTGTAAAAAATTATTAAATCATGACCTTATAGCCAAATTATTTTAAGATTTTCATTCTTGATGATTCCCACTCAAAAGGATACAACCTTTATAAGGTTGTATCCTTTTTTAGAATTGACTCATATTATGGTATTTATAGAAATTGAAACATCGTTAACTCATATTGACACTAAATGCACCGGAACTATTATTAAAACACCTTATCACCAAATAATAAGTAGAATACGAACTAAACGAATATGATAACCTTGCATTTAAATTTCCATTGCCGTCATCATTATAAGTCAGTTGAGTATTGTTATAGTTATATAATTCCAAGTAAGGATCTCCACTAGTTTTAATGGTATAGATACTTTTATTGGTAGAGGTCGTAAAGTAAAGTTTTATTTTAATTTGTTCTCCCTCTTTAAGGTTAACATTAAACGAGATAATTCCTCCTTGTGAACCAGCACTACCAGGTTGTCCATCGGAAACATTATCCCCGTTGCCACCTTCGGAGCCGCGAATTCCTCGAGCGCCTCCGCTTCCGGCATAACCAGGTATATTGAAATATCCACTGCCACCGTTTCCGCCATTGCCGCCATTGCCGCCAGGCCCTTCACAGCCAGCAAGCATTGTATCCGCCCCACCATTACCGCCATTACCGCCGACGCCACCGTTGCCACCAGCGCCTCCTGTACCAGCATAACCGTCCTTTAACACAGCGTTAGTTAAAGTTAATCCGGAATATGCTTTTCCACCGAAACCAAATTTACCACCATTGCCGCCGTTGCCACCGCGTCCGGCATTGCCACCGCGCCCTCCGTCATTGTAGCCTTCACGACTGGAAGTAGGTGCTCCGTTTCCACCATTACCACCTTTACCTCCGTTACCACCACGGCCTCCGTCTCCGCCGTTTCCGCCATAAAGTTCTACCGAGCAATTTGAAGTAATACTGGCAGTAGAAGCCAATAACGCATAACCGCCGTTTCCACCCTCACCACCAGTTCCGCCGTTTCCGCCGTTTCCGCCGTTATGACCATGCGCCCCAGCCAACGTTCCATAAGCGTTGGTACCATCAGCACCTGCAGTTCCGTTATAACCTGTAGATCCGTTTTGACCAAAGCCACCATCTCCGCCATATAATTTTACTTTTGCGTTTGTACGAGCCGTAAAAGTAGTACATTCTATAGCATTTCCGCCATGCGCACCATAATAGCCAGAACTATAAACAGAATTTGTAGAACCACCGTAGATATCTGCAGTGAGAGACTCAATTTCAACCCTTCCACCCGCATAGATTCCACGACCTGCTACATTATGAGTATTATAGGCAGACTTAGCACTTCCTGCTTTAATATATAGAGTGGGATTAACCGTAAGATTACCTTCCTTTTTCCAAACTTTTCCTACAATATTTAGATTGTAACAGCTAATCGCATCGCGTTGAAGATTCTCAGTCTCTATTCTGCAAGCACCGTAAATATTGAGATATACGCTGCTATTTCCTATTACTTTAATCGCAGGATCCGACGAATTTTTTGACTTAAATCTAAAATCATAAAAATTCATCGTTAAAGGTATTGAACGACTTTCCACGATTATATTTAGAGAAGAGTAAAGTTTATTAGAATCACCGATCACTACTACGTTTCTGATGTTGTTAGGTATTCGTAATGTCTGGTTAGGCGTCTCACTTTCATTGACTGCATTATAAACCACTCGTTTCTGATTGGTAAAATTAACGTTTTCCGAAAGGTTATGGAGTTCCACATTATATATTTCCTCAATCGGAGCTTGCGTCCAACCACCATCGAAACGAACTATTGCTTGAATACGAATATCATCATAGTTAGGTATATATGTTAAATCTACAGCCAAATCGATAGAACTATTTTCTAAAATATACTTTTGACTACCGTTTTCATAGGTATATGAATAATCGATAGATGACACAACCAAATCGTCCACTTTATCACCGAATAAATCGTAGCATTCGATAATCGCAGTATCCGCCTGAATCGTCATAGTGGCATAGTACGGCCGTCTCACCTGGAAAATATACATTTTGTAATCATTACCATCGGCTGTTTCTATCGCTATTTCTACATTTCGGTTCAACAACGAAGTATTATTCGGCACTGTTAATCTGTTCCCGGCACAAGTAATACCCGTGTTTCCGGTGACCACTCTTAACTTTATTTCCGGATAAGTAGCATCACTATTTACTATTAAATTAAAGTCATAAACGTTTCCCAAACCTAAATATAATCTATTCACCAACGATGCAATGTTATGATTATTAATTTCTACGCCTTCGATAACAGCCGGAACATATAAGTCAAATTCCAATTGTTTTTCGTAAGCACTTTGAATTGTTATATAGTAAGTACCTATGCTTCTTTTCAAATCGCAGAAATACTGTCCTACTCTTCCATTGCTGACAAGTTCTATATTATGGGTTTTATTACTTGTATCCACATAATAAATAGACACATCAATTTGTTCACCTAACGTTTCATTTATCTTTAACAGATATTGAGTTTGCGAAACGTTTTTATTATATATAAACTTAAAAGTAAGGCCTTGATTGGCCGCCATTTTTTTATTAACGTTTGCACCTTCGTTAAATATGATAGCAGAATTTTTTAAACGATTAGCAGATACCACATACAGCATAGTGTCCACATTATAAATCTCCACATAGAGATAATATTTTCCACCGCTGCTTAAATTCGTTTTTAGAGAATTATATTCGCCTTGTACATTGGTTATTGTATTGAATTGTCCATCAAACAAAACCAATTTTACTTCTTTATTCAACAAAGCCTGCGCGACAAACGTATATTCCCCCGTAGGATAATTTGATATCTCGTAATATTTGGGATTGTTTAAAACTGTGTTGGTGTACAAAGATAAATCTGCCGGATCAAAATAAATTTTTATAGAAGCATTCGCGTTTGACGAATCAAATCCAATATAATATGTATTGTTTTTTATAAGATTGATTCTCTTGGAATTGTTATCAAAAACTTTATTTCCGTTAGCGTTTTCAACCGTAAATAGAATAATACCTTCCAACTGGTAAATACCGCTTTCCGGCGCTATAAAAGCAACTGTGTTGATTCCGCTTTTAACGGTATAAAAAATATTATTTTGTAATCTGTCGCAGTTTAATGTAATTTCCAAGTCCACGGCTCTTTCGCTTCCTCGTAATACGGCATAATATTTTTGCCCTTTGAGAAGCGTAACAGTTGTCTTATCCACCCCATTGGAGTCATATACTTGAATTTCCGTATTTTGAGCGGTGAATAAATATTTACCTGTAATATTAGGGACAAACTCGACAATATTATAGTCGTCGATATCTGTTACTATTGTACTACCCACCCCTACTTCTTTCGGGGAAAACATTAATTGAAGATTTACATTTCCGTTTCCGCCTAATACATATATTTCCACATAATATGTTTCGGTTTCTTTGAAATATTTGTTATATTCCAACGAAGCACTTACATCACTGCTATATATCTTTTGAAAATCCTTGTCATAAATGCTCAGTTGGAAATATTTTTGACTATTTAGCTGAAGTGTATAGTTCCCGTTATACGTAGGATTAAAAACATATTTTTTACATAACGCAATCTGTACGTTTTTACCTTTGTCGGACGGTTCTAATGACTCACCATTTGAAATCGTTAAATTTCCGCTGTAATCCTTTTCCCCATAGTTACTGAAAATAAAGTCATATTGATTGTTCGCACGTAAAAATACTTCCGTATCGCTGCTGCATGTTATTAAATCGATATGACTGCCATCCGTAGTCTTTCCGATTCTAAGCGTCAAATTGGGATTTTCTTGAAAATTTAAACTTACCAGTCCCGTTATCGTTGGCGTAAATCGGAAATATTCCGTTTGCTTTCCTCCTACTTTTATTTCTGTTAAGACATTTGTTGAAATATTTGTTGGTATAAATTCTATATTTAAAATATACGAATGATTATTGCCGTCCCCACGCTTTACTCTTATATATTGAGTTTCACCAACAAGATACCGCCTTTCTACTTTTTTTGAAAAAGTACCCGCATTATCGGTTGAATTCGTTAAAACAATCAGTTCATTTCCGCCTGCAGTAATTTTATAGTCCCCGTTTTTCTTGGGCGTAAAAGAAAATGTCTGCTCACTTGTTTCATCCAATAAATAACCTGGATTGGCGCCCTCTTCCGCTTGCTGAGTATCTTCATACAGCGTATCTTCAAAAGAAGTAATAAATTTATTATTCATTCCTTCTAAAGTGTCTTCCGGACGCACATCTATATTTTGATTGATAACAAAAGCAGAATTTTCTCCTTGAGCAACTATATTATATGAAATAAGGTAACTGATCCGACTTTTATAGGCATTATCACTCAACATCACGATCATTTCTGCATAATCATCTATCATAAGCCCTGAATCTTGAGGCCGAGAAACAACATCCTTTACATAGTTTTCTTGTTGCGTATCATTTTTTTGCGCTTCTTTTCTTTTTTCTGTGACTATGTTCGGTTCATTATTCTTTTCGATTCTGGCTGATTCTACTTTATATGCATTCTCCCATGCTTCGCCTAATTCTACCACAGTTGAAAGTAGAGATATCGCATCCCCTAACGGGCATAAAGATGCAACTCCTTCCACGAACGCCCATGCTGTGGCTTGCACCGCTTCATCCACACCAGCTCGACTATCATAAAAATATAATCCGGAATAATTCAATCTTGTTTGACGAATCACTGTTCCCGGATCGGTTTCCTTTTCATAACCGACATCTCCAACATTGAGCGCGTGTTCGTTTTGAATAGCAAAACCAAATTGCAGATCATGCAAATAATATTTATAGGCCGAGAGGTTTGAATAGGTTATTTTACTTATTTTATTGTTTACAAATTCTGTATCGAACGCTAAATTATATAATTTTGCTCCTATTCTTAATTCAGCCGTATCTTCCTCCCATCCATACTCATTATCTATAAGAGCAATATGAGTTTTTCCTTTAAAAGTTTTGTTAGCGGGGTCAAGGCTTCCTGAAGTGACATATCTCGAAGTATTTACCCAAAATGAATATGCGCTTCCCATATAATAGTAGCTTCCCGCATTAACTAAAGTTTCCTCGGGGATAACTGCAGTTATATATTCAGCTTTTCCCAAAGATGCGTCCTGTTGTTGCAAGGCATCCATATACTTTTCAACTGTAAAACTCTCATGAAAATTACCATACAGAGTATCGCTGGAAGTATATTCCTTGCACAATTCTAAATCTAATTCGTATTCGGGGATCGTTTCCGCTTTTGGCTTTATAACTTTGACCGGAACAAAACAAACCATCATCGCCAAGAGTGCGCATAATCCTATCACAATAAATGTTTTTGCCCTTTTTGTTATGCTTTTCATAATTTCTCCTTATCAAAAATTTTGTGTAACTATGTTGTAGTAACCCCACTTCTATTTTTTATTACATCATACCCCACCCCTCGTCTATAACTATTTTACAGATTTTTCCTTTTACCCTTTCATATATAAGACGATTGAAAACACTTCTTTTTACGCAATTTTTATATTTTTTCACAAAAAAAGTTCGTTCCCATTTGGAACGAACTTTTTGACGCCCCTATTCTTAAGCCGTCGTTTTTTCGATAATTTCCACTGTAATAGTAGCTTCTACCCCGAAATATTTTTCGTTTTCTTCCGCCGTACTCCACTTTCCAGGGCTTATACGGCATAATACTGTATAGATCCCGATCTCTCGAGGAAATAGTATCCTTTGTCCCTCTTCATCAGTACAATAATTTACGCCGTCTCTGTCAAGGTCCTTATCAGGCTCTATCCTTTCTCCGTTATAAACCCCGAATATCAAAGGATAATGCACTTCTCCGTCATATTCATAGACATATCTCTCTCCGTCCTCATATTCGATTGCTCCGTTCGGATCAAATTTCGCCGTGGGATATACCCTCGGATCTACCGGTTCCAAAATAACCAATTTCATCGTAGCATAGTCATGCGCATTTTCGGGCGCACGAAAATAATACGTCCCGGGCTTGCCTCTTGCTCCGAAATCGCCTCTTTCGCCTCGATACGTACCGTCCGCCTCGTAAATTTCAAAGCTCACTTGATACATGACTCTTTCTCGATATTCCACTGTCAATTGTTCCGTGTTATAATGACAGCTTACTTTATATTCCCATTCTCTTCCCTTTTCTCCTTCCAAGCCGTCTCCTACTTCCTGTATGTAAAAGATACAGTATTTATAGTCTTTTACGCTGGACTGAGTTTCGTTGCCACACGAAATTAGAGCCATACTCATCAGGCCAAATGTCAATACGGCAACCAGCAACGAAAGTATTCGTTTCCCCATAGGCTTCATGTTATTACCTCCTATCCTCTTTTATTCATTATAGCATATCTTGCGACAAAATGCTATAGTTTCCCGTATAAATTATAACCAATCGTTTTATCTACTTCTATTGTTCTCCTTCTATTAATAAGACGATTTCAATTCCTCATTTTTACGCACTTTCCTGATTTTTTTCACAAAAAAAGTCTTGAGATCTTCTCAAGACTTTTTTGGCGCTCCTTAAGAAAAGAATGTATCCATAAATGTAAGTACGTTATCCGTTAAACTGTTGTAGTCTATCATATATCTCGTATCAACAGAATCAGCAAAAATACCATACGTATAAGTTGCAATTCCTTCTATCTCTATATATTCTTTTAATTTATATTTTATCTCTGTATTATTTACAGTATAAGTTAAATCGTAATCACTATATTTTTCCTCTTCAATTTCCACCGAAGCGTCAAGAAACTTTATCGTGGCAAACATCGTTGCTGCATCTTCATCATCGTAAACCTCAATCAAGCCTCCCTTTGTAACTAAGCTGTTCGTTTTTAAAAGAGTATAGGACTGAATAATAAAGCCCGAAAAGTCAACATGCTTTATTTGCGACTCTTCTAAGTCTTCATAAAATTCACTTTCCGTAACGCTTACAGCACCCAGCTGGTCCATAAAATATATCTCTTTTTGAGGTTTATGAGTCATAACCGATATAATAACCGCTGCCGCCGAAACAATTCCTACTGTGGTAGCAGCTGCCGGAAGAAACTTTTTCAGCCTTTTTCTTGTCCGTTTACGTTTGATTTCTGCAACATCGCTTACATTAATCTCATCTTTGATTTCTTCCCATATCTCAGAAAATTCAGGTTTTTTAATTTTACTTGCTGCATTCTGCAATTTTTCTTCGATATCTTTATATTCCATTCTGCAACCTCACTGTATAGTAACTGAAAGTGCTCTATTAATTGTACTCAGTCCATTTATATTTAAGTAACCAATATTATACTCTTCCAAAGCACTGGCCACTTTTAAATATGTTCTCGTGTCTAACAAATTGCCTGCTGCATTATAATAACGGTCTTGTTTATAACCGCACCCAACTGCCACATGGGATAAAGCGCAATATCCGCTGCTGATTATATCCTGTGTGGAATTTTCCTGAATTCTATTCAGCATCGCAAAATTTTGAAGAAAGACCGCTACCGGTTTATTATTTTTTACTGCCTGTTTGTATTTGGTGAAATCAAACATTCCGTTTGAAAACAAGCTCGTAGTGCTGTATGTATATCCGCGATTTTCCACATAGGCTTTCATTCCTTCCTGAAATCCCGTATATGTTGTTCCTAATTGTCCCTGATCTGTATCCATCAAAACGTATAACTCATCCAGCATATTATCTACGTTCGTACTCGCCGACTTGTATCTAATTACCGCCCCGATCCGTACATACGATTGATAATTAGGGATCAGATTCTCAAAAAATCTATCATAATATCCCAATATAACCCCGCCCGCCGTATTAGCACAGTTTGATTGTCCGGCCTTTCCGCTATAGTTCGGCAGATCATATTTAATACTGTATTCTTCAGGAATTTTTGAGGCATAATTTATCGTCTGCTGTTTATCCGTAAAGTAATCCCCGCCACTATAGCTAAATCCCTTACGCCCCTTTTCTTCTACTGTACTTTTACTGATTTTATTCCCCGTAATTAAATCATAAAAATCCCCGTCATAGTATTCCATATATGTTCCATACGTCACATATACGGGAATTCCTTTACATGAATCAAAAGGAGAAACTGCTGTATAAAAAAATTCTTCTACTTCATATATTACTTCTTTTTGAAATTCTATTTTTGACAGTAGGGCATATCCTTCTTGCTCTCCCACCATAAAGGAATACAGACGACCATTTTCCTCTAAATTTTCGTTATATAAGAGTTTAGAATTATATGTAAAAATATCATCGGTTTCGGAAGATATAAACTCTATAAAACATTGGTCCCCCACATCCACACTATCTGCCTGGGCGGTTGTATTCCCCAAATTACATATAGACAGTACTATCATCCCTGCAATCGACATAACTGAAAATAATTTTTTCCGCATAAAAGTTTCTCCTTAAATTCTGTTCTACTAATAAGACGATTGCGAACTTAAATTTTTACGCAGAAAAACTAAATTTTTAAGTTTTCTTTTATTTTTTTCAATCCCCGATAATATAAAGAAGTTATCGTACTCACAGGTTTGTCCATTGTTTCGGCTATTTCTTCAAATGTCATATTTTGGATGAACTTATACGACATTAACTCTTGAAGGCTTTCCGTCAATCCTTTGATTAAACAATAAAATTCGTCGTCATCTAAAATTTTTTGAAAGTCATTTTCTTCGATTACTATATTTTCTGCAAAAGGTTGCAAACGTCGTTCTTTTAAACTGTCTTTTGCAGTATTAACAGTAATTCGATATAGAAATCCTTCTGGGTTTTTTACTTCTGTTACAGCTTTTGATAACTTCCAAACTTTAGTTAATACTTGATTCAATACACTTTTTGCTGTGTACGTATCACGACAAATAAGTTTTGCTGTCTCATAAATAAAGCCACCATAGAGCTCATAAAATTCTTCTATTCCATTCTTTTCTTCTGCAACTTTCTTAAGTGTATCATTGAAAAATTTAACCTTATCATTTTGAGTTTTTTTCATTTCTATTCATATATTTTTATGCTTAAGTTTATTTTCAAGTATAGGGGTTACTTCTTTCAAGAACTTTATATAGTTTATTCTACTATTCCCTTTTTATCAATTTCATCACACACTCTATTGCTTCTATCTCTTGAGCCGATAATGTTTCCGCCAACTCAATAAATTCTTTTAACTTAGCCTTTTTTTGTTCTTCTTTTTCAAAAGCAAAAAAGTATGATAACGATACGCCCAAGAATTCACACACCCTTTCAATAGAACGTAAGGATGGAGTTCGAGTCGCATCTCTTGCTGTATTTTTTCGCCATTGATAAATCGTTGAAGAAATTTCAGTGTTTTCTTTAAGCGCATACTTTGAAATACGCTTTTCTTCCATCAATTCATCTATTCGTTGTATAATGATTTTTTTATCCATAGGTTTTTCCCGGTTGAGATATTTACACCATTATACAAAGATTTTTCACCTTTTATAAAGTGCTTTGCGCACCATTATTAGGTGAAATATCCACAATATATTCCTATTTCCTATTTACTATGGCAAAAGCCGACACAAAAATGTGCTGGCTTTTGCTTTACTTATACTTTTTCTCCACTATTATTCCAACCATATATCATTGCCGCGCCTTGTTTAATCTCGGACGCTTTTAAATAGGCTCCTAAACCTTCTTTTCGTTTGAAATATTCTTCAGCATATCCGCAACATTTTAGCGATGTTCCCAGACAAAAGGGCTATATCGTTAATTGCAATGAATATATTTTTTGATTTATGTAAAAAACCTGAAAAGTTCTCACACGTTGCATAATAATACCGTTCTAAGTGCAAACGGTTTTTATCTTGCTTATTTTTATACCTCTTCAGAGGTCACTATTTCTTTTATATCCGTACCACGTAGAGTTAAATATCCTACTTGACTTTCATTCTTTTCGTTCACGTTTTCTATTAAAAAATGCAGTTCGAATTTTTCGTTCGTATAGTGTAATTCGGAGGCAAGGATTATACTTAATCCGCTATTCGGGATATGGGGATTCCACCGATAAACTTCTTTTAGCTCTTGTTCAATTATTTTTCCGTTTTCAACAAACAATGTTCCTCCAAGATCAACGTCTATATATATACCTTCCTGTTTTTCTCGGATGCCTAAAATAACTGTATCCGTGCAATCGTTTATACCGATATCTTCCGATAAATGTGCTTCTGCTTTTTCAGTTTCTTCTTGGGCTATTTTCCTTAAGCGCCTGCTGATACGTTCTTGTTCGGCACAATACGGCTTTAACAGCTTCTTTACCTCTACGCTTGTATAACCCAACGCGAACACGCGCAAATCCGCAATTTTACATAATATTTCCTGCGGCAATTTCTTATATAATTCTATATCCTGCTGAATTTTCACGGCAAAATCCTGTTCGACAACTTTTTCGTCAAACTTAAAATAGGTGCCGCGTTTGATCCGATCCGCATTTAGGGATATAAAATCTCTCTTATATCGAATACGCTTTGCGCGTTCTTCCTCCGTTATATTAGGCTCAGCGATCGATTCCTCGATTTTTCTTAATTCTTCTTGCGGATCCTGATACAATTCCTCGCCACGCTCGGCGGCGATATACAGCTTGCAGATTTTTTTATAAAGTTTTTGATAATACCCTTCGTCGTATTTCTCTGTCTTTTTCGATATTTTTATCTGCGAATACGTATAGGACAACAGTTCTGTATTTAGCCATTCCTTTGTTAAATATTTCATAATTGCTCCTTACTCTTTCTTTTACATATTAATCAACTTCCAGGTTCTGAAGTTCAAAAACTTCTCCCCGAAAAAACTCTTTCAGACTAATTCCAAGCCCTTTGCAGATTTTTACAATGATGTCCATGTTTACACTCTTACAGATACTGCAGAATATATTGCTGAGTGTAGTGTGGGGTATGTTACAAACTTGGCCGAGCCGGTATTGGGTAATATTCCTTTCTTGCATCAATTCTTTGATTCGCAGAGATATTGCTTCAATGAGTTTCATAAAGTACCTCCAAGCAGTTTTTTATTTTCCGTATCTTCTTTAACATACTTTTCTTCTCCCGACTGCCGCATTCTATGTCGGAACTTTTAATGCCTTTGTTACATTTTTTCCTCTACCTTCTAAGTATTTCCGCGCATTGTACGAGATCCCTTTTTGCATTTTCGCTAAGTTTCCGATAGCTAAGGATTAACTCTTTTTCCTGCTTACAGATTTCTATTCGGTTTTCTTCTTTGAAAAAATCTTCCAAAGTGATATTTAACGCCGTGCAAATCTGTTGCAGAGCCTTTATCCGTGGGCTGCTTCCACGATACCAATTATAGATTGCCTTCGGCGATAAGCCCGCCTTTTTCGTCAATTGCGGTATAGAGAGATTTCGCTCTTTCAATAATTTATCTAACCTTTCCGTTACTTCCATCTTTATTTTCCTTCTCAACTCTCCCCCTAAAAAATTTTTAGGGGGAGAGTTTTTAACCAGCTCTTTTTGATGCTTACTTTTCTTTAAAAAATGCAGTTTCGTACACGCCTTCAAACGCATCGTCGGTAAAAAATTCCGCAAAATTAATACAACATGTTTTACAGATTTTATTAATCATTCCCCATTCAATACCGTTACAGTTGCCCGACAAAATCTCCGAAAGTATAGGAAGTGAAATCCTGCTGCGCTCGCTCAGCTCTTCTACTGTCATATGATGTTCTGCCAACAATTCATAGATACGGGCAACTATTGCCTCCAGGAATTTTTCATTCGCTTCTTTCTTCAACCCCGTAACCTTTTCTATGTTTTCCTTGTGTGCCTGGAATTCTTGATTTACCCTTTCTTCAAAATCCGCTATCTCAATATGTACAGCTGACATTCCTTTTTCCGTTAACACTCGTAAATACATATCTTCCGCTATTTGGTTTTTACTATATTGCTCCACTTCCGTTATGTAGTCCTTAACGGAATATTGATAATCCGCCAACGCCGCCGCAATATTGTCTAACAGGTTGTTTCTCATATATCTTTCCAAACAATCTTCGACGTCATCTAAATATTCCTCTACCGAAAGCTCGATTTTTCTTTCTGTTACCGCCACATTTTCCATAGATTGCAGATATTCACCGAATACTTTGGAGATGGCGCTATCATAATCTTTACGTTTTTCTTGCGAGCAACCGCCTTCTCCAACAATGTAATAGCCTAACGCGAGTATTTCAAGCGTTGCTTTTACTTCTTTCTCTGTTAATTCAATTTTCATTTTTATACTTATCTCCTTCTCCTTTAAGGGCTTATACCGCACAATTCTTCTCTTCCTGCGCTTCGGATAACAGTTTATTGAGCCGTTCCTCTCCGTCGGGAATTTCAAGACGCACGATCTCCGCTCCCGACTTGGTAATCTCTTCCTCATAAAATTCTTGAACCAGGATGTTGTTCAATAGATTATCGCCGTTTTCCTTATCGGGATATGCCAAATCTGCCAAAGCCTGCGAAAGCGCAAACGGCAACGCGTCCTTTTCTAATGCTTCTACCGTTTCATACGCGTCTTCATAAAGTTCGTCCATACATTCCCCGACTTCTTTATAAAGCTCTTTCGACGCTATTTCTTTCTTCAAGCCCCCTAAACGCGCTTTCATCTTTTTCGTATTTTTTACATAATGAGTAATGAGTTTTTGGGACAGCGACTCATATTTCATCAAGTTTTTATGGGGGTCTACATTAATTAGCACATAAAATCCCACATACGTAAGTTCAATAAGTTTTTTTGCTTCCGATTCCAATAAATTAAATTTCATGATTTTCATTCTCCAATTTATTTATTTTTGTTTAATGGTTTTTTGCAAATATTCTACGAAATGGTAATTGTCTTCTGTACGAAACTCCACATATTCCATCACATACCGCTCCGTTCCCGTATCGATAAAGGCGTCAGCCTTATATCCATATAGCATCGGTTCGGTGGAAGCATCTGTTTTTTTCATTGCGCTATAATGTACTGTATAACCCAAAAACTCGAACTGATCAAGATAGGCGATTTCATCTATTTTGTAATCCTGTTTCACGATCACTTTCAGGGAAAGACTCTGCATCCAGCCCTCTCCTTCTTCTACACGATAAACGGAAAAATACACGGGTGTGTTTCGGCGCGTTTCATACGTCAAAGTGATCGTATTGAAATCTCCGATTAGCTGCGTAGAGACCAGGGTGCTGTTTAGGTACGAAATATCGGATTTTTTCGTTGCATAAGTTTCGGCATAGCGTTGGTGAACGATGATTCCCAGACCAACACCAAATACCGCAACAATACCCACCGACACCCCCGTGATAATAGAAACGGCTTTTCGTTTCCGATTGGCTTTCCTTTTTGCCTTGTTCGCGTCCACAATCGGATAAAGTGTGGTTTCTAAAAAGTCCTCGTCAAGCATTTCCGATTTTTCTTTATCCGCCAAATCTTTCAGCTCTTTCATTTTTTACCGCCTTTACGAAATCGTGATTGCCAGCGCCTCATTTATTTTTGCGCTCCCGACGTTGAGATACGCATTCTGATAAATCCCTACACCCATGGCGCAGTGAATATATCTATCCGTCCGCGTGCTATTGTTGGAGAACGTATAAGTCACTTCCAGACACCCGAATCCAGCCACTGCGTGATTTCCGTTTGAGGTTTCGTAGTTCAACATATCATATCCCTCGCCTGTCGTTATCGTCGTAGAGGTATGCCCTGACAAAAATAACGCGATCGGCTTGCCCTGTTGAACGACTGATTTTGCCGTATCAAACTTGATCTTTCCCCACGACATCAAACTGCTGAAGCTGATATTGTACCCTTGCCGGTTGACGTATTTTTTCATCCCCGAACGAAAATCGGAAATTGTCGCTCCGCTACTGATAGTAGCCCCCATGTCCGCGTATAAGATATCCGATACGGCATAAATCGTATCGTTTCCCGACTTAAAGCTATATCGTCCTAAAAAACTTGTGCCCGGCTCATAGTCAGGGATCAGGTTCGGGTACGTCTTGTCCAAATAGGCTATAAGGTTTGTCCCCGCGATTGGCACGCAGCCGTTGAGCTTTCCATAGTCATAGGTGGGTATCGACCACAAAATATTGTACGGCGTCTCCGAGCGGTAAGTATAATTGATTTGTTCCGAACTATATTTAAGTTCTATCGCGCCAAAGTACGCCGTTTCCGATACCGTTTCTATCGTTTCTTCGGAAATAGGCAAATCGGAAATACAATCGTAAAATACACCGTCGTCGTTATACCAATACAGCCCCTCCGATATATAGACGTTCGTGGCTTCGTCCTCATAGGGAGAGCTGCCGTCCGTCGTGATCTCCGTGACTTTTAACTCCCCGTCGTCGATTAGAATCGCAAAGCCCTCTTGCTCGTCGCAGCGGAAACTGTAAAGAACGCCGAGTTCCTCGAGGTTAATGTCGTACAGTATTTCTTTTTCTGCGGATATGCTCGCTTCTTCTACATTCTCGTACCCCAAAATCCCGTTTAAGGTTGCTTGGAACAGGTTATCCAGCTCGTCGTAACGGACGGCGGCACCGGCTTTTAAAGCATTCACGCTCGGCGCGAGTAATAAGGCGGCAAATACAGAAGCGATTATTTTATTTGAGGTTTTCATTATCTTTTTCCTTTATAAATTCTTTTTTCAATTTTTTCTTAGCGGTTTCGTGTAGGTAGTACACGGCACCGCTTTTTAGTTTCAGCAGTTCTCCGATTTCGTTGAGTTTATACAATTCCCAATACCGCAAATAAATAATACGGCGTTCGATTACATTCAGACAATTTAGGATATCCGTATCCAGGATCTCGGGCGTGTCCACGCGTTCCGCTCTTGCCGCCAGTTCCTCCGCCCGGCGTTGTCCTTTCTCTTTCCGTAATTTGTCTATGGCGATATTCGCGGCGAGGGTATGTATCCAGGCGTTTGGCGCTCTAATCCATTTCAATTTACAGGTGAACAGTCTTAGGAATACCGCCTGCGCGACGTCATCCCCATCTACTGTCCCGCGGAATTGACGATTGATAGAAAGCACAATCACGGGATAATAGTATTCATATAGCTCTTTCACCGCGCTCTTGCTATATCGGTATCGACTTAGCAAAAAGTTAAATTTTATTACGTTCATTTTTATTTCTCTCCGAAAAAAATCTTTTTGCTTCGTCCTATAAGTAGAAAGACTTTTATTAATTTTCCACTCGCCAAAAAATATGCCTATGTTTACGAACAGATAGAGTAAAAAAATAAAGTATTATTCATTTGGGCTTAGGTCGTGTTATAAGCACACCTATAAAACAAAACTATTATAACATAAAAAAATAGAAAAGGACAGTTATATGAACAATTTTTTTTAGCGAATATAGGAGGCTCTTGTCTAATTATGTCTAAAATCCCCGAAGATACCGAAAAGAGGGTATCACCAGAATTTCAGCAACGTCTGAAAGATTTAATTTCTGACGAAGAATGTACAAAAAAAGAATTTGCTTCAGCTGTCGGTATAAGTAAAGATGTAATTATACGTGCGACACTCTACGGTATTATTCCCAGCTTACAATCTCTTATCAAAATTGCAGATCATTTGGATATTTCATTGGATTATTTGTTAGCTGAAACCGACGATAGATCTTTTTACAAATCAGAAAATCCTACAACCTTTCATACAAGATTAGAATATCTTAAAAATGAGAAAAATACGAAATATTCCAAGATTTCTCACTCTATGCCTTTTTCAAGGAACTCATTTAATGAATGGTTAAGGAGAAAGACATTCCCTTCTCTTGAGTATTTAAAAGCGATAGCAGAATACTTTGACGTTTCTATCGATTATCTGCTTGGACGCACAGATTATAGACATAACTGAAAGAAGGAGTAAATTAACCATGGATAATATGGAAAAAATATCAGAAACCCCAAAGAAAAAAGTTTCCCCTGAGTTTCGAGAAAGATTACTTGAGCTTATCGATGACGTAGGCTGTCGAAGAACTGAATTTTCCTCTTTAGTAAAAGTTAATAAGGACATAATCTCGCGCGCCACGATTTATGGAATAGTTCCGAGTATGCAATCTTTACTTAAAATAGCTGATTATTCCGAAGTATCATTAGAGTACCTTTTAGGACTAAAAGATAAAAATGAATTCTATAAATCTGAAAGTCCCACCACTTTTCATGCACGGCTTTTACAACTAACAGAAGAAAAAGGAACAACATTTGCGCAAATTGCACATAGAATGCCGTTTGCAAGAAATCTTTTTCAAGAATGGCTTCGGAGAAAAACGTTACCAACATTAGATAATTTATTGGCTTTAGCTGAATACTTTAAGGTTTCGCCAGATTACCTATTAGGACGTACTGACGACAAAAATTAAGTCTTGCAAAATTTTTAAGGGGAATTTATGTTAATTAATGACAATCAATATCTCTCCATTATTGAAACAATTAAATCCGAAATAGCCAAGTCACAGTATAAAGCAGCTCTACAAATTAATCGAGAGCTTACTTTGCTTTATCACAGCATTGGTACTGCAATTAATGAATGTAAAATTTGGGGCAATAAATTTATCGATAATCTTGCCAAAGATATCAAATTAGCATTTCCTAATAGTACAGGCTATTCCGTTAGGAATCTAAAATATATGGCAAAATTTGCCGCGGAATATCCCGATATAGAATTTGTGCAACAGGTTGTTGCACAAATTCCGTGGGGACATAATATCGTGCTTTTGGATAAAGTCAATAATCCTGACGCAAGAGAATGGTATGCCAGAAATTGTATTAAAAACGGCTGTTCCCGGAATGTACTCGTTCATCAAATCGAAACGAAACTTTACGAGCGGCAAATTCTTACGGAAAAAATTTCAAATTTTGAAAGCCGCTTACCTGCCCCTCAAAGTGAACTCGCCCTCCAGACTATGAAAGACCCTTACGTTTTCGATTTTATTCCCTTTAAGGAAGATATGCTTGAACGCGATATCGAACAGGCTCTTATCAAAGACATTACGGAGTTACTGCTTGAACTCGGTACAGGTTTTGCTTTCGTAGGTAATCAATATCATTTAAACATCGGCGGAGACGATTTTTATATTGACCTTTTATTTTACAATATAAATTTACGCTGTTATGTTGTAATAGAGCTTAAAACGGGAGACTTTAAACCCGAATATGCGGGACAACTCAATTTTTATCTTTCCGCAGTAGATGGTCTCTTAAAAAAGGAAGACGACAAACCCACTATCGGACTCCTTTTGTGTCAAAACAAAAATAACCTCGTCGCCGAATATTCTCTAAAGGATATGAGTAAACCAATGGGCGTAAGCGAATATAAGATTACAGGAAATCTACCGAAAGAGCTTGAAAGAGAATTGCCTTCTGTGGAAGATATACAAAAGCGGATTAAAAAATAAGTGATGCTTCCGAAATTTTGCCTTTAGATTCTATATATTCTGAATTATTAAACTAAAAATTTTCTTTTCCTGAAAACTATTTTTATGAATGGAGAAGAGAAGAAATTACTCCGTCGCTGGAATATTTAAAAGCTATCGCAGAGTATTTCAAGGTCAGTATAGATTATTTGTTGGGTCGAACGGATTACAGAGATTAATACGTACCCTTTAAAATGAAAAGAGATACCCACGCGTGAGTATCTCTTTTTATTTGCCCTTGGACTCAGCCTTTCATTCACGATCTTTAATCCAGGCTAACAGCTCTTCATATTTCATTTTCCCTTCCGCAAGTTTTAGCCCCACTTCCACGACTTCTTTATCCGTCACGTCTATCGTGATTCCATTCACCTCTAAAAAAGTCAGCAGAACATACATCCCTATCCGCTTGTTTCCATCCACGAACGCATGATTAGATACAAGCCCTACGCCAAGTCTTGCCGCTTTTTCTTCTTTGCTTGGAAAAAGCTCTTTCCCGTCAAACGTAGCATAACATGCTTCCAATGCAGAATCCAATAAGCCAAAGTCCCGCACTCCGTCTTCGCCGCCTGTCTGTTCGATGAGTAATTGGTGCAACAGTAACACTTTGTCCTGGCTGAATTTTATCATTTTGCCAGTTCCTCAAAGGCTTTCCGATGCTTTTCCAAAACGCGCTTTGCCACCACGTCGATTTTTTCGTCGTCCGTTAAATCAATCAACGGATTATTTTCCAAGTTTATCAGCATATACTTCGGTTTATTATTTTTGAAAACCACTACACTACCCTGCTTATCTGCTATTCTCGCCGCTTTCGAGAAATTCTGATTCGTTTCTGTTATAGACAGAACTTGATTCGTATCAATCGTCATACCATTCGCCTCCTGTTTATATTATACCACAAAAATAGCTATAATGCAACCTATAATTATAAATTTCTAATATTTTTCATTAGCGATTACTTCTTGCTGCTTTTTTCCCAACAAATAATTATAGACTTCCGAGTAGAAATCCTTTTCCGCTTACATAATTGATCCTATATATCATTTCTTCTGTTGCTATCTTTTGGCTTTTTAGTTCCCTTTTGTAACCCTGCCATCTTTTAGTTCAAATCATCCAATACGATCTGTTCCGCGCATTTCCGTGCGCTCGCATAGGCAAAATATCGTACAGGGATATTATTTTGGCGTACCACGTCTATTACCTTATAAAAATAGGTATGCGACATAGAATTGGTCTGAATCCATACGACATCCGAATTTTTGATGACGTCCGGATGCGGCGTCACGTCCCGTCCGATGAACCTCACATTGTTAAACAGAGGCTTAATCGCTTTGCTCCAGGAGTCGTGCCCGCCGAAGATGCTGATCGTGTGCCGCGCCGTGTACGGATACTCGATTTCTATCTTTTCTTCCGTTTCGTTCTCGAACTCGCCGTTTTGCTGATTAAAGACCAATGTGCGCAGGTCGGTCAGTTCCTTATGCTCCCCGCGTGTTTTCTCATATACGGCTCTGTATTCCTTTTGAATCTTCCTGTTATGTTGATCCGCCGCGTGTAACTGCGTTCTCAGTCGTTTATTCTCTTCCCGTAACTGCTGCAGCTCGGCGGTCAATTGATCTTGTTCGTTTTCGTACTCAGGCTCGGGTATGCGGCTCTCCGCTTCGATTTCCAGCTCTTCCTCTTCGTGGAACTCGTCAGCCTCTGAGGCTGATTCTTCCTCGTCAGTATCGTCGAACGCGTCCTCATCGAAATCATCGTCCCATGCCCTTCTATATTCATCGCTTTGATGGGACAATTCCGCCAACAGCCGCACGTGTTCCAATATGTAATCGATTCGCTCTTCCGGGATGCCTTGGTTTTTCAAAATCAGCCGCGCGCCCTCGTAACGGCGGAGCTTTCTCGGCATAATCGCTCCGTCCGTTAAATGGTAGATGAGCTGCGCGTCATTGATCAAACGGCTTTTATCGACAGAGCCTTCAAACATCCCGCCCTTATATTTCAACTCATACAGCGGCTCTCGTTCCTCATCCCGCAAAGCCGGAATACCCTGATTGTCTAAGTCTCCGTTCCACGGCAACCGCAAAGCGGCCATGTGGAACAACGTAACACTCGGTCCCATCGCCCAGAATAAGTCGTCGTTTTCGTATTGCAGAATATGAAACATGGCGCAGATGGTAAACGGATCGGCGATCGGGAACTCTTCCAGCTCGTCCGTCCATAAATATCCCCATTTTCGTTTCCCTTCCTCTTTTGTGACACTGCCGACCTCGAATAGAGAAAGGATTGTTTTTGCCTCCCATTCCCGAAGTTTTGTTTCTTCCTCCTCCAAGGCTTCCATGCGGGCTTCGTCTATCCCGCCGCTTTTTACCATCAATACGCTGAACGGAAGAACCGATTTCAGGAGTTGTTCTTTCTCTTCTTCTACTCTGTTCCTTCGTTCTTCCAAACGCAAATTGATTTTCAAATATAGCTCTATGACTCGCCAAAGCTCGCTGTGGAAGTATTCCTTTGCTTCCTTTAGCCGCTCTGCGGGCAGCAAATCGAGCAAGACTTTAAATGACGCTTTTGTTTCACCCATATTTTCCTCACACATATAGGTTACTTTTTCGATCAAATCGGGCGAATGACAAACGTCATACACCGTCTTGCCTGAAAAGGAATAGGAATCGGGTAAAATGTCATAAAGTTCCTCTATCTTTCCCGCTTCTTTCACTTCGTCCAATACCCATATCGCAAACGCCATACAGGTAGAACGCTCCCGAGAAATCAAATCATAGGGAAGCTGTAACGAGGTGCAGCACAGAGCCATTTTAGAAACCACGTCAAGTCCAGGGAATACCTCCCCGTATCTTTCCGCGCTTGCCTTGCACAAATTTACAGTGGCATTGGTACGTTTCTTTATTTCTCTATCCGTCAGATGCAGCAGTTTGAACATATTCGCAGAAATCTCTTCCAGCTCTTCTGCGGAAAAAGTGTCCACCAGTTCCTTGATCTGCTTTTTTACGGTGGAATAGATCCTTTTTGTGTCCTGCGCGGTTTTGTTTGACATCTTTCTCCCTTCCGATCCTATTTTTTTCATTATACCCCTTGCAAGGACATTTGTCAATATCTCTCCCTAAATAAACTTTTTTAATCCCCTAATCATCGTCTTTATATCTTGACTTTTTTACAAATATATACTATAATTTTATTAATCTAAGGAGGATAAAAATGGAAGATATAGAAATCATTGCGATGCCAAAGAAACGGGGCAGGCCTGCAAAACAAGAAAACACAGAGGACATGATTCGTTTATACGAGCAAGGAAAAACCCTGCAGGAGATTGCCGATATGTATGGCGTTTCTATACAAGCGGTCCGATATCGCTTGAAAAAGAATAATATCTCCCGCAGAAAGCCCGGACGTTTACGTTCGGAGTCCTTAAAAGACACTGTTTTGGCCCTTTCACAAAAAGTGGATACTTTAACGCAGGCGTTGGTTGCCATGAAAGGTTGCTTGGCTTCCTGTTTGGAGGCTCTTGCGGCTCTTAATATCCCTGTTCCGACGACAGAAACTGTTCCTGCGGAAGCGGGCATATCGACACCGGCAGAGAAACAACTACTCGAGGAACCCTTTCAGCAGGAAACTTCCCAGGCTTTGGAGCTTCCTCAAGCAGACACGCCGACGTCGCTTCCCAAAGTTAAAAAATCCCGGACACCCAGCAAAGCGATCTCCAACGAAGAGATCATCAGGCTTTATGAGGACGAAAAGATGTCCTGCTACGCTATTGCGAAACAGCTGGGCATTTCCGTGAATACGATTTACAGTCGCTTAAAGAAAAACAACATTTCTCTTCCTTCACGCGGTGCAAAAGCAAAGACTGAAAAAAACTGATATTTTAAAAAACGAAGGGCAACAGAAAATTCTGTTGCCCTTTTCAGTATCTGAAGCTATAAGACTGCTTCGACCAAATTTAGTTAACAGAACCAACGCTATCCTCGACAACAATCCTCATGGCAACATTTTCACGTTATTGAGCACTAAAAACTGATAGTTAAATTTAGTTCGCTATCGCGGCAATAGTCACGATAGCGAACATTGTTTTTGTTACTTTTTTTCTATCAGGCTTTCGTATTCCTTTACTATAAATTTTGTAACAATTCTTTTTGCGGACAATATTTTTTCAATGTTTCAATTACTTTTGAAGTACTCATTAAATATATAGTTGCTCTACTTAACCTACATCTTGAAATTCCCCAATTTCCTAAAGATTTTTTGGAAATAAATATCCACCCAGCAATTGGGTTCTTTATTCTTATCTCTTTAACTTCTTTCCATGCAATAAATCGTTTCTTGACTCCAAACAACCTCCTTGTAACTCCCATTTCATTAATGGTTATTTTACATGCCATGGTACAAATGCCCCAAATAAATATACATATCGGTAAAAGTATAAGCATTGCCAATAAAATATAGGGGAATATTTCATTCCAATCATATTTATTCAAAAAAACGACAAACATCACTATGCCTATGATGAGAATTATTGTTATATAAATAACCAACGGTAAAAACACATAAAACTCGTTTTCTTTCTCTTTTTTCATTTTCATCTCTCCCTAATTTTGTTTACATTAGGAAATGCATAATACATAAAATAAGCGGAAAACGCCAAACTTATTGGCGATAATTTCACCGCATCAATAAAACGCATTCCCCACGTCGCACCTTCTACAAGACCAATAAAAGAAAACCCCACATATATTACTCCATTAGTAAGAGCACTAAAAAATCCTTGCGCCGCACTAATTTTAGGATCTACGTTACCATATGAAATAAGCTGATTTATTACGTTTCCTGTAAAACCACCTATAAAGCTTCCTCCTATTGTGACAAAAAATCCCCCAATACCACCGGTTGCTATTCCCGCCGCCAGTGAAGCCGCGCCTACCGCTCCGTCTACAAACCCACCTATAAACGCGCCCAGTTTGCTTTCTCCTTCAATACTATTGTTCATCGCGGAAAAACCCGTTATTAATCCACTCGCTACTATACTTCCCAAAATCAACCAAAAGATTATACTTTGTCCCGATCCGTCCGTATATATAATGGGATTGTTCGCACAATACGAATAAAGATTGAGTTCTCCTAACGATTTGCTTAATGCCCCAATCAATTCGTATTGATCCGCGCTTATAAACCGGCAGATGCTCGGGTCGTAATATCGGCTTTGCAAATAGTAGAAACTTGTTTCCTCGTCGTAATAGTAGCCCCGATAGCGAAAATGCACTTTGTCCCACATGCTTCCGCTTTTGCTTAAAACGTTCCCATACGAATCGTATTGGAAGCTCGCCACACTTGTTCCGCTTACGTTGTACGCTTTTAAGACGTCTCCGAATAGATTTTTCTCAAAGTAGTAGTACGCTCCGTTATAGATCATCCCTATGATTCCGCTCGCGTCGTACAAATACTGCGTATAGTTCGCTCCCGTCTTTTCTCCGACCAATACGTCCCCGTCCCAATAATACAGCGTTTCTTCCCCGTTCACCGTCTTGCTGTATCTTAAGTTATCGGCGCCGTATTGATAACTAAAGTTCTTGCCCGATTGTATATTGCCGTGGCTCAGCATGTTTCCCCGCGTCCAATACAGGTTTTGCGACGAAGTGGTACTACTTCCCTTGTAATTTGTTATATTTCCCATTGTGTCATAGGAGAAATATCTCTTTATCCCGTTTTCAGATATATATTGCAGCCTTGTTTTGCTTCCCGACCAATATCCGTATTCCGTTGTACTTCCAGAAGACGTTTTCGACGTTATATTATTCAACGTATCGTAAGCGTATGTATATTTTCCGTCTGATGTTAACCGTCCCGCTCCGTCGTAGATATAGCTATAACTATCGCCGTTCAGCGTATTATTGTAAGAGGAAATATAGCCGCGGTTGTTATACGAATACGTCTGTCGGGAGCTATTGGTTATATTATAGATAGAGCTGATCCGATTTGTTTGGTACTCCGTTGTACTTATATAATTATATTGTAGCTTTTGCCGTTCTATCGAGCCGACGACTTGCGTTTTGGTCGATAGTCTATCCAAAGAATCATAACCATATAGTGTTTTATGATCGATATTACCCTGACTTTGCAAAACTCCATGCCCGTCAAAGGTGAACCATTCCGTTCTCGTTTTCGAATTTTCCAAATTGATGGTTCTATTGGTCAACCACCCGGTTTCCTCATCGTAATTATACGTATAGCTCGCGTTCAAATCTCCGCTGACCGTCATTTTGGCTTGCGTTTTGCTGTCGGTAAATTGGTACGCCAACTGCGTCACGCCGTTTCGACTTTGCGTTACGCTCGTCAAATCCTTGCCCGTGTAACCGTAGGCTATGTTGGTTGCAACCGCAGACGGAGAATCTTTCAGCTCGACGCTTTGCAGTTCCCTATAATCATAGGTGTACTCTATTGTAGCACCGTTTGCATAAGTTGTCAAATTAACGTCGCCGTTATCATTATAATCTATAGTCAGCTTTCTGCTGCCATTATGATTTATCCCCGTTACCAGACCGAAATTCAATGAATCTCTTACTAATGCATAACTCTCTGTTGAACCTAAATTGAAACTGCTTTCTTTTCCGTTGGAGTAATTGGTCTGCTGCACCAG
Organism: uncultured Eubacteriales bacterium; assembly: GCA_900540805.1. GTDB lineage: Bacteria > Bacillota > Clostridia > Christensenellales > Borkfalkiaceae > Scatosoma. Next base: position 105,206 of record UQHL01000007.1, read on the forward strand.
CTTTCCGTTTTCTTTTACCTTCGTTATCTGTCCGTTATAGTTATACTCATATTCTATGACAGAATTACCAGAGGTGATTTTATACGGTTGGACGTTTCCTCCTTTTATACCATAGTCTGTTCTGACGGTTATGCCATTTTTTGTCTGAATCGTAAAGTATTCCCCCAAAGCGCCGTTTGTTTCGGATACCGTTTTCGATATGTTCGTTCCGCCGTCTTTGGTTATAGTCGTTATCTTATTATTCAAAACCCCGCTGCTCGAATACTCATAGGTGATTTCTTTTGTCCCGTCGCTTATCGACTTTATACGTTTTGCATCGTATTCCGAACGTGTCGTTATATTAGGATATTCTTCGTATGTATAGGTATAGTTTTTAGTCGTCGCGGTCGTTCCCGAATAATCGGTTTCACTCGCACTTGTTATCTGTCCAAGGAAATCATATCTTACCGTTTGCCTATAATCCAACCCTCTGTTTTCCACAAAATTTACATAGTTGAAAACAGACATGGTCTCGATCCGCTTCTTTATTTGTGTGCTTGTGTAATAATTATAGGAAACATCCGAAACATCTAAATAATTATTTCCCGTGTTTTTTATCTGAATAGACGTAGCGCCCGAATAATAGCTTACAGGAATGATAAAGTACGACTTCGTCGCTCCGTTTAAACTGATTTTTCCCCGGCTTGTTCCATTAACCAATATTTCCGCAAACGTCGTTCCGTAGGAGTATAAAAATAAGCTGATACAATATTGCCGCCCGCTTTTGGAAACAATCCCATGATTTGTAGATATTGATCCGGATAACGAGCTGCCCGGGTTTATGGAATAAGACGACGCACTCAACGTCGTATTTTGTTTTTGTATCGTAGAATAAATATTTTGAGTATACGTCAGATATTCCCGATTGCCATCTCCGGTCATGCTCGAAGATACCGTACTGATAGCCGTTTCACCCTTATCGTCTTTATACCATCCACTTTGCACTCCTTTCGCAAAGCGCCTGCTTACGCTTCTCTCACCCAATTTATTCCCATCCGCATCGTAATACGTCACGTTTGATACTTTGGCATCCGCCGAAAAACTCACATAATCGTAACGATAATAATCGTCATAAGCCGGACTGTTCCCGTAAATATAATTTATAATCGACATCCGCATAGGACTCGGATTTGTCCAATGTGCGCGGCCGAATAAATAACCGTTTCCGTCAAAATCGGTTAATCCGTATAACTGTCCCTCATTATACTCAAACTTGAACTTTACGCTGTTCGAGTTGTAATTTTTTATTTGAGTCAGATTTCCGTCCGCGTCGTATGAAAAATCGCATCTTGCAAGCAGTTGAAACGGATAGCCGCTTATTACGTCTTCAGCCATATAAGATTGAGCGTAAATCACTCTATCCCCACTATATGTAAAGGAAATGTAATGCGTTTTTACGCCCTCTGTGTATCCGGCGATCTGGGTGATTTTACTGCCGGAATAAAAGATTTCATACATCAATTTTTCTTTATGAATAAAACTCGCGTCATAGTATCTGTAAGATTTATTTCCGTCAAACAGGAGTTTTGTCTTTCCGCCTATAAACAGCGCGTTTGCATTTATGTTATATGTCATGTTTCGATTGACGGAATAATATGCCCCGCCTTCCTGACCCAATGTATCTATGGAACCGTCCGCATCCACATAACGCACTGCCTTTGTTTCGCGTTTTATACCTTGCTGGAAATTGATTTTGATGTTATTCCCGAACATCTTATGCATACCGAATTCGGTCATTATCTCATCATAATAATCGTTATATACCAATTCCAATGCAATAGGATTGGTAGGTACGTCGATGGACAATGCGGAAAACGATGCCGTCACCGCTCCGTTTATCAAATTGATATTGGCTGCACCGCCGTTGTATTCAAACTGTTCATACGGTAAGTCTTCTTTTACGCCTACCGTGGAAACGTAATAATTCAACACGCTCGGCAAATTGCCCTCGCGCACATCCACTTCGCCGTGCTGGTTGTCGTTCGTCGTTGTATAATACCACATGAAAACCATATCCGCACAGCCGTTAAACGCTTCCGGATTAAAGTACGCTTCTTCCCACCGCTCTTCATGTTTCGTCGTAAACCAGGACTTATAAGATTTTATCGTATTACTCAATAATATCGGACTGCCCGTATACTCCATTTGAGAGAATGCGGTCACATTCCCAAGCGGGAGCGTCGATTTTGCCGTTCGCACATAGTAATCCGTTGATCCTACCGTACTATTTCCGACACTTCTTACATAGTATCTTAACTTGCTATATGTCAATTGATATCCCGATAAATAGAACTGATCGTTTTCATTGGGAAACGAGATAAACGAATCGCAAGTTTTTGAGTCCACTTTTCCGAACTTGATCCGCGGCTGATTATATTCTTTTCCGCCGCTGTAATATAACGTCAACCCATTCGCCGTTTCTTTCGTGATTGAATAAACTGCAGGATCGATCTTTACGGGAAATGCCCGCTCCGGCGCGTTCATCCAATTCTCGTTTGCCATTATTCCCAAAATATATGTGCCGTCTTCACGATCGGTCAATGTATAAGATACTTCTTCACTGTAAACGCCGGCTGCGTCCGTCATATTGGGCGCAGGGATCACAAATACGGCTTCTTCCGTTTCCGTATAGGCAATGATTTCTCCTTCGTTTGTCAATAATAAGGATAAATCCGGCGCAGTGATCGTATAATGGAATTCATAGTGTTCCAAAGTACTGTGGACGATTATATCTTCTTTAACGCCCGAGGATGTAATCGAATACTCAAAGTCCACGTTTTGGAATACATTTCTATATACTAAACCGGCTTCTCCTACATTCGGCTGCAACGGTTCTTTCAGTTTCTTATTGGAATAGTCAACCGCGTCGGTATTCGCTACTTTGTTGGCTTTGGTTATAGCGTTATTAAATTCAGTTCCCATTACATCCGCTTTTGCCAATTGCTGAATTTCGCCTATACGATCGCGGAGAGAAAATTCCAACGTGTAACCCTTATTTTCTATCGAAACATTTTTCCTCTTGTCCAATTTTTCAAACAGTTTCACCTTAAAACTGTTTGCAGTGTTTTCAAAGTATTTTTCCCCTGTTTCGGAGGTTTTTAATTTCAGAGAATTATCGATCTCTTTGAATCCGTCCTCCTCTTCATAATGAACGGGAACGCCGTAGTTTTGCACCATGATCATCCCGTCATCCATCAGAAATTGTTTGGACGTTTCAGTGCGTTTTTCTATTATTTCTTTGTCTATATAGCGTTCATTATTAATGCCCTTATCTACCATAGGCTCCGCTACAGAGTCCACCACATCTGCAGAAATTGCTTTCTCTTGCGTAAAGTCTATTTCTTTGATACCGTCGGCCGCTGCCTGTAAGAGCGAAAGCGGCGTAAAAGTCACTAACATGACGATGCTCATTATCAACGCTACCGGTTTAATTCTTTTCATCTTTTTCCCTCGTTGTCTTTATTTTTTAGATCCATTTTTCGTAAAGTTGGTTCTCGTAAAATTTTTTTTCGACTCGTATGCTGTCCTTTTCAAAGCCCAGCACGCTGATACATTCGGTCTCTTTATGTCAGCTACCGAACACATAGCTTCTTCGCATCGGCGCTTGCAAAAAAACGTTATTTCATGCTCCGCCCCCTTTTCCCTTCGGAGTCCCCCTGAAATACCGCTTCTTTCAGACGCCAAAAAAAGCGCCATCCTATCCTTATATCAGATAAGACTGCGCTTAAAATATCGCCATTGGAGTACACCTCCGTAATTTATTTGATCAATTGCTTCCTTTCAATTATTTTCCAGAATTGTTATTTTTATTTACAAAGAGATTATATCACGGATAAAAGGCTTTGTCAATACCTATATCAAAAGTTTTCAGAAGAAAATAAAGGGGGTAACAGCAGAGAAAAATGGATCTATTTTCTTGTTTTTCACTTAAATCCAAGCATTCCAAATCTAACAACCTGTACAGAGAAAATGAATCAACTCAACGGTAAGAACTGCAAACTATTATTCTGTTGCTATTGAAATTTTATCGTGCCTTTTAATGGAGCAGGCTCTTCTCTTCTATTTTATCTGCTTCTTTCTTTTCTGTAGTAGTTACTTTTCCGTTGGGTAGTTCACATTCACCTGTCATGGTGACAGGTGCCACCTTCCACCTCCGGGGCGGAATTCACCCTTGTGAGGCGCTGTTCTCAATTTTTGAGCGGGCAGGGCTGTATTCACAGCCCTGCCTTGCTCTTTTTCAGCGACTCTTCACCGTTTCTTCTGCGAAGAATCGTCATTATCACGTCCCGGTGGTCGCTTTCCCTCCGTCTTTTAGAATATCACCGTTGAGTTTCCCACGCTTACGCCTGATACCGCGATTTTGAAAGCTGCGTTCGTTAAATCTATGATAAGGGAACCCACTATGGCGTTCGAATTCGTTTTATTGATAACGTTTATTTTCATAGACGAGTCCCGGACATGCGTTTTATAGTAATTTACCGCGCGGTTATAGTCCGAACCGTCCGTATAAAGATAGCCGTTGATCTCGCCCAGGCAAAACCCAAAAATCGAGAACTCGGTACTCGTGTTATAATCCCCGAAATCCCGACGAATATCATAATACTCGTCGCTTAAAGACGAAGACAATACAGACGGGAATACAACCAATTCCTGGCGGGGAACTATCTCATACGCTTTATCGAGAGTATAAGCAGTATATACAGGCGTTACGGTAATCGGATATTTCTGAGACGGGTCGCCCGTAAAAGAGATATTTTCGTCATTTATAGAAGCAGTCACACCGTTTAGCGTCACTTTTACGTCGGTTAATTTCTTTTCGTATTCCGTAATACAGGTTGCGGCAACTTTTGTGTTATCCCGACAAATAACTTTTACATTGATTTTTTCCCCGAACGCTTTTAGACATGTAACGTTTGCGGTCAATGCGCCGTCGCTTGTCGGCGTTACCGTTACATAATCGGTTGCAATTTTCCCTTTTGCCCATGTACCCGACGGGTTTGCAAATTCAACCGACCAATCCACCGCTTTATTGGTAGCCTCTGCGGGAGTTATAGTCGCTGTTAGGGTATAAGCAGTTTCAGCTATAGGTGAAATGCCATAATCGGCGTAATTGGCTGGCGCGATCGGAGCGGACATTAGACAAATACCGTGTTCCTGCGTTTCGCCCGGCACCATACCGCCGTTATTAATAATGAAATTATCGGATTTTTCAGCATCGGTAGGTTTTTCGATTTTTAGGCCGTCTTCAATGTTCGCATTCTTAAAGCCTGCGGCGACCGGGATCATGATCCCCATGCCGAGTATAACGCCCACCAGCATTGTAGCCAACGATTTAAGTTTACGAGGCTTGCGTTCCGTAATGACTGCCGTTTCCTTAGTGTTTTTTTGTTCCTTTTTGTTCGTCATTTTTCTTTCCTCCTAAATTTTCAAAGGAACAGGGCTGTGATTCCTCACAGCCCTGCCTTGCTTGTTTTTTTATAGCTCATTCATTTCTTCTTTTTTTGAGGATGATCACGGCCGCCACGCCGATGATCACCAGCGCGCTGATGGCGATCGCCACAATCACGCCTATGCCTACAAAATTGGTATCCTTACCGGCGCTTTTGATTTCAAACGTGTATTCCGAGCTGTTCCCGCACGCGTCGGTCACCACCACCCGGTATTTTCCCGCTTTCGTCAGCTTCTCGCCGAGCTTATACCCGATCTCGTTGTTATTGAGATATACTTTCACCTCCGCTTCTTCGGACAGCTTAGAAATCGTGACGCTGTCCGTTGTCTTTCCGCCGTTCTTTACGCCCTCGAGAAGAACTTCCGGCGGGATGGTGTCTATCGTAAAGGTATAGGTTTTCAGGCTCCCGTCATAGTTTTCTATGGTCAACGAATACCTGCCATCCTCTTTCAGTTTCTTTCCCGAAACATACCCAATCTCCTCTCCATCCTTTATAAGCGTCACTATCGCCTCGTCCTTCCACTCGAACGCTACGACTCCGTTCGTACACCCGTTATTCTCCACACCGACGAGCACGCCTTCGGGGAGCGGCTGCGTATAATCGTGCTGCACACTCACTGCGTCAAACCCGGAGCGGAACTCGTCCGTCAATACGACTTTATATATCCCCGAGGTGCGGAATCCATAGGAAAGCGTATTTAAGGAGATGATTTTCCCGTAATCGTCCTGTTCGAGCAATGTCCAAGTTTTACCGTCGTCCATGGATTTGTAGATTTCCAGGGATTGGATATGCGATTCCTTATCCGCGCTCTTTATGATGGTCACTTCGAGTTTCTTTTTTGCGGTGTTGTCCGTCAGTTCCGCTTTCGGCGCATCGAGGGACAAGACAAAGCAAAAGACTTCCGATTTCCCGAAATGGTTGATGGCCTGCACCGTATATCTCCCGCTCTTCTTAATCACACAGCTCTCGTCCAAAGAGAAACAACCCACCGGCCCGCCGTTTTCATCCGTGACCGAGAACATCGCAATCTCGTCGTAGCCATCGGCTATTGATACGGTCACTTCGTCTTTGAAATAGTATGTTCGGTCGAACGCCGCCACATTATTGCTTCCCCCGCCTACCGCGTACCGGATCTCGGACGCGCGGCGGATCACAATCAGGGTATATTCGCACGTATTCCCCCATTCGTCTGAGACCGTAAGGAGATGCCTCCCTTCCGTGTCATATACGCTCCCGATAAACGTTTCCCCGTCGATCAGGCACGCGACGTTTTCGCCAAATTCTATCGAACTTCCCAGAACCGTCTTTTCGTCAAAATAAGCATACAGATTTTCTCCGTCCGCAATATTCGCAGGTTCCTTCTGCCAATAGTAATAGCTTTTAATCCCTTCTTTCGCATACTCTGCAATAACTTCGTTCAATCTTTCTTCGGTAAAATACGCTACCTGTTCTTTGGGGTTCCCGGACTTTTTATAGACAAAATACGTCCCGTTTTTCGCGTTCACGCTGTCCTTCCCGTCCATGGCGATCCCCGCGTCCCAGGTTTCGCTTTTCCATTCACCGGTTTGGACGTACCGTTTTTCCTGCGTCGCAGCAAACGCAAACGCCGCGTCATAGCTCCCAAAAGCGATAGGTTCGTCCTCTGCGTCCAAAGCTTCGTAGTATTCTTTCTGCAAGGTCTGCGTGAGTACGTTCCGTTTCGTCGAAGAGAATTCCGTCGTCCAGGTATTCCCCGCCGCGTCGATACAGCTCACTTCATAAACGCCCGTGTCTATCGTATAAATCGGCTCGCCTTTCTTATACGGCTTATCGTTCACGGTCACGGTTTGTACAGGCGCGAACTCGTCCGGATCCCCGTCCGTCCAGGTCAGCGTTACGTCGCCGTCTGTTTTGCCGTTTTCCACGTTCCCAAGCTCCAGCGGCTTCACCGTCCGGTCGATGACTATGCTATACTCGCCCGTAGAGCTGCCCGCTTCGCTCACGCCATAGAACACATACTTGCCCGGCTTATAGTATTCCGCACCGGACAGGTATGGGGCGAACGCAACGCTGCCCGGCAGTTTCACATAGCAATTCGCGCCGTCGCTCTCAAAGCGGATATGCCCGCCGTTCGTGTACCCGTTATTCCCGCACGGAATGTCGTCCACATATAATTGTGCTTTGGGGAGCCTGCGATCGAGCGTGACGGTATAGGTATCGGATACGTTGTTCGCTTCGTCGCGGGCATAGAAGGAATACCTGCCTTCCTCCGTAAACTTCGCTCCCATGGTATATTCGACATACGAAGCTGCGCCGGGCAGTTTTACATAGGTAGTCATGCGCGTTAAGTCCGTCGCCAGGAAGCGGATATATTCCGCATTGGTGTATCCGCCGTTCGCTACGTTATACGCCCCGCCGTATAACGCGCCTACCGGTTTTGTTTTGTCCAGTGTGATGCTGATTGCGGAAGCGGGCATCCCCGCTTTGGATACGCAATAAAAGTAATACGTCCCTTCGTTTGTCAGCGGCGTACCGCTGAGGTAATTCGTATAATTACTCGCGCCGGGCAGTTTCACGTAACAGCCCGCAATCGGCGCATACGCGCTGTAACCTTCGTACTTCACGTACTCGGCATTGGTGGCGTATCCGCTTAAATACTCGGTTGTGCCGCCGTATAGCTTGCCGGTCGGCTGAGAAATGTCATAATACACTTCGTATTCTTCGGAAATATTTCCCGCCCGATCCACCGCCCGGAACGTGTACCAGCCGTACATTCCCGTGAGGCTTGCACCTGCGGTATAGCTCTCCCAAACGGTGATATACGGCTTTTTCACCTGATAATACGCGATCCCGCCCGCGTCCGTGGCCGTGTACGACACCGCTTTATTCGTGTACCCACCGTTTTCTATTCTGTTCCCGCCCGCTTTTACGCTCCCGAGCGGCGCGATCGTATCCAGATATACCGAAACCGTGGAACTCGACGCGCCCAGGGTATCTAAGGCATAGAAATACCACCAGCCGTTATTGGAGTCCGTGGCTGGTACCGTATAGGAGGTCGTGTAACTGTTGATATAACCGCCGCTCTTCGGACTCTTATACTGTATCCTCGAGAAATGTTTATCCTCTGCCGAGTATACGATCTGTTGATTGGTATAGCTTCCGGTTTTGATCGAACTGCCGCCAGCTTTTAAGGTAGTACTCGGCGGCGTTTTATCCGCTTCGAAATGATAACTATAGCTATACGTCACATACCCCGAAACAATAAGCGGCTTATACTGGCCCGTGTATTCCAATTCATACATCCCGTCCGGCAACGCGCTCTCATACAGTGTCAAATTGCCGCTGCCCGACAGGGATTTGCTGACATACACGTGCCCGTCCCGAATCAGGCGGAAGGTAAGATGCGAACAGGCGCCGCTCGGCTCGATCGTAAAAGCATAATACGACCAATCCAAGAGCGCGTTATCATAAATCGTAGAGGCGCCGCTAACGCTTGCCCCGGACATATAGATTTTGAAATTATCCGGACAGCCGCCGGTGTTAGAACTTCCGACCGTGGTTCTGCCATACGTCAGACATTTCGCCGTGACAGAGGTCGCTGCCGTCGCTGTTTCTGTTCTCCCGCCGTATAGTCCCGCGCCCAGCGATAGAAACGATACCACGATAAACGCAAGACCGATGATGAGTTTGGTTCTTAGTTTCATACTTTTCCTCCTTTTGTTTTTCTTGATTTTTTTATCAAGGTCTTTATGGCGGTTTTTTGTTCTGTTCGGTGAGGATCTTATAACACAGGCTGCTCTTGCCGCCGTTTGGCCGATAGCGCTGCTCGGAAACGAGCAGGCGCGCTTTTCTCAAATCCGCCAGCGCCCTGCGGACGGTAGAGGTCGAGAGCTTCAGTTCCTCCGCGATCCGCTTAATCGCCGGCCAGCATTCTCCGGCTTTGTTCGCGCGGTCAAACAAGTACAGATACACGGCTACGGCACGGTGCGGCAGGTCATCGTTTTGATAAATAAAATCAAAACGGCTCATTCGGCTCCTCGGGATCGAACGGCAGCGGGAGCTGTCTTCGGCTCGGCGGCGACGTCCGTACCGATGCAGGAGCGGGTTTGTTCCGTTCTATCTTCTGTTCCGATTCCGGCTCATGCACCCGGCTCTCCGTCAGGCTCTGTCCCCCGCTCACGCCTGCCCTGCCCCCGATCCACAAAAGTTCTGTGTCCGGTTCCCGGCTGTATTTTTTCAAGATCCCGTCGATGAGTTCCTGCTTGTCCGCGTATTCCACGGTCCGGTTCGCGTTCTCTGTCACCGTATAAGGATGAGCCTCGTCAAAGGTGATTCCCCAATCAAAGAACAGCTTGAGTTTCACCTTCATGGGATGCGCGCCCGTTTTCATCACTACGAACCTGCCTTTGGGCATGGATTTAAGCTCATCCGCCGTCATCAGCGGCCGTTCGATCATCTGCAGGCTCTCAGACGGATCGTTCTTGCCCTTGCTCACGGATCCAGAAAGCACTGTCCTGGTCCCCAAAGCTTTCGATAGTACTTCCGCGGAGGTACTGTTCGGCGCAAAACCGCCGAAGATCGTCAGCTGCGTATTATCTACGATGATTTCCCTGCCTTCCTTGCCGTAGTTCTTGTCTAATTGACTGAAACTTTGGATAATCGGCACGATCTGCAGTCGACGCGAACGGGACGCGGAGAACATCATCTCCGCGTCCTGGATTTTTGGAAGGGTCCCGAACTCATCGCAGAAAAACACGCACCGGTTTTTCAGCTTCCCGCCCTGTTCGTCCGCTACAGCGAGGATTTCCCTATAGAGCTGTTGGATGATCAATGAGATCATGAAAAACGTCGTCGGCGCTTCCTCGGGCATGATGATGAAGATCGCAGATTTTTCCGAACAGAATTTCTCCGCGTCGATCTCCGTATCAAAACACAGCAGCTGTTCGAGTTCGGAATCTAAAAACGCGTTGAGCCGCGAAAGCGCCGTGGACATGACGCTCGCCATCGATTGCTCGGCCGCGTTCAGTGCCGCGCCCGCGAACCATTTTGCTTTATGCGTATTTGGCAATAAATCCATGAGCTGCTGGAACTGGTTCTTGCCTTTCTTTGTGGAGGGCGCCAACAGTTCCTGTATGATCTTAAAGACAGATACGATATGTCGTTTTTGCGGCGCGCAGAACTCCGCCACCAATAGGATCGTCGCCGTAAGAATCCCTTCCGCCGCGTCGTAGAAGTACGCGTTTTGGCCGAACGACGCCGATTCCATGCCCGACAGGATGATCGTTTTCGAGATGATCTTCGCGTATTTCTCCGCTTTCGCTTTATACGCCAGCTCCTGCGGGTTCTGTTCGTACAGGTCTGTGTACTTATTCACGAGATGCAGCAAATTATTGCCGTTGGAGCGAGTCGGGTTTCTGAGGTCGATTACCGATACGTTGTAGCCGTATTGTTTGGCTACGGTGCCGTAATTTCTCATGACGTCGCCCTTTGTATCGGTAGAGAGAAAGCTCATCCCGCTCGCGCAGGCGTACTCGATGCATGGGTACAACCAGTACGCGGTTTTGCCCACGCCCGCCGCGCCGATCATCAGCGCATGCACGTCGCCCGTGTCCACCAGCGCCATTGTATTGCCCTTCCCGCCTCTGCAACCCGCCACGATCCCCTGCGGCAGTGGCTGTTCTGTCACTTCCCGGGTCTTTCTAAACAACCGTTTCTTATTTGTCGGTAAAGACATGGTAGGCGCGTTTCCTTGTTCCGCCTGTTTTCGCCACTTCTCCGGCGTGAACGGGACCTGGTCATACGTTTTTTTGATCTCCGCTTTCGTCGCCCAGCGCGCCGTGCCGTGCTGACCGTCGCCTACCGTTTTGCTTTTGATATGGTTTAAATCATAGATATGCGCCAAAAGCGTCACCCCGCCCAGCGTACACAGCATCACCGCGCCCAACAGGATTAAAAGGGTAACGTCAGACATAGCTCGTCCTCCTTAGATTCTTCTTCAGGCTGGGGTTCGGGATTTAATAATTCTTCATTCCAATCCTTATGATGCGGAATGAGGATTTCGCTTTGTATGCCTTGGGATTGGAGCTTGGCCTGGATCCGTCTATTGGCGGTTCGTCCCGCTTCGTCGTTGTCCAGGCATAGATAGACTTTCTTTAGATTCGGGTTATCTTTGAGCATCTGAAACATCACCCGCTCGCCGACCCCGCAGCACGCCGCGTAACTATGCTCCCGCCAATTGTATGTGTGCTTGGAAATATACGACAGCAGATCGATCGGCGCTTCGAAGAGATATAAACTATCGCCCTTACCATGCCAGTGAAAGCTGTATTCCGGGCTGCTATTCGGCGCATTGCCTTTGAACGTAGACTTCGTCCCTGTTCCCCGTAGGTTCGCGTGCCGCGGATTCCCGGCTTGGTCATAGCCCACGAATACCGCGTTATGGTATTCAGCCGATTCGTAGATCATCTTCTCCCCCACGAAGGCATTTAAGACGCTCTTGTTTATCCCGCGGCGGATTAATAGGTACGCATACACCCGGTTCATCGTATCGTTGCGCTTCGGCAATTCAAATTCCTTTGTCTCCTTCTTCTTTTCTATCGGCGGGGAAGTGACGAGTGTGCCCGCTTTCCCGCCCAATAAAAATTCCAGGGCCTGCGGATAATCCTTGTCATAAAACCTGCGCACGAAACTGATCGCATCCCCGCCTTCCTGCTCGTATTGATGATACCAAAGGTTGCCTCGGATCGTCACCTTCGCCGAGCCGTCTTTCCATTCGTATTCCGAACCGCTCCGTTTCAGCTCCTCGCCCTGGCCTTGGAGTAGCGCCGCCAGATCCGTCTGACGCGCCTGTTCTTTCTGCTGCTCTGTGAAATGGACATACGTTGACATACTTCCTCCTCCTTTTTTCGGAAAATAAAAAACGCCGCGCGGTGTTTTCCGTGCGACGTCTTTATCATTTTCCTATTTAATTGTCGTCTATATCCTCCGGCGTCTTGATCTCCAACGCCGGTTTATCCTTTGCGTTCAACGGCGAGATCACCGATCGTCCCAATCGGCCTTCTATATCCGTTCGGGCATTCTTGGCAACCGTTCCACCCTCTTTCGCTATCTTCTTGCTTTCTTTAAACGTAACGGGCTTTTCCTGCTTGGACAGCGCCGTCGTCGTGACCTCCGCCAACATGTTCAGGACTAATTCGATATTCGTCATATTGTCGCGCAAATTCTCTTTCTTTAAGCCTTTGACTTCCTTATATTCCTGTACCGTCAGCCCGCTCCAGGCTTTGGTCATTTCATTGGTTAAAATCGCATAGTCCTTGTCCTTCTCGATCCCGCGCGCCCGCCATTCGTCCGTGAGTTCTTTCCGCATCTCTATCGTCTGCAGGCGCTGGTTGATCCAGCCTTCCGTATAACCTTTGGCGCGGTAGAATTCCGCGCCACGGCGGATCGCTTTTTCCGGATCCGCGATCTCGTCCAAGCGTTCGCTTCCTACCTGCGCCAACCACATTTTGAACGGCTCCGCGTTCGGAGACGGGATCGACTGCACCAACCGCAATACCCCTTTCGTATCTAATGCGTCTGTCATTCTGCTTTTTCCGTCAGGGGCTATCATTTTCAACCCCTTACAAAATGTAAGGAGTTCACTTCCTTCTTTTTTCAGCCTGTTTTTTAATACGTACCAATAAGATTGCGGATTGGTACTATCCGTCAACACGGCTACTACATCTACTACCGAAAAGTACCATTCCTCTTCCTCCGCGTTCCATAACGTGCGGATCTGTTTGCTTTCAAAGACTTTCAGTTTGTTTTCCATATTTGACTCCTCATCCGTATAGGTCTATTATACCATTTTTCTTTCTCCTTTTCAAGTCTTTTTCGCTTATCCGTGTTTCAGTCCCTGCGCTTGTTTCTTTTCCTCGATCTGTCTGCGAAGCTTCCTATCCACCAAGCCCATTTTTCCTTTTCCCTCTTCTTCCAACCGCGTTTGCAGAATCCTTGCTATGTCTTGGAACAGCCCGCTCACACATACGCTCACCATCCGTGTTTGGCACTGCTCTATGAATTTCTGTCGGTCAGTCTCTATCCGCTCCAGAAGCTCACGCGCAAAAGTATTGCCGTGCTCTGAGGCCGCCGTCAGATAGTCCATTGCCTTAGCCTCGTCCCGCCGCACCTCTTTCCCGTATAGATATAATTTCCCCAGCCGGTATTCCGCAGCGCTGTTGCCTTGTTTTGCGGCGTTTTCAAAATACCACATCGCCTTTGCAACGTCTTTCAGCGTTTCTTCCCGGATCAGGATTTGTCCAGCTTGATACATGGCAAACGGGTTTCCGCTTTCCGCCGCTATTTCGAAATGCCGCAGCGCTTTTTTCACGTCTTTGAACGCTTCCTCGGTCAATCGTATCTTTCCGGCAAGATACGCGGCGTTCGGGTTCTTCCCTTTCGATGCCTGTTCGAGATACCCGAGGGATTTTTCTACGTCACGTTTTACTACCTCGCCGCGGTATAACAACTTCCCCAGCACATACTCTGCGGGTATAAATCCCTTGTCCGCGGCTGCGGTCAACAGCCTGACCGCTTCGGGCAGATCCTGTGCGAGTATGTCCCCGTCCAGCAACGCTTTGCCCAAAGTATATGCCGCGTATCGATTCCCTTGCTCTGCCGAGCGTTTGAGCAGTTCCTCTCCGCGCCTTGCATCCCGCTCCACCTCCTCGCCTTGTAGAAGCGTCTTTCCTAAAAGATATTCCGCGTACTGGTTATCTTCTTTGACCGCCGCTTCCAGCCAATAAAGCGCTTCGGGGAGATTCTTCCCGATCTCTTTGCCTTGCAGGTACAGCTTTCCTAAGCGGTACTTAGCCACCGTGTTCCCCAGCCGCGCCGACTCGATCAGAAATCCTACCGCCTTTTTCGGATTATAGTTCTCACTACCTCTTTCCAGCAAGACCTTCGCAGTAAAATAAAATTCCCACATTTTTTTTCTGCTCCGCTGACCGCTTTTTTCTATTTCCCGATACGTAGGCTCGGGAAGGATTTCTTTTTCCGTTATTTCCTCCGGGACTATTTCTTCTTCCGGCTCCTCTGGCTGCCGCTCTTTTAGGATCTCCAGCGCCATCTGTATGACCGCGTTGCGGATCGGTTTGAATTCGTTATTCCTGGACAGCGGGATTCGCTCAGGCAATGCCTGCGTATAGGTTTTTATCACCTCTTCCCGTTGTTCGTACCACAGCGCATATAATTTTTCTATCCGATCGTCCTTGGCGATCTCGTCCACGATAGAGCACACCAGGGCTTTGACGTCCGATTTTAAATACCCGTATTGTTTCTTGCCCCTTGTCCTCGACAGACGATTGGTAAGCTCCAAAAGTTTTTCTTCTACTGTTTCGTTTTCATAGCCTTCCGACCGGATTCGAGCTACGAGTTCCTGGAGCAGTTCCCGGCTCTGTTCTCTCAGTTCGTTTCGGTATTCGGTTTGTTTCTCGTATACGCATAAGAGATCCTGCGCGAAAATCGTTCTGCCGAACTCGGAACGAAGATTTTCCACGCCGGATTTTGTCAGATACCCTTCGTTGCCGCTTGCCGAATACGCGATGATATGCACGTGCGGATGATGGCCTTCGTTATGGAATGCTGCGTACCATCTGAACTGTTTCATAGGGATTTTCAAATTCTCCGCCAACGTTTGCGCCTGTGACCGCAGCATATCCCGCCACCGCGCGCCTTGGTCAAAGCCAAGCCGTTCCGCGTCCTCCCGACGTAAGGAAAGAATGGTTATCCACACGTTGCCTGCGTGGGCATTGAGTTCTTCCGAAACTTGATTCAGTTGAACCTCCACGCCCTCGTCTGTGAATAGACCATGTTTTCCGAATCGCTCAGCGCGCGGGCGCAGCGCGATATAGTCCGCGTATGTCTTTCTGTCCATTACCGCCGAAGCGTTATCCTCGAGCGCGCGGCTGATAAACTCAGAGGCGTTCCCGACGTTCGGCGCTTGCAGATAGTCCTCATATTCATGCATATCTTTTGAGTCAGGAAAATCCTTCAAAATTTTTCCGATGAGTTGCTTTTGTTTTCCTGAGACATACCCAAGCTTATAGGTATCGTCGATTTTTTCCACGCCTTCCCGCGTGGCGATATACCTCGCATACCCGCCGATGTTGTGCCTGGCGCTCGGCCGCAGGTACTTGAACTTTGTGACGAGCCGCGCCATGGATTATCCCTTCTGCCAATCCAGCGCATCCTCGAACGAGAACGCGCCGTTCAGTCTTGCGACCTCTTTCACGCATTCCCCGCGCAGTCGTTCCAAGGCTATCTTGTCGATGTCCTGCGTCGCCGCCATCAGGTTCATCATCATCGACATCTCGACCGCGAGCTTGAACAGCATTCGATTCTGCTTGTTGTCGCTCTCCGCTATGATCCCTTTCAAAGTCGAGATGACGATGTTCGGCAGATATGATTCGTTCTCTCCCGACGACAGATACCCCACGTAAAAGTCGATCGCCTTTTCTATGAACTCGCTGCGCGAAAAGCAATTGTCTTTTTTATACCAGGTCTTTGTTTTTTCTAACGTCTCTTCCGTGGCCCAAAGCGCAAACTTACGTTTTTCCGACCACGGCACTTCTCGTTTTACCATGCGCTTCTCCTTGAATTAATTTATCGTCATATCTTGATTTTCACTCGGCTCAGGAGCTTTCACTATCCCGTAAACGTCGTCGGCATAAAAACTATTGGTAAAGATATTATAGACAGCTGTGCATTCAATACCGTCCTGCGTTCTGACCAGATACGTGGTAACGCCGTTTTCGGTTTGGCTATCGATAATACTGACTTCTTCTTTTTGTTTTCTTTGCCCCTCCACTTCCTGACTATGACGGTACGCCCAGACTTTTCTTTCCATTTCTTCTCCTCCTTTTTTCCGTATTAGATAATCCCTGCCGCAACCCACGCTTTTTCCTTAAACCAGCGCGCTTTCAAGCTTTTACAACCCCGACCTCAAGCCGTATGCCCGTTTTACAACCCCTGTTCGTTTTAGCTCGTAAGTTCCCCTTTAAGCCCTTATGCAGCCGGCGTTGCCGGCTGCTGTGAGCTGCGTTCGGGGTGCTTTGCAACCCCGACGCTTTCTCCTGCTTTTTTTCGACCCTGCCGTTATTTATGCGCTAAGCTAATTCCCCGACAAAACCGTCTTAATTTTGCCCTTATTTTGCGGTTTCTTCACTCTCGTGGGTACTACTCTGCCCAGGGCGGTTTTGTGCCGTTTTGGGGCTGAAAAACCTCGCTGTCCTGCGAAGATTTTGCACCGTTCTCGGCTTGGTCGGGTGTTTACCTTACCTCGTCCGTATCGGGCGTTTTTCTCGCTGTTTTCCTTGCCGTTTTTTCAAGTTGGGCGTTCTCGTATCCCAATCTCCGA
>UQHL01000008.1 GCA_900540805.1 uncultured Eubacteriales bacterium
AAGTGTTTTTTCTTCCCCCAGTAGAACTGGGGGTTTATTTTCGCTAAAGCTCCAATAAAAAGCTCCCCGAAACAAATCGGGAAGCTTTTTCGTTATTCCTTTACGACGCTCCGTTTCGCCACCAGATAGGTGGCCGTAAAATACAGTACGTAAATCGCCGTTACAGCCAGCGCAATGCCTGCCGAGATAGATAAGATGTGCGACGCTTCGGCCAAAAAACCGCTCCCTTTCATAATCTTCATGCAGACAAATCCCGTCGGTACGCTCAACAGCATCGGCAGCGCAAACGGCAGGAAAAAAAACGAAAACGTCTGTCGGAAAAGCGTCCTGCTCTGCTCCCGTTTGTCCGCGCCCAACCGATACAAAACGTCGTAACGCTTTTTATCGTCCGAAATCCCCGACAGCGTCTTCAGCGCGAGAATGGCCATCGCCATAAACACAAACACCACGGCGATATACAGAGCGGAAACGATAAACACGGCCGAATTGGCGTTCAGCGTCATTCTTGCGTATTCTTTAATCTGATAATCGCATCGCTCGTAAGCGTATTGGCCGTCGGGTACGGTATATTCGTAGGAGAGCGCCTCCCGCAGGCCGTGCGCATCAAACCTTCCTTCTTTCAGGGTATAGACGGCGCCCGAGCAGTAGGGCTTCAGGCCCGCCGCAACGTCGTCGGGGAGCACCGCCAAAAAATAATAATACCCCAACACGGGATACTCTTTCTCCATTCCCCTATAAAACAAGCGTTCGCCCGAAAATTCCAGCACGGCGGCGGAAAAATCAAAGCCGTCCATGCGCGTATCGTTGGCAAGTATCTTAAACCCGCCGTCAAGGTCTATGGGCGATAATCCGAGTTCCCCGTACAGACGGTTGCAATCGCTTTCGGAAATAAAGCAATCGTAGAGGGACGCATACCCCTCGCCCGACCATCTCGTAAAGCTAAGGAGATAACTGTTTTCCGAAGTATAGGTGGAATAGTATATGCGTTTTTCTATTTCGGCGTATTTTGAGATAATCTCTTCCGCCGTTTCAAAGGGAACCGCAGGTTCTTCTCCTGCGTCCAGCTCCGCTCCGATATCGAAGGGATAATTTTTTTTCAAAGAAGCTTCGTTGCCGACCTTCTGCACAAAAGAGACGTTGGCCCCGATCACGGCGAAGGCGAGAAGAAAAGCGAGTGCGCCCGCCATGACGGCATTGGCGCTCAATTTTCCCGACAACTGCCGAAGCGTGAAAGCGTTGGTGCCGCGGCTCTTGAATCGACCGTTTTTAAGCAGCAGATTGACCATGCTTTTCGCCGCTCCGACGTGAAACAAAACGATAGACGCCGCCAATCCCGCCAGCGCAGCGAACATAACGCCTCCCGATCCGTTACCCGTCATAGTTCGATCCACCTCGTGCGAGAACAGAATGCAGCACGCCGTCAAAGCGGCCAGCGAAAGCAAAGTCACCGCCAGCCAAAGCGCGGAAAATTTTACCTTCTTCTCCACCTTTTTATCGTCGTGAAGCAGATTATATACGCTGACCCGCTTGAGATAGAGGGCGGAAGTCAGCGAGGAAAGGACAAACACCACGCACACCAGTCCCACCGTCAACAGCAGCCCTTTTAAGGAATACGCGGCAAACGTATATTCCGTTTCCATGAGATTGGTGACGATCGCCATCAAACCCTGATAAAAGAGAAGCCCCAGCAAAAGGCCCGTTGCCAGCGACGCCGCGCACAAAATCATCGACTCCAAAACAAAGACGGACAAAATATTTCTCCGCGTCATGCCCAGGGTCAGATAAGTGCCGAACTCCCTTTTGCGGAGCTTGAGCATAAACGACGTGGCATACCCCAGCACGAAAGCGACGATCAGAGAAACGAGAACGGTAATAGAGATCAATCCCGATTTCAGTTCGGAAATCGTACGGGCGCGCTCTAGCAGTTCTTTGCTGAAAATCGCGCTGTTGACGGCAAACATCAGCGCAACCGTCAGGGAAACCGTGATAAAATAGATGAGATAGTTTCCGATCTGCCGCTTTACGTTGCGGAAGGCGAGATTAGCGAACATCGGCGTCACCTCCCAGCGCCGCCGTCACGGAGAGAATCTCGGCGTACATCTCTCGACGGCTGCGGCCTCCCCGCACCGCTTCGCTCCAGAGCTTCCCGTCTTTCAGAAAGAGCACGCGGCCCGCATAGCTCCCCACGACGGCGTCGTGCGTCACCGCTAAAATGGTGGAGCCGAGGGATTCGTTCATCAGCTCGAACATCTTCATGAGAAGCTTCGAATTTTTCGAGTCGAGCGCGCCCGTCGGCTCGTCCGCGAGAACGAGTGCGGGCGAAGTGATGATCGCCCGCGCGCAGGCGGCGCGCTGGCGCTGCCCGCCCGACAGCTCGTAAGGAAATTTTTCCAGCTGGTCGGCCACGCCCAGCGCTTCGGCCACCCGCCGAAGCTCCTTTTTCGTCTCGTCCTCGGGCACGCGCTTGAGGTTGAGCGGCAAAGCGATATTTTCGCCAACCGTCAGCGTGTCCAGCAGGTTATAGTCCTGAAACACGAAGCCCAGCTTGTCGCGGCGAAAAGCGGACAATTCGTCCTCTTTCATGCTGCAGATATTCCGCCCCTCCACGCAGATCTCGCCCGAGCTTACCCTGTCTATGGTGGAAACGACGTTGAGCAGCGTGCTCTTCCCCGAGCCTGAAGCGCCCATAATGGCGACGAATTCTCCCTTTTCCACGGTCAGGGATATCCCGTCGAGCGCCTTGGTGACGACGCTTCCCGCCCCGTAGTATTTGGTAACGTTTTTCACTTCGAGAATTTTTTGCATACCGATCTCCTTTTCGATGAATTGCGTTATCATGATACCACGCGGCGGCAAAATTTTATCTAACGCCGTCTTTTTCCTTCCTTACGCTTTCGTAAGGTTGCTTGCCTCGCCGCCTTTCAGCCTTCTATATCGAGAAATTTAAGAGAGACGCGCGTTCCCTTGCCCGACTCGGAAAAAATCGCAAGCCTGATGCCGAGCCGCTTGCAAAGCTCGGAAACGATATACAGCCCCATGCCCGTGCCGCCCGCGGACCTGCCGTGCGCGCCCGTAAAGCCCCGCGCCGTCACCCGCGGCAGTTCGTGCGGCAGTATCCCCGGCCCGTCGTCCGCCACGGCAAGCTCTCCTTTTTCCGCCGAAATTTTCACCCGGCAGCCGCGGCAGTACTTCGCGCAGTTGATCAAAAGCTGTTTGAGGATAAAGCAAAGGGACTTTCCGTCCGTATAAACGGAAAAATCCCCCGTCGTCTCCACGCCGATTTTTGCAGCCACCAGCAGCTCGCGCTGGCTTTTTACCGCTTCGGCCACGACCGCCGCCGCGCTCACCGCCGCGATGCTGGTGTCCTTTTCGGGGCTTCTCAGCCGCGCGTAGTAAAGGATCGTCTCCGTCAGATTGTCCGCGCGCTTCAATTCCCGTTTCAGCTTTGCGGGATCTCCGCCGTTGGCGAGGATCAGCGAACACGCCGTCAGGGGCGTTTTGATTTCGTGAATCCAGCTTTCCACGTACTCGCAGTATTCCTCCTTTTCCCGCACGGCGTTTTCCGCCGCGCCGATCGCGGAACGGGACACCTCTTTCATCACTTCGAAATATTCCCTCTCCACCCCGTCCCGAGGCTTGGGCAGAAGTTCGCCGAGGAGATAGGTCTCTTTCAGCTGCGATTTCATTTTTTCCAGCCGCTTCAGCCGACTGCGGGCGACGAAATATCCCGCGGCCAGCCATACCGCCGCAAACGCGAAAAAGAAGATTTCCCCGCCCCAGAGCAAAACGGCGTTTGCTCCCGCAAAAAAGGCGAAAATCCCCCAAACGATCGCGCCGACGCCGCAAAGACACAGCCCCGCCGCCTTGGAGGAAAGATAACCTTTGAAGCTCATAACCGATACCCCACGCCGCGTACGGTACGGATAAAGTCCTCCGCGCCCAACGCTTTCAATTTCTCGCGCAATCGGTTAATATTGACGTACAGCGTGTTTTCATCGACATACAGGCTGTCGTTCCAAAGCTCCTCGAAAATCTCCTCTTTCGTGCACAGTTCTCTTTTCATGAGACAGGCGAGAATCCGCGTTTCGTTTTTGGTAAGCTCCGCCTTTTTGTCCTTATAGCTCACGCTCATGTCGGCAGGCTCGAGGGTCAGGCCGCGCACGGTGAGAAAGGGCGAAGCCTGGCGCTTCAGCAGCCGAGCGATGCGCGCCAGAAGCACGGAGGAGTTGTACGGCTTCCGCACATAGTCGTCCGCGCCCACCCCGAACCCGATAATCTCGTCCTCGGAGGAAACGCGCGCCGTCAAAAAGATCACGGGCACGTCCGACTGCATGCGCAATTTTCTGCAAAGCTCGAAGCCGCTTTCGTCGGGCAGGTTGACGTCGAGCAGCGCAAGATCGCACGGCGGCGCGTCCACCGTCTGATAGCCGTTCGCCCGCAGCAGCGCCGTCAGTTCTTCCCGAATGCTTTCGTCGTCCTCCGCCACAAGGATTTTGTCCATATTTTTCTCCTGTCCTTCCTTTACTTGCTTTCGGCGACGGGATGCCTGATCACCGTCTTAAGTTTCGTTTCGTCGCAGCGCCGCGGATCGCCCAGATAAATTTCGTGGTGAAAGCGGGAGGCTCCGATATCGACGGCGTATCCCCGTTCCGCCGCGTAAGCGTCCATTTTTTCGATCGTGGCGGGCTCGGCGTCGTAAGGCCCCACGTGCATACACTGCACGCAAAGCCCCTCCCGATAAGTAAAAAACTCCGTCCTCGAAAAATCGAGGCCTTTCCTTTTCGTCGCTTCGGCCACCGCCCAGTCGAAATCCTCTTTCGTCACAAAATCGGGCAGGCGGATCATCGAAATCCACTCAAACGTTTCCTTTTTGGAGTAATCTATCCCCGAAACGCCCTTCTGCCACCACAGCCCCTCCAGCGGCGGCACCACGTACTCGAAATATCCCTCTATTTTACGGCTTCCGAGGCGGCTCATTTTAATCGTAAACGCTATGCCGTATAAAAGGCCTATCGAGGACTTGTATTCCCCGTCCTCTTCATTGGGATTTCCCTTGCCCCTGACGGCCGCAAAATTCATCGAGGGAATATCGATAAGTTCGGGGGTTTTAGGCGGAAGATAAAATTCCTTGTATTCTTTTTTGTAATCGAAAGCCATCGTTTTTCTCCTGATATAATATACTTGTCCGAAAAAGCGCGAACTTTACTCGGCTTTTTTAAGCTTTTTCCTCGTTCCTTATCTATTTTCCAGCCGCGCGCGCAGATCTTCTATGTAGGCGAGCTGAAATTTTTTTATATTCATAAACGCGGCGGCCAAAACGCGCATGACGGGATTTTTGACGCGCAGCTGTTCGATAAAGGTCACCTCCGTTTGTTTTTCGCCCGCCGCACGGAAAATTCCCGTCCAACGGCCCGAAAAGTTTTTGTTGTCCATGTCGAATTCGTACCGTTCGTGTTCTTTCTTTTCCGTGATCGTGAAACGGGTGGGAAATCCGTTTTTCGCAAATTCGGTAAACGTATTTTCGCCCGTGATCTCTATTTTCGAAAGATCGGAACGCCATTCCCATTCGGCGTTGTCGGTCACAATTTCCCACACCCGTTCGATTTCCGCGTCGAAAACGGCCGTCGTCGTCGATATTTTCACTCCTGTCTCCTTATGCTTCAAGTTTTTATTGCTTTTACTCTTTCTTTCGGTTGTTCCAACGCTTTCTTTTATTTCTCTTACTCTTTCATGGCGCAGACGGAATGAGCCGCAACGTTTCCCTCTCCCGCCGCCTTCGCATACTGATAGGGCCGTCCCGTGCAGTCGCCCGCGGCAAAACAGCCTTTCAGGTTGGTGGACATATCCCGCCCGACGACGACGTGTCCGTTTTCCGTTTCCAAGCCGCCCGCCAGCACCGCGGGAGAAACGCTTTCCTTCAGTATAAAAACGCCGTCCACGGCAATTTTCCCGTCTTTGAACGCCAGCGTTTCCACGCGACGGCCGCCTCGCACGGCCACGGGCATCTTTACGAGCTTTTCCACGTTTGCCGCCGAAATTTCGACGCCCTTATAAAGCGGGATCAGATAGACCTTCGCCGCAAGCTCCGCCAGATATTCCGTTTCCCGTTCGAAACGCTTGGAGGTCGAGAGAACGGCTATCGTCTTTCCCTTATACAAAAAGCCGTCGCAGGTCGCGCAGTAGCTTACGCCTCGGCCCAAAAACTCCGCTTCCCCCTCAATTTGCTTCACCGACTCCACGCCGCACGCGAGAATCACCGTCCGGCTATCCAACGACGTGCCCTTTTCCGTCAGAAGCGTAAAACGATCCCCCATGGCGTAAACGCCCGTCACCCGTTCGTCCGTCACGGAAATTTCCGCTTCCGCAAGCTGTTTTTTCAGCGCCGCGCAAAACTTTTTTCCGCTTATGTCGGAAAGCCCGGGATAATTGCGGATACGTTCCGCGCTTGCGATTTTGACGCTCAATTCGGGCGAACCCAAAAGCACAAAATTTTTTCCGTTCGCTTTCAGCGTCAACGCGGCCGAAATCCCCGCCACGCCGCTTCCCACTATCGCACAATCCAGCATAATCTGCCTCCTCCTGCCCGTCCTATGCAGTATAGCACACTTGCGCGTAAAAATCAATGTTTTTTTATGCGCCCGCCTGCTTGCTTTACAGTATAGCACAGCCTGCGTAAAAAGCAAGCCCCCTCTGCCATCTTTTTTACGGCTATTTTTTAGAAAATCTTGACAGAGCTATTTTCGGGTGATATAATAAAGATACTTAACCTATATGATTTTAAGGAGAAAACGATGAAAACTTGTCCCCGCTGCCGTTCGGAATATCCCGATGACGCTCTCTTTTGCGCCGAATGCGGCGCGTCCCTTGCAGAAACGCCCACGGCCTCGGCAACGCCTGCCGCAACCCTTTCCGAAGCGGCCCCTAGCTCCGCCCCGCTCGATGAAACGCCCGCGCCTGCCGAAACGCCCTCCGCGCTCCTTTCCGAACCACCCTTCCTTCCCGTCGAACAGCCCGCCTCTGCCGCGCCGTCGCAGGCGATTTACGGCAATCCGCCCGCGCTGCCAATCCTTATCGAAAACAACACGCCTTTCACCAAACAGACGCTAAAGGACTTTTATAAAAATCTCAAAATTTTAAGTTTTTTGTCGTTTATTTTTGCGGCGATTTCTTTCTCCGTTTATTACTTCGGGCCTCCTTTTCTCCGCACGACTGTGATTTTAGGAATGGCCTCTATTTTCGTAGTCTGCGGAATACTCTTTGTTTTTTTGTGGAACGCTTATGTCAAAAGAAATACTTTGATTACCGATTCCACCTATGTAGTCTATCAATGCGACGAACGGTGTATCCATTGTTACAATTTCGACGGCGCAAAAAAGGAAAGCGAAACGCATATCGAATACGAAAAAATATCTCAGGCGTGTCAAAACAAAAAATATATCATGATTCATATCGGCGCGGGAGTTCGCATTATCCGCCTTATAAACCGCGCAACCTTTACAATCGGAACGGAGGAAGAATTCAAAGATCTGCTCCGCGCGAAATGCGGGCCGAAAATCGCGCGTTTCCCGAAAAAATAGCCTTAAAATATTTTCCGGAGTTCTTACGGATATCCTTAAAGCGGAATTAAAATGCTACGTCCGGGGAAGGCGATTATGTCTTCCCCGGACTATTGCTTTACTGCACTCTTGCGGATATCCGCATATTTGCATATCATAGCGTTGTGATGCGATTCTTTTGCAACGTCTATTTTATTTTTCTGCTTTCGGAAAAAAACTTTTTTATTTTTTCTTTATCCGTTTTTCCCGTGGAAGTCAAAGGCAGTTTTTCTGTCGGGCTTATCCGTACGGGCATTTCTATTTTTGTCAAAAACCTTGTCAAATCGCGCAAAATTTCCTCTTCCGTCCTTTTCTCGCCCGCTTTAAGCGCCACCATGGCGCAAGGGATTTCCCCCGCCCGCTCGTCGGACGCCGCGACCGCCGCCGCACCTTCGATATACGAAAGTCCGAGAAGCGCGGCTTCGATTTTTGCCGCGGAAATATTGTTGCCGTTACGGATAATGATATCCTTCTTTCTGCCGCTGACGTGTAAAAATCCCGCTCCGTCCAGATATCCCAGATCGCCCGTATGCAGCCATCCCTCGGGGTCCGCAACCGATCCGCCGTCGAGATACCCCGCCGCCATCGCCGGACTTTTTATCAAAATTTCCCCGTCGCTTTCAATTTTTAACGTGTTCATGGAATAAATTCTGCCGACGCTGTCGCAGCGATTTTCGATCGAATCCCGATAATCTCCGCAGGATATCCCGATACATTCGCTCATGCCATATACGGGGACAAGTGTGACGCCGAGCTTTTGCTCTATTTTCCTAAACTGTTCCGCGCTGCAGGGTGCCCCGCCGATGAGGCCGCAGCGTAAACCTTTTACCTCCTCCGCGCGGGTATTCGCGGCCAAAGCGAGATATAGAGACGGTACTCCGTTCAGGCGCGTCACGTTATATTTTATCATGCAATCGATCACATAGTCCGTTTCCACCGATTTGGGAACAAAAATACCGTGCTTTGCCACAACCGCCGTGACGATCAACGCCAAGCCGAAAACGTGATGCACGGGCACGATCAGGATATTGACGTCGTCCTCCCGATAGCCGCCGATATGCAGCGTGTCCAGCGAATTGTTGATAAAATTATATTGGCTGAGACAAACGGCCTTTTTCTCTCCCGTAGAACCCGACGTAAAAATAACCGCGCTCGTCGATCGGCTCTTTGCGGCCAACCGTAAACCGCTTACGTCACGTTCGTCAAACGCGAGTACGGTTTCCGTTTTCCCGAGGGATAACCGGTCGTCGATAATCCGAATTTTGTCGTCTGTATTTTCATGCGGATCGCGCAGAACCGCAACGCCTCCGATAAACTGTAAGGCATAAAAAAGCAATATCGTCCGAGGAGTTCTCTCCGCCTTGATTGCGACGAAATCGCCGCGTTTTATTCCTGCGTTTTGCAGCTGCCGCGCAAGGCTTTTTGCAATGTTAAACGCCCGTGCGACGGTATAACAAATTTTTTCGTCAAAGAGAAACGTATCGTTTCCGCGTTCGGAAGCGTATTCTTCAAAATACTCATAAAGCAATCGGTTACTCGGTTTCATACACACCTCTTAAAATTGAAAATATTCAAATCCGCTGACGTCGCCCGCGGAAAGTAAAGCCAGCCAAAACAGCGCGATCGCCAATATCCCGTAAACGAACAGGGCGATATTCGTCCTTTCCTCCCGAACGAGAGAACCCGATAAACCCACTTCTCTCTTTTCTCGGCCCTCTGCCGTCAGCCGATATAGTAAAGCCATGGCGGCAATTACCGCGGCAAGATATAAAATCTGCCTCGTACTCATGCCCAGAGCGGACATAGCGGAATTTATATATTCCTCTCCAAAGCCCCAGGCCGTAAACATTTGCCTGAAAGCCGTGCCGACCTCGGCCAGGCTTTGGGCGCGGAATAAAACGCAGCTGAAGGTGAACAGAACAAATATAAAACTCTGCCGAAGCAGCTTAAGCGCAGGCGCCCGGGCGGACGTGTTTGCGTCTCCACGCTCTTTTTTTGCCGCTTTTTTGAAAATCGTTTCTATCCCCACCGCGACCCCCGCAGCCAGCCCCCACAGGACAAACGTCCAGCTTGCGCCGTGCCATAACCCGCACAGCGTAAATACGATCAGGGTGTTTAAGACCCTTCGCGCCGTCCCTTTACGATTGCCGCCCAAAGGGATATAGACGTATTGCGTAAACCACTGATTGAGCGTTATGTGCCAGCGGCGAAAAAATTCCGTATAGCTCGTCGAGGTCAGCGGCCTGTCGAAGTTTTTGGAAAGCTTTACTCCCATGAGCCTTGCCGAGCCCAGCGCGATTTCCGAATAGCCGGCGAAATCGTTATAAATCTGTATCAGAAACAACGCCGAAGCGATAAAAACGGCCAGGGCGTTGGCGCCGCCCAAATCCGCATAAACCTTATCGACAAAAATTCCGCAAAAATCGGCTACGACGCATTTTCGGAAAAACCCCGATAAAAGCCACTTCGCCCCCGTAAGCATATCGTTTTCGTCGATGTTGTGCCTTTCCTTCAGCTGCGGCAATAAATTCTGCGGCCGCTCGATCGGCCCCGCCACAAGCTGGGGAAAGTATGAGACATAGAGCGCAAAATATCCGAAATGCCTTTCCGCCTTAAAGTCGCCCCGATAGACGTCTATGACGTAGGATAAGGTTTGAAAGGTGTAAAAAGAAATGCCTACGGGCAGGATTATGTTTAATACAAGCTCGTCCTGCTTTACATCGAACAGCCTTATCACCCCGACGACGCTTTCCAAAATAAAATTGATATACTTAAAAAATACAAGCAGTCCCAGACAGACAACGAGCGTCGCGACGAGCCATATTTTTTTCGTTTTCTTATTTTCGGAGCGGTCGATCCCTATCCCCGCGACGTAGGCCGTTACCGTGGTAATCAGGATCAAGCCGATCAGCCATACGTTCCAGCTCATGTAGAATATGTAACTTGCAACCAGTAATAATATCCACCTTGCTTTATGAGGCAAAAGCCAATACAGCAGAACGACGACGGGGAGAAAAACCAAAAATTCCAAGGAATTGAAGCTCAAATCATTGTCCTCCCTTCTTCCACAACGGCAATAAATTTATCGTAAAGAATACGGCGGCGACAGCGCCGACCTCATAAAGCCCCGCCCCTCTCAATAAAGCATAGGCCGCGGTTGCGAGAAAGAGAAAAAGCGAGATAGCCGTAACGCAGAAACGCGCTTTTTTTATCAGTCCGTAGCCGCACAGCACAAGCGCGGCAATAAAGCCGACGAGCACGATCGGGTTGTTTAAGATTACGCTTTCTTCCATAGCTTTTCCTCCGCCGTCAAATCCCCGCCGCACGTAAATCGGCAAGCAGCCGCTCCGTGCGCAACGCCGCGCCCAAATCGTTTAAGTGATAATCGCTGTCGAAAAAATATCTGCCGGGAAACATATAATCTTCCACTTCGGAAATCGCTTCGTATCCGTACGCCGAAAGCATAGTTTCGAATTTTTCGGAAAATTCAAACCCTTTTTCCCGCACCTCGTTCCCTGTTCTCGCGCTTATATTTACGGGCGCATACGACAGATATACCTTGCCGCCCTTGCCGCGGATAGCGTCGTAATACCCCGCAAGCTTTCTCATCCCCTCTTCCGTCAAAAGTTCGGGCGCATAACAATATGCATTGTCGCTGTAGGTAATGTCGCGTTGGTTTTCCGTGGCTTCGTCGTAAGGCCTTTCGTAAACGTAGTCCCCGTAAATATTAAATTCCTCATATCTGCCGTCGTCATAACTGCAGGGCTCCGAATCCTTTTTGAATTCTATATAGTCAAAAAATGCGCGTATCACCCCGCCGTTATCTGAAAAATCGACAAGGGCAAGCAGATCGTAATTGCCTTCCGTCATGATAAACATACTGTCGTTGACGAAATAATCGAACATCAGCTGACTCGCGCTCATCTCCTCGGGCGCATGGATAAACACATCGCCCTCTCCCATATAGGCGAGCAGTATCTCCATCTGAAACGCGGCGTTTATATCCCCGTTTACGCCCATATTGAACACTGCGTACTCGCCGCCGTAAGCTTCGTCAATAATGCCGCTGTTCAGTCCGTAGGCAAAGCTGCACCCCGAGAAAAAAATGAGCTTGCGTCTATCCGCGTTCAAAATCAGCCTGTCTATGTTGTCGGAGAAAATTATGCTGTTATTTACCGCTTGAAAACACGGTTTTCGAAACGCATTGATATGAAAGGTTTTGATATTGCGGGGAAAGGCCTTTTCGTCTATGTCTTCGATATTGTCCGAAAAATACAGCTCGGAAAAGGACGAGCGCAAAAACGAATTGCTTTTGACAAACCTTATCGAATCGGGTAAAACAAGCGTTTGCGAGGTAAGCTCTCCGCACGGCATATTTGTCGTAAAGGAACTTGAAATCTCCGAAACCGCTTTCCCGTCGATTTCCGAAGGGATTACAAAAGGCTCGATATCTCCCCTCCCGCGGTAGCCCGTAAGCGCAAGCGTTCCGTCCGCCGCCTGCCGGTAAAGAAATTGCCCGCCGTCGATACTTTTTTTCCATTCGGCATACAACGTTATCTCTTTACCGTCCCGGACGGTGACGCGGCTGCCCAATCCGATATGTTCGCCGTTCCCGTCCGGCCGCGTATTCCAGCCCGTCAGTACATGCCCGCGTCTCTTTACGGCGGCGCCCGCAATCGTATTCGGCCTGTGATGCTCGGTGAGGGAGTAATTCACCGTACAATGCGTACGCCCCTCCGCGTCAGTTCCTCCGTTAAAGTCGTAATTCACCGTACATTTCAGATCGATGTCAACAACGTTTTGAAATTCTTTTTTTCTACAGGTTACGGTTACTCTCGAAGGGCGCTCTATATTTTTCAGCGTCAGCTCCGTTTTTCCGCCTTTTTCCGTCGCCGTATAGTCGGAA
Organism: uncultured Eubacteriales bacterium; assembly: GCA_900540805.1. Classification (GTDB taxonomy): domain Bacteria; phylum Bacillota; class Clostridia; order Christensenellales; family Borkfalkiaceae; genus Scatosoma. The sequence goes on from UQHL01000008.1 coordinate 12,502, forward strand.
TAGTCGCAGGATACAAATTCATAGCCCGCCCGCAAAGACAAAACCGTTTTGAAATCCCGTCCCCTTTCAATTTCCGCGGCCGTGTTTTCCGCCTTAAACAGTACGCTGTCCACGATAGAAACTCTCACCTTGTTTTGCCTTTCCGCCTGCGTACAACCGCATAAAAAGACGCAGATCGTCAACAATAAAACGATTACGCCGTATAGTTTTCTATTTTTCGTATCCCTGCAGCTGCTTCGCATATCGCCCCCAAAAATAATTGTTTTCAAATCGCCCCAACGCGCCGCTCGGAACGCATATTTTACAATCCTGCGGCACACCTGCCAATAATTCGTAACCGACGGAAATTTCCGTAGGCTCGGAATGTCTCAAAACAATTTTTTTCAAATTATCGCAGCCGACAAAGCTACCGTTCGGCAAAGTGCCTATATTTTCCTGCACGGTGACGCTTCGGATATTTTTATCGTCAAAGAAAACGAGAGGCAAAAAGGCCTTTACATAAATGCCGTTTACCTGATAAGGAATGATCAGATCCTCTTTTTTTCGTCCCTCTTCGGTAAGGCCGACGATCGTATAATAGCTTCCGTCGAGGCGGTATTCGAACATGTCCGCATGGCTGTTGTCGCCCTCCCCCGTCACGTCCGTATCGGGCAGAACGGGTTTATCGGGGAGCGGGTAATCCGTTTTCGTCGTATTGCCGAATTGATTTTTTATATCGTTTACCAGCCGAACAGTCCTGACCTTCATGCCGCTCTCGTTCAAATGATAATTGGAATCATAAAACCATTCGTGCGCCATCATATAATCTTCAATATCGCTGATAACGGGAAACTGAAATTTTTCTTCTATGCTGCGATAAAAATCCGCCGACTTTTCCAATTCACCGAAAGCGATTGCGCCCTCGTTCATCGGCGCGAAGGAATAATAAATCTGCGCGCCCTTTTTTTGCAATTTTTCGGCGTATCCGTTGATAAAGCTTAAAAAATCGACGGAAAACAACTCCTCGTCAAACAGGATCGGATTGTTTTCGTCAACTCCGTTTGGCATTACATTATGGGGACGGGCATAATTTTTCAAATCGCCGCGCTCGTCAAACGACGAACTCGCATACACCCCGCTGCCCGCCGCGGGACTGCCTTTTTCGTAAAGCGCAAGCTTTTTAGCCGTATAACCGATATATCCCGCCGCCAGCGCGCCCTTTGTCTCCTTCGGAAAGTCGTTGTATATGCGCATATCGCCATCCAGCGCATACCACGCCTCTTCGGGAGAAAAATAAGTCGATAGCGACTGCGCGACAAGCTCGGGCGTAAAGATCACCACGTCGTCTTTCTTTATCCGAGCGTACGCGAGCTCGCACATCATTTTTGTGCCGAGCGCGCCGTACAGTCCGAAGTTACATACCGAATATTCCATCCCCGCTTCGCGCAGTAAATTTTCGGCAAGCGCCGAATCTACCCCGAAAGCGACGTTGGAGTTTCCGAGAACCACTATTTTTTTGCCTTTTGTATTTTTCAGGCGCGCATACAGGCCGGAAAGCGCCCCGTAATAGGTTTGCGTATATTGTGCGGGCAGGCACTGTCCCGTAATATAAATGCCGATGAAGGGAACGCAAACCGCAAAAACGACGAAAAGACAGGACAAAAGGATCGCCGCGAGTCTGCGTTTTTTTGTTTTTTCCATAGCCGTCTCCCGAAAGAAAACAACGCGCCCCCAATTTTACTCGAAAGGCGCGTTGCCGTTTAATCAATCGTTTTCTTTTTTCGCGCCGTATTGCTTAATCAGACACAAAACATACATAGCCGCCGCGCCGGCCGTAAGGATGCCGAATACACAATCGGCCGAGATAATCGTGATCTGCCACCACCACACGGGAGCGGTTACCTTTGTTTCGGGCGTAATTCCGTTCATCGCCGCGCTGTAATTGCAAACCGCGTACAGGATTCTGTGCGACGCTTCTCTCATGCGCAGACAGAAGCTCGCATTTTTTCTGAAGGAAGACAAGGCCGTTTTCGAACCGCTTCCGAGGAATAAGTCCGTACCGCGCGAGATACCGTCCTGATAGTTCATGATATACGCCGTATCGGAAGCCGCCATATCCGTAATGCAATAGCCGTCGAAATCCCATTCGCCCCGCATAATATCCACGAGGACGTTTGTGTTTGCGCCGACCCAATCCGTGCCGATACGGTTCATCGCGGACATGACCGCGTGCGCGTTGCCCATCCCTTCCTTGGAAGAGAGCGCGTACTCAAAGGGCAAAAGCATGATCTCGCGGGCTTCCTGCTCGTTCAGCCACACGCTGCCGCCCGAGCGGTGAGACTCCTGATCGTTAAACGCGATATGCTTTACGTTTGCGATCACGCCTTTCGACTGAATCCCCTGAATTTCGTTCACCGCCGCGATCGCCGTGAGGTAGGGATCTTCGGAAAAATATTCGTGCGACCTGCCGCCGAACGGCATTCTGTGGATATTGATCGCGTTGGCATATATACCGCTGTCACCAGCCGCCCGCGCGTCTTCCGCAAGCATTTCGCCCACTTTTTTTATGAGCTCGTCGTTAAACGACGACGCCCAGATTCCCTCGCTCGGCATAGACAATTCGCCTTTCGACTTGACGGTGCCCGTAGGCCCGTTGTGTTCCTTCGTATCGGGCTTCGCCACCGATTCCACCATGACGGTGGTGTACATGCCGTTGGTAAGGAGGTAGGACTGCTCTTCAAACGTCATCTGATCCAGCAGCTTTTCCCAATCGGGATCGTCGTATTCTTTCCCGCGGAGCGAAGCCAGCGTAATGTCGTCCCCTTTTCCGTAAACGGGCATCTTCGCGCCCTCAATTTCGGGAACGGGCTTTTTGCGCTGCAAATCCGCCAGCATTTTGTCGGTAACCGAAACGGTGATTTTTTCTTTGGGAAGCGTGCCCATCCAGTTGTTTCTCGAAACGTAGGTGACCTTTGTATCGCTGCCCTCGTACTTATTGAGATCGGCAAAATCGAGCCGGTTGGTGATCGCGTTTCCCGTATGGGAAGAAACCGAATACGTTTTTGTATCGAGCTCGGCGTTTTCCCAGACCATTTTTGCAAGCGCGGCGTCGCCGGCTGCGTCCATTCGTTTTTCCGTATTTTCCGGCGTTTTTCCCTGCAGGGCGAGAATATTGTTCGCCGCCTCGTGCGCGCCGTTGGCGGCCGTAAGGTAATACTTGCCCGCATCTACGATATAGGTCTTTGCGCCGTTGGCGTCGTAGCTCTTAAATTGTTCTTTCTTCACGTTTACGGTTAAGGTCTGCTCCTTCCCGGCCGCTATAACGTCCGTTTTGGTATAACCGACAAGCTCTACCGCCGCCTTTTCCACGCCGTTTTCAATATCGTAGTCGGTGTAAGGCTTCTGAAGATAAATCCCCACCGCCTCTTCTCCGGCATAGGTTTCGCTTTCGTTCTTTACCGTCACGGTGACGTCGAAGCTCTTTCCGTCCTCCGCTTCCTTTACGTCAAACGCCGTATAGGCAAAATCGGCGTAAGAAAGCCCGTATCCGAAGGGATAAGCGACGTCGCCCGAGTAAGCGTATTTGCCCGCGTTTCCCGCGCCGTTGACATAGTCCGTATAGCGCGTTTCGTAATAGCGGTACCCGACGTAAATCCCCTCGCTGTAAACGCCGTAATATTTTTGGGAATCGTCGATAAGGCCGCCGCCGTTTTCATAGGCAGACATAAAGCTTTTATTGGTATTATAGTTTTGCTGCATCATCGCGGGCGAAGAAAAATTATTTTTCAGATACGTATCGGAAAGTTTTCCCGAAGGGACGATTTCCCCCGTCAGGGCTTTCGCAACCGCGTTGATTCCGCTTTTGCCCACGTTGCCGATCCAAAGGCACGCATCGACGTCTATCGTCTCTTTATCGAGAAAATCGAGCTGAATTGTGGCCGACGAATTGAGAAGGACTATAATCTTTTTTACCGCCCCCGCCTTCTTCATTTGGGTGAGAGCTTCCAGGACGTCGATCTCATCCCGGCTCAAAGAAAGACAGCTTCCATCGAGGCCGTCGGCGAGATTGGAAGAAGCCGTAAGGTCGGCGCCCTCGCCGCTGTCGCGCGCGATGTTCACGATCGCCGTGGAGTATTCGCCGAACGTCGAAGTCACGGTTCCGTATTCGTTGTAGGGAACTTCGTTTATGATATACAGCGTGCCCTGCTTATAACGGCCGTAGCCGTCGCTGATTTTTTCCTCATAAAACTCCCACAGATCAGAATTTACAGATAAGCCCGCCCCTTCGAGCGCCGTCTTAAAATCGGTGTAGCCTTTTGTGTCTGCGCTCGAGGAACCCGAGGTCGCATAGTTAAAAGAGACCGAGCCCGTTAAAAGACAGCTGACTTTTTCCGCCGCCGCAAGCGGCAACGCATTGTTTTCGTTTTTTAACAGAACCAATCCCTCGCCTTCGACTTGTTCGCAGACATCGAGATAATCCTTTTCGAGCTTCGCGTAATCGTTTGCAGAATACCCGGCCTTGAAGTATTGATATTGTTCCTCGTTCGAGCGTTCTATGTACGAGCCCGGAATACCGAGCGCGTCGTTGATCGCCGCGCTTTGACTGTTTGCGATATGTAAGCCGCCCGTCGTCACCACGAGGAGGCTGGCTAGCGCAACCGAAAGACCTTCCCAAAGCCGCCTTTTGAAGATGTTATGGCTTAAAAATTTTTCAAATTTCTTATTCATGCCCGCACCTCCTCTTTCGCCTTTTTGCCCCACGGCTTCCAATTGTTCAATATCGCCGCCAACAGCGTGAATAAAAACGAAAGCACGTACATGACCGCCGTCGCAATAAACCCGCCCGAAAATGTGTAGCCGTCGATTGCGACGAAAATATTGGCGATATACGTTACCTGCGAATAGATAAACCACATAAACGCATATAAGCAAAACAGATACGCGACGTATCTGATCGGCTTAAAATCGACGATAAGGCTGACGACGCAGAAAGCGAGGCAGACGACAATATATGCAATCGCACGGGTATTGAGCTCGGGGTTAAAGGACGTGACCCCGTTTTCACGGTACAGGCACAACGCCGCGATACACAACGCGATTGCGGGAAGGGTAAGATAATATCCTACCCCCTTTCCCGACAAAAACTTTTTTACCTTTTCCATAACGTTTTCCTTATTCCGTTTAAGCGTTCTGATATTCCGTCATCGTAAGCGCCGCGTCGGCATAGATTTTAATGCAGTCCACGGCGGGAGCTGCCGCATCGACCGTACCCGCGTCGCCCGCAGGGGTCTGCGAGTTATTTACGGTGAGTCTGACGACGTTTTTGCCTTCTTTAAGGCTGATATTGCCGATAAAGATTTCCTTAAAGCCGCCGCGGGGGCCGGGATCTGTAGATATCCCCGCACCCGAGCCGAGCGAGAAATCGTTGAATTTGAGCTTCGTGCCGTTTACTTCGATTTTATAGGTTGTCGAAGTCAATTCAATGTCCGCATACTCGCAGGAAGCGACCAGCCGAAGCGTCGCACCTTCTATCGCTTTATCGGAGTCGAGCTCAAACTGCAGATATGCTCCGCGATAGAAAAGCCCCGAAACATAAGAGCCGTTGCTCGCCGCCTTATCCGATTTTATCAACTTCGCGCCGTTTGCCGAGCCCGAATAATTGAAGCCGAGCTTCGCGCCCGCTTCGGTGGCAAGCCCCAATTCAAAGTCGTCGGTAAGCCCCGTAAGCTGCGTCTTTTCCGCTTCAAAAGTATAGATCTGCTGCCACTTCGCATAAAAATCCTGATTGCCCGTATATTTTTTCATCGAGCTGTAAGCGGCGGAACCGTCCTCGGTGTACCACCCGCCGAAATAGAAGCCCTCGCGCTGAGGCGTACCGGGATCGGCAATACGGGAATTGTTTCCGAATACTTTCGATGAATATATTTCCGCGGGAGCGCCCGTATAATTCCAATAAAAGTTTGCGATTGACGTATCCGCCGAAGAAGCCCAGCTCGCATAAATCGTCGTGTCGGAGGTAACGGTTTCCGTTTCGAAATCGTAAACGTTTTCAAGAGCCGCGTCTTTGCACCAGCCGCTGAATACGTAATCCGTTTTTGTAGGGTCGTCGGGCTTTACAGCTTTTCCGCCCTCTTCAACCTGCTGGGAAGCGGCCGCGCTGCCGCCGTTGGTTTCGAAATCGACCGTATATTTTTTGACGCTGTTTTTACCGCCGTCTCCGCACCCCGCCAGCGAGAGCGTCATCGCCGTAAGACAAAACGCCGCGAGGATTCCCGTCCATTTGGTGAATTTATTCATAATAAAGCTCCTTTTCTATATCCCTGATACACATTCGGGGTATGCCGAGTGCTCGGCACACCCCTGTCAGTGTTACCTATAAATTGTTTTACGACAAATTAATCTTCTTTACGTTTCTTGAGCAGGCAAATCGTTCCGGCCGCCAAAACAAACGTCATCCCGACAATTCCGGCAACGCCTGTGACCGTGGAGCCGCAGCCGCCCTTTCCGTCTTTACCGTCCGTACCGTTTGTACCCGCAGCGCCTTGCGAGGGCTTACCCGTATCGACGCCGTTGACAAACCAATTGCCGTTTTCGCCGATATAGGGCACGTTCTCCGTCCAGGCGGGCGTCTGGCCGTCACCGGCAACTACGAAAGTAATCGTATAGTCAACCTTCGTCGTCTGGGTCGTCGAGCCGCCTTTATTTCCGCCGCCGAAATCGCCGAACGTCGTCATCTTGCCGCCGCCACCGCTGCTCGTCTTCGTGGCCGTCATCTCGACCACAACCGTATAGGTACCCGCTTCCGTGGGCGTGCCCTTAAGCGTGCCGTCTTTCTCAAGCGTAACACCCGCGGGAAGTTTACCGTCCTTTACCGCATACTCGACAGTTTTATAATTGGTGGTGTTAAATTCGGTAGAAACGATCCTGTTCATAAATTCCTGGCCGACCTTCATCTCGTTGACCTTGTCGCCGTCGGCGTCTAATGCCAGCGCGGAATCGATTTTAAGGGAATATTGCGCCGTCTTGGTGATAAAGCCGTCGATGATATAGCTGACCGAGAAGGTAAAGTCACCTGCTTCCGTAGGCGTGCCGCTGATTTCGCCCGTAAGCGAATCGAGCTCGAGCCCTGCGGGAAGTTTTCCCGTCACAGAAGCTTTCGCCGTCGAATCCTTGTCGAGCAAGCTGTCGATGGCTACGCTTGCCTCATACTTGACGCCCTGCATACCCGCCGTCAAAGCTGTGCCCTGAACGGTCAGTTCGGAATAGCCGTTGCGCTGTCCCACCGTATCCGCGTGATTATAAAGTATGCTCTTTGCCGCCATACGCACGCAATACCACTGCGTATAGCTTTCGATCTGGCCGGTTTTGCCGTCCACCATGACGGTCTTTTTCTCAGCGTTCCATTCGCCCGAAAGGTATTCGACGAAAGGCGTGGTGTAAAGCTCGAAAACGTTGCCCGCGCGGACCATCATATCGGGGTCGGTTCTTACCTTCCAACCGATGTAGCCGTCGGTGACAAAGCAAGCCTGCGTCCCCCACTGGTTTTGATAAAGCTCGGTGTTCAGGTTGTAGTTATTGGTGTTGGAAAGGCCGCCGATTCTGCCGTAGCCGACCATCGCGCCCTTGGAGCCGCCCTCCTGGAGAGCCATCTGGAAGGACTTGGTATAGGTTTCGCGCATGGACTGCTCGGTCGCCCAGGTAAAGAGGTTGCCGCGGTTGGATTCCTGATCGTTCATGAAGCAGTGCTTCACGTAGCAGACAACGCCCTTCGACTGTACGCCGTTAATCACCGCCGCAGCCATATAGCCGCTGTGCAGGCTGTCCTGAGAGTAGTATTCGTTGTTACGGCCGGAGAAGGGCGAGCGGTGAATGTCGGCGCCCGGAGCATACCAACCCGTCTGGGTGCTCGTCGGGTCTTTCAAAAGACCAATGTTGCCCATAATTCTGCCCTGCTTTTCGGCAAGCTCTACGTTGAACGTGGAAGCGATGATATCTTCCGAACACCAGCAATGGCTGCTGTCCCAATTGTTGGGGCCGTCGGAATCCTCCGTTTTAATCTTGCCTACGGAGGCGATATCGACGGTGGAATATCCGCCGAATTCCACTACCGAGCAAAGCTCGTCGTAGGTGAGCTGGTTGAGGAAATCGTCCCATTTCTTATCATTGTACGCAACGCCGTTCATATCCTTGAACTTAATCGGGCTTTGAGCCGCCGAAGAAACGTACATCGGGAAAAGAAGCTCCGTTCTGTTGTTCTGAACTTTATGGTTTGCGTCGTACGTACCCGTAGCCTGCGTCCAATTTGCAGGGATATCGGATTTTGACTTATACCAGGGGTCGGTGGTTTTGTCGCTTACATAGTTTTTCTGCGCGTCGTACTTCGCCGTCGTCGAGGTGCGATCGTAAAACGTCTTGCCGCCGTCGGCCGTGGGGTTACCGTTGCTGTCCACGCCCTTGTTGCTTACCGTGTAGTTGTCCCAAAACGCCCAGTTGGCAAGCACGCTCTCCTTAAACGTGAGGTCTTTCGTCGTCGGCGCTTTAGGGAACGTAGAGACAAGCTTCGCACGGGAAAGCACCGTCATTCCGCTCGTTCCGTCCGCCATCATATCCGCGGTACGCACGTTTCCGTAGTTGAGATCATCTACCTTGACCGCGCTGCCCTTCGATACGTCGTTTTCGTCCGTGGTAAACAGATCTTTAAGCTCGTTGCCCGAGAAGTCGTCGATTTTGAGATCGGCCTTCGCGCTTAACGTAAACCGTTCCTCGTCGTAAGCGTCCGCCGTGCTCTCTACGTCAGTCGTATAGTCGTAGTGCGAATCTTCCATCAATCTTACGATATATTCGCCGCTGTCCAAAACATAGTGGCCTTTGGTGCCGTTGTCCGCATTCGAATCCCAGGAAGCCATATCCTGAACGTTAAATTCGACCACGACGGTCTGCGATTTTCCGGGTTTAAGCGTATCGGTCTTTGCAAAACCGACCAAAGTCACTGCCGATTTTTCCAAACCGTTTTTGGAATAAGGCGCGGTAACATAAACCTGAACGGTCTTTTTGCCTTCGAAATTGCCGGTGTTTGTCACTTCCACGGGAACGTAGAGTTTATCCGCTTCAGCCTTATTGCCCTTTGACGAATTGAATTTGGAGGGGGCAACCTCGGCTCCGAGAGCCGACTTGCAAGCCTTGTCCGTAAACAATCCCTTGGCATTAAAGCTGAACGTCGTGTAAGAAAGTCCGTAGCCGTACTGATAGGTTACGTTATCATTCCACCAGGCGGTGGCCTGTTCGATCGCTCCGGCGGTGTTCTTCTCGGCCACTTCCGCAAGGTTGCCGTCAGTATAAGTAAGGTTGCCTAAGGCAATTTCGGTATATACCGTTTCGTAATATTTATAGCCGAGGTAAATTCCCTCTTCGTAATCTACGCCGTAGTAGCCTTCGCTGCCCTCGTAGGCGGTGGAAGTTCCCGCGGTGCCCGTCTTTGTGCCGTCGGCGTGCTTATAAGCGGTGGAACCCGCCGCGTCGTTATAGCCCGCGGTCTGATTATTGTTGCCGAAGTTGTACCAGGTGGGATCCGCGGTGAAGTCCGTCATCCATTCATCGACAAGCCCGCCCGAAGGGGAAACTTTACCGATGAGTATGTCCGCAAGCCCGTCAAGTCCGCCTACGCCGGGACGGCCGATATGTATGATCCCGTCGATTTCATCGTCGTTCTTTAAGTCGGCGATTTCCATGGGGTTGGAAGTATTGGTTATAACAACCACCTTTTCAAACTGTGACTTCACCTGTTTGATAAGCTCTTCCTCGCTGTCGGTAAGCATGAGGGAATGCTTGTAGTATTCCTCCTCGGCGGCGGCAGCAGCTACGGGGCCTTCGCCCTGTCCCTGATCGCCACCTTGTCCGCCCGATTCGGTTTTCTTCAAAAGCGCCTTATGATTGTCTTCCGAAGCTTTTACCGTTTCGGAGGTTACGCGCGAGGCGTCGCTGCCCTCGCCGCCCTCTCTCGAAAGAACGATAAACGCTACGTCCTTATAAAGGCTGAAGGAGTTTCTTACCTGTCCGTTAAACGTCGTGTCCTCATGTCCAAGCTCCGAGGTGTCGTTGGCGTAATAGTTTTTCAAGGTAGGATTTACCTTGAAGCCCGCCGATTCAAGCGCCGCCGCTACGGTAGTATCGCTACTCGAAGAACTGCCGCTGAACGCACCCGAACTATCGGAAGCGCCGATCAGATTGTCCGAAGTTACGCCAAATACGCTCACCCATTCCTTGCCGCTGAGCGGAAGCGCGTTGTCCTTGTTCTTCAAAAGAACGTCGCCCTCCTGCGCGAGTTCGCGCGTCAGCTCCTCCGCGGCTTTCTTTGCGTCTTTCAGCGAATCATAGTCGGTGTAATACTTTCCGGCGTAGGATTGCGAAGCCGCAGCGGCGAGAGCGTTCAACGACGTCCCTAAAGACGTTGCCCCGACAGCCAATACCATCGACAATGCAATGAGCGAGCCGATTTTTTTAGCCGTCTTTTTCTGTTTAGCCATAAATTTCCTCCTCTTACTTTTTGTTATTTGCAATCCGTAAGTTTTGCAAATACTTTACGAGTAAGATTATAATACGCGGCGACAGAAAATTTCAAGAGCAATTAAATAATCGGCGGCAAATCGCCTATGTTCTGCGCCCAAGGATTGCAAACTGCACGATTTCGCGTACAAACTGCAATCCTGAAACAGACTGCAAAAAAACGGATACCTACCTTTCGGTAAATATCCGTTATCCATTGAAAGCTAAAAAAGTTCAGCCTGCGGCTCGATTATTCGTCGTCAAATAAAACCGCTCCTATTTTTCGTAAATAGCTCAAATATATCGCCTTTAATTCCTGCACCTTTTCACGGCTGATGCTGATCGAAATTCCGCCTTTATAATTGAGTAAAATATCCGTCCGTTCTATTCGCTGAACATATTTCAAATTTACGAGATAGCCCTGATACACGCGGACAATATCATATTTTTCCAGCTTGCATTCCAACTCCCTCATCGTCATGTGGATCTCGATCTGTTCTCCGTCCGCCATATATACGTACTGCTTATAGCGAAAGCTCTCGATATAGACGATATCCGAAACGCACACTCTTCTGATAACGGAATTATTCGTCGTCTTTAATCCCACACAACTGGCATTGGTAACGCGCGTATTGATATAGGAACGCAGCGTATCCTTCAAGTCGTGAGTAAAATTGTTTTTTCGGATAAACCCGAACGGCCGAACGGGAAACGTTTCAAAAACCTTATCCTCCCGGTTGGACACAAAAATAATATCTACCATGTTTTCATTTTTTCGAAGCGCTTTCGCAAGCTCCACCCCGTCGATTTTAGGCATATCTATGTCTAAAAACAATGCGTCGTAAACACGCTCCCCGTGCTTTATGTTATTATATAAGGACATGGGCGAAACATATTTATCGCACGAAACCGAAATTCCGCACGACGTTAAAATCTTACTTATTTTTGTGCAAATCGCTTCGCAAACGATTTCATCATCGTCGCAAACGGCAAAATTAAGCTCTTTGTTCATTTACTGCCTCCTGCGGCTTCATCTCCAACATTACTTCGGCAACAAACTCGTTTTCCACGATCATATAATGGACATAACCGTTATACTTTTCCACGATCCGCTTGACGATCTTATGCCCGTAGCCGTGGTTTACCGCGTCGTCCTTTGCCGTATTCATTTTCAACAAGCTTTCCCTGTCCGCATCGTCGCGGATTTCGTTTTGTACGCTGATATATAAATAATCCATGCGTTTGCCGATTTTCAGATCGATGAGATAATCACGGCTCTCCGTGCGCAAAATCCCTTCGATGGCATTATCCAACAGGTTTACCAATACGCGGCATAAATCGCTTGAATCAAACGGCAAATTCTGAGGAACATTGAGCTTTGAAACGAGCGATATTCCGTAGGAATTTGCCTTTAAGATCTCCATATTGATGATCGAATTGACAAGTTGATTGCCGCAATTGATAAAACCGCCGAAAGTAGCCTGCGTATAGCTTTTTTCCATGGAGGAAAAATATTCTTTCAAGTCGTCGTATCTTTCTTCCGCAAGCATAATTTCCATAACTTTATGCTGATTTTTCATATCATGCCGCAAGGAACGCATTTCTTCTATCGCTTGCTCGGAAATAATAAGCATTTGCTTATCCGCTTCAAGCAATTTGTTTTGCACCTCTAAAATCGTTTTTTCTTTCCGTACCTTACAGTGATAGTAAATCATTAAATAGCTCGTTACGGAGATAATAAAAATCCCCGCAAGCTCTATGCAGTAATATGGCTCGAACATCATTCCGACCGACATCTTTATCACGGTTTTGCCGATAATCAGCGCCGTCGAAACAATTGTCGTTACCATGAGCAATATCACCGAAATCACCGGGATATCGCTGTATCTCTTCAAGGTATATTTATGTACGACAAACGCGAAACTTACCATCAGTAAATCGGATAAATAGCATATCCAATCCCACGATCTGCCGCGATAGACGCTACCCAGATAACCGCCCAATTCGTGGCCGAATTCGGCGGTTGTGATCGCCGTTATAAATATAGTTGCTCCGATAATGAAACGGCTTGTGACGTAAGTGCGGTCGAAAATACCCAGATATAAAAATATTGTCAAAAGCCAGGCTATTTGGAAGTGAATTCCCGCAACGGCCCGCCAAACGAGCGATAACGCAAAAAGCAACCAGTTAAGCAGCGTCCCAACCAAAAACGTTCCGCATATGTAAGCGATCCCTATGGCTATATTTTTCGGCTCCTTTTTCCAATCGTAAAAAATCCAAACGATGGAAAAGGAAACCGATAAAAGCTGCAATATAAAAACCTTATCATATACGATCTTAAAAAAATCGAATATTTGCATACGTGTTCCCCCGAAACATATAAGATTTTTTTTATTTGCACATTAGTTATGAATGTGCAAATAACCGAGGGACGTCCCTCGGTTATCTTCTCACTTCGAGTTTAACATATTTTAATACAAAAAACAACTCAACTTTGACAAATCGCAAATTTTTTTTTACAAAACGAAAGTTTTTTATACTGCGGCTATCCGTAAAGACGGAATGGAATTTTTAACAAACACCGTATATTGTGTAGTAAACAGAAATTTTTACAAAGTTATTTTGACGGTTAGAAAATCAACGGAGAAGCGATATTTTTCCAGTCGCTTAAACCTGCTTTTGCCTATTTATTTTTCTATTACTATAAACGATTTTACAGGCATATCTCATACTTAAAAAAACGCGGAAAACCATCGAAAGGCCAAATCGAAATGGTGTCCCTCCCGCAGCAGGTAACCCATATTGAAAGAAAAATCGGCGACAACGGCGATCCATAAAACAATATTTGCGATCGCCGCGGCCCGCCCGGGAATACGCGAAAGCGCCCGATACAGCGGCATAAAAAACGTTGACATGGCCAGCGTAATCAGCGCGCCCCAAATGAAAAAAAACTGAGGGCAAATATAGCCCTTAAAATTATGGGGAAAACGATAATAATTCCATAACCGGACGCCGAGCGAATCGAAAAGCAGACCGAATACAAGCTCGAAAAGCGTTGCGATCGCCGCAGACAAAAGAAAATAGAGAAAATATCGAAGAAAAATTTTTCCTGCTTTACGGAGGCGGGTTTTTTCTATGACGTTTGCCAAAACGCCTTCTCTCGGCGTTCCTAAAATCAGAAAGATCAGACACAGAGGCGTACCGTAAATAACGCAAAACGGCAAAGTGAGAAAGCCTCTGTCACTGAAATATTTGAAACCCGAAGAACAGGTAACTACTTCCAGACACCAGCCCAAAAAGGAAATCGTAAAAAACATCAGCGATACCGCCGATAGTTTTCCCCATCCTTTGGGAGCGTCCCATTGGCGTTTTGCCGAATTGTTTTCTACCGCTTGAAGATTTTCCGCACCGCTTTCTTTCATATCTCCCCCTACTCAATTCAATTTCTGCAATTTAAGGGAGTTTTATGTACGGATTTATGATAAAATCAGCATTCAAACAGCCAATAGACTTTTTCGTCCGCTACTTCATAGCCCAATTTTTTTTGTAGATTCAACGATTTTGAATTATTTTCTATAATATGTCCGTAGGGAATCCTTCCCTCGCTTAAAAAAACGTTGATCATAAAACATTCAAGCTCCTCGCCGTAGCCGCGGCGGCGATATTCGGGGAATACCTGCAACAGTCCCATGCTTCCTTCGGGATGCCGGCCGATAAATCCGACAAATTCTCCTTCTCCCGTAACCCCGCACCAGATCTGTCCCGCCGCACAGAGCTTCTCGATATTTTCGGGGGATTCGAGGTGATATTCTTTTTTGATCGTTTCAATCTCTACCCGCTCGGGCTTACGGAACGAAAGCATTCCGCGCAAAGCCCGAGGTTCTTTTGAGCAATAGACAACTTGAAAACACGCCGTTTCTCCCTCCACATTCAGCATTTCATACGCTGCCGCGCGGGCGTTTTCTCCGTGCGCTACCAACAAGCCGCTGCGTTCTCTCAAAGAGTTTTCGTCCAACGTTTCCAAAATCCTTTTTGCGGCAGCCTTTTCCTCCGAGGCCAGCATATGGATGCCGCTCGATTTTTCATAGAGCAAAACTCCGTCCCTGCCCGCATAAAGAATTTTTGCGGCGCCCCTCGAAACGCATTCCGCCATATCCGTATATAATTTTTTGTTACGCCCGAAATATTTCAAAGCCAACGCCTCTTTTTTACTTTCCGCCGCACGTTCGGCGCAACATTCCGTTATAGTCGTCATCTGTTTACCTTTGAAAAGCCGGGGCGCAATTACGCCCCGGCCCTTTTACTGTTTTTTTGTTTCACTTATTATCCAAAAATACGTCTTGTCCGTAATTCCAGTCGCAGTCGTATCCGAAATTGTCCGTCGTCTTTCCGCCGCTTGTCCGAATTGCGTCGTCTTCTTCAAACCGTAAAATTTCCGCCGTCGGGCTTTCATATTTTTTCATTTTTCGTCCTTTGTGATATGTTTGATATTTTAATACTTTTTTAATAAATTGTCAAAAATTTTCTATACGAATTATCTTTTTCATGCGCTCTATCGGATACGGAACAGCCGTCGTCCGATAATATTCGATAGATGTAACCTTTCCGTAAACCCGCTCGTTTTCCTCGCCGAAAGGAATGAGCACTTTCGCCCCCGCTTCGATTTCCCCGTCCCATAGGTAGGAATATTCTTTTGAGGATTTTTCCGTAACGACGCCAAGATAACGCACCGTCCCCTGCGGCAGGCGTTCGCCGATATCCAATTTTAGTCCATAATCCGCCAAAAAAACGTTTATGAGCTTTTTTAGCGCCAAAAGAGCCGCTTCTTCCATCCCGTCGAGCATAAATTTGACCTTCTTCCCGTCCGAAAAGACAAAACGGACGTAATTGGCGGCATAGCCAAAACAAGGCGAGGAATTTTCCGCTCTATTGGAAAATGATTGAATATACGAGCCTAAGGCTTCCAATATATTTTCCGCCTTGGAACTGTCGATGGCCGAAAACGGTTGTCGAGGGAAAAGATTTCCGAAAAAATCTAAAACAATCTTCCCATCTGAAAAAACCTGTACAAAATTTTTTACTTTTCCCTTTATACCGTAACGTTTATCGGGAGAATTATGCAAAAGAATATCCGCGCGATATTCGAGAGTAAAACCTGTCAATATTTTTGCCATTTTACCGTAATTTCCCTACGCATTTATATTAAATTTTTAATCGCAAGGATATTATATCATAGATTTATTGATAATTCAATACTTTTCCAAAATTTTCTTTTAAAATTTTGGAAACTAAAATTATTTACGGACAGACATTGCAACGGGACATTTCAACCAAAATATATTCCCCTTGACTAATTTTCCAAAATATGATAAAATATAAATATGTAAATTAAAATGAACAGAGGAAAAGATGATGCAATATGGCTTTAAGAATTTTGCCGAAGATGTTTTGAATACCGTGCAAAAACCGTTGAGTATAATGGAAATTTGGGAAGAGGGTATTAGGCTAGGATTAAATAAAAAACTGGGTTCATCAGGAAAAACGCCTTGGGCCACGCTTGGCGCACGACTTTACACGGATATTAAATTAAATGATCAGTCAAACTTCAAACAAATTTCCAGAAGACCTGCCCTTTTTGCATTAAAAAGCCAAATTTTCGCAGTTTCAGAAGTTAATAAAAGACAGCTTGAATCCGAAACCGTACCCGTAAAATGCTCTTATGAAGAGAGAGCCTTACATGCAGTCTTGGCCAAATATCTGGAAACGAGTAGTTATTTTATGTGTCCGGTAAAAACCGTATATCATGAAAAATCTAAAAAGGGAAAACTGCACCAGGACAAATGGACATATCCCGATTTAATCGGAATATATTTTCCGTTTGAGGATTATGAAGCTTTGACGCTTAAAACATTGAAACTTTTCAATGAACAACCGTATAAAGTATTTTCCTTTGAAATGAAGCAAAAACTTGATCTTGGAAATTTGCGAAGCGAATATTTCCAAGCCGTATCAAATTCGTCATGGGCGAACGAGGGCTATTTGGTCGCTCCGATTATTACAACTGAAAACGAAGATTTTATGAGCGAACTAACACTTTTAAATAATTCTTTCGGTATTGGAGTTATAAAATTAAATATAGAGATTCCTGAAGAAAGCGAAATTTTATTTCGCTCAAAATTAAAACAACATTTAGATATCAATATGCTTGACAAACTGATTTTGAAAAATAAAGATGTTGCTTCTCTATTTCAATGCGTTTTAGAGAGTCAGTCACTCGAAAAAATTGTCGATAAAGAAAAAATATTTGATCCCGTATTAGACGATAATGCTTATCAAAAATACCTGAAGGATAAAAAACTGCGCCTATGAAACATCTTTGCTCCCTTTATATTTCGTATCTCTTTGCCGTCCTCCGTCCGTATTTTTTACCCGCACGAGATTGCCGGTGCCGCCTCCATATCTTTGGTCAACAATTTTTTATAAGTCATATCTGTGGCAAAAGCCCCTAAGGGCACGGTAGCCGTCAAGAAGATTTTTCTGCAGGAAAGTCCCGTTGAAAGCGGTATCGCTCCGATGGCCGCCTGCACCGCGGCTTTAGGCGTGTAGGAAATCATACAGAAAAGTCGTCTTTTGAAATTTAATTTGGATTTTTCTATATACCCCCAAATTTGTCAGAAATGGCATATCATTTCTCCTTACTTATTTTTAGAATCCTTTTACCGTCGATATTTTTTGTTTACAAAATGCAACATGACTCTATAGTTTAATTTTTTTGTAAAAGCGCCAACAAAAAAAGCTGACGAGTTCTGCATTATATACAGAAGTCATCAGCATATATAAGCAATTCAAGCCTCAACCAAAAAAGCACTTCATTCTTACAATAAAAAATTATTGCGTGAAGTTGAATCTTTTACAGCCTTATAATAGACGTTCTAAAAACGAACCCGCACTACGAGATTTATAATGAGGGTTCGTTTTCTTTTACAATTGGTGGAGCATGAAAATCCTAAATCAAACAAGAGCCTATAGTAATTTCAAAATTAAACTCAACTGCAATAATCGCCAAACAAATGCTGCGCTTCTATCGGTATATCGATTCTTCCCGTGTTAGGGAAAAACTGAAAAGATACGTCACTTTCAAAAGTTTCGATGTTTCCCTTATATCCGGTAAGCTCATAAGTATATTTGAAAATAATTTTAGTTAGCTCATCGGCTTCCGATAAAAATATTGTTTCTTTCAGCTGCGTTATTTGATTCGGCTGACCATATCCGGGCCAGGCGCAATACCCGAAATATACTTTGTTTGCGTCGAATTTCGTCGTATATTCAAAGACAATAGAATTGTCGTCGTTTTGAGACACTGCTTGAGGCATCACGATTTCTTTTCGGCGAAACGTATTACGGCTTTGCATATATTCTTCCAATGTTCCCGTGAACGTAGTATTATAAGCATAGCCTGACCAGGAGCTGTAACTTACCTCCTGATTGTTATAGCTATATATAGGTTTGCTGTTAGGTACCGAGTTTGCGTTCTCGGTCTTTGTAATAGTATCTCCGTTAAATCTATGGTAAGAAAAGACACACTTTGAAGCCCTGTTGCCATGAGATTTCCATTCGGTTATGGTTTTCCAACTATCATTAGCATAAAAAACATCTAATGCGGCTTCCACTTTCATAATCAATTCCGAGGAGTTTTCCGAAAAATTTTCTGAGGGGTTTGAGGTAATTTCAGTTTCACAAACCGTTTTACAACTGCCCAAAAATAGTGTATAAGAGCATAACAGCACAATAGAAATGCCGACAATCTTAATTTTTTTCATATTTTTCTTTAGCAATAAAAGCTTTTTAATAATTATATTGAAGTGACATAGAAGTAATTAACTCCTGAACCAAACACAAAAAATTTATTCGACTTTTTTACCACTTGCCCTGCAATATCACTATATTCTGCTATATTTCTTTTTTTCTCACTATCATAAAGAATAGTACTTGACTGATTACCCTTCGGGGATATACATGCCGAATAGCGTCCGTCATAATAAGATATCCCTATATTACTGTAACGGCTTCCGAACAGATATCCGGACGGAACGATTGTTGCATACACCTCCGCTTCCAATGTGTAACCGGTTTCCGTGTCAAACAAGTATCCGAAAACACTTAAATAATTACCGGATATATACGGTCTGGGCGAGTAGTCATTGCGGCTCCACACCAAGGTCTGTCTGCCGCTTTTATCTATTTTATATAGAACATTTGTAGTTCCGCTCCCACCGCCTACGTACAAGTCTCCTGTATTTTTGTCGGTAAGTACGATAGGATAATTTCCATAGCGAAAAGAGTTTTCGTTTAATGGTTTCACGTTGCCTGAAGTTATACTGTAAGTATATACTTCATCATCGTAACGCGTTCCGCAATAGTAGACTGCATCGGCATACACAGCGACCTTAAAAACCGTTTCAGCCGTCTCTGCATAATTAACGCTCCAGTTCTTTATGTTTATCACTGCAAATTTCATGGAATTGCCCATTGCAACAGCAATCGTGTCTCCGTGCACATCTATATCGACCGGAACAAATAAAAACCGCATCGAGCGGACAGGTGCGTATGAATTAGCGTCGATCACCTCAACCGTTCGTCTTTCCGACATAAGCAGATAAATGTATTTTCCCTCTATTACTGCCTTATCAATAATTGCTTTATCATCCGCTTTAAAGTTTGCTTTTAGTATAATACATAGCTCATAAAATGTCAATATAAAAAAAGAAAATAACCCTACTCCGCCGCTATTTATTGCGCGTTTTAGGTCGTTCGTGGCAGACAGGAGGAATTTGCGCCGCTGGCGCAAAAGCGTCGTTGCTCGCCCGCTTTCCACAAAAATCTTTTCTTATCATTTCTCGATCCTCGCACAAACCATCGGAAGCGGAGTTTCTTCAATCGCCCCCTGCCACCACGAAAAAAGCACCCAAATAAGGGTGCCTTTTTATGGTGGAGCTAAGGGGAGTCGAACCCCTGACCTTTTGAATGCCATTCAAACGCGCTACCAACTGCGCTATAACCCCATAAATTTTTCAACGTTATTATTTTACAAGATTTTTGAAGTTTTGTCAAGCAAAATTTCAGTCTTTTCTATAATTTAATTATTTCTCTTTTGTCAAAAAAATTAAACTTTTCCCGACGAAAGGTAAAAGTCTAAAGGCGCTCTCTTTTGAGATTACTTTGTATAAATCACCTCTCCCCGTCAGAAGCTGACAGAGAGAGTGCTTTTTGATTTCAGAATTTTACATTGCCTACAAAACATGGCTTTTGGAGAATGCTATTAAAATAAGAACAAGCCTATACGTTTGATACGGCAGGCTCAACCATCGCCGCCGAGTTTCCGTATAACGAGAGCGAAATACCGCAACGTTTTATTACCCTTAAATTTTTGTCTCGGTTCTCTTTGGCAAAAGCACTTGCTAATTTGTCCGTGTTCTTCTTATACTAAAAATCTGCGACTTTGCCCTAAATTGCAACTTTTACGCCTGCTTTCATCGCACGATTATTTGTATGCGACTTAATAATAGAGACACGGGCGTTTATAATTTTTCCTTTTCCTCACTTTGGTCGTTCCGACGCCTTTTCTTTTCCGCATACATGCCCGGTGTCTCGCCCACATAGCGATTGAATACCTTTATAAAGTAACTTGGGGAACTGAATCCCAA
This sequence comes from uncultured Eubacteriales bacterium, assembly GCA_900540805.1. Classification (GTDB taxonomy): domain Bacteria; phylum Bacillota; class Clostridia; order Christensenellales; family Borkfalkiaceae; genus Scatosoma. Next base: position 32,727 of record UQHL01000008.1, read on the forward strand.
GGCGTTGCTGATCTCTGCCATTGTCCGATCGTTATTTCCCAGCAACTCCTTCGCTTCAAGCACCCGCTCGCGTTGCACAAACGAAGAAAACGTTTCCCCCGTCAAAGAAACGAACAAACGGGAAAAATATTTTGGTTCCAGCCCTACTTCCCGTGAAACCTCCTCCAAACGAATGGGCGAATGTAAATGCAAAAGAATATATTTTACACTGCGCTTAATATAGGGGGAAGTCTGCTCCAGCGGCGCGCGTCGGGAAGCCTCCTTCACCCGCTGCGCAAAATGCAACAATATTTCCGAAAGGAGCGGAATAAAGTCCTCGTCGTTTGTCACCCGACTTAACTTCTTAAAATATAAGTTATTTACATTGAACGCCTCGGCATAATCCAAGCCCCCCGTGACGGCTGCCCGCGTCGCCAGTGCAACCAAAGCAACCGCTTCAAATAGATTTTGATCGTGTGTTCCTTTGGCATCCGTAACTTTAACCTGGGGAAGCTTAAAATTCCGAACGGCATCCACGTTTCCCCTGGCAACGTAGGTTAGCAGCTTACTTTCGATTTCGGGCGCATACAACGTCTTGCGCACTTCTTGTCTGTTTTCGAAAAGAATCTCCGGCAGCCCGTCCGTGCACGCGGACAGAGTGCATTTCTCCAGCTTCTTTTCAAGCATGCGAGGCTCATACGCAGTTTTGGTGCAGATTTCCGCCAATACGGCAAGCAAGCGGCTAAACCCCGAAAGAGAAACCGTGTTCAGCAATAATAAAACCTCTTTGATACTTTCCGCGCGAAACAAGATATACCCTGCGCCCTTGCCCCCGCCGGCGTAAGGGTGCACCTCATAGGCGGGGCCGGCTATTAGAGTAAGCTCCTCCCCGCCCTCCGAAAAGGAAAAGCTGCCGTACAGCTCTTGCGAGTCGAATTTTTTGATACGGGGCGCCGCTTCCGCCCCGATAAATGAAGACAAAAATTTTTGTATGTTTTTCTTTTCGCCCAGCTTTGCGTCCGCAACGGTAGAAAAACGCAGCTCTGCTTGCCCGTCTATTATCCAAAGCGGAATACCGCTCTTTTCCGCCAAATATGATAAAACTCCACTGAAAATCATAATCTCTCGTTTATCAGACCGCGCTTTTCATATGTTCAAACGGCCTTTTTACCTCCTGTTTTGGATTATATCACAAACCGACAAATTTTTCAAGTTTTTTATATTATAATTAAAAAACATCGGTCCCAGAGTCCTTTTGCGGCCGCCTTTAAGCTTTGAATGAACTTCAACGTCAATCTCTGGAGCCGCGTATTTCGGAAATTTTGCTTTATACAAAAAAATATCCTCCACTTCAGCGGGGGATATTTTTTTGTAGTTTAACTAAGAATGGTATCGAACGCCCTGCTCCATACATACCCCGTTAATCCGTTGTCGTAACGGGCGGGAAACTCGTTTGCCAACTCATAGCTGATTTTGGAATCCTCTACAAATCTTTTTCCCGTTATATAATCTATCTGAAAAATCGAATAGCTTCTGCCGTTAGGATGTATTTTGGCGAGGTTGGTATTGAAGCCTCTCAACGCCTGCAATAAATATTTCTCTTCTCCCTCCAGGCCGTACATCAAGTAGTCGGCTTCCGCGCGCCAAATCGTCCAAACGTGTCCCATACATAAAGCGGGGCCGTCTTTGTCTCCTTCCCAATTCGTTTCCCACCACCTGAGCGACGATCCCTGCATACAACAAAGCGGCGTTTTTACCACCCATGCGTCGTGCAAAGCCAAAATTTCTCTTGCTTTTTCGATGTATTTTTCGTTTCTTTCCACATACGCGCTATAATAGAGCAAGGCAAGGGCCGTACAGGAAATCGAACCGTCCTCCATTTCCGCTTCCGCCTCCTCGGAACTGCCGCCTTCGGTAGGGAAAACGAGGCCGCGCCGCAACAGATAGTCGGCAAGTCGTTTGGCGCTTTTAAGAAACGCTTTGCTTTTTTCAGGATCGCTTTCCTTCAAAGCCAGCGCGACATCTACAATATTAATCATCGGGCAACAGACGATGGAATAATCCTCGTATTTTCCCAGCCATTCGGTAAATGTTTCAATACGTCCGTCCTCCCGTTGGTAAAACGACAGAGCCGAATTTATCATGTTAACCGCAAACTCCAGATATCTTTTGTCTCCGAGCGCATTGAAGGCGTCTAAAAATATTCCCGCGCCGAAAAACTGCTCCTGAACTCTCTGCGATTTATATACATTATAAGCGGGAAGCCCCGCATGAGGGACCGTAAGGACGGAATACCTTTCAACCGCACCGCGCTCGTCGAAACGCATAATTCTGTTCAGCGCTCTTTCGGCAAAGGCGGCATATTCGGAAACATATCCGTATTTTGTCATATATCTGAGCATAGCGGAAAGCCAGCACTGCCCCTCGCATAAATTTCCGAACGGATCTAAAAGCCCGTCTCGCAGTATCCCATCCAAATAACTTTTATATAAAGTACGGTAATCTTTATATCCAAACAAGGTGCACCCGAGCCCCTTATTTCCTTTTGCGGACGGTATGGCCGACCATATTCCCTCCCGTTCGATTACAACTTCCGCTTTATTTTTTTCGACGGGATAAGTCTTTCCGCAAAACTCTATTTCGTCGCAGTCACCGAATATCCGCAAAGAAATCTTTTTCCCGATCGCCGCCGCATTAAGGTGGGGAAGAACTACGGGAAGACTTTTGACGCGGGAAATTCGTTCGAGCGCGTCTTGAAAACTTTCGGCTTCGTAAATTCCGAAAACCAGCTCCTTATAGTTACAGCCCGTTTTGTATTCTTTCGGAAACGAGGCGAGGAGCTTCAGATTATAAAAGTAATGTCCGCCTACGTAGGGAGAATAGTCCATCTTCCAGCCGTCCGCGCCGCTTTCGAATACGACGACCAAATTTTTGCCGCAGGGAGTGGTCAGATAAATATAGATATGCCGATTATCCTCCGAACGGTAGGGACTGTTGAAAAGATACTGCTTTTTCCAATCGCCGCCCTTTTTGCCCATAAAATCAAACGGAATATTTACCCCGAATTCCGAAAAAATATCCTCTTTACAGGAAAGGCAAAACCGCAACCCGCCCTCCTTTTCCGAAACGGATAAATCTACGCCGACAGACGCGCTTTCTTTTCCGAAAAGGGCTTTTCGGTCCCCGTAAGGGCTGCACGCCGACCTTTTGAAAGATCTTAAGTCGTCATTCTTCAACGTATAGCATACGGATAATTCCTCCGCCGTGACGGCCGCAGCCTCGCAATAAATCTTATTGTTTCGATATTTCAACATATTTTTACCACTTTATCGACTGAAAAGCCTTTATTTGATATTGAAAGGTTTTCCGTCCGCCAGCCTGGAGCGCTCGGCCGCAAAAGCCATATGATGGCTTTCCGCCGAAACGTCGATAAAGCTGATACCTTCGGCCTCTTCCCCGTTCAGAGCCAAAAAAAGTTCGTGCATCAGCCCCGCGTCGCCGCCGCCGTGATTTCCGTACGCACTCGCCTCTCCAGCCGTATCGATGCGGTAAATGTCTCCGTCATAAGGGCGGACTTCCACAAAATTTTTTTCCATAATCCCGTAAAGCTCGGCCTTCGTCCCGTGAATCTTAATATCACGATAAATTTCCTTGCTGAACGCCGTCATGGAATGTGCGACCGTTACGCCGCCTTCAAAGCCTAAAATCGTCACCTGATGGTCCACGACGTCGTTGTCGCAGCGATAAACGCAGCGATCGTAAGGCGAATGGGCCAAAGAGGACAAAATCGCCTCGTCCGTCTGTTCCCCGACGTGAAAGTATCCCGACATCCAACGGTATTTCAGATACAGATCCTGCGCGCGATAAACGCAGCCTTTTACGCTGCATTGGCTGCAATAAGCCGCACTTCCCGCAGGAGCATGCCTCTCGTTAAAGTACGTCAATGCGCCCATGGAAGATACTTTTTCGCACTTTTTGCCGACCAGCCAGCGCAAAATATCCATATCGTGACAGCACTTTGCCAAAATCATGGGGCTTGACTCCCGGCTGTTTCGCCACGGTCCGCGCACGAAAGAATGCGCCTGATGATAATACCCGACATTTTCGCTCGCTTCGACCGTCACGATTTCCCCCGCGGCGCCCTCTTTAAGCAGACGCTTTACGGCGCGATAAAAAGGCGTGTAACGCAGAACATGGCAGACGATCACCTTGCGCCCCAGACGCGACGCCGCTACACATATTATTTCACATTCCTCTTCGGTGTTGGCGATCGGCTTTTCGAGGAGAAGATCGTACCCCGCCTCCATGCAGGCGACGGCGTGTTCGGTATGCTCCTCGTCCTGCGTGGCAACAATCACCGCGTCCGCAAAAATCCCGGCCGAAAGAAATTCTCTGTAATCCTCAAAAACAGGACAGCCGTAACGCCGGGAAGCCAGCCGCCTCTTTTCCGCGTCGGTATCGATGACGGCCGCCACACGGAATTCTTCGGGACGGAATCTCGCATATTCGCCGTAAATCATTCCTCGCTGTCCGTATCCCAAAACGGCAATATCCTTTCTCATATACTCTCCTTTCAGGCAATCTCTCCGCCGAATACGTTATGCGCATGTGCGCACATATCGGAAACCATGGACAAAACCCGTTCCTTAAAATCGAAGGCCGGCTGTGTGGATGCGCTTTGTATCGACTGCAAAAACAAACGGTAGGCAGCAAACTCGTCGCCCGCCTCACCCTTTAGGGAAACGGAAATCACTTCTTCTCCCTTCGGCGCAGAATCGGCCGCGTTTTTCGTACAACGGATTTCGCCGTTGCCCGCCTCGTCGAGACATGCCGTTCCGGCGCTTCCGTAGATCATCCAGCGCGGCCGACGGACAAAGACGTGTGAATCCACCGTGATCTGATATTCGATCTTTCCGTGCAGTCGAAGTTCGAAGCCGTCTTCCGCCTCGCCGGGCCCCACAAAAAAACGCGTGCAGTCGAAAGAGTCGTAATTGCCGAGTTTAAGAGCCTGTTCGATGAGGGGCACGCCTTTATTCAAAAGCATTCCGCCTCCCCTCGCGCGGCAGGCGCGCCAGCCCTCGAAAGCGTTCCCCGAGGCAAATTCCCGGGATTCTATACGATAAATTTTCCCCAGACGCTTTTCCTTCAGCAACTTTTCCGCCGTTAAAAAGTCTTTTCGGAAAAGATGCGCGCGGTTGACAAAAAGCGTCACCCCCGCGTCCTCCGCCGCACGACGCATCTCCCTGTATTGGGCGACGTTCATCGCCGCAGGCGTTTCGCAGAAAATATGTTTTCCCGCCTTCGCCGCCGCGATTACATAATCCGCATGCGCGTCGTTAGGCGTGGCGATCAAAACCGCGTCCAAATCCGCTTCCAGCAAGCTCTGCACGGAGGGAGCGCTATAAAGTCCGTCCTCGGCGATCTTACGGGCCGCCGCTTCGGCTATATCGTACGCCGCCACGGGAGTTATCCCGCCGAAGCGCAATAGCTCCCGCCGATGGTAAGCACCCATTTCTCCGTATCCTATCATTCCGATTTTCATGAGCAACCTCCAAAGCCCTTTTTTCCGTATTTTCTCTCCATTTTTTGTTTTGGCGTTAAAACGCCTGTGCGCCCGATATTTTTCGTCGTTTCATTTATTCCTGTCCTGAAAGGTTTTGGGGGCACAACCGACCTTATTGGTAAACAGGCGGGAAAAATAATGATAATCGTCGTATCCGACCATAAACGCCACTTCCGTAACGGTATATTTGTGCGTCAAAAGTAATTTTTTAGCCTGTTTGATACGATACTCCATCAGAAACTCGTGCGGCGCTTTATTGGTCACCGTCTTAAAGAGCTTGCGGAAATGACTGGGCGAAATTCCGTATTCGCCCACAATCTTCGGCAGATCAATTTCGCTCTGGTAATTTTCAATGATGAAATTCATATAATTTTCCACCATATCGCTGCCGTGAACTTCATTTTTCTGCTTCAAATATACTTCGTCGCAAATTTCGGACAATATTTGCAAAAAAATACCGCGCAGACGAATAGGCTTGCTGGGCAGATCGCCCTCAAAGACGCTTAAAAGCTCGGCAAACAATTCTTTCATTTCGGCAAAGCGATGAATAAAAAGGGATTTTACAGAGGGAAATTCTTTCGAGTCGTAAGCCTTCCGCCCCATCAGATCCTCGTCTATTTTGGCCGCTTTCACCATATCCCAGCACTGCGACAAATATGTCTCTTTGACGTCAAAATCGGGATTGTTTTTATCGTAAAACCAATCGAAATGAACCCCGTAATAATTAAATTCTTTTCCCTTTTCCACGTAATAGCGATGCTTGACAAACGGCTTCATCACATGGACCTCGTTGGCTTTCACCACATATTTCTCGTTTTCGGTTTCCACCACGTATTCGCCTTCCGTGACAAACGTGATTTCATTGTCGTACAAAATTCTCCAAGGAACATAATAATTAAATTCATTGGCATGAAACGTCTGCACAAATCTCACATAGGGAGACAATGAAAGCATTTCTATCATAATATTGCTCATGGCTATACCTCCGACAGAAGCTTTTAATGCTCTCACGACGCCTCGAGCGGGAAAACAGATGCTTTCCCGCTCCGCATCGGATTTCGAGCCGATATTTTTCTCTTATAAGAAAATTATAAGGGATCACGGCCCGAAAATCAAGCATTTTCAAATCTTTTCGCTCGCCACCTTGACAATACGGAAATTGGAATAATACATTTCGCCCGAATTATACCAGCCGCTCGTATTGTTATGAAGTTCGAGACTGAGATAATTTATCGGATCGGAGCCGTCTGCTTCAAGCATGCTATAACTCAGATATACGGTGGTCGTGGATTTCGCGGGAATCACCTGTTCACGGAAAATCCCCCACATCATCGAATTGCCGCCGCGTCCGAAGCCGAAGAAAATCGTGAGCGCCTCTTGGGAATCGTTTCTCACATCTACGGCGATGAGATCGGTTTCGGGAGAATAATTTTCGTCCAAAACCTTTTTCGCATAGCCCTCCGTCCACAGCTTCCACTCGTATCTGCCGTTTGCGGACAACTTCAGCCAGCCGTTTTCAAACGAAGCGTTAAAAGCCTCGGACGTCGTACCGTCTTCGTTGGTTACCTTTGTATCTTCGACGATTTTCTGCGCCATGGCTGCGTCGGGTTGAAGCAACGCTTTCTGCTCGAATTCGTTTGCATCGATAAGCCCGAAGCCCGTAATAACGATCTGATCTCCCAACGCCTCCATCCAAAGCCCAAACGAACCGTCCTCTTTCAAAGGAGCAGCACTGCGCGGCAGCGTAAACATAAACTCTTTATCGGGCGCAGGCCATGCTTTCAAATATCTTTCGTTGCTGCGATCGCAGTCAAGATCGTCCATCAACGCACAGATATAAGGCGTTTTTGCTGAAAGATTGACGCCTGAAATAAACAGAAGCGTATCTTTGTCCGAACGGTTGAACGACGAAATCAAATCGGGATCGTTGTAGAAAAAACCGCCATACGCCGCGCCCGTCGTCACTTTGACAGCCGTCCTTCCTTTATAGGTCGTCGTTTCGAACGTGTCGCCCGTCGCCTTCGCTGAGAACAATTCGGCGTTAATCTTTTGCGCCGCGAAAAACTCGTAGGAAACCTCTTTCGTCCGTTCGCCGTTTGTCTCGCTGACGAGATAGCTTACTTTGTAAAATCCTGCGTCGGTATCTATTTCGCCGTTTGCGTACTGCGAGGAGGTCACGTCCGTCCATTCGTCGGAAGCGGCCGCGCGGTATTCCACCTTGCTGACCGTAGCGGTATGAGGAAGAACGGTATTAAACATCGTATCGTAAGCGGGAACAATGTAATTTTCGCCGTAAGCGGCCCGTTTATAGCTTTCGACGCCATCTCTCTCCAAAGCGTCGAACGCATCCATCACGGTCAGGGTAAAGCCGACTTCGGAAACGATGCCCGTCGCCTTTTCGGTAATCGTATAGGTCACGTCATAAAAGCCTTTTTTCAGCGCAAACGCACCGTCGGAAAATGCCTGCGGCTCGCCTTCCGCATTTGTATTTTCGCGGTAAATCACCGATTTTATTTCCGCCGTAACGGAGAAATTGGTATCGTACATGGTGTCGAAGCCAGGCACGGCCCACAAGCTTCCCGGAGCCTTTGTCAAAGCTTCTTCGGTATGCTGTTCGGCCTTTTTCGTAACCGAAAGCTTTTCGAGGGGAGACTCCGCACAGGAAGGATAATTGACGATACGCACGTCGTTGATCACCAGATCGGCCACCGCGTCGGTGTTGAAACGAATACAGTTGAAATCCCTCCTCATCGTCTCGTCGCCCCGCGTGCTCGCGCCCATATATACGTCTCTCGAACCGTTGGCGGGAATCGTGAGCTTATACAACCACTGCACCCCCGTTTCGGTCACGTTCCCGTTTCCGCCGTTACCGAGCATTACCCACATGGGAACTTCCCGATCGGAAAGGTTGTGCACCGTATAGGCGAAATAACTGCCGAATTTATGCTCGGGACGCACTTTTGCAAATTTATCGTCGATCAGCTGTTTTACGTTCGGGTCGCTGAGAAAATCGAGATAGACGTCGCCATCGGTCGTTTTATTGAGACGAAGCCCCTGCAAACCGTCCCGATCGTAAGCGCTAAGCTCAATCCCGTTGAAAGCTTCGGTACCTATTTGAGAGGTATAGGCGCCGAGCGTCGTGGGAATCGCGTTGTTTTCCCACACCTTGGTGACGACAGAGGAATCTTCCTCGACGATCCCGGTCGATAAAATATACAAATCGTTGGCGTAAAAATGAGGATTTACCGTATCTTCAGCACGATTGTGAAGTTCGCCTTCTCCCAGAGGCTCGCCCTTCCATTCCCAAACCTCCAGCGAAATATCCATGATCGTCAATTTTCCCGTATGCATATTTTTGGGAATGACGATTTCGAAATGTTCGTAGGGAGCGACGATATATTTGTTGCCGAAATTGCCTTTTACGCCCGTATATTCGCCGTCGTCATACACCGCGCAATAGAATTTTCCCCAATAAGGCGTGGGATTATAGCAGTTCAGCACAATTGCCGCGTCGGGCTGCGCATTGATGGCGCGGAACAGGTCGCTCGGCCCCACCAGCTTCATGCCGCCCCAATCGTTGTTGCTGAAAGGCGTATGAATTTTGAGAATATATCCCTCCGATTTCAGTTCCGGATCGACTACGGTACTCATCTCCGCATTTGCAGAAACGGAACCTCGGTCGATCATTTCGTTTAACAGCACGTCGCCGACCGTGACGATAAAATCGTACGTATATTTTTTCGAAGCGTCCGCTTTCGCCGTGAGGGTATAAGTCACTTTGATCGAGCCTACCCCGTAACGCCGCGGCGTTTCGAGATCCGTAACGGGCCGGGCAACCTCTGTTCCCTGCGGCGTATAGGCCGCAGACTTTACGGAAGTAAAGTCTGCATTTTTCCAATCGTGCAAATCGTAAGAGATGTCCGCGACTTCGTCAAATTCGGGGATTTTGTAAGAGGTGAAATCGTTTATGGAAGTAAGATCACCGATTCCTTTTTTTGCGGTAATCGTTGCGCCCTGATCGGCAAATGTAATAAATACCTTTACTTCGTCCGCTTTTGTCTTCGCCGCATCTTTATCCGTAGCATTATAGCACACGGTGTATTTTCCGATACCCGCAGGCTTGAGATAGCCGTCTTCGACCTCGGCCGCCTTCCCTGAAGGATCGGTAGCCGTAATCGTTATCGGCAGGCGTTTTTTATCGACCTTGCTTTTGCACTCCGCCGTGGGGAGCTCGTAACTTTTGACATAATTTGCAGTGATTTCCCGTTCGGAAACGCTTAAATCGATAACCGGCTTTTCCGAGGGCAGAGCGGCGGAATTTTCAACGGAAGGACCGTTAGAGGAATTTTTCCCGTTTCCTCCGCAGCCCGCCAAAAAGAATGTCGTCGTGAGAAAAAGGCTCATGACAACGGCTACAAGTTTTTTCATCCTATGCCTCCTTATATTTCGAATGCGCATTCGACTTGGTTATATCCGGGGACCGGCGACGTCGATATAGAGCGGCTCGCCCGATCTCCCGAAACAGTTATACGGTTGTATTTTTACCTGATATTTTGAAGCGACCTCCGTCAGGCTGAGCTTCAGCGCATACCTGCCCGGCTCGCCCAGCGCGGCGTAATAGTCGCTTACGATACATTTCTGCGCCAGCGGTATATCCGTACCGAATTTTACGGCGCTGACAACGTAGCTCTCGACGGGCGCCCCCTCGGTCATAGCCTCCTTCCAGCTGATTTTAATCTGCAACCCGTCCAAGACGGCCTCCGCCTCATGTCCTTCCTTCCATTCGGGCACGGGGTCGGTCTCTCCCCGTTTGTCAGTATAGATAAAATCATCCGTCGTCGGGGCCGCAGGGACAATCCATTGCCCCCCGAACGCTTTGCCCGTATTAAAATTTATCCGATCGATCGTCACCGCATTTTCATACGCCTTGACGACCAGCCCCTGCCCCTGATCGTGGCTGTTTGCCCCCGTCAGCTCGTTGGGATAGGGCCGATAGCTGCCGTCGGACATCACATTATCAAATTTGATCCCCGCGCTGTTCGCTATCTTTCCCTCCTCGTTTTTCGCACCCAGACAGCAATAGGAACAGGAACCCGTATTGACCGCGGTATATTCCTTTTGATAAATACTCCTCTCGTCCGCCAAGGGATAATGGCAGTGCGCCGTAAACAGAATCACGTTGGGATACCGCCGCAAAATACCGTCGATCTGGGAACTTTGAGCCGTCGCGTCACTGTTTCCGAAGCTGCCGTACGTCGTGCCCGCAACGGGGGGATGAATGCCTACGAAAATAGGTTTTCCGTCCGCTTCTTCGGCGGCCGACGCCGCTTCTTTTTCCAGATAGTTAAGACTTCCGCGGGTAATACAGTCGTTGCTGTCATACACGTTGGTGTCGATCGTGATAAAAGAGTATCCCTTTATTTTTTTGTGCGCTCGAAGCTCCTCGCCCGTGTTTTCGGTAAATTGCTTATCCGTAAATTCTTTATCGTTGTTGGGCTTCCCCGATACCCCGACAAAACGCTCGTGATTTCCCACGTTGAATAGAATTTCGGGACGGGCGCTTTTATCGGGAAACACTTCGTCCATAATAGAATTATAGAGATCGTAACTCGACTGTTGGGCGTTGTTGACAATGTCGCCCAGGAAAAACAAAACATCCACATCGATTGCTTTATAGTATTCCAACGCCCTTTTGAACTGAGCGGGAGCGTTATAATTGCTTGCAAGAGGCCCCACGTCCGCTTCCAGCTGCGTATCCGAAACGACGCCCGCCGTCATAAGCGCCTCTCCCTGCGGCTGCAGTTCCTCCGTCGAACTTGTTTCCAAAGAATCCGCATCCGCAGAGGAAGCGCTGCCACCTTCGCCGCAGGCCGTAAAAGACATTGCCAAAAAAGCGGCGGCAATTATTGCAAAAATCTTTTTTATGGGTTTCATTCCCCTCTCCCTTTATCCAAAATAAAATACGTTGTCGAGATAAAGCCTGATTTTTCCCGCCGCAGGCGGTTGCTGGGAAATACGCAATACGTTCACTTGCGTCAAGTCCATGGATTTTGTGGCGGTTACGGAAATTTCTACTTTATTCCACTTTCCGGGATAAAGGTAGGCGACGGTTTCGTTTCGGGAAGATTTGCCCCGTGCGTCCACCAACGCGACCGTCGGTTGCAGAACGGCGTCCGTATCATTGTAGAGATAGGCCACCACTTTTTTCGAGCCGCTGACATCGACGGCAAAGAATTGCAGATCGAAATCGGATACATACGTCAGGCCGCCCGTTACGGGGGACAAGTCCAGACGAAGGGAATTTAGGCCCTCGTAATGCTTTTCGCCCGTCCGTTCGGCAGTCCAGTCGCCGGTTTCGCAGGAAACGTCCTCCTCCAGCCCCGTCACGGAGCGATAGGCGCCGCCCATATTTCGCGTATAGGTTTTCCCGTCGATTTCGACGAGTATCTCCGAAGCGTCGCTTTGTCCGACAAACAGCTTCCCCTGCCGAACAGCCGCTTCTCCGTTTATTTTAACCGACGCGGAGGCCGACGCCGCCACGCGCACGCTAAACATTCCGTCGCCCGCCGAGTACGGCTGAACTTCGATGATTGCCTGCGACGAGCTTTCCAGGGCTTCTATCATCCGGGCAACTTCTTCGCGTGCGTTTAACACTGCGTAAGGGTCAGTTACCGCTATCGAGCCGCTGTAAAGGGAATCATACAAATCGCGGAGCAGAGCCTCGCCCGCTATCTCCGTTCCGTATTTCTCATTGGCCTCGCTTACCAGACGCTCGAGAAGCCACAGATATTCGTAATCCTCCTGCGCGTCCCGCACGGCGTCTAAACGAATGGTGCCCAAGGGCGCGTCTATGCCGTAACGGACGCCGGGATAGGTTAAAAACCCGTCCCCGTTCGCGCCGGGGAACGCCATGGGGTCGTTCCAGATATCCCTGTCGCCGTAGCCCGACGAAGCGGAATATTTCCGATATACATTGGTGCACCAATAAAGATTGCCGTCGATTTTATAGTCGCGCTGCATCCACCCCATCACGCGCGCGCCGATCTGCGTGTCGTCGATATGGTAGCTGGGATAAGGCGCTACGGGTTTTAAGCAGGTGTACCACCACGCGCCCTCTCCGTTTTGCTCCTTCCGCAGCTCCGTCTCGTCGTAATACGCCCGATCGTTGTAAAACTGAACCTGCGGACAAAAGGTTTGCACCTTCCCGAGCAGCTCCGTTTTCCGCTCGCTCGTCACCACGTGCGGAAGCGCCTTAAGAGAAGCCTTTAACGTTTCAATTCCCTTTACGTTTGCGTAAGAGGAGTCCATTTCGCCTAAAATCGTTTCTTTAGAGCGCATAAACGTGTCGTTGACTGCCTTGACTTTATCGTAGATATCCGCGCCGCCCGTAGAGGGATGCGGCTCGTCTATTTCGGAAAAATAGCAATACGCCTTGGCGAAAAGATCGGTTTTGACTTCTCCGTTTTCTATGCCGGCCTTCAACAGACTGCGAAGGTAAGAGGTAAACAGCGTTTCGTTCAGCACCCGATTGGGCGCGTCTATGGCGATACGATACGCCGAAATTTCGGGGCGCGAGGCGTATTTCTTCGCCGCAGCCGCAAAGGAGTCGGGGTTTCCCGAAGCATATTCCGAAGAAGGAATATTTGTGGGGCTGATACGTTTGGAAACGAGATATTCGTATTCCGCCTTGACAATGGTGTCTTTCCGCTCCGCGGTCATCGGACTGCCGTTGTCGTAACCGCTTTCAATCATTTGTGTATTTTCCCAAATGGCAAACGCCGTCTTTGCGTGAGTCGCCTCGGGAAGATCAAACGCATATACGTTGACGCTGAAAGGGACGGAAAAATGTTCCTCCTCCACAGTCAACTCGAGCTTTCCTTCATAAATTCCCGCCGCCTGACCGCGCGGAACATTCACGGTGACCCAGATGCCTTGATTGTCAGTGCCGCTGTCGGGGTTGAAATGGAGCTCTCCCGCCCGCTTTGCATACTCGTAAGGGACAAGCGCGTCGGGATACCAGCCGGTAGGATAGAGACGGTTGGTTTTGGTCGTCGTTTCGATATACTGCTGAACGTAAATTTCCACGCATGAGGCGGGGAGGATTTGATCCCCGCAGGAAAGCTCGGACGCTGCCACCGAATAGGATTCGATCTCCACCTCGTGCGGCGTAACAATGATCTGTGCGGATTCCGCTTCGCCGCCCGCAGCCGAAATTTTCAGATCGCAAACCGCGTTTTCAGGCACCGCTTCCGTGCGCATGATTTTTGTCGTAGAGGGTTGCGTCCATACAGTGGAATATTTTCCGACCAAAGCCTGCTGCTCGGACGTCTCTCCCCCGCCCGAATCGCCGTCGGAGGAAGTTGCTCCGCCGTGCGAACAGCCGTAAAACATTCCGGCGCACAGCGCCGCGCTCAATAACAGACAGATACTATATTTGCTTTTTCTCATCTTTCCCTCCGACATTTATTCGACGAGATATTTTCCGTCGGTAGCGATACAGCCGACGTGATTGAACGGATATTTTCGCAAAACGTATGCCCACTCCTGCGTTTTTCCCGTCCGCAGAAGCTTTACCGCGATACGGTTGACGCCCTTTTTCAATTTGACGCGGGGACGCTGATTATAGGGACTGAAGTACCAGTTCTCCTGCTGAAACGCAATCAGCTCCCCGTTGATCCAAAGCTTATAGGGATCGGAGCTACCGATATGCAGTTCTACTTTCTCCTCTTCGGGGCGATACAGTTTTTGCAACGCATAGACGACGCAGGGGCCTTTGAAGCTGCACGTTTTATCTATCCGAAGAAAGTCTTCCTCCGTCGCACAGGGACGAAATTTCGCAAAGCTTTCATCGAAATATTCTTCCGTCCAGCGTTCCGCAAGATATTCGTGATCAAATCTGACCCAATTGTTGGTGTATTCGTTGCAATCCATGTGAAAGAGAAATTTCTTTCCTCCCCAAGTCCGCACCGCGTCTTGGGGAAGGGCGTCCAGATTTTCTTTGCCTCTCAAGTCAAAGCCGTCGGCAAATGCCGCGCTCAATCGAAATATCTGCGCCCCCACAAACCCGACCTTGTGTTCCGCGGTTTCGCCGCCTACCGTCACAGTAAAGGAAAGAACATTGCTGTCGGGAACGACCTTCAGATTTTTTTTCAGGCGGACGGAAAAACATAACTCGCCGCATCCTTTCTCGTTCAAAGCCACGCGCTCGGGCGGAAAGGAAACAAATTGCAGGCTGTCTGGAATAATCGAACGAACGTCACACTCGGAGGCCTTCGAACCTCGGCGGAATATTTTTACGACAGCGCGTTTAACTTCGCCCTCTTTCAGCTCCACGCCGTCGGGATATTGCGTCTCAAACGCAACAGACGAACGCCGAGCGGATATTGCCAGCCGTTCCACGTGTTCTGCTCCCGTAATCTGCACTTCGCCGTTCCAACCCGATTCGACGCCGTAAAGAATGATCTTCATCGTCGCGTCCGCCAGCTCGTCAAAATTTCCGAGAGAATGCTTGAGATTTTTCGTCGAGGTGACGATTTTTCCGTCCGCCAGCGCCACCCATTTCTTTTCTATTTTTTCCAACCCGTAAACCATAACGAAGAGAACGCCCGCAGTAGCGCACGTGCAATCCGTATCGTAACCGCCGTTGAGCGTCAGCGTCATCACCCGATCGAAATCGTCTCCGCCGTACAGCAGCCCGGCGGTCATGATCGCCATGTTTACCACTACGTAAGTGCCGTCGCCGCTGCCGTATTCCCTATGTACGTTTTCGATTACCGTCCGCCAAGCTTCCCCGTCGCGGTAAGCATTTATAACGCCGCGAACCGCTTTCACAAGCGGGGACTCCTGCGGAAGCAGGGAAAGCCCGCCTACGATGACCGACAGCATGCCGCGCCCGGCAAACGCCAGCGCTTCCATCGCGGCTATCCACTGTTCTGCGAGAATACTCACTTCTCCGTGATCGATCATGCCGTCCTTTGCCGCAAGCTCCATTGCGCGGCCAACGTTGCCGCAAGAGATTAAGGCCCACACCTCCGCGCGGATGGGACAGCCCATACATTCGGCAAAATAATTGTTGTAACGGCCGCTTAACGGCGGGAGAATCCCGCGCTTATAATTGCGTTTCGCATAGCCGTACTCGGAAAAATCGAATTCGTAACACTCGATAAATTTTTCCAGCAGCTCGCCCGCCTCTATTTCGGGGCCGCGCTCCAACAACAGATCCACCCACGCTAATTGGATGTCCAAATCATCGTTGGGTTTCATGTCTTCGGGGGCAAAATCCTCTATATGCTTAAAATCCAGAATCTCCTTATAACATTCTAGATTGAAGCCGATGTTTCCGCTGATACATTTGGCCAGCCAGACGTCACGAACTTTTTGTCTTAATTCCTGATACTCGTAAACCATTGTCGTCCTCGATTTATTCTTTGATTCCGCCGGCAGATACGTTGTTCATCAACGTATTCTGAAAACAGATAAATACGATCAGCATCGGGACGCAGCAAATGAGAAGTCCCGCAAAAAACAAGGGATAGTTTTTGTCGTAGCTTTCGAGCAGCTGCACCTGATAAGTATAAAGCCCCGTACTTAAAGTAGGCAGGTCGGGCATAAATACATAAGGCGTAAAATACTCGTTCCACACCCCGATGGAACAGATGAGACACAAGGCCAGGCACTGTCCGCCAACCTGCGGCAGCATAATGCGGAAAAAGATAATAAAATCATTGGCTCCGTCTATATACCCCGCCTCCGCATATGTCCATGAAAGGGATTGAAAAGTTCCGTACATCATCATGAAATACATACCGAAACAGCCGCCCATAATCATGGCGCAGGCCACAAGGTTATTTTTGAGGCCCATGTTTTCCATAAGGCGGTACAATGCAGGCGTCGAACCGATCGTCGGAACGATCATAATAAACACCGCCGCCGTATATACGAACCCCGAGCCGCGGAACTTAAATTTCGAAATCACATAGGCCACGCAGGAGGAACCGATCACGGCCAAAAAGGTAGTCAGCGAAGTGAGCAGGATACTGTTTAGAAACATACGAACCAGCCCCACTTCTCCCCCGCCGGACGTAGAAATCTTAAACGAGCGGAAAGCTTCGGCATAATTAGTAAGATTAAAGCGATCGGGAAGACTAAAAGTATTGTCGCGGTATTCGTCCATCGTCTTCATGCTGTTATAAAACGCCCAGATAAAGGGATAGAGCAAAGAAAGCGCGTACAAGGAAAAAATCACAAAGACGACGGCAAAGACGATCCGTTGAGGCGTCGTTCTTTTTTGGAAAATAGTCATGCGTTCCTCCTAATACTCCACTGCCGCAACAGCTTTATTCATCAGCCACTTGATGCCTATGACAACGGGCGTGCCGACGGCGGCGAAAAATACGCCTACCGCGCAGGCATAATTGACATCGGGACGAGTTTTGCCTTTGAAGAGATAGTAAATATAGTACGCCACGCTCCAGCTCGTACCCGTCAGATCGCCGTTGGGCATGGGACGGAAAAGCATGACGGGCTGAATAAAGGTGAAGTATCCCGCTATGCCCAAAAGCAATACCGTGGTCAACGTCGGGAAAATCATCGGTATGACAATCTGCACCAATTCGCGGACCATGCCCACGCCTTCGATTTTACCGTATTCGATAACGTCGGCGGGGACCCGATGCATGGCCGTATTGAACATAACGAGATTTACCCCGAATCCCGTCCAGACGGTATAGACGCAGATCGTCAAAACCTTGTATTTTGACAGCAGATCGGGCGTGTCGATCGGATCCACTTTCATTATTTTTGCCATCAGCTGATTAAAGGGGCTGACGGGATACTGAATGAACGTCACGAACAAGGTCGCCAGCACGACCCCCGAAATAATGGATGGTAGAAAAAAGATAACGCGAAATACTTTGGAACCAAAAATTTTTTTATAAATAAAATAGGCCAGAAGGATTGTCAGGGGAATCCCGACGACGACTGTCGCCACAAAATACCAAAACGAATTAATCACGCCGCGCATCAGCTGAGAATCGGGCGTCCCGAACTCCCGAAACAGCTTTTGAAAGTTTGAAAAAGAAAATTCACGAAGCCCTAAACGGGGATTTATTTTGATGAAAGCGGAAATAAGCGAGTCGAAATTCGGCGCCAGCCAAAACAAAACCAGCTGAAAAATCGGATACGCCAGCATTACGCAAATAAACAATATCCGCATCCATTTGATCTTGCGCCGTTTCGGACGCACGCATCTTTCAGTCGTCATGATCGCCTCCCCGCGGGATCAGATGCCCGCGTTATCCAAAAATCCATTCCACCCGCTCTTAAAGAACGCGTTGTATTCTTCCCACACCGTCTGGGCGCTTTTACCCTCCATCATCATCTTTTCGGGAGTCGCCTTCCCGTCGGGAATGATCGGCAGGCCGCCGAAATAACGTACGGGAGATTTATACTCCGCCGTAAATACAAAATCTACCGTTTCGATAAGTTCCAGCTCGGACTGCTTAAACTTCGTCATCTTATTGCGGTCCGCCGTACTCAAATAATCGTAATTTGTTCTCGGAAGAAACGCGCCCGTATGCTCGTAAAAGATTTTTGCGCCCGTTTCACTGTAATAAAAGCTTAAAAAATCCAAGGCAAGATCTTTTTCTCTCGTATAGGAAGGAATAAAGACATTATGCGTAGAAGCCAGCGTATAGGCATAGTCGGGAACGTTATTCACGCCCTTATACTTTGTCACCGCACTGCTTAATTTAGGGGTTTTCATCATTTTGAACGAGTCGGGAACCTCTCCCACGTAGCTTTTCGCCTCATTTTCAAACCAATCTCCGTTGGGCATCATCGCAAAGCGGTACGCGTCGTCGCCCTTGATAAAATACTTTTCGGCAATTTCGTCGGTCAGTCCTTCCGAAGCCTTATAGACATACTCGCCGCGGATAAGCTTTTCGCTGACCTTCATCGCTTCAAGCTGACCTTCCTGCACGATATAATCTTTATTCGGATCAAACGGATCGCCGTCTGTCAGCGTCCAATATTTCATAAATTGGTCGTAGCCCTCGTATTGAGCCCACCATACATAGGTGAGATACTGCCAATAAGCCATGGCGTTAGCGCCTGCATAGATAATGGGCATTATGGGCGTCTTGTCGGGATGAGAGGCATTATATTTAATAAATTCGTCCATAAGAGCCAGAAGCTCGTCCGTAGTTTCTGGCGGCTCCACCCCTACCTCCGCAAAGATATCGGCGTTATAAACAAGCCCGCAGGCACCGCCGGCCCAGGGAAGAGAAAATATACGCTGAATACTGTCGTCTTCTTTATCTGCAATGGAAAGCATTGAAATCAATCCGGCGTCGATTATTTCACCCATTTTATTTTGTTCGTCATAGGTCAGCCAGTTGGCCATAAAGTCCGTCAAATCAAGCAATAGAGAGGATGCGCCGAATTTATTCATCATCATGTCCATATAGTATTCCGCAAAATTGATACTTGCACCGAAATAAATGTCCGTATCGTTTTTATCTGCGCCGAGCCCGAGTTCGTTGGCAACTACGCTTGGAATATCCCCTTCCGGTTTAATCTGAATCGTAGCCTCCTGATTTTCTTTCATATAAGCGTCGGCAATCGCTTCCAAGGCGGAAGTTCCGTAGCCTTTGTTCATACTTTTAATAATCAGTTTGCCGCTTAAATCCAATTCGGATTTATCGGGCGGACCGCTCAGCGAATCTCCTCCGCCACTGTTGCCGCTATTGGGATGGGGGCCGCCGCACGCGCACATACCGCACGCCATTACAAAGCATAATAAAAGCGAAACTATCTTTTTCAAGGTTTGTTTTCCTCCTGTTTTATCAGATTACAAGATTATTATATCATACACTTTTCGAGTTTGTCGTTACATTATCTAATTAAAAATTTGGATTATTTGATTTTTCATGAAACACTCTTTTGAGAATATTGTTGTATAAAAGTTTACTTAAATCATATACTTTTCACCTAAGCAATTGGACATTAAGGCACTTTTTCTCCTACGCCTATATTTGATATATCCTAAAAATAATATTTATATTTTCTTAAAGACGAAAAATAAAATACCGTTCTGAAAAGGAGTTCAGAACGGCAATCTATCATTATAATTTTTTGTATCTTAATAAAAATTTGTATTTCAAACGTTTAATTTGAAACAACTAAAATCCCCATGCATTAAGTTTCTAAGAAAGCCTATCTATCATCGATTTCAAATATTTGAAAATCCTTTTTTATCTTTCGCTTCAAACGGCTTTTATTGACGTCCTTAAAACTTTTATCGTATATTTACCATCGTATCCGCTCCATCCGACACTTGTCGCAACCTCCCATCCAAGCTGCTTCCTTAAGTCCAATGCCAATTTTTTAATTGTTCCGTCTTCAATTTTACAACCACACTTGAACTTTATATCAATATACGCATATCTGGATATTTTATCATCCATTGAGCTGAATTTCCACTCGATCTCATGAATATGCGGATCGTCTCTTTCAATACCATACGCATCTGCAAGTTCGTTCAAATCATCAATACAAAATAAATCACTCCTGTAACTTCCAGGCCATACCGCATAAATTGTACTTTCTTTATTTATTGCTCTCTTATATGCCTGCTCAATTGCCGATTTATGACACGGGATTTGCCCTAACGTTCCATCAGAGAATAACTCTATGTAACAAACCTGCGATAAAGCATACGGGAAGCATTTGCTTTCTTTTGCACTTCTCATAATTGTTTCCTCCTCCTTGTATGAATGTTTAATTAACTTACTTCTCCTCAATACAACTAAAACTGTTTTTACTTCTTACAGAATAACAAGACTCTCAAACAATCGAAAAACTGGACGCCCGCCGAAATATGTTTCAGTTACTTACAGAATAACAAGACTCTCAAACATAAGCTCACGATGTATCGCTTAGCTGATGGTTTCAGTTACTTACAGAATAACAAGACTCTCAAACTCTGCTATTAGTAAAAGAGTTTTGAAAGATGTTTCAGTTACTTACAGAATAACAAGACTCTCAAACAGAGTTCCAAGCAGACCTTCTATGAACCCAGTTTCAGTTACTTACAGAATAACAAGACTCTCAAACTCTTTCTCGAGCTAAGTCAAAGATACGCGAGTTTCAGTTACTTACAGAATAACAAGACTCTCAAACCTTCTCTTTGCTGGGTTTTGTCCCTGCTTGGTTTCAGTTACTTACAGAATAACAAGACTCTCAAACCGAGTCTTCTTTTTGCTCCTTTGTGTATCTGTTTCAGTTACTTACAGAATAACAAGACTCTCAAACAGTACATTACAAAAGGTAATATCCGTATATGTTTCAGTTACTTACAGAATAACAAGACTCTCAAACTGTCCCTTATCACGGCCGTAGTGGACGCTCGTTTCAGTTACTTACAGAATAACAAGACTCTCAAACTACGAACGGAGTATTAGTAACAAACCCTGAGTTTCAGTTACTTACAGAATAACAAGACTCTCAAACTATTAACAAACACCATAAGTTAGATTGGAGGTTTCAGTTACTTACAGAATAACAAGACTCTCAAACACCACTTTCATAACCGGCGTTATATATTAAGTTTCAGTTACTTACAGAATAACAAGACTCTCAAACCTCGAACGTCCCTCTGAAGACTAAATATGTGTTTCAGTTACTTACAGAATAACAAGACTCTCAAACCGAAGTATAAAAAATATCACAACAGCAAGAGTTTCAGTTACTTACAGAATAACAAGACTCTCAAACCGTGGGCAGATTTGCGTTATAAGAGCAGCTGTTTCAGTTACTTACAGAATAACAAGACTCTCAAACTATATAAAAATACTCTGAAACGCAACGCTTGTTTCAGTTACTTACAGAATAACAAGACTCTCAAACTCTACAACATTGTCCTCAACGGGCAAATGGGTTTCAGTTACTTACAGAATAACAAGACTCTCAAACAAAAAAGTTTTAAATCAGCAAAAACTTCGTGTTTCAGTTACTTACAGAATAACAAGACTCTCAAACCCGAAGACACTAACTCTCCTGGTGAGTATCGTTTCAGTTACTTACAGAATAACAAGACTCTCAAACGTTTGCTATCATCAAGCCTCTCGGCTTTATGTTTCAGTTACTTACAGAATAACAAGACTCTCAAACCATCCTCCCCTTTTCTTTCCTTTACCTTTTGTTTCAGTTACTTACAGAATAACAAGACTCTCAAACTTCGAGGTTGTAAATAATGAAGCTTGTCGCGTTTCAGTTACTTACAGAATAACAAGACTCTCAAACAATAATGCAAAAAAAATACTTGTAGCCTCTGTTTCAGTTACTTACAGAATAACAAGACTCTCAAACCTCAAACCTCAAACCTCAAACCTCAAATAATTTTCGGCGTGAAAATCACGTATTGACAATACGGTTATTTTATAAGCACTATAAAAGATTACCTTGACAATTATATTATATCATCAATCCCAATAGTTTTCAAGTATTTCACAGAGGTCTTCTGTAATAATTATCGCTTTTTCACAAGGCAACAACGGACGCACCCTACTATTTTCAATCAAAAGTACGCCTACCTTTTCTGCCTGACAATGATTATACAAATGCAACAATTTTTCATCCTCTAAAACGCTTTTCAGATTGACGAAAATAAAAAACTCGCATTTTTTCAACTCAATTAAGGCATTAATATAACAGAGAATCTTTTCTTCCAACGATTCATATGTTTTTTCAAACTTCACATCAGCAGCCTTAAAATAGTCGATGGGCTGAGGTTCGTCGTAAGAAAGCGAAAAGGGAACAGCAAAAGCCAATTCTTCCAAGAAAGACACTGTTTGAGCTGTTAACCTATTAAAATACGACAAGTTTTCTCCAAACGAATTCCTTTCCAAGTATTTATAGAGCAAATTAAGTATCTTTTTATCATTCAATTCAAAGTGAAACGGATCACAGACCATCGCTCCATACTTTTCCGCGGAAATAATATTTCCATTGCAGGAAAAAACAAACTCACCTTCCAACCCTTCCATTTGCCGATCTAAATCAGAAACAAATCGATAAAACTCGGCGGGATTTTCTACAATCAACAATTGAGGGAAATTTTCATTGATAAGCAACGGCGTTTCTATATGCACATGAACAAGTTTGATTTCTTCTTTCATAACTCCACCAATCGTTCCGTCGTGTCAATCACAAGCTGCTGCTCTTCTCCCACCAGATATTCAATTTTAGAAAACTGATTTTCCGTAATCTCCAACAATTCTACAATACCGTCATGTGGCAGATTATTATACACCCTTTGTCTGACAGCCGCACTCGTCACATTGTTGATAACCAATTTTGTATAGACAGACTTCTGCATCATTATAAAACCGTTTCTTAATAAAAATTTATGAAAACGGTTATATTCCCTACGGTCCTTATCCGTCAACATCGGCAAATCAAAAAATAGCATCAATCTCATAAATTTATAATTCATCTTCTGTAATTTTTTCAGGAAAAACAATTAATTTTTCATCATTTTGACCCAACGCCTGGAAAACGCTTCGTGCATATTGACGTATTGCGAGATCAAACGTCGTGTTTTTACCGCCGATATACGTTTTATAATTGAGAATATTCGCCAATTTTTTCTTAAACTCTTTATCCTTTTCTTTGATCTTAAGTGCGGTACGGTCCACAACCACTCGGAACGGCTCCATTAAATCACAGCTTAAGTTAAAAGAATTGAACTCATTGTCGTGCCAGATTCCCAGTTGTGTGAGATATCCGCTTGCGGTGATCTCGCGGTTAAAGGCCGAAAGCAGGACGCTATATCCATAATTGAGACAGCCGTTTACAAATCCGCCGCCTTGTCGGGAATTCCCTATTCCTAAAAGGCAATTAAAATATACTTTCGCCGCATGCCCTTCACGATTTGTATAATCATTATCGCAGACTTGCAACGCATATTCCTTCAACATTTCCGACTGTTCGATAAATCCTCGGTCAAAAAGATGCGAGGATTGTTCCTCTATCTTTTTTTGCACTATCTTACGCCAAATCCTCGCCTTTATCTCTTTGTCCCAAAGAAACTGTTCTTTATAGCGTCTAGAAGTATTATGCGCCCCGTAATACGGCAATAATTCCGAGGTCGGATTGCATTTTTCGTCGCAAAAAATAACCTTAACGTTATTTTTTGTCAGCTCGTTCAAAAGAGAGGCGGTTAAAGATACGGCCGTACTTTGAATAATCAACGTATTGATCTCACCGATATAAATTTTCTTTTCCGTATCCCCTCTGACGATCAGACTATTTAAGCGAAATTCCAGCTTCGCCCGATTTTTAATAATAACCGTGCGAAATCCCATTTATACTCTCTGAATATATGTATTTATGCCGCAAGGCGATTGGTGAATTACAGCAAAATCGACGTCCGTTATATTTTTTCCGATCAGTAATATTCCACAAGCAGCCCCGTCCTTTAATAAAGACAGATCGGCGGCTTCCGCATTGCATTTCATGAAACGAGCAATCTGCAGCAATACTTTCGCCTGTTCCAATACGCTCAGCGACACAAATATTTCTTCCTTTGCCGATAATTTTTCGGCAAAACTGCGCGCTGCGGACAGCCCTCGATAGAGCTTCGTCTGCAATTTCGCTACGATTTCCCGATATAATGCAACGTTTTGGCTTCTATCAATTAAAAGGCTTACCTCTTCCTTACGATTTTTTATCATTGAAAACGTTTCCCTTGCTTTTTCTTCCTCGGCTATTTTACCTGTACGCTCCCATTCAACAAGCTTTCCTAAATTTTTAATATACAAATCCGTCTTTTCATCCGTAAACCATTGTTGGGCATTATGAATAATCAAACGATTTCCAGTTACCCCCGCCAGCCATACCTTGAAGCCATTAACGGAAACGAGAGATTTAATCTTGATTTTCGGAAGGAGCAGTTTAGGCTCCCTTAAGCCCATCCGAGACAGATAAGCAAGGACGGCCTCTCTGTCGCCTTTGCTTTGATAATCCGCAAGCACGGGAATCGCTTCGACCGTTTTTATAAGCTTTCCTTTTTTATCTTTAGATTCTACAACCGAAAAATATGCCGTGGTAAGGGATTTGTATCCGCCGTATTTTTCCGTTTTATTGTAAGGTTCGATAGATTTTCGGGGCGCCGAAATGCCCTTATCGTCTTTTCCGTATATGGTCTCATTATAAAATTCGCCTTTGTTTATATAGGCATAACGGGTAATCAGCATGCTCGGCTTTCGCAAAACATCTTTAACAAAAGCAATGCCTTCTCGTCCAATCCAGGCGTCTTTTACAGGCCGCTCGAACAATGTCTTCAAATTATATTCGCGCCAAGCGTCGCCTTTACGATAATAATAATCATAGGCAGACGTAAATTTTGTATCGTAAACGTTCCCCACCACAATGTTTAAGTAGGCGTCGCGCGCATGGTGCAGATCATTCGTTTCACGACACTTTACAATGTCGTATTGATTTTTGAAACCATCCACGTTTTTGGCTTTGCTATATACGATACGCGTACCTTTTTCACCGTATTTCCGCTTTAATAATTCGGCGACGGCTTTTACGGTTTGATTTGTCACAACCAATTGGCGATTAATAAAATCCCTGAAGTCATCTTCCGTCAACGGCTTTGTACGGGTCAAAAGCGCATATTTTTTCTCGCTCATCAATCCCTTGTCCCTCAGTAATTTCCAAAACCGCTGCTGATCGGTAAATCCGGCCGGCAAAGGATACTCGTCCGACTTTTGGGCATTTTTTTCTCGCCTGACTAAAACCTTGTTTTCGAGACTGTCGTCTTTCGTAATTGATCGCGGCATAATATGATCAACATCGTAAAGATCGCCGTTCAATTCCTCTAAACGAATGAGCTGTCCCGTATAGGCACATCTGCCTAACTGCTTAAAATATAGATACAGACGTTCCTGACGAAGCTGGGAATCCGTTTTATCGTTCAATTCAGTCAGAAGCTCGTCTATATTTCTACAATCCTGCCCCAATCCTTTATAATTTTCCAACAGCTGATTTTTCCTCGAGACCGTCGGTTTCTTTTTTTCGTCCCCTTGCCTTGTCACTTCGATAAATATCTTATCGGGAACACGCCCAACCGCTTGGACATATTCGTCCGCCATAGTAAGGGCCTGCCATATTCCGCGGCGAACCATCGGTGATACGTATAATTCCTTAACATCGTCGTAACCGACGTCCCCATCCTTTCCCGCGTTCATTGCCTCGATCGCCGAATTGAAACGGTATGTGTCGGAAAAAAGCAATTCGTTGAAGTTGAAATTTGTATGATAGAGCCTGTTGAGAATGGTATATACTTCTCTGGTTACGGGATCTTCGCCGCCGATGAGTTCGCAGAGAAGTTCCTTGGAAAGACGGCCGAATTCCTTAAAAGATGTAATTCCTTTCAGAGCCTTGATTTTTTCTTTGATAACGGGAACGTCGCCGTAATGACTTAAAATCTGCCGTTCGACAATTGTTTTATCCGTGTTCAAGGTATGCCAAAGAATGATATTTTCGCACGTTTCGGGATGCTCGTCCACATAATCTCCCAAACAGTTTTTCAGCGTAATATATGCACCCATATTCGCTTTTAATTCGCCGTCGAAACCCGAAACAGAAAGCTCTTTCGCTTCTGCGGACGTATATTTCCCCGTCGCAGTCAAATATTCCTTGATCAGTTTTTTTGTCACTTTTCTGTGACGAAGGAACAAAGAGTGAAACAGTTCCTGCTTCATCTCCACAGAAATCGGTTGTTCGTTAAATTTTATTTTATTCAGTTGATTAAGTACGTCAAACGCCTGATAATACATCGAACATTTCGGCAATACATCTTTTCCATAAAGATAGGAGCATTTATTCGTCATCCTCCGGATAAACTTTTCATTGCTCGAGGCCGTATCCACCATGTCCTCAAAATTCCACGGAGTGATCTTTCCCGATTTCCGCACCACCCAGCTGTTTCCATTTTCTTCGTGATAATTGTTAAGCGGTCCGACGTAATAAGGAATCTTAAAAAGGAATATTTTTCTAATTTTTTCAGCGACGCTGAACCCGTCGGCCTCTTTTTCAGCAAAGCACGGATATTCTTTGCAAAGATTTGCTAAAATTTTATCCAATTCCGCGCCGTTGATTTGATGAGGGAATAATCCGTTATCCGCATTCAATATCTTGGGAAGAAAATCTCCGTTTTCGATTTTGAATAAAATGTCATCCAACGTCTTTTTATCTTTTACGCAGTCCCTGTTTTCCGTCAATGTCTTTTTGAGGAATTTACAGAAATCTCCGTATTTACATTTTTTAACGAAAATTTTCTTCTTTTCCGTCTTTGTATAAGAAATATAATTACAGTAGTTCGCCGCTTCTTTTTCACTGCGAAAAATTTTATAATAAATTTCTTTAGAAAACTGCGTTTTCACAAAATTCTTCAACAGCCGAAGGTCGCGGCGATGTCTTTCATAAACAGCAACCATTGCCGCGGAAATACAGTGGTTTCCGTCTAAAATTTTTTCAAAAACGAAATAGTTATAAATTGACCGCGCTGCTTCCAGCAGAGGATAATTATCTCCGTAAAGCTCTTGCTTTGCTTCAAAATCCTCATCTAAAATTTCCTTAAAGGAAAGCTTTTCCTCCTTATATTCCCCGTATTCCTCACCGAAAATCACTCCGATTTTTGCCTTTGCTCCCAGCAAAAGCCCAACCAGCTCCGCCAACGCAGGCGAATTTGTTTCAAAAAGTTCTTCCCCCGTTTTCTTTTTGTCACGAATACCTTTAGCGGATAACGCCAATGCACGAAACGCTTCCGCCTTCTCGAGAGGTAAACGAATATCCCCTTCAGGAAAAATATCTTCAGCAACGGCATTAAACTCTTCAAACAGCTTTTTAATATCTCTGATGTCGCTTATAGAGTCTCCTTCAAAAAGAAAATGTCCGCGATATTTAACTATATGGTGCAAGGCAAGATAATAAAGGCGCAAATCAGTTTTTTCTTCCGACGCTCTTTCCGCCAATGCCCGCCTTAAATGAAAAATCGTCGGATATTTCTTATAAAACTCTCTGTCCGTGTATCCTGCGTCGGCAAAAAGAGAATATTGCGACTGCAAACTTTCATGCTTATCTTCTTTTTCAAAGCCGCTATTGTTCAGACGAAGGAAAAAACATTTATCTTCTATATATGGAGCAAACAGTTCCTGCAGCCATTCAATGCGCTGTTTTCTGCGTTGCAGCCTTCTGCGTGCGGTACGCTTCATACGCCGCGCAGACGCATCTTTCGCCTCGTCGAACAACCTGACGGCCCAAAGATCTTTTCCTCGAGCACGCAACAAATTATAATTTTCGTCCGTTCCTGCAATTCCGACCGAGTCAGTCCCGATATCCATCCCCAGATAAAATTTTTTCATTTGTTCCTCCAAATTTATTGACAAATTTATTTTTCTATATTATAATATAATTACAGAATAACTTGACGAGTTCAAATAAAAATTTATTCTATTCATTTATTCGCATTGGCGAGAAACTCTCCTTTTCGGAGAGTTTTTTATTTAGCTCTTCTGTCACTCTTAAAAAATTCATTTTCCCTGTCTTGAGCTGTTAAAGCTTATTTTTGTTATCTCAAATACTTTTATAAAAAATATTTTTCTTAATAAACATTATACCATATACTTCCAAAAAGTCAACCCCCTTTGCTTTTTTTCTTTTTACAATTTTCTAAATATATATAAGGAAAGCGTCGTTTCGCATATATTGCATATATTATTTTATATTCTACACTTTTTCCTATACAAAAACAAACCTGTGCTTTTTCAAGCACAGGTTTGTTTTTTCGATTTGTCAACGGACTATAAAAAAGATTTTTTTGCGTTTCTTCATTTGGAATTGAACCGTCATATCACTCCGATATAAGAGTTAAAAATTCAATAGGTATATCATAAAAAAACACTATTTTGACATTTTATGTTCTTTTTAATGTTTATATATAACACTTTTATAAACTTAATAGTGAAAATCCATTGACTTTTCTTTTTCCTTGGTGTATAATACCATCAGAAAAGAAAAGGAGATTTTTCTATGAAACGTCTTATTACCGATAAACTCATCGAATGGAAAAATTCGTCATCCCGTAAACCGCTTTTGAT
This sequence comes from uncultured Eubacteriales bacterium, assembly GCA_900540805.1. Classification (GTDB taxonomy): domain Bacteria; phylum Bacillota; class Clostridia; order Christensenellales; family Borkfalkiaceae; genus Scatosoma. Next base: position 61,437 of record UQHL01000008.1, read on the forward strand.
AAAAGGCGCAAGACAGGTCGGAAAAACCTATGCTTTGTTGGAATTCGGGAAAAATTGCTACGATAACGTTGTTTATCTTCATTTTGAAGGCAACACGGAAACGTTAAACAAGATATTTACTCCCGATCTTAATCCGAAGCGCATTATCGAAGAAATTTCCGTATACGCAAAACAAACGATTTTCCCGAATAAAACGCTTATTATATTCGATGAAATCCAAGCGTGCGAACAGGCGCTCACTTCGCTCAAATACTTTGCGGAAGAAGCTCCCGAGTATCATATCGTTGCGGCAGGAAGTCTTTTAGGTCTTGCTATCAACCGTGGCAAATTCTCTTTTCCCGTCGGAAAAGTGGATATGCTTACGATGTATCCCATGTCCTTTGAAGAATTCTTACTCGCTACATACAACGATACTCTCATAGAGAAAATCCGCGAATCTTATTCTTCTTTTACGCCGCTTGCGGACATTTATCATACCCTTGCATTAGACCTTTATAAAAAATATCTCGTCGTCGGCGGCTATCCTGCCGTAGTAAGAACCTACCTTGAAACGGAAAACTTCGACTCCGTTCGTTCCGTACAAGCTGATATTTCGGATTCTTATATTGCAGATATGACGAAATACGCCACCCCTAACGAAACGATACGTAGCATCGCGATTTTCAACACGCTCTCATCTCAACTCGCAAAGGAAAATACAAAATTCCAATACGCCGTTATAAAGAGCAACGCCCGTGCCAAAGACTATGAACTCTCATTGCAATGGTTAAAAGCAGCAAGCGTTGTTTTGGAAAACATAAAAGTTACCGAAGGGAAATTGCCCTTATCCGTTTACGAACAAATAGATTCGTTCAAGATTTATTACTCCGACGTCGGTTTACTCTGTTTCAAGTCCGGTACTCTTCCGCAAGATATTCTTGTAAACAGCTCTATATCCGACAGGGCCAGAGGATTGCTTGCCGAAAACTATGTTGCCGAACAGCTTGTCGCACAAGGATATAGATTAAACTATTGGGAATCGGGCGGTAAAGCTGAACTCGATTTCATTATTCGTCAAAACGATTCCGTCGTTCCTGTTGAGGTCAAAGCTGCCGATAACGTAAGAGCAAGAAGCCTGAAAGTATTTATTGATAAATACAGTCCGTCCTATTCCATCCGTATCTCCGCAAAGAATTTCGGCTTTGAAAACGGTATAAAGTCAATACCGTTGTATGCGGTGTTCTGCTTATAAAAAATCCATTCGGCTACGGCTACTTGCCGCAGCTTTTTCTATCCGCGCTTTTACCAACTGAAAATAGAAACCGTCTGCCTGTATTTCTGCAAGCCACGCCGCAACTTCCCGCTCCCATACAATTATTATCCATTACAACTTCGTTTTCTTTCTTATAGGTTTTGATAAAATATTCAAGAAACACACTTCTTACGCCAGATTCACGCGTTCTTATCTCTTGCAAATTTCAGAATAAGAGTTCAAAATTTAATAAGTATATTTTTGTCAATTTCTATTTTCCAATTCCTGTAAAACTTCCAAGCCGCCTACAAAGACGATTTTGATTTGTTCCTTCGATTCGACCACTATGCACTCTATAATCTGTCGGACGATTCTGTCATCATATTCCATAGGGTGATTTTTCAATCCGTCAAGTATGGTAAATATGTCATCGAGACGGGTTTTGACATTCGCGCGCTTTTGTTTCCGTTCCGCTATCTGTGCAAGTTGCTGCTGTAAATTATTCTTTTCATTCATCAGTACCGTTGCTTTCCCTTCATCAAACGCTTCCAACGTTTCACTCGATACCGCATTCAGCATTGCCTTGAATTCCGCTTCGATTTCCGCGATTCGGATCTGAATATCCAGGCTTTTATCTTCCGTTTCGCTCATATCCAGTCCCATTCCTATATGGAGCTTTAAGGTCCGCAGCACCTCCGCATTCTGCATCGCCGTTCTTCCGATCGCCTTCATAATCGCACACTGAAGTACACTCTCCTCTATCGTCGGAGATTTATGGCAGTATTTCTTGCCGTAATCCAGCCGATTGATGCAGCGCCACACGATTTTCTTTTGGCCTTTCATCGTCCAAGTGCATCTGCGGTACGGAGTTTTACACTCCCCACACACCAGCAGTTCCGTCAACGCATATTTGCTCGAATACTTTCCCTGTTCCGTCTTTGTTCCTTTCTGTTTGATCTTTGGCTTACTCGTTCTTCTCGCTAACTCCTCCTGCACCAACGCATACTTTTCGCTTGAAATGATTCCCTCATGATTATTTTCCACATAAAATTTTACTCGCTCGCCGTTATTTAGCCGTACCTTCTTTGAAATACAATCCTCTATATACGTTTTGTTTATAATCCCGTCTCCCTTATATTTTTCATTCTTCAAAATCGACTGTATCGTCGAATAATGCCACTCGGCTTTCCCGCTCGGAGACGGAATCCTCAACTCCTCAAGCTTGTCCTTAATCCCACCGATACTGTCTCCCGATAAAAAACTATCGTATATGAACTGTATAACTTGCGCCTGTTCCGGAACAATTTCAGGCCTCCCGTCTTCCCCCTTTCGGAAGCCAAGAAAATTTTTATAATGGAACGCTACCTTTCCTTCTCTTGCACTCTGTTCTTTACCCCATTTCACATTCGCGCTTATATTTTCCGACTCGCTCTGCGCTATGCTGCCGTATATCGTGATATAGAACTCCGCACCGGGTTGCGTACTGTGGATGCCCTGTTCTTCAAAAAACACGTCCACTCCCATCTCTTTGAGCTTTCGGATATACACAAGACAATCTACTGTATTTCTCGCAAATCGGGATATGGATTTTGTAATGATCATATCTACTTTACCCTGTCTGCAAAGCCTGATCATTTTTTTGAATTCGTCGCGCTTTTTTATACTCGTTCCCGTAATTCCTTTATCTGCGAAGATTCCCGCCAGCGTCCAGTTGGGTTCCGCATTGATTTTTTCGGTGTAATAATTCTTCTGTGTTTCGTAGCTGTTGAGTTGCTCCTCCTGCTTTGTAGATACGCGACAGTAAGCAACGACTCTCAACTGTTTGTATTTCTCACGTATCGACTCCTGCGTATTGATCGTCGGGGGAATAACCCGCACTACTCTCGGCGGTCTTATTGATTCCGGTATTTCCATATTATCATTAACCTCTATGTCTGATTTCCTGTTTATTTTCGAGCACGATCCCGATCCTTCCGTCTGTGTACATCCGTATCTCATCCACCGTCCTCTCTAACAGCTCCGACGAAAACTTTTTCAAAGGAGCGGCTGTCTTAAAAATATCTTTTACCCGCTGCGCTTTACCGAGCACAGAATCAAATTCAGCATATTTCAGCGATGCATACTCGATTATTTTTTCTCTTACCGTGTCACGGTTGATCTGAATGCTGTCTAATAACCTTGCTATTTCATTATTCAGCCGTCGCAGTTCTATGCTCGGCTCGGGGGCCTTTTCCGGCGGTATATCTATGCGGTCGGGATCGGCTATCAATTCGTTCATCACTTCCGTCAGTTCTTCTATCAGACTTTCATCCGTTTTCCCGATATTCGTCTTACAATTCGGCGTCAGACATTTCCACCAGACTGCCGTCTTTCGACGGTTATCGGCCTTTCGACGCAGCATACCGCTGCAGTTCGGACAACGTACGGGGATCGTTATTTGAAAGATATCCGCTTGCCGCTCCAAGTCCTTTTGCAAATATTTTTCATCTTTTAGTGTTTGAATCGCTTCGTAAGTTTTCCGATCGATTAAAGCGGGATATTTTTCATTGCCCATATATCGCTGATCGCTCAATAATCGCATAATCCTTGATTTATTCCATCCGACCACGCCGGGCATATATTCAATCTGCCTTTCATTCAGCCGTTCCGACAGCTTCAATAGAGAGTTCCCTTCGAGGTATGCCTTATAAATTTCTTTCATTACCTCCGATTCCGTCGGATGAAATACAAGTTTTCCTTCCGTATAACGGTATCCGAACAGGATGTTCCTTATTTTCATGCCGTCTTACACCGTCCTTTTTCTTTGATTTCTTCGGTCAGTTTCAATCCGCCGATTAAACAGAACGTCAATTTCGTGCTGTCCTCTACGATGATTTTTTCTACGATTTGACTGAACAGATCGCTGTCGAACTCACTTCTCGGCTGATATTCTTTCATGATTTCGTTCAGCGTTTTTAACTCATCGAGCAGCATATCGGTTTCATCCTCGGTGAGCTTTTTGCGGCGTTCGCTTCTCAAAGCGGTGATTTTGTTCCCGATTTCTGATGTCTGCTGCGTATATTCCGTTACTCCCATTACCCCGCTTGTATGCAACCGCGTGATCACATGATTTTTGGCACTTAAATCCGCGATTGCCTTGTCGATTTCCTGTATTCTTTCTCCGTTTTCGCTCGTTCGGCTTTGCAGATATTCAAGCCTTTGAATTGTCTCCTCTATTATCTGCTGTCGGTGTGCTTTGAGCTTATACGTCATCACCGTAAACGTTTCATACGCCATATCCTCACGCACTCGTCGGCTTTTACATTTGCCGGCTTGTACCGCAAGCAACGCACAATTCCAATATGCTTTTTGATTTATGGTTTGTCGACGAAACGCTCTTCCGCATTCCGGGCAACGCATCCGTCCTGTCAATGCATATACTTTTACTCCGCCTCTATCTTCACGCCTGGACAATATCAATTCCTGTACCGATATGTACTTTTCTTTACTGATTATCGCCGGGCAATACTGTTCTACGTAATATTTTGTCTTTTCTCCCTTATTTCTTTTCTGTTTATATGGCAGACTTTCAGTCATATATGTTTTCTCAAGCACTGCGTCACCCATATATTTTTCGTTTCTCAAAATATAATCGATTGCCGTCATATGCCATACGCAATACCCTCTTCGTCTTGGTTGTTCTTCCTCGTTCAACAGGCTTGCTATCGCCTGTTTTCCCATACCTTGCAGGAACAGATCAAATATCCTCCGAATTATTATCGCTTCCGCTTCGCATACCACTAGCTGTTTATTTTCCAACTTATATCCATAAGGCGGATTCGAGCAAACGAATGCTCCGTTTTCCATTTTTTTCTGTATTCCCCAACGTAAATTCCCCGATATGGCCGCGCTTTCCTGTTGCGCCGTCATACCGGGGAATGTTACAATCATTTCCAGATTCAGTTGGTTTGTGTCAATACCTTGTTCTTCGAAATACACGCTCACTCCCTGTTCCTTCAGCAGGCGAAGCATGATAAGCATTTCTTCTGTATTTCGAGCTAAGCGTGAGACGGACTTTGTTATGATTCGGTCTATTTTTCCTTTCTTACAGTCCCTCAAAAGACGGTTTAATTCGTCTCGCTTTTCCATTTCCGTGCCCGTTATCCCTTCGTCCGCGTAAGTACTTTATGGGGTACACAGTAATTACGTGGAGCGTATTTTGTTGTTTTGTTATAAAACCGAGTCGATATCGACTTTGTAAACAAGCTGTATTAGCCGCGGCGCGCCGTTCGGCGGCTCTTTCTCACCGATGATGATTTTGTCGAACAATTCCAGCATCATTTCGCGCGTTATTACCGTTACGTCAAGATACTTCTTAATGCGGCTCATAAATTCGTCGATATTTTCCCGCATGTCTTTTGCGTTTCTCAGTTCCGCTTCGAATCCGGAAACTTCCTTCCGCAAATTCTCCTGTTCGGCAAGGTAGCGGTCGATAAATTTCATACAAAGTTCTTCGGGCATCTTCCCTAAAAGTTTATCTTCGTATGCCTTGCTCATCAGATCGTCCAGCGCGGCGATTCTCGCTCTTTTCATCTTTATTGCCTTTGCCGTTTCTTTATCCGACTGTTCGGCAAGCATCGCGTTCCGTCTGATAAATCTTTTACGAATACCCTCTTCGTCCTCGGCTACGATTTTCGCTTTCGCTCGTATATCGTCGAGTATGATTTTATGAATCACGTCCCCGTTGATATAATGCTTCGTGCATTTATCCGCGCCGTATCGGTTTCGCAATCCGCATTCATAAGTAACGAGATGCTTCTTACGCCTACCGCCGACAGTTTTATGATATTCCATCGTTGCGCCGCACGTCGAACATCGCATAATTCCCGAAAGCGCGGGCGTTACCCGCTCTTTCGTTATCTTACCCGTACTCGCCGTAGCCTCAAGTTCTTTTACCTTATTCCACAGTTCGCGGCTTATAATCGGCTCGTGATTATTCGGAATAATGACTTGCTCTTCCTTAGGAACTTTTACGACCTTCTTATTTTTGTAAGAAATATGCTTCACTCTCTGCTGAACCAGATCTCCGACGTAAAGTTGCTGCGCCAATATACCTCTGACGGCCGCGGGTGACCAAAAATTATGCCCCTCGCCCGTAACCTTTTTCCCGAACTTGCGCTCGGCATACACGGCAGGAGATGAAATCCCGTCCGCCTGCAAATCCAGAGCAATCCGATACGCACTTTCGCCTTTGGCTCGCCGTTCGAAAATCCGCCTTACCACCTGCGCCGCTTCTTCGTCTATAATCGGCGTATGATTTTTATCGTCTTTTCTCACGTAACCGTAAGGCGCTTTCGAAGCAAGATATTTTCCCGCTTGCGCGCAGGAATATTTTACCGCTCGGATTTTTTTGCTCGTATTCGCCGAATGCCATTCGTTAAAAACGTTCATAATCGGCATCATATCCATTGCCGACGTATCTTTGCTCGCAGTGTCGATTCTGTCCTCTATCGCGATAAATCTTATCCCGAACGACGGAAAAACATAATCGATATACTGTCCGACAAGAATATAATTTCTGCCGAAACGAGACAAATCTTTTACTACAATCGTATTGATTTCTCCCTCTTTCGCGTCGTCAAGCAACCGCTTTACTCCGGGGCGATCGAAATTCGTTCCCGAATAGCCGTCGTCGACATATACGTCTTTTATCTCCCAGCCTTTTTCTTTTACGTATTTCGTTACGAGTATTTTCTGATTCTCGATAGAAAGCGATTCTCCTGCGCGCTCGTCGTCGCGGCTTAATCTCAAATAAATGCCTGCTATGTAATTTTTATTCCGCTTAGGTTCCATGTTTTACCTCCCGAACCGAAGCAATTTTTTCACTTGCCTTTATTTTACCATATTTTTCGTAATAGCTCAAGCTGTTCATACCTCGCATCCTCCTTTAATTTTTCTTGATTTCAACATTTCCTCATACGCCTCCCTTTCCGCTAAAACGATTAGCGTATCGTGTATATTTTTCTTTCCGATAAAATAACTCTCCACCAAATAATCTGCCCCTTTGATACTCATCTTTACACTCGTTTTCGGTGCGGACAAGTATCCGATATCGTTTACTTCCTTCTTATTTCTCGCCACTTTTCCTCTCTTAATTTCTTATTTGTTGTCTTTTCCGTTCTACCCTTATCCTGTAAAACCCCTTCTGCTTTTCGCCGTTACACCCTTTATTACTTACTCCGCAATATCATTCCGGCTAACTCTATATACCGTATTGCCCCTTTGTGCGTCGGCTCCGGCGATTGAAAGCAACATCACTTTCAATCGTCGGATTGTTCGTTTTTATCTCAACAGTAAAATTGCAGTCAAGATTCCCTGCGCAATCAATAATACCGGCGTCAGCCAGAAAAAGAATTTCCGAAAGCCTCGCTCGTAATAGATTTCTTCTTTCGCTTTATCCACCTCTTTTTCGAGACTTTGCACCTTTTTCTTAAGTTCTTTCGTGTGAGCATCGATTACTTCGGCGGCATCGTCCGCGGCAAGCGCGATTCTCTCTTTTAATAACTCTGTCGCCTCGTCAGTCGCCTTTGCCATAGTTGTACTTACTTGCCGCTGTATTTCCGTTACCGTTTCCGTTATCCTTTGAAGCGTTATCCGCAGGCTCGACAGCAAGTTCCGATTGTCCTCTTTCATATCTTTCGTCAGCTGCTCTACGTCTTCTTTCAGCCTCCTCACGAGCGCGTCGTTCGTCCATTCTACGCTCCTCACTTGCTGCGTCAAGTCCTCCACCCGCGCATTCAGCCGCGAAATTAAGGCGTTGCATTTCTCGTTCGATACCGCTAAGGCTTGCTCTAATAATGCTTCCCGCGTTTCCGCCGTCAACCGTTTTACCTCTTCGCACAGTTCGATTGCCGACGGATTTTCCCTCAAATCCACTTCTTCGTCCGATATACGCTCCGGACTTCTGCCTGTAATTCTGTTCTCCAATTCTTTTGATTACCTCCGTCTTCGTATAATTTTCTCCGAGTTTCGCCCCTCGAACAGGCTTTTGTTTGTTCGGGTGCAGATAGGAATAATCCTTTCCGTCCCGCGTGATTTTTACGCCGTAACATTCGTCAAGATATTTTTTGAACGCTTCGGGCGATTTCGTTTTCTTTACCGCTTCGGCTATGACTTCGCGCAGTTCTTCTTTCCAACTCGTTCCCCCTTTTAATATAATTTTCTTTTCTGCCGCCGTTCGGCTGTTTTTGCCGCGCTTCCGAAATTCCGTTTCGGTGTACCCGTGTTCTTTTCCGATTCGATTGACTTCGTCTTTCATCGCGGCGTATTCCGCTTTACCGAATTGCAACTTTTTCCCCGTAATCGGATCAACCGCGTTTACGATAATGTGGCTGTGAACCGTTTCGGTATCCGTGTGCGTTGCGATCACGCATTCGTAATTTTTGAAAAACGCTTCCGCAACTTCTTCCGCATACGCGTGGGCTTTTTCGGGCGTTACGTTATCTTTCCGCGCGCAAGATAATTTGAAATGGTAGTATTTCCTTTCGTCGAACTTCTCACCCTTACCGAACCTTTTCGCCGTTTCTTCAAACTGTTTTGCGTAATCTTCGTCCTCGAATAAATTTTTCGCCGACACAAACGCCGCTTTCTTCGGATCGGTGATATACCTTATCCCGTTTTTCGGTTTCGCCTTGCTCGCACTACATTTAAAAAGCGGCATCACGCACCGCCTGCGGCAACGGAAATTTTACGGTATAATTCCTTCAGGTCGGCGATACAACTTTTTATTTCGCGCTCTGTATCTATCCCGTAATGATTGTTCCTCACAGCCTGATTCAGATTGTTTCCCTGCCGCTTCAATTCCGCGAGTATCTCGCCGCCGCGCTCTATTACGATAACGGGTTTGTTTATGATAGCACGAACGATGAATTCGCGCATAGTAAGTCCGCTTGCGGATATTGCTTTGTCGATTAAATTCTTCTCGTTTTTGTTCGCCCTAAACGTGTAGGCAAACGGTCTCGTTCTGTTTTCTATAACGTTACCTCCCGTAGTTTTTTAATTAGTTCTATAAATTCCGTTTTACGGCGGGCGATAAAAATTGTAACATGCCATTATTGCTCCTCCTCGTTCTGATTTTCGGGTATAAAAAAGCCGCCGAAACATTTTACGCTTCAACGACTTTAACCGTATCTGACAACTTTTTTGTCCTATGATGGTCAATCATTCTATTTAATTGCTTTTTATTATATTCCTGAAAAATTCTCCGTTTTGCAAACTGATTTTATGTTTTTCGTTCGTTATTTTCAAAAGGGTCTTAGGGAAATCTTTTCCCTAACGAGGCGACTTATTAAGTCGGTATTTGGCAAGCCAAATACGTTCCTCGCTATTGCGATAATCAACTATTGCAATATCGTTTTCAGGCAAGTTTTCAGCGATTTTTCATTAAAAACCGTGCGTATTTCTGTCTGCGCTTAACTTTATTTGCCGATTCTTTTGAATACGGGAATTACCGTTATCGGCGTATCGATCGAATAGATGCCTTTACGGTATTTTTTTCCCGCCGCGTCTTCCCATATTCCGTCGGGAATAACCACCTGCCTCGTACTCATGCCTTTTTTCAACTGCGGAGCGACAAGAATATCTTCACCAAGCAAAAATTCGTCGTTCACCGTAGCATAACCGCTATGAGGATAAGCATATTCGAGATTTCTTATCATAGGCTCGCCGGAAGCGGCGCAACGCTTTGCCGTCTGTATGATATACTCCGCAAGATCGCTGTGCAACCCGACCGCATCGAGACAAATTTTCTGATTGTTTTCGGATAAAACTTTCCACGGCGCACGCGAAAACTGCATCATGGGGAACATTGCCGCCACCTGACAATAACGCACGAACAATTCTTCGTCGAAAACAAATCCGTCGCGATGAAAATCCGGAACCATTCCGCCGCCGATCATATCGGGGCAAAGATATTGATAACCGCATAAACCCATCGCGATCCCGTCTGGAATCAAAGTGTTCAACCCGTCGTTATCCCAGGAATGATTTTTATCCCGAAGACGATTGACAACGGGAAGCCACCCCGCGTTAAACCCGGCGCGCAATTCGTTAAACGAATATTTCGCGCCGATTTCTGCCCATATTTTCGCCTGCGTCGAACGCTCCGAACCATCGGAAAACACAAAATCGTCGTCATAATATTCGGGGTCTGCGGCGTCGAATTTAAAACCGTCTATACCGAAATTGTCCATCAAAGCGGAAGCTTGCTTTTCAAACCACGCCGTTGCCGTCGGATTCGTCAGGTCAAGCACCGCGCTGTATCCGTTCCACCAATGAGAAATCGCGGTTGTTCCGTCCGATTTTTTTACGAGCGCGCCGAGTTTTTCCAGTTCGCGGAAAACAGCCGTGTCGGGGCTGACGAACGGGCAACACCACAGCATGACCTTAAAACCCGATCGATGCAATTTATCAATCATTGCTTTCGGATCGGGAAAGGACGCGGCGTTGAAATTCCAGTCTCCGTATGCCCGACACCAGCAATCGTCGATCATTAAAACTCCTGCCGGATAACCGTGTGAAAGTATCCGATCGGCATATTCAAGCACTTTATCCTGCGTGCAATCCCATTCCATTTCTATCCACGTATTATATTGCGGACTCGAAAACATGATCTCGGGAGGAATCGTATTCTTCCCCGCAGGAGCGAATTTTTTACACATCGACGTGTATGCGCTTTTCAGCGTGTCGCCGTTGCGTTCCACAAAGATATCCTCCCCTTCGACTTCCATATGGTCGGAAAAGAACTCATATTTAAAAGGTTTATCCGAATATATCGTTCTTCCTCTGTCCGACAATAAAAACGAGGACGCCTGATTTCCTGCGTGCCACACGCGCAGGTCGCGCGAAAATCCTGCGGAATACGGCATAAAAATGCCGTCGTTGACCGTTCCGCCGAAAAAACGTTCTTCTTCGAGATAATCGATTGTTAGTTTCATATTCTTCCTCAATACTGTGAAAACTGCTTCTCGTCAGGCAATTTTATTTCCACTTTTTCCTGTAACCTGATATCCGCGCTGCTTGCGCCGATCAATATCGTAAAAGTTCCGTTTTCCACATAAAATTCATTTAAAACGGGGCTGAAATAGGCAAAATCTCTTTCGGTAAGATTGAACCCGAACGTACACGTTTCGCCGACTTCGAGACGTTTTTTCCCGAAAGCGACGAGTTCTTTTCTCGGACGCGTTACCATACTCGCGTCGTCGGCAATATATACCTGCACGATTTCCGAAGCCACATGCCGACCGACGTTTTTTACGGAAAAAGAGACGTAATAATCAGTCTCGCCGAGTTTTTTCACGTTCAAATCTCCGTATTGAAACGCCGTATACGACAGGCCGTAGCCGAACGGATAGGCAGGCGCAATCCCGCTATATTCGTAATACTTATATCCGACGAGAACACCCTCCGGATATCTTTCTGAATAGCCGTTGCCGCGCCGATCCGCCGTAGCCGTATCTTCAAGGCTTTTCGGGAAAGTTTCGGCAAGTTTTCCGCACGGCGAAACCCTCCCCGAAATCAGATCGGCCGCCGCTTCGTTTGCGCCCTCGCCGCAATACCCCATATAAAGTATTGCTTTTACCTTTCCTTCGAACGCGGAAACGTCGACGGCGGAACCTGCGTAAATAACCACAATCACGTTCGGATTAACCTGCGCGACGTCGAGAATAAGATCTTCCGCCGCAGAATTCAGTTTCAACGAAAAACGATCGGTTTCCTCTTTCTCCGTAAGCCACGTATTCCCTACGCACACCACGGCGCAATCGTTTTTTGCCGCCGTTTCCACGGCGTAACGTATTCCGAAAGGCGTGAGAATGTTATATCTGATCATATAGCCTAAGGCAAAATCCACGTTAAAACCGAGATTTTTCAGACAATCGCATAACGATTGAGAGACCTTGGCGTTTACCCTTGACGATCCGCCGCCCTGAAATTCGGGATTTTCTGCAAAACCGCCGATCACGGCGATTTTCTTATCCTTGCATACGGGCAGGATATCGTCGTCGTTTTTCAGAAGTACGGCGCTTTCCTCGGCGGCGCGAACCGCAAGTTCATGCTTTTGTTCCTCCGTCATCGTAACTCTTCTCCGGGAAACCGCAGAACGATATTTTTCCGCAAGTTCGCGAAGTCTTCCGACGCTTCTGTCGAGGTCTCCTTCGTCGATCAATCCTTTTTCATACCAATCGGCAAGTTGTTTCCCGTAATCGGCGCTATACGGCATCGCAAGATCGATGCCCGCTTTAAGCGACTTCGCGCGATGTTTTACCGCGCCCCAATCGGAAACGACAACCCCGTCAAAACCGAATTCTTTGCGAAGAATATCGTTTAAAAGGTGCTTGTTTTCGGAAGCGTAAACGCCGTTTACGGGATTATAACTGCACATCACCGTCCAGGGCTTTGCTTTCAACGCGATTTCAAACGCGCGGCAATACGTTTCGCGCAAAGTTCTCTCGTCCATTTCGCTGCTCTGAAAAAAACGATCGTATTCGCGATTGTTTGCGGCGAAATGTTTCAGCGACGTACCTACCCCTTTGCTTTGAACGCCTTCGATATAGGCGGCGGCAAGTTTTCCCGCAAGAACTCCGTCCTCGGAAAAATATTCGAAATTTCGTCCGCAAAGCGGCGTGCGTTTAAGATTCACGCCGGGGCCTAAAATGATCGCAACGTCATGTTTTATGCAATCTTCGGCGATAGCCTGCCCTACGGTGTATACAAGCGACTCGTCGAAAGAATTGCCGAGCGCGGAAAGCGTAGGATAACAAACCGATTCCGCGGCGATCTGCTCGCCGTCTTTCTCTTCGGTTACAAAACGCAACCCGTGAGGGCCGTCGGAAACTCTGAGCGACGGAAGTCCGCATACTTCCGCCGTAGACCAATTGTCCCGCCCCGTTACCGCAATTATTTTTTCATTGATTGATTTCTTCATAAATATCGTTATAAACTCCCGCCGTCCAGCCTAACATTTCCGTTTCCGTATACTCGTTCGCCGTGGCTTTTCCGCCCTTTACCGCATCGTATTTTTCCCATAACTTTCCCGTATTTGCAAAGCAATCTTCCACGGTTAAAAGATATTTCTTCCCTATCCGTTCGGCTTCTTCGGGCGCGCCGACCGCTTTGAGCGCGTAAAACGCAAACCATACAAGCGGAGCCCACATGTTCGGATATCCCCACTGCCCTGCAAAATCCTCATCCGTTTTTTCGCATGCCGCAATACCATAAGGATATTCCAATTTTTTCAGAATGCGCAATAAAACGTCTTTATCGTTACTTATCCCCGCCCAGAACGGAAGCATGTCGGCAACGGACGTAACGCAACCGAATTGTCCTCCGGGAACGGCGTCGGTAAGTTTTTGCCCGTCGAAACAAAAACGATACATCATTTCTTTCCGTTTTTCGGATGCGGCGATATACCCGAAACGTTTTTCCTTTTCGCCGAATTTCGCAAGCGTCGTTTCGTAACGGTATAACAAGCTGTTAAGATCGACGGCGGCAAATTCGCTGCAACGGAAATCGAATCTCGGTGAAAAATCCCACCCCGATTCGCATTCGGCAAGAATATTATTTCCTATCGTTTCTCTGTCGGCGTTTTCGAATTTACGTTTCAATCTGACTTCGGCTTCGTCAGCCATAAATATTTTTGTCTTTGCGTCTGCGGAATTGCCGTAATGATTCAATCCGCCGGGTAATACGCGTTCTCTCATCCAGTAATCGTATTCTCGTTCCATAGCGGACAAAAGAATCGCGGCGTTTTCGCCGTCGATAAATGGAAGCAGATCGCAGACCATAATGCCGAAAACGGGCGGCTGCGTGCGATTGAGCATACCCGTCACCGCGGCGTTGGGCATATACCCGTACTTTTGTATCAAGAACGCCATATCGAGAGCATTACGGAGCGCGTCTTCGATTTTTCCGTCGGCTATCAGCCCTTTATTGATAAAACAAGTATCCCAATAATAAAACTCGTCGAAAATTCCTTCCGCACAAGGCGAATTATAAGGATACGGCAACGGAATTCCGTCGGCACGGTGTCCTTTTTTTCTTAAACTTTTTTCCCAACTATTGCGAATATATTCACGAACCGTCATAGTATCTCCCGAAAAACGGCGGACTTAGCATATCGTTAAGCCCGCCGCCGTCATCAATTCTTTCAGAAAAGCGAAACGTCTATTATTTCGATTTCGATCTTTTCTCCCGCAGTAGCGTATTTATTCAGGAAAAGCATGACCGAACCGGTGGAAGCGGCAAGTTTTTCGCTTTCGACGTCTATCGTCAATTCGGCTTCTCCTTTATCGTCAAACACGAGATCTTCACCGTAAACCGTTTTGGAAGACGAAGTCTCGGAATCCCATTTGTCTATCTGAAACCGCACTTGTTTAAGATTTCCGCCGACAAGGCGCACCTTAATGTGCAACTTGGTTGCTTCTATGGTAGCGGTATCGAATTTAAAGACATATGTACTCCACTTGTTGCTATCCGCGGCGGTAAATCCGACTTTTACGGAATTGTCCTTATTTATCGTTGCGGTATAAAAATCTTTCGGGTCATTATATTCGTTATTGCCATGCCCCGTTATCCCGCGGAAGGTAGCCGCAACTTCCTGCGAAGGCGCCGCAACGGTGAACGTAAACTCTTTCCATTCGGAAACGCCCGCGCTGTTTTTACTGCGAATCTTTGCGAGATGCGTACCTACGGCAAACGCTTTTTCTTCCGTGGGTTTATACGCGCGGCACATCATCGGAGCGTCGCCCGAAGGACGCGTGCGTTGCATAAGGTCGTCAATTGTGTTTCCGTCCACTTCCAATTCGTATGCCGAAGCCGCAAAAACACGTTCCCAATAAACGACGCCGTCTTTCACTTCGGCGTAACCGGGCGCTTCGGGAGCCTGTTTTTCACCCGCTACCATGGCAATCTTAGTGAACTTAATTTCGGTTTCACCTTTCGTTTTGTCGGTCGTGCCTTCCAACGGACAAGGATTATTCAATTCGAGGTATACGGCTTTATAGCTTCCTTCTCCGTCGAGGTCCACGTCGGTTGTATTCAGACGAACCGAATTTTTCCCGGGGCGGACAGCATAACGCTGATACTGTTTGAAACTGCTTTCGCCGCCGAATTCAAACTGTATGACGGGCAAACTTCCTTTCGTAACTTCGAAATCGAGCTCGAAACTCGTTGCCGCCATGGCTGTGTCATACCAAAGGACAAGGCTTGTCCAGGCGTTCGTCATTTTGCTTCTGTCGTAAGATACCACAAACGCATTGTCATCGCTGCCGTTCACGGCGTAATTGATTTCTCCGTTATAAGTGTTGTTCTCGATTTTGTTGATTCCGGACACGACGTTTTTGCTGAGACGATAACCGGAAACCACAACGACGCATTCGCTTTCAAATTTCCCGTCTTTCGTAGACGCGGTTATCTTGCACGTACCTTCGTTTACACCCGTTACGTTACCGTTTTCGTCTACGGTAGCCACGCCCGGATCACTTGTTTTCCAGTCCACTTCGGCACTGCTTGCCGAAAGTTTTTCGCTTCTGCCCGCATCCAGGCTAAGGTTCTCTTTATCGAGCGTGATCGATGAAGAAGTTCCCGGAATCTTCTTGTGTCCTCTGCATCCGACAGCAAAGACCGACGTTACCGATAGTGTGAGCGTCATTGCGAGCGCTAAAAATTTGCCTTTTTTGTTCATCTTGGTTTTCCTCCAAATATATATATTTAATTAAGGCCTCATTGATTAAACGGAAAATCTTTAAAGATCTCCTCATAGATTGCAGACGGAACATTCGTCATGTACAAACGTTTCCAGTCTTTCGTGATCGTGCGGAATTGTCCGACGCAAACGTCTTTATTGCTGTTCCAGTCGGGCGTCCACTGCAAACCCTTTTCACGCCACCAGTCCGCTCCGATATTCGCTACGTATTTCGCTTCGTCGATATCGGAAGGTTGCGACGCGTCCCATACGCACAGTCTTATATCCATCTCAGACAAAATATACAACGTTTCGTTGTTTTTTACGCTGCCGTCCGCGTTAAGAAGTCCCATCTCAACCAGATCGATCTGACTTCCGAACGGGTGATAGTTATAACCGAGCGTAGCATAATCGAGTTTGATTCTGGTACGTTTTTCTTCGGCATAATTGATACTGTTTGACAGAAAGTTTTTATGCGCGTCGTTTCCGAAGTTTTCATCGTAAAACGATCCTTTCGGATTGGCATGTTCAAGCAAAACCCAACCGGAAGATTTCGTATACGCCCATATTTTCATGTTCTGAAATTCGATACCCGTATTGGAAACGGGATTTTGTCCGTTCTGAAGATATATCGTAGACCAGATTCCCACGCCCTTCCAGCCGAGCGGTTTGTTGCCGTTACCGGAACCCGCCCTCGGGTGATATTTCCAGTCGTTGGTATCGGCGCAGGACGGTACGGCTTCGTGATACGCGCTGTCTACGGAATGTTTCGGCGTGTATGCCGAGTCGTCCTTAGCGATTTTTTCATCGCTTAACCGCTCGAAATCCTGCGGATTATCCGATAAATACTTGACGTTTTCTGCGGACAAGTCGCAAATGAAAGCATCGTCTTTTGCCGAAAGATATTTCGTCGTTCCGGTTTCGAATCCGTTTTTCGCCATATCGCGTATCGTATTCATCGCCTCGACGTAGTTTTTTTCGATTCCGCCGCGAACCGTTTCCAACGTGGCGTCGTCTTTTGATTCTTTCGCCGCTTTTTTCAGATTTACACCGCCGAAATATATCGTTCCGCCGTTTTTCTTTGCCGCGTCCATACTGCCGAGCGCGCTCCGCCCGCTTGTATCGAAAATCGCCGTTACTCCGTTCTGATATGCCGAAGAAGCATAATCTTCGGCTTTTACCACGTTCGTTTGCTCTTCGATGTACTTTACGCTTACCGAAGCGTTGCCGACGCCTTGCAAAAAGCCGTACAACACACGATTATCGAAACCGTTTTCATATACGGAAACATATCCCGCTTTTTTTGCGCCGCTTTCCGCAATCGCCCGTCCGCCGAGATATCCGTATTCCTCGGGTTGAAATTCCAACGCGCACACGTTCTCTCTGACTTCGCGAAGAGCCGCGTCCAAAACGATAAAATTCATTCCTTTGAAACTTTTCACATAACCGGACAACCCGTTATATGCGTCTCTCCCCACGATGGCAACCGTTTCGATTCCACCCTTTGCTATTTCTTCCTCCACCGCACGGCGATAATTATCTGCGTTTTTTCCGAGTTCAAGCGTTTTGAATCCGCATTTTGCCTCGTCTTTGGCGGCAGCATATACGCCGCCGCCGAATTCGTCGTTGCTATCGCCCGCATAACAAAGCAAAACTTTTGCGTCCGCTTCGTTTTTCGGTGAGCAGGAACATACGGAACCTACAAGAATCAACGATAACGCCGCCGCTACAAATTTGGTTATTTTCATGTTTACCCCTTTACACTTCCCACAGTAATCCCTTTTACGAAATAACGCTGCAAAAACGGGAATACGAGCGCGATCGGCAATACTCCCAGGAATATCTGCGCCGCCTGCAAATTTTTTCCTCCGATATTTTTCAAGGCTTCCAACTGTTCGGGCGTAAGCGTAAATCCCGATTGCTTCGTAGGATCGCTTGAAACGATCATCGTATACAAATAAGACTGCAACGGATACAAAGAAGGATCGTTCATAAACATGATTCCGTCAAACCAACTGTTCCATTGCCCCACCGCCGTAAATAAAACAATTGTAGCGATTGAAGGCATAGAAAGCGGAATATATATTTTAAACAAAATGGTAAATTGCCCCGCTCTGTCTAATAAAGCCGCCTCTTCGATATCTCGCGGAATGCCTCTGAAAAAATTCATCAGCATCAGCACAAACCAGACGTCGCATGCCCCCGGCAAAACGTAAATCAAAAAACTGTTCAGCAATCCGAGTTGTTTATACAGGAAATACGTAGCAAACAATCCGCCGCTCAAAAACATGGTAACCAGAAAAAACCACGTAAATCCGGTTCTTCCTTTGAATCTTCCGTCCGTTTTCGACAGCGGATATGCCGTAAGCACCACTACGATAAGCGAAGCCGACGTACCGAATATCACTCTCATCACACTGATCGCGAGCGACGTAAAGAATTCATTTTTCTGCAGAAGGTACTTGTAAGCCTGCAATGTGAACCCTTTCGGCAGAAGAAACACCACGCCTTTGCTTGTAAATTCATCGGATGAAAACGACATCGCGAGAAGATGAATGAACGGAAGAATACAAATCAACGCCAATAAGGTAAGCACCGTATAGTTTATAATTTCGAAAGCGATTCTTCCTTTACTTTTTTTGATTTTCATCTCACGCCACCTCAGAACAATCTGTAATCAAACTTTTTGTAGGCAAAATAATACGTTCCGCCCATAAGCACGAGAGTTACGACAGCCTTTGCGAGGTTTACGGCGCTTGCAACGTCTACCTGACGATTACCGAACATGCCGAGCCGATATACAAACGTATCTATAATATCTCCGCCTTCGTAAACCATCGGGTTATAAAGCACCAATACCTGATCGAACCCGCCGTTCAGTATTCCGCCGATCGATAAAGTCATGACCATTGCCACAACGGGAGCGATGCTCGGAAGCATAACGTTAATAATCTGTCGGAATCTGCCGCCGCCGTCGATTTCGGTCGCCTCGTACAAAGTCTCGTCCACTCCCATAATGGCGGCAAGAAAGATTACCATATTGTAACCCATGCCTTTCCATACGTCCGATAAAATCACCAGCGTCCGAAACCAACCGTTGTCGAGAAAAAACATAATTCTCGTTCCGAACAATTTCTCCAACATAGTATTCACAATGCCGCCGTAAGCGAACATTTCAAGCAGAATACTGCCTAAAATGATCCAGCTGAGAAAGAACGGCAAGAAATACATTGTCTGAACAAACCGCGAAAACCATTTTTTACTTACTTCGTTGATTAAAATCGCCAACAACAACGGCACAATGATTCCGAGAGCTATCTTTATCCCGGAAATCAGTAACGTATTACGCACCGAGTTCCAGAATTTTTCCATTTTAAAAAGATAAATAAAGTTTCCGAATCCGTGATTGCTTGCCCATTCCTGACCGAAAAACGTTCCTTTAAAAATATCGAATTTCTGAAACGCCATCACGATGCCGAACATAGAGCCGTATTTAAAAACCACCGTGAGAACAACGCCAGGCAGCAGCATCAGCCACCACACCCATTGTTTTTTTACGAATCGCCCGAATTTAGACGAGGTACTATGTTGTAATATATTTGCTTTCATATTTATTTCGCCTGTTCGGCATACCATGCGTTCACTTCCGCGGCGACTTCGTCTCCGCCGATTTTTTTCCACGATGAAACAAACGAATCCCAGGTGTCGTCGATATTTTTCTCGCCCATAATCGCTTTCAGATAGTATTCCGAAACTTCCTGAGCCATCAACGCGCCTTTGCTTGACATGGCAGGCGTCGAAATTCCGTAAAATTCATCATAAGATACACGTTTTTCATCATCGTAGATCTTCAGAATCTGCGCCCATGCCCCGTCTTTATTCACGCGGGTCATAATGTTCGCAAACATGTTTTCCTGATACTTCGTAGCGTAATGATCCGCTTTCCACACAAGATATTCCGGATAAGCGTTCCACAGTTTTTTCATGTGCGCCGTCCAGGTTTCGGGCGCTTCGCCCTCCGCTTTCGGGTCGATTTCCAACTGCTTGTTAATATTTACATATTGTTCGTTGATATCATACGGATCATAAAATTGCGTAGGGCACCAACTCCATACGTAACCGTTTTCCGGCGCCGCTTCCGGCGTACCGTCGAGAGCGATATACATGTTGATCATCTTGAACAAAGCTTCAGGGTTTCTGCACTTTTTGTTCACGACGTAGTAAAACTCCACCTGCTGACGATCTATTACTACGTTTTTGCCTTCGGCAAGAGGCATTTTTGCGGCAACCCAGTCGGCGTCGTTTCCGATTGCCGTACCGAGAGGATATTCGAATTGCCACCACGGACCGATCACAACGCCGCACTTATCGCCGAGAACGTCCGCCTGCACGGCGTCTACCGTAGCCGCGGCAACATCTTTCGTTAAAATGCCTTCGTTATAAAGTTTGTTCAGCCATTTCAATGCAGTCTTGCTGTTTTCGGATACTTCGTCCGCGTGCAATTTCCCGTCGCTACCCAAAAGCCATGCATAAGGACTTGACCCGAACACATTCATATATCTGTCGATCGAAAAATATGAACCCGAAATAGCATTGCTCATCGCAAGTCCGCACGTTGCCCCTTTCTTTTGTTTGAACGCCTTCAACACTTCGTACAATTCTTCCGGAGTTTCGGGAACGGAGAGTTTAAGTTCGTTCAGCCAATCCTGACGGATATACATCACGGGAACGCCGCGGCGATTGTCGGAATACTGAGGCACGGCATAAATTCCGCCGTCGGCGTCGGTAAGCCTTTTGATAACATCGGGATCGCGATTCAAAAACGTCTTTACGTCGTCGGAAGCATATTCGTATGCCGTGGAAAGATTTTTCAGCATACCCGCCTTTTTCAGCGAGGCATAATCGCTTGCCGTGACCTTAAAAATATCGGGCAGTTCGTTCGACAACATGGAAAGACTCAGTTTTTCGCTGTATTGCGTAGGCGGAACTTTCCACAAATAGGAAAACTCCAGATTCAACCTTTCTTTCATCAGCTTGATGAACTGCTGGTTATCGGGAGTTACACTCTGAGGCACGCGGCTGTCGTTGTGTGCCTGATACTCCATTACGCCCGTAATCTTGACCGTAGTTTCGTACTTTCCGAACGGATTGCGGGTGGGATCGTCATAATCCGGCCCCGCGTTCCCGCCGTTTCTGCCGCAGGAGCAAAAGCCGATCGCGCATAATGCCGCCAGAATAAAACTGACGAATTTTAAATTTTTTTTACTCATAATCTTCCTCCGCCGATTATTTTCTTTGAGTTAATTATATCACGAAAACACTTCGGATTCAATATCCTGTTTTTTTACATTCTTTTGTTTTTTTTACCATTTTAAACAAAAAAAAGGCTTTTCACGAGAAAAGCCGAAAAAATCATCTTTATTTCATTTTATATGCACTAAGTGTTTTTCCGCCGATAAGTCATCGGCGCGCAGCCGTGCAATTTCGCAAAGGCAATCCCGAATTGCGCAGGGTTTGCAAAACCGCATTTTTTGGCGATATTCGACACAAAATCATCCGTTTCTACAAGCAATCTTTCCGCAAACCTCATTCGCTGACCGAGAATATACGAATGTAAATTTTCGCCGACGACAGCCTTGAACTTGCGCGATAAATACGCGGGATTATAATATACGGCCGAAGCCAAAGTCGTCAGCGAAAGTTCGTCGCCGAGATGCGTATCTATATACTTTTTAACCGACCCGATAATTTCGTCGCCGCAATCTTCCGAAACGTTTTTCGCTTCCTGCCCGTCGCCGATAAAACGGCATCCGTCCTTATTTCCGTCGCATAACCTTTCTAAACGGGAATATCGTATTCCGTCTCTCTCGCCGCGCGGCAGATCTACGGCAAAAACGGAATAGTTACCGTCCCGCTCGAAAATATCTTGTTGCAGTCTTTTGGCTCGTTCGATCACCACGTTAACATTTTCGGGAACGGGAATCGCCGCAAACCACCCGTTTTCTTTACAAAACGCCGATACGTCTTTTCCGAACGTGTTGCGGAGAACGTTCGCCATATCCGTCTTAGGTTCCGAGAAGATCATAAACAAAAACAACCGTCCGGAATATTCTTCGCCGTTTTCTTCTATGGAACGCCACAACTTCATACCGTTGACTTCCGCCGATAATTCATCGTTCAGCCGTACCTGAAAAGCCAATTCCGATTCTCTCCGTCTTTGTTTCTCCGCCTCGCCGATTTTTTCGCGAACCGCATTAAGTAAAACGGCGTCATCCTCTAATTTCAACACGTAAGACGCCTCCGGAAACTTCAACGCCTCATACGCATAGGAAAAATCGCTGTACCCGGTGAGAAAAATAATTTTCAGATCGGGATACGATGCCAAAAGCGATCTGCATAGCGATATCCCGTTGCATTTCGGCATATCGATATCGCACACGATTACATCTATATAATGCGTTGCGGAAAAATCTTTTGCCTGCTGCGATCCGTAGCAAACGTGCACTTCGGCATCCGTGTTTAATTCGGCAATCAAAGTGCCGGCTATCGAATCGGCTATATTTCTCTCATCATCAACCACCAATATCGTCACTTTTCAATCCTCCCGTTGAGAACACAGATAAATCGTCACTTTCAATCCCCCGAGATCGCTGCGCTTCACAAACAACTCGCCGCGCCCGCCGGCATAATGCAGTAATCTTCTACTTACGTTAACCAATCCGGACGTTTCTTCGGGACTGACAAGTTTTTCGGATAACTCTTCGATCTGCGAATCGCCGATATCTCCGTTATCGTCGAATTCTATTCTCAGATTGTTTCCTTCCGCAAAATAACGCACTCGGAATACCCCGCCGTCTTCTTTATTCGCAAATGCATATTTATAAGCGTTTTCGGCGATGGGTTGCATGCATAACTTCGGAATAGGCATTTCACGAAACGCTTCCGGCGGAGAATCGATTTGCAAATCTACCCGCTCGTTGAAACGTATTCTTTGTATTTCGAGATAATCGCGCATATTGTCGGCTTCGTCGCGCAGTTTTACGATCGGCTCGGCATTGCGCGTAATATACAGGAACAATTTCGACAATCCGCCGGTCATGCGCTCCACGCTCTCTATATCGCCCATTTTGCAAAGACTGCGGATATTCGCAAAACAATTGTATAAAAAATGAGGGTTTATCTGCGCTTGCAACGCCTTGAACTCGCTTTCGACGCGCATCGACTTCTGCCTGTAATTTTCTTCGATATAACTCGATATCGAAGAAGTCATATAATTGAATCCGTCGTATATATTCTGAAAATCGGACGTAATGTTATCCTCTATGCGGACGTCGAAATCTCCGTCGCTCACCAGCCGCATCGCGCCGAGCAAGCGTGAATACGGGCGGCTGAAAAAATGCCGGAACATTAAAAATAAGGCAAAAGCCACAAAACATAGCAATACACATGCAACGATGAAATATATTGTAAACGTGCTTAAAGCGGGATCTGCAGACGCGGCGTCGAAACTTACGTATAACGGAAGTATATTCATCAGCTTTGTATAGTAAACGATCCTTCCTTTTCTGAGTATCGGTTTGTCCGTTTCTTCTTCCGATAAAACAGTTCCCGGCACAACGTCTTCGTCCGAACAGATTATCAATAAAGAATCATCTTCCGCATAAGGTTTCGTCTGCACTTTCGGAAATGCCGTAAGAGCTAAGTTTTTTGCGATATGATCTCCGTCAAGCAATACCGCCAATACGGAATTGTCCTGCTCGGAAAGTGACAGCGTGATCAATATTTCGCCGTTATTTCTGAGATTGCCTTCGTAGGTAGGCGAATAGCGATGCTCTTTTATAACCTTATCAAGCAACTGCTTACGATAATCGTCGCTGACAAAAGTATATAGCGTGTTATACGATAATTCCCCGTCGGGAGCAATCCATAACGCGCACGAATCGATTACATCGTAATAGGTCGTCAACGACACAAGATCTTCCATCGTTCTGTTAATCGCGGTATTACGCGCGTAGGAATCGCCCGATATTTTATCGTAATAATAGGCTTTAAGGCGAACAACGGTTTCGCTTTTCATCAGCGAAAATCCCGCGCGCGATATATTTTTGATATCGTTTTCAAGGTTCTCCGTTAACGCGACATAACTGTCTTCCACGATCTGTCTCGTCCTGTTTTTTGCCGTTCTGTTCGATACGAATAGATTTACCGATATCAGTAGACCGAACAGAAAAATGATTATTATTTCTATCAAAGCAAAAACGGTAACCAACGACAATTTCCTTTTTTTTGCTCTTACTCCGTTCATAATTCCTCTCTCAGATATTCTGCCGACGCCGGATTTGACTTTTAATTTAAATCCCGTTCGCTTCTTCCTACAGCAAACAATTCCTTATTTCGCAGTATGCCGACAAGAGTAATACAAATCTTGCCCGCATGCCACGATCGGAGCCGTCGTCGGGTTCATGACCATTCAACCGAATATCTATCGCCTCTCCTCCCGACAACCGTTTTTTATAGTATAGCATAAATAACGATCTTTTTCAATCGTTTTTAGATTTGACGTCACAATTCAGTTTTATTTTCAGTGAAAAAATCGCTTCGGATTCTTAAATTTTTTAATTATTGTTCCCCATAAATTATTTCTTCGTCCGCATAGATATCTACAAGCTCGTATTTCGGGTTCTTTCTCACATAATCGCTGTAGTATCGTATCTGTGCCGCGAAAGAATGCAATTGATCCGTTGAATTGCTTGATACTCTACAGTATGCGGCAAGACGCTCTGTTTCCTGCGTCGCTCGCTTCGGGGTTATTTCCGTGATTTGCATCTTTCCTCCTTTCCAAGGTTTCCCTTGCGTGCTTTTTTACCTTTCGGTCATACTAACAATACCACATGAGTTCAAGACTATCCAGCGTTTTTCGCTATCTTTTTCATTTCCTTTCAGATTTCTACCTTTTACACAAAAAACGCGCGGATTCGCTATCTAATTTAGACAAATTGCCTGTTTCTTTTATCTTATTATAGAAGTGAAAATACAAAAGCACAAAGTATTTATCTGCATTTTCGCGACTTATTCTAACAGTGCCGCTATGTTATAATATAATTGTTACCTCGTAATATTCCTTTTGTATTTTCACGATTCGCTTATATTCCTCTTCTGTAATCAGCTCCATTTTTAACAGCTTCCGCAACATATTTACACCGTAGAAAAAAGCAGTATTTTTAACATCGTTCATTCAATAGTCCCTCCCGATCTCGTTTGTCTGATATACAAATATTTTGTTCACAACTTTTCTATACGAAAAAAGCCACTTTCAATTTGAGTCTTGCGGCTTCCTGTCTTACTTTTTCCTATATGCTTCTCTTTTTATTTCAAATACTTATTCAGTTTTTCTTCCGTAGGTAAATAATTTCTTGTCTTTCATATAATTGTAAATCTATCTGATTTTCGAGTACAACACGCGACCAGCCGTTTTCTATGCACTTTTCCGCATACCAAACCCTTTTATCTATCTTCTCCACTTTATCAATAAGCAAACAATTAAATGACCACGGCAAATTTGCCAATGCTGTTGGCAAATTTGATAAATCCATTATAAGTAGCGTAAAATTTACGCATTCTTGCAAGATTTCTCGGAGAATACCCCTCGTTTCCGAGAAATTCTATTTTTAAGTGCTGTGAAAGTTCGTTTATAAAATTACTACCATATTTGGAGTTTTCACAGATCACTTTATCTATATTGTTCATTCATGACAAGTTTATGATTCCTAAACTAACTTTGATTGCACGATTAATTTTCCCCATCGTTTTCCTATTTACACGGCAAACGTATTCCGTCAGCCGGGTTTTATCTATCGTCCGGATCTGTTCGAGTAAGACGATGCTGTCTTGGGGTAAGCCTTCCGCAAATATCTTTACATGCGTCGGCATCTTGGCTTTCGAATGTCGGCTGGTGATTGCCGCTACGATTGTCGTCGGGCTATGCTTGTTTCCGATATCATTTTGCAATATGAGCACAGGGCGTAACCCGCCCTGCTCGCTGCCTTTTACCGGATTTAAATCCGCATAATAAATTTCGGTCCTTCTGATTTCTATCATCTCTGTCTCCCGTTAAGTAAAAAGACGGTCGGATGCTTTTGGTGCAAACGACCGCCTCGTATTTTTTCTTGTATCAATCGTTTCTTTTTCTGTCTGTATTTATCCTCGATTTCCCCAGACAATGGGAACACACCTTCCGTCCATGCCTTTGGACTCATGGAACTTTCGCCCCGTGTGGTTCTCACACAGATGCCCTCTTCGGTTGCGACGGCTCACGGCTCTGTTTCCGTTTCTACGCTCGACCTGAGACTGGACATAAGTATCATTGTACCTGCCGTTTGTCATCGCCTCCGCAGCGAATTGCGTCTCTGCGTCTGAATCAGGGATGCCTGTCGGCTTCCCGTTCGCTTGGCTCATCCTCTCGGACAACGGAAGGAATGTAAAAGGTGCGTTGATATTTAATTGTTTTTGTACTTTCGGTGACTTAAAGAGAAAGCCCCCTCACTTTCTCTGCCGATCCAGTGAGGGGGTTGCACACCCTAAATTTTAATTTTCTAAAATTTTTTTGAGTTTTTCGAGAATTCGTATTTTTTTCTTATGTACAGCATTATGATAAATTCCTTTTTCTTTTGCATATTCGCGTTCCGTCTTACCCTCGAAAAACAATGCTTCGATAAGCTTCTTCTCTTCCGATGGCAAAAGCGATGTCAGGTTGCGTATATATTCAGCCATGAGCTTGTCCGTTACCTGCTCGCATACGTCTGCTTCAGCCGATATCAGGATATCTTCTCCGTTGAAGTCGTCCGTATCCAATGCGTTATAATGAACATCGCCTTTTGCAGCCGACCTCTCTTGCATGTACTTCTCTCGCCGCTTCTCTCGGTAAAATTGTTTATAATAATCTTCTTCCACCTCCATCAGCGTTCCATACAACGAAATAAACAGCTTGTCCTTAAACTCACTATTTTCTTTTCTGCAAAATTCTTCATACGTGATTTCTACATAACCGTCTTTTTCTTTTATAAAAACCTTTTTCGGTTTATATGCCATTTTTATGTCCTCCTGTTTCGAATTTTGAAATTTGAATTTTTCAAAATCCGAACAGGAGGCGCTCGTATTGGCTTAAATCTATATTTTTCGCAAGCATAACGAAAAAGGCACTTGTCAAGCGAGCTCTTACGTCGCTTTACAAGTGCCTTATGTACTACTATATATTTTTTATTTTCCTTGCGCCGCTTTTTGCTTTATTTGCTGTCGCTGCTTTTGATCAGCAGCGATATGCGGTCGTTTCTCCAACGCATTTTTTTCATTTCCTCCCTCGTTTGTTATCCCTTTGTGTGTTGTCCTTACAAAATTGAACCTTGGGAATTCTCCTCTGTTCTACTCCCGATATTAAATCCAAAGCGATTATTTTACGAGCTCTATTCCCACGGGCGCAATGATACGGCTTTCGATTTCGCCTTTTTCGTTTACCATATACTCCACTTCAAGCACTCCGTTACCGCAGGGATAGCTTCCCTTCACGTGTTTCAACCCGGAAAGATGCGGCTCTATCTTTATGCGCTGTCCGCCGATTCCCGTGGGGTTTATCCCCAATACGGTTTCTGTTAAATACGCTATCACACCCGATGCCCAGCCGTGGCACAAACTGTGGCGGAACCCCGTATAACAAAACGCCCCGTAATCGCCGTGGATATCCTTTTCGCCGGGTTTAGGGAATCCGTCTATCCTCGACGCGTTTTTCGTCCAGGAAAGGTCGAAGTCTTCCCAAAACGTCGTTGCTCCCATTTCCAGCATTCCGCCGTAGTATTCTTTCAGTATGGCAAACGCTTTATCATACTCTCCGTACTCCGCCACCGCAGACAAAATAGGATAGCTCATAAACGTAGAAACTCCAGCCGCCCCACCTTCGGTGATCAGTCGATAGTTATGTTCCGTCTTTTCTCCCGCCCATACGCCGAGCGCCGCTATCTGCTTATACGCCTTGACTTCGTAGCTCTTCCGCTTTAATTTCTCCGTCATCTTTTCGCATATGCCGTCGTCTTTGTCTAACGCCCGCAGGAGTTTCGACGTCGCGTTCAACGCTATCCTAAACAGATAGTTCACTCCCGCAAGTTCGTCATATGCTTTTCTCTCGTCTCCGCCTTCCTCGTAATGCGTAGGCCAATCTATAAAATTGTTTGAAAACGACGTACTTCCGTCCTCTCGGATATACTTTCCAAGCTGTTCTAAAAGCCCCTGTACATACGGCAACTGCTCCTCCGCAAACTTACGGTCCCCGCCTTGGAAATAATTTTCCGACAGAATAATCAGCCACCACATCGAATACATCGGTATTTCATTGATCCAGCCGGGTAACGGCGTCTGCTCTTTGGCAAATATCAGCGAGTTCTCCGTTTCCGAAGTATTCTTATACAGGCAGAACGCGCTTCGCATTTCGGGATATAAATCCCCTATCCACACCAGATGGTCCCGCTTCACTCCGTCCCAGAAATAGCCGTTGTGCAGACACAGCCTCAGCGTCCGCGACGCCGTATTCCAGATTTCGTTTATCACGGGATCGTCGCACTCGAAGCGTCCGACTTCTTCCCGTTCGTCTTCGTCCGACGCCGCTACGATACTTTTTATTCCGAAACCCGAATCTTTGCCGAGAAAATCCAACCTTACAAACCGAAAGCCCGTATTCCCGAACGTCATATCCGAATAATTTTGCAATTCCACCGTGAAATCGCGGTTAGAATGGTCGTTCGTCGCGTTTTTCTCGCCGAGCTCTGCACAAGTTTCCGACAGCGATTCGCCGAATCGCAATCGCACTCTTTTATCTCCGTTCGCGCCGTGCGTTAATATCCGTATCCCACCAGACTGTTCCCTGCCGAAATCCAATATGAGATAGCCCCCGCCTTTGATTTGCACCGTATCCGGCTCCGACAAGCCTATCTGCAATCGTTTTTCCTGTAATAACGTTTCGGCGTTTTCTATCCCTTCGCTTTTCGCCGTTATCTTTACGGGATATATGTTACTTTTCATGATTTCTTTACTCTCCAATCACCTCATCTGCAGTCTCCATCGTAGCAGCCCATATATCGTTTTTTGCATGTGTATTTTATTCGGTAAAATCCAGATTTAACCTTTGCTTTACGACCAGTTATTCGCCGAAGCATCGCCTTTTTAAACAGGCTAAGCAATAGCAAAAATATAATAGCGACCACTACAATCATAAATATCAATTGACAGATCACAAGAATGCCTTGCTTTGGATCCTGTTCAGCAGCCTTGAAATGAATCACCGGTAATATGCCAACCACCGGCAACACTACCCCGAAAACAATACCGACGACCAAAATTCCCAATCCTAAAAGCAATATTTTCCATCCTGTCCCCTCCGAGATCAATTTCCTGTTCGACACATATCTCTCCGGAAGCTGTCCGAAACCCGTATTTTCATAGTTAGCTCCTGTTGATAGGAGCCGTTTCTCCTTTGAGAAACGGCTCTTTCTCATATCAAAATTAATACAAAATTTTTCAAAAAAACTAATAAGTGCTCTGTTCTATTGACTGTATCGAAATCAGTTTTTCAATGCAATATATTCGACAACTTTTCAATTCGGAGATCTGCTATCGGAGATTTTTTGGCGTCCGATATAGCTACGGCATAGAAACCTCCTGCTTTTGCGGCTATAATTCCGCTCATAGAGTCCTCTACAACGGCACAATTACTTGGGCTCTCCCCGAGTTTTTCCGCCGCTTTTAAAAACACTTCGGGATCCGGTTTCGATTTAATGATATCGTTGCCGTCCGCTATGGCATCGAACACGTCAATAATACCGAGCTTCTCCAAAATCAGCTTCGCATTCTTGCTAGACGAACCGATCGCTATTTTTTTACCGCATGTTTTTAGACCGTAAAGCGTATCCGATACGTCCTTCGGCAGATCCTTTTCCGACATATCTTTCAGCATTTCGCGGTACAAATTATTTTTGAACGCGCATATTTCTTCCTTTTCTTTTGCTGAAAGAGATCCGTCGTATCGTTCGAGAATAATATTCAGGCTATCCATACGGCTTACACCGCGCAGTCGATTATTGATTTCTTCGTTAAATTCGACCCCGAGTGGTTTTATAGCCTCCTTCCATGCCAAAAAGTGATATTTGTCCGTCGTACAAATCACGCCGTCCAAATCAAAAATTATACTTTTGAATTCGATCATCGTTTACAGGTACTCCATTCCGTATTAAGTTCATTATCTTTCCAAATTTGATACGCATTTCAGTTCCGAAGTTATACTCAGCTTTTCTCCGCAATGATATATTTCAATGGAGCTTCCTTCGAGCAGATTATAGCACGTCTTTCCCTGTTCTACCTTTACGCTTAAAACGCACCCGTGATAATTAATCTTAAACGCGTAGCTTTTCCAGCCCTCGTGCAGCATGGGATTAAAATGCAAAAATCCGTCGTATACCCGCACGCCTGCATAACCGTTGATAATCAGCATCCATGCCCCGCCCATGCACGCGGCGTGAAGTCCCGCCCACGTATTGCCGTTCACATCATCCAAATCCAGACGGGAAGCGTGTTTCAGGTAATCGTACGCTTCTTTTTTATAGCCGATTGCACAGGCAACAATGGAATGAACTGCCGCGGAAAGAGAGCTTTCATGCATCGTTTTCGGCTCATAGTAATCGAAAATTTTCTTAATTTGCTCTGGATCGAAAAATTCTCCGCACAAAAACGTCAGCAGTACAAGGTCCGCCTGCTTGCATAACTGATAACGCCAAAGGTTCAGCGGATGCAGCGAAAATAGAAGGGATGATCTTCCCTCGGCGATTTTCTGAATATCTACGGGATCTTTGTACATAAAGTTATCATCCTGCATATAAATTCCATATTCCTCGTTATAAGGAAAATACATCCGCTCCGAAGCACGGGCAAGCCTTTCGAATTCCGCTTCGTTCATGCCGCACTTTTCTTCCAATGCGGCAAGCTTTTCGGGATACTTTTCCGCAAGCAGCAAACGTATGCGCAGGGTGAAATCGAACATGCGCTTCGTCAGAAAATTCGTGTACATATTATTGTCGACCACGGGATTATATTCGTCCGGGCCGCAAATTACGTTGATACAGAATTTCCCGCCGCGCGCCTCGATGAAATTGCCGCGATGAGAAAGACATTTTGATATTTCAAACAACATTTCGGCACCGTAATCGACCATAAACTCTTCGTCGCCCGACGCGTCGTAATATTTTTCCATCGCATACGCAATGTCGGCATTGATATGGTACTGCGCTGTTGCCGCTTCAAACACCATTCCACATTCTTCGCCGTTAATGGTATTCCAACTGTAAAGCGCGCCCTCCTCTTCCATTTGTTTTGCACGCTCGCGGGACTTATCGAGAATATGATAACGGTAAAGAAGCAATTCGCGGGAAATATTCTGCAAACCGTATGTAAACATAGGCATCATATACATTTCCGTATCCCAGAAGGTTTGACCGCTGTACACCGTGCCCGAAAGTCCGTTTGCGGAAATGTTCGTGTATCCGTCGCGCCCCGCAGACTGAAACACCTGAAAAAGAGAAAAACGTATCCCTTGCTGCACGAGCGCATCGTCGTCGATGCAAATATCCGAATATTCCCAAAATTTATGCAAAACGTCGCTGCTCCTGTTCAAAAGCTTCGTAAAACCCTGTCCCGCTCCGTCGCGCACTTTCGCTTCCGCCGTCGCCGCATAATTTTTATCGTCTTTATCGCAGACGAATGCTACAATACGCTCGTAAACGATTTCATTCCCTGGCTTCAATGAAAGAAAATGTGTCGTTTCCAGCCGATCGGCACCGTCCGAAAACAAACGTTTTTCCGCCCTGTCCAGCTTTTCGCTCACCGCGCAAGCCACGGAAAAACCGCTTCGACGGATACGATAGCATACAATGCTTTCGTTCTCCGCTCCGCGGGACAAGGAAAGAGGCAGATAAATCGCATCCTCTCCCGACGAAAGCTTTTCTCCTCCGTCGGCGGTACGCAATGTGCCCGTAATCTCGCATTCCGCCTCGCTGTCGGAACAAATGAGGATACGACAAGCGAGAAGATTTTTGTCATGCTGACAGGCAAAACGTTCATACGTCAGCTTCACTTTCTTTTGTTCGGAAGTGGTAAATACAAAAGAACGGGTTAACACCCCTGTATTAAAATGTAAAGTACGGGAATATTCCTCTTTCGTCATTTTAACCCGTTCGCCGTCAATTTTTATAACCACGTCGAGCGGATTTGTCTGACGGGTAATTACCTGCGTGCGGTCGGGAAAGCCGGGACGCTTCCATGCATAAACGTAATCGTGATATTCGTAAACGCCGTTGAGCATCGTTACCGGATCGCTGTAAGCGGAATCTCCGTAAAATCCTTCTTCAAAAAATCCCCTCACGCCAATATATCCGTTCGCCACCGCGAAAACGGATTCCTTGAATTTGTTGTCTTCCTGCTTAAAATCCGTTTCCGAAACCTGCCAGTTTTCAGGTTGAAACAACGGTTTTCTGTCGTTATAAAGTTTCCTCATAATCCTCTTTCCTGATATTCGAGCAGAATTTCCTGCCCGCCTTTTATGTTATATTTTTTTCCGTCCGAAGTACACAATTTCCCTTCTTCTTCGGAGCTTCGCACTCGGATTCTGCCGCCTTGATACTCAACGAACACTTCTCCCCGCTTCAAGGGTAAACGAACGCAAAAATTGCCGAGCAAATCTGTACGGGGACGAAAAACGAAACTTTCGCCCGAAGCTGTAATTTCAAGTCCGAGCAAATACCTGCCGATAAGATACAAAGGCGCAGCTCCCCACGCATGGCACAAACTCTTTCCGTATTTTCTGCCGTACATGGCAAGACAGGAGATTTCATCTTCCGACGGGTCGTACTTTTCCCAAAAAGACGTCGCGCCTTTTAAAAGCATGCCGCCCCAGTAATCGAGAATCTCATGCAGAACATATTCCGTATCGCCGAGTTCCGCTAATACCGCCAATTCGTAAAAACGCATGTACGGGGTGCTGATTTTCGGACATTCTTCGTTATGAAGTAACGCGGATATTTTCTCTTTTTGCCCGTCGTTTGCAAACCCAGTCATTATCGCCATGATATTCGGCTGGCGGAAAATGCGCTCGTCGCAAGACGACCAGATAAACGCGCCGCATTCCTCATTCCAAAAATTGTCGTTTATTACATTAAACAAACAATCGGCGCGGGAAGAATATTCTTTTTCGTTTTTTTCGTCGCCGAGGATTGCCGAGATCTCTGCAACGATACGAAACGCCCTCCAAAGCAAAATCTGTAAAAAGCTCAGCGCACCTTCCTTCGTCAGCCCCTCTCCCCAATCGACAAATACCCAGTCGCCCTCTTTGCCGACCATAAAACCGTCGGAATCGAGCCGCGAAACACAGAAGTCGATATGCGCCAGAACTCTCGGGTAGATTTCTTTCAGAAATGCGATATCACCGGTATGCCGGTAATAATCCGCAATAGCGGAAAACCAATACAGCGTATAATCGTTGATGGTATTCAGGTATTGCGTGACCTCGCCCTTACCGCCAAAAGCAATAAGCGTACGCCGGGCAATTTCCGTATCGTAAAAGCAATACCAATTCATCATAATGCTCTGCGCGGAATCGCCCATCCAGACCCAGCGGTCGCGCTTTATGCCGTCGATAAAAAATTCATGAGTCGTCAGCCGCATTGTATGCAGACTTACGTTCCATATTTTTGTCAAAAGCTCGTTATCGCACCGAAAAGAGGTTGATTCGTACAACGGAGCATATTCGCTTTCACATTCGATACGCTCATACGTTGCGTTTTCGGAAATCACGAATATATATCTGAAGCCACGCGCCTCCGACCGAACAATACTGCTTTTTTGTATTTTCAAAACATCCAGCGTTTCACAATATTCCGTATCGAGAGCCTCTCGTTCCGATTCTCCGTAGTATACGCGAAGGAGACCGTCCGCTCCGTTTACGTCCCTGAATACCGTTTTTCCGAAAGTTTCCCGTCCGAAATCGTACAGAATTCCCTCTCTACGCTTTTCCTGCGAAACGGGCTTGCATCGTTTGCTTTTCAGCTTGAAATCGTTCGGCATAACCGAGTGAAAATAAAAACCGCTTTTACTCGCAGCCACCCATCGACCGTCAAAAGCGGTACAATACCAATCCGAATCGGAAACAATACTTTCTCCGGACACATACAGACAAGGCAGCGCCTTTTCGTTATATACCGTAATCGTTAAAGAATGCTCGCCTTTTTCCAAAACGAGAGCATGCCCCGTATCGTGCAGATAATTCCCGGGCGTATCCAGTTCTATGTTATATTCTCCGTCCGCATAAATTTCTACGGTTTCCCGATGTTTCAAAATAAATTTCCGCGCGAATTTGACGCACTTGTATATTTCTCCCGTGTGCCATATGGGAGGCATGATCAATTCACGATCGCGCCTCCGCATATTTACACGGTTCATCAACATGATTTCAAAATCGGCGGGATAATAAATCCAACTCGCTTTTTCTTTCAAAGTATATTTTCCTTTCTTTCGTCAGAAAGAACCGCCGGCTTCGTCTCAACGATGGCTTCGGGAATCGTTTGCGTCGCCGTGCGATCCGCGGACGGCGTTTCTTCCTCCTGTGCCGAGGCGAGATGATATACGCAAATATTATCGAATATGGCGGAGCCTTCAAAGCAGAACGCGATCGAGAGAACTTGGCTCTTTGCGGGAAGCGTCACGGCAATATCAAGGCTTCCGTCCTCGTTTTTCCAGACGCTCGCTTTTCCGTTTTCACGTGCATTGTCGTCCTTTTTAACAATTCCGAGATGCGTAATTTCGCTTAAAGATGTCCCTATGTCGAAATACGTTCTGATTTCGTTATAGGTCAAATCGCTGTCCGCTCTGCTTCTGTTCGGCTTAATGCGGAAAGTAATCAGATAATAATCGTTTAACACGAACAAATTATCGCTTCCAAACGTCTCAAAAAAAGTATTCCACGTATCGTTCGGTCCGCTGCGTTGATAAGAATAGCTTCCGTCAAGCGCATTCGAGCCGGAAACGATAGCGCTGTTGGTCGGCGCTGCATTGAAATTATAATCGCTTTCGAATTCGCCCGTTTCCGCGTCCGCGCAAAGCACTAACTCGCCCTTCTGAGCCCAAGCCACAAAACTGCCGCCCTGATTGAAAATCTCGATTTTTGCAACAATGCCGTTCAAAGCGGAAAAGTTCGCTTTATCGATCCTCAATTCGCCGTCCGCAAACGTATAGGCGCTTTCGGGGAGCAAGCTTTCGTTCAGCTTCACGGAAACGATTTCGCCGCCCTGCGGATCGACCTTTACGGATACGTCCTTTCCGTCCTCCCAAGCCACGTTCGCCATACCGACGGGCGCATCCATTTTTTCGCATTTTAAAGCAAGAGTCGCTTTGCCGTAATCGGAGGATACCGTCCCCTTTTCATCGAGGACGATAACGTATTCGACCGTTATATCCTTTTGCTCGTCTATTTGCAAATTTTCTTCCAGATATTCGCCCGACACGACCAGTCCCGTTTCGTTTTCTATGAAATAGTTTTCCGTTCCGATAACCGTATCTCCCAATTTCAGAGAAGAAATGATTTTTCCGTTAAACGGAAGCGTAATGTTTACGTCCCGATTCGTGGCTTTTTTATAAACGCCCGTTCCGAGATTTATTTCTTCGCTGACGTCGACGATTTTCGTTTCCAGCAGCAAATACTCCGAAAGCGTTACGGCAGAAGAATCCGCCGCGCCTTTCCGGAGACAGAGCTCTCCGTCCCCGCCGTAAAAATAAGCACATACCGACTGCCAGCCGTCCGTCTTGTCCCACGTCGTCCGCTCGTCGCAGGAAGATAGTATCCCTTCCCCGTCAAAGGTTACGATTTCCGTATTTCCGAGCGTTACCGTCATATAAGTCGCCGAGGTCTTTATCGTAAATTTCAGGCAGTACACAGTATCGGAAGCGAGCTCGACGCTCGAAGCAAGAAAATCCTTTTCCGAAAAAACCAGTCCCTCTTCGGAAACATCGTAAACGGCATCCGCCGCAAAAAGCTCCAGCGGCAGACTTACGCTTTCAAAACCGACGTCTTTATACCCCGCGCCCATTACGGCAGAAGCGGCATAGCCCTTTCCGCCATATGTAAGAACTTCAAAAGAATCGGACGCATTTCCGCTCGTTACCGTAAATTTTTGTATTCCTGCCTCAAAGCCGTCGAGAAACCCGCTTTTAACGGTAAGCTTATACTCCTCCGAATCATATGCGTATGAATCGGATGGAACAGCGGTTCCGTTGCATGTCAGAGAAAGAGCGCCTTCCCCCGCCGCAAAATAGAAAGCAACGTCTTTCCCCGCAGCGGTCTGACGGCGGACGTAACGACTGCCGTCTTGAATCTGATTTCCGACAAACAGCACCACCGTATCGGAAGCCGTTCCGGACGAAACTTTCAGTTCGTATTTCCCTTCGGAATAGGAATCCAGCTTATTGCGGCTGATGGTCAGCTTTCCGTTTTCCGCCGTATAATCGGAAGCGGAAAGAGAACTTCCTTCGATTTTTACGTCGCTGACTTCTGCGTTTTCATAGCCGATCACGATGTCCTTCGCATCGTCCCAGTTATAAAATTCGAGATCGGAAAGGACGCGGAACGCCTTCGTTTCTCCCGTGCCGGACGAACTAATCGAGGAAGAATCATCGTTTCTGTTTCCGCATGCGACAGTCCCTGCGGCACAGATGCAAAGCATTGCCGTAAAAAGTAATATTTTAACCGTTTTTTTCATTTTCCTTGTTTCCTTTATTATATATTCTGATCGATCACCACACGGCAGACCGTACGGCTGTATTCCGCCGAAAGATTTATGATAAACATACCGTTTTCGGAAGAAACCTCAAAACTTGTTTTCAAAGCGTCCCCTTCATAGATTTTTACCGTGGCTTTTTCTTTTCCCGACAAATTTTCGAGAGACAGATCTATTCCGGCGCCTTCCTTACAATTCAGTTCCAAATTTCCGTTCTTAAATACCGTTACATCGAACGAACGCCCGCCGTACGAAAAATCTTTCATTCCCATATATTCGTAATCGGTAGGAATGGCGGGATTTACGTGCACCCCGTCGTAATCGGGATTCATACCCATAAAACCGGTTACCCAGGACACGGGAATCAACCCGCTTTCGGGAAATTCGTTTATGATACCGATCATATCCGTCCAGCCGTAATCGTTTTGAGGTCTGCGGTACAATTCGTCTTTCGCATATTCCTCAGCCAAAACTTTCCAACGATTCAGCGCGCTGTCCGCCCCGATCACCTTGATTCTGTCCAGCAGATCGTAATATTCGGGATAGAAAATCGTGCCGCCATTCTGGAAATGCTGTCCGTAGGAATGCGAACCCGTCACGTTTGCCGCGCCGTACCAATCGAAATACCAATACTGCAGCCTGCCGTCGACCTGTTTCGAAGGTCCGTCCTCAATCGCCGCAGTCGTCACGCGCGGAGCAATTTTGAAATGGTAAATATCCTCGCCCGAACTTCTGTCCCCTTCCACGGCTCTGTTACCTACGATCCATGTATAAATGATTTCCTCTTTATATTGGTCGGTAAGACCGTAATAAATCGCTTCCATATTGAGGAAAGTCATACCGAAATCGTAAACGTTTCCGTCTACGTCGATCGTAGCGATATAACGCCCTTTCTTCTGATCCCAGAACGTTTCGTTGAATTTCGTTTTTACCGTTTCGGCTAAGTTCGCATAATATTCCGCCTCGCTTTCGTTGCCGCTCATCAGCTCAATTTTCTGCATAGACAACAGCGAGCTGTAAAAAAGCATATTTTCGTATGCGTCGTAATATCCGAACAGGAAATTATCCCAATAGTTCGAGCCGTAATCGCCGATACGCCCGAGATTTGTCCCGTTGTTGACGTTCTCATCGAGAATGACGAGCCCGTCTTTTCCGTGCATGGTTTCAAGGATATAATTCATGCACATATCTAGCTTCTGCCGCACCGTTTTTCCGACCGACGCATCCTCTGTGACATGCTCCTTCTGACTTTCGGCGGCAATCTGCACGAGATTGTTGTCCGTCTGTTTCAGAAGATCCGTACTGTTTTCCCATTTCATTACTTCCCATACGCCGTTGATGTAACGGAAAAGCGAATCGTAATGATAATGGTCCTTGCCTTCGATCGCCGTGGCGCTGTTCTGCGTCGGCCAATGCGGGCTGTCGTACCAATTCCAGATGAATCCGTCCGCGCGGATAGGACGATCTATGATATAGTTACGCAGCTGATTTTTTCTCGCCGTGTTATTATGAAATCCGGTGATCACGCCCATCCATTCGTACCAGGTGGGTTCCGTACCGAACCACATTACCGCGTCTCCCGATTGGTTTTGAATATAACCGTACTTATCGTATATCGCGTTTGCCGCATAAGTGACCTCGTCGTTCCGATTACTGAAAAAGGGATAAGAAAGAAATTCCTCGTTGTATTCCAGCCAATCCACTTTCTCGGCGTCTCGCAGTTGCCGCGATTCTTTTTCCTGTAAATTTACGGTAAGCGGCTCTATTATCGACGACGGTCCATCTCCTCCGTCATTGCATGAGCAAAAGCACCCCAAACAGAGAACGCACGACAGCGCGAGACACAAATTTTTAAACCTCATCTTTTTTCCTCCTGCTGAAAATCAGACCGGCCGTCGCCAAAAGCGCCAGGCTTGCCGATAGAAATGCCGGAACCGTTAACGAAGATCCGCATCCGCTCTTTTCGTTTCCTCCGGAAATCTTTAACGTAATCGTAAGCGGCAGACTTACCGCATCTCCGTCCTGCGCCGTAAACGTTACATTCAAATCACCGGCTTGATCGGGCGTATACTTCCAGATACTTCCTTCTATCTCACCGATATTCGCTTTATACGTCAAGGCGTTTCCGCTTTGAGATTTGAACAAAGAGGATAAATCGATCGAAATTTCCTCGCCGAGCTTATATTCGGCGTTATTGTATTTATCCGCTTCGAGACGTTGAACTGTAGGAGGTTCCACTGTTTCGATTTCAGCCACGTCGTAAATGCGTACGGTGGTATCGCCTCGTACGAAAAATTGCAATTCCGCATTATTGTTTTTTGCCTCATATGCGGGCGCGAGTTTCGTTACCAGCGAATCGAAATCCTCAAAATATTCCTCTCCGTTCAACGTAAGAATATATTTGCCTCGATACGATTTTATTTCGATTGTATTTTTACCGTACCAGTTAAAGGATGCCGTAAGGTTCGTAACACGATAGCTTTCTAAATTTTCGTCCGGATTACCGTAAAGCAGTCCGAACTCGATTTCGCCGTTTTTCAACATTTCCGAATCAGGATCGTATGTGAACATAACGCCGATTGACCAGCACGTGTTATACCAATCGGTGGAACCGTCGCTGAGAGCCATGCTTATCTGCGTAAACGATTTTCCGGGGGCAAGAGAGAGCTCAATCTTAAATCCGTCGAACGGAACCTTCGTCTGCTTTTCTACCGTATACGATTCTCCAGGATAGCCGAATACGGCTTCAACGGAAGGCGACGCTTCGCCCCACTGAGGCGCTACAAGGTAATGCCCCTGTTGCCAGCCGCGCGGCGCAATAAAAGATTCCACCATGTACCCGTATTCGCATACGGACACCACCGTATTTGCCCCGCCCTTGTTTTCAAGCTGTAAATACGCCGTATCCTCTTCAAAAGTTTCCATCAGTTGCGTAAGTGCGTCGTCATAATTGCCCGACAGTGATATTTCATTGTCTCCGACAATTAACATCCATCCATAATTCGTGTAACCGAAGTTCACGAAATTTTCCGTGGCATAGTTCCAACTGAAATCTGAAGTGTTGCCTTCGGCAATCTTAGTTTCCTGAGTATTACTATATACCGACAAAACGACTTTTGTCTTTGCTCCGTCTTTTGAAAAACCGATAATGATCGCTCTTGCTTCAGCGTCAGTATACCAATTGGATTTAGACGACAAAATCAATCGAAATTCCGTATCATCGCCCGGAGTCAGCTTATCGAGTCGAAACCGGATACCGAAGCTGTCCGGCCAAAGTTCGCTTGATTTATCGCACACCTTAAACGCGCCGTCATTCGTTTCAGAATAAATCATTTCGTAAGTTCCGTCTGCGGCAATCGTCGCAGCAGAACCCGTCGCATTTACGAATTTCGCGGCAAAAGACGAATCTTCGGACGCCGCCTGTCCCACCGTTTTTACGATTCCTTCTTTTTGCATGTAAATGGAAAGCGTACAAGCCTCATTTCCAAAATTTTGCGAGATAAATGAAGTGAGAGCGGAAAGATCGCAGTCTATAAACTCGTCATCGAGAAGAAATTTATAAGTTTTTCCTACTCTTTTCATCTGCAATGTAATCTTTTTAGAATAATCGGGATTCTCCACATCCATCAATGCGAAGCTATGCGTCCCCGTATAAAGCGTATCTTCTGTTCCGCCGCTGTATTTTGCGATAATCAAGTTATCGCTCTGTGCATTGCAAAGATAGACGCGAACCTGCGCGTCGTTAAGACCGTTATAGAAGAATCCGACTTTTCCATTCTCCGCCAAAGCAAGATTTGTGCCGACAGTGGTATTTTTCAAAGAAATTTTCTCACTGCTCGTAACGGTAAAACCGGACGCATCCGCTTTAAACGCCCTCGAACGAACTCCGTCGAGCAACGACTGAACAGAACCGTTATTTACCGTCCATTCCCCGTTTGAAGAAAAATTGGTGAAAACCGGTTCCGCCATCTGCGACGGCTGTTCCCGCACGTCAAGACGCAATGTAGCGCTCAGTTGTTGCCCCCAAAGCTGTAAATAGGCACGTCCGTTCGTAAACCGATCAAAGATTCCCCACTCGCGCAAACGTCCGGTATCCAGTCCGTCCTTGCCGCAATTAAGCTCGGTATCGTTGATATTTACATATAACAGACCGTCGTCCTTGAAATACAGCTTGAATACATTTTCCCGGGAATTATCCCAATAAAACGTAGGATTTACGTTTCCGGGAGAAGTGGCCTTATCGCTGTAACCATTGGGATTTTTGGTATTCATCGTAACGGTGCAGGAATCGGGCGTTTCATACTTGAAATCAATGCTGAAAGCCGCTTTATCTTCGTTCCACCATACGTTGCCGCTTTGTGTCATGACGATTTTTAAGTTGCTGTTTCCCCTTGTTCCCCTGCTGAAATCGGCGTAAAACTTGAAGGTA
Source organism: uncultured Eubacteriales bacterium (assembly GCA_900540805.1). GTDB lineage: Bacteria > Bacillota > Clostridia > Christensenellales > Borkfalkiaceae > Scatosoma. The sequence goes on from UQHL01000008.1 coordinate 102,671, forward strand.
AAGCCGTCCAGATAGAAGGGATTCTTTGTGTAAGAAACAGAGAAATCGGTCCCGCTGGACTGATAAATATTAACGCCCTGCGTACCGTCCTGCGCCGTATAATCGACAACAGCCGTACTGTCTCGCCACCCTGCAAGAGGTGTCCAATCGGACTTTGCGGGAACAGACGCGGCCTCTGCGCTCAACATCAATCCTCCCCACACCATACACGCGGAAAAAATCAATATTGCGAACGAAAGAAACAATTTTCTTAGTTTTTTCATAAAAATACTCCTGATACAATAGTTTTATTGAACAATCTTTTCAGCCTTTCAGTCCCGTCGTAACCACGCCGTTTATAAGCTGCTTCTGCATAAACAAAAATACGATAATGGGCGGAATACACATAAGCACGCCCGCAGCCATTTTTACATTGGAAAACGGGTTTTCGATCGTGGACATATAGCGCATGTAAATACCGAGAGCGAGCGTATACGATTCCTCTGCGTTTGCAAAGATAAGCGGCGAGGAAAAGTCGTTCCAACTGCCCAAAAATTGATTTATCATTACATAAATGATAATGGGCGTACAGGCAGGAAAAATTATAGACCAAAAAATACGCAGCCGCGACGCGCCGTCGATCGTCGCCGCTTCGTCCAAAGCGGAAGGAATGGAACGCATAAACTGCCTGATCAAAAAGATATTCATGGCTCCGCCGCCGAAAATATTAGGAATGATGAGCGCTCTTATGCTTCCCAATAAATTAAGCGAATGAAAAAGCGAATAAAGCGGAACCTGCGTTACCGAGCCGGGCAGCATCATGGTAGCGAGCGTGGCGTAAAACCAGAAATCCCGCGTTTTAAATTTCAGCCGTGAAAAACCGTAAGCGCATAAGGACGACATCAAGGGAACGGAAATACAGTTGCATACCACCACGATAACGGTGTTTTTCAACCATAAAAACATATCGTCGTCCAAAGCTTTTTTAAAATATGTCAGCTGCAATTTTTCAGGAAAGAAGTGAACGACCGGTACTCCGATAGACTCCTGATTTCCCATCATCGCTTTGAAGAACATGAAAAAGAAGGGAAAAAGGAAAAAGCATGATACTATAATCAGTCCCAGATAATTTAAGATCTTCCGCGAGATCAAACGCGCATAATACTTTTTTCCGCGCTGTTTCTGCCCCAATGCAGACTCTTTGCTTTGTATTAAATTATTCGTCATAATACACCCATTTGCTCGTTTTAAAGGCGACAGCCGTAAGCGCGGCTATAATCAGGAACAGGAACCATGCCAGCGCGCAGGCATAGCCCATTTCATACGAGCCGCCCGCAAACGCGGTCTGATAAATTTTGATCGCGTAGAAATACAGGGATTGATCTACGCCGCCGGTGCCGCCCACGAGAGTCATCACGTTTGCAAATGTCTGCAACGCGCCGATGATATTAAGGATCAGATTGTAAAAAATAATCGGAGTACACATGGGAATGGTGATTCGGAACATGATCACGACGGAATTCGCGCCGTCGATCCGCGCAGCCTCCTTCATTTCATTGCTCACGTTTTTCAAAGAGGCAAGCCAAAGGATCATACCACCGCCCAAACCCCATAACGTCGTAAAAATAAGCGTAGGAAGCGAACTTGACGCCGCCTCGAAAAACTGAGAACGCGGCGCCCCCAATATTCCCAATATAGAATTTGCCAACCCGAATCGCGGGTCAAACAGATCGCGCCACAATATTCCCATAACAGATGCCGGGATAATGACGGGAAGATAACAACACACACGAAATATTCCTATACCCTTTACCTGAGAATTCAGAAGCACGGCGAGCGCAAACGAAAGCACCATTGACAAGGGAACCGTTATAATCGCATACAAAAACGTAATTCCGAGACTTTTATAGAACGTATCGTCCAGGGAAGGATTGAACATTTTCATATAATTGAATATGCCGAATCCTTCCGGTTTTCCGATCCCGTTATACGTCTTGTAAAATGACAGCCGGAACGATTCCAGAATAGGATAGACATTAAAAATCAGCAGACCGAGCACGACGGAACCAATAAACGCATACCCGATCAACATTTTCTTCCCTTCCGACGCGAGCCGTTTCGTTTTGTCGCTTTTACCTTGTTTTATCAATTGATTTTCAGCCATGTCGGATTCTCACTCAAAATATTCCGGATATAATCTCTTGCAAGACGTAATCGACTTGCGCATCGTAGAAATAGCGCTTTCCAGCGTTTCCTTGCCATTAAGATAATCGTTCATGCATTTCGACCAATATCCCCCGTACATACCTACCGCTTTTACGGGAAGATCGCCCCACTTCGCTCCTACTACATCGCGTTCGCTGTACGAGAAGAAGGGATCCTGATTGACTGCATTGCCCTTTCCGTTCGTCGTCTTTCTCCAGTCGGCATTGGAACTTTCCGCCAACGATTTAAGCACGGGAACAACGCTGCCCGATTGGCTCATAATCCGCTGTCCCTCTTCGGAAACCACAAACGAAATCCATTTAAAGGCAAGATCCTTTACCTTTGAAGCCGTACAGATGCCAAAGCCCGAAGAACCCGTAGCGATCTTCGGATCGTCTCCGATCGCGGGGAACTCCACCACATCGAAATCGATTTCGGCGTTTTTATACGTAGCGAAGGCGGGACGTACATTAAAGGTCATCGGCGCGACCTGACGAACAAAATCGCCGTCCTTATAAATTTCCGGCTTGCAGGCATATCCGGGATCGAGAATGTCGCTTTTCAGCATTTTAAGCCCTGCTTCGATGGCGGAGGTATCGGCTATCAGATTGAATTCTTCATCTACGAATAAGTCTGCGCCATAGGAAGCCAGCACGCCGTAATTGAGAATATCATAAGACATAGACGCGTCAACGCAATAATACTCACTCGGCATTTTCTGTTTAAGCTGACGACAGGTTTCCTTGAAATCCTCCCACGTCCATCCGGATTTCGGATACTCCACTTCGTAGGTATCAAACATCGTTTTGTTATAATACACTACGAATTTACTGTAATCGCGCGGAATCATATACTGATCGTTTTCCGAATTGAAATTCAATTTACCCATATTGATCATGGATTCGAAATACAAGGAACGGTCAAAACCCGAAGATTCAATATAAGGCTCCAAATTTTCCAAGACGTTGTCGTTTGCGAACATCGTTACATGACTGTCGGGAACGTGAAGAACGTCTATCGTTTCATTCGCCTTCAACTTATTGCGGACGTCCGTCTCATAATCGCTTAAAGGCATAAATTTAATTTGAATATCCGTATATTTTTCTTCAAACGCTTCTTTTACGGCATTGTACATATCTTTTTCACTGGTTTGATTCAAAATGGAAACTACTACAGTTTGTTTTCCTGAATCCCGTTCACCGCAACCGACGGTCGCCGCCAACGCCGAACAGACAGTAAGAACAGACAGAAACAGAGCAATTTTTTTCTTAAATTTCATAACTTACCTCGATAAATAGAATCGTAATAAAATCATTGCGGGCAAATCACGCGACAAAGCTATAATTTGCCCGCAAAAAAAGTTAACCTTTACGCCGTACTTTCACAAAAACAATCCCGAAGGAAATCAGAATAACGGCAAGCATAAGCGAGGACGTTCCCGAAAGCGAAGAGCCGCACCCCGATTTTTCCGTCGGCGTTACGGGTTCGCTTTGCACGCGAAGACCGCTAACCGCCGCCTCCAACTCCGCTACGGCAGTCTCAACCTCTTCCTGCGAGACATCCTGCTTTTCGGCAAGAGCCTTTGCATACGCAATCGCATCCTGTAAATTCTTTACGCTCGAAGCGGTTTTACCCGCGATATTCGCCTGTTCGGCAGAAGCAATAGCGTTGTTCAAAGCGGAAATATTCCCCAATTTTTTCAATGCCGTGCGCGCGTTTGCAAGCATATTCGCGGCGCCGTCTAATTCTTCCTGCGTGGAAAGTCCCGTAGCGAGAACTTGCTCGGCATAAGAGATCGCATTCTTTAACACCTCGTAGGAAGCCGCCGTATATTCCGACGCAACGACTGCGCGGGCGCGCTCGAGCTGCGCGTTCAGTACGGTTTTGATAATACCTGCCCGTTCGAGAGCGTTGATGGCGTCCTCCAGCTGGAAGGAACCTACGTCCACTGCGTTCTGCGACAAAGACTTATCCATCGCTATCTCTTTCGCCGCAAGGTAGAGGGAATACATCTTAGCCCAGCTTTCGGCAGTGAATTCTTCCTCGTCGAGAGATTCCGCCAACGCGATCAGCCGATTGATTTCCACGTAATTATTCAGATAGTTTACGGATACGATCAGCTTGGGCTGTATATCATACAGATTGAGAAGTTTGCCGGAAGCGGGAAGCTCTAATATTCCCGTGAAGAAATAAGCGCCTTCCGTATTCTTATCGTAATCGGAACAGCTCCACGTTACCGCCAATTCGTGCGCATAGCCCGCCGTATCGATCGCTGAAACCGTCTTGGGCAGCATTGCGATTACGTCGTTGTACAGCGTGAATTTATCCACTGCCATCTTCGTATCGTAAAGCGCGCCCGTTATCGCCTCCTCTCTTTCGCCGACGTTAAAAGCTCCGTCGTCCATATCGATAATGCGCAGATTGGAAAAGTCGGTCTTGATCGCGCACGATTGCAAAGATACATAGCCTGCACCGAGATCGAAATTCACATCGGAATACGAGAAAATCAGAGAACCGTTTACATAGCCGTAAATATTTTTATCGTAGCACAGCACGGCAAGCTTTACGCCGTTTTTGAGGGATATGCCCGAAGGAGCTTCTCTCACCACCTGCGTGCTCTGAGCGGATCCCGCACCCGTATACAGGAACACGACGCCGTCCGTGTCTATTCCTACGTAAAAACCTTGCATGTAATTATCCTGCACAGAGTCGATTCTCGTCTTTCTCAACCCGAAACCGACGTAGCCCCCGCCCGAAGTATCGGAAGCGATCTTCAAATCGGCCTCTATCCAGAAATTTCCGAAGGTCTCCGCCGTATATGTATAGGAGGGATTCCAGTCGGAAGGCGTTCCCGTTTGTTTATATACGCCGTCCTGCACCGACCACGTGCCGCCTCCCGTCGCTTTCCACTTCGTATCGTCTACTTCAAATGTGGCAACGCCGTCGGGCATAATGAAATACTGTTCTTCCGTGACATCGCTGTATACGCCGTTTTTGTATGCCACGGCGCGGAGCAGATAGGACTTTGCGCCCTCGCCGCCGAATCTCAGCGTTTCTCCGTTATAGCGCACGGAGTTTACGGTAGGAAAGCTCCCGTCGATCGTATAGTAGATCTCCGCGTCGGCAGCAGCTGTAATGGTGGTCGTAAGACCGGACGCAAATATGCCGCCCGCGCGCGTAATCTGAGGCGCCTCCACCGACAGATCGGTATTCACGTTTCCCTTCAGGCGGTATAACTTTCCTTCGCCCGCCAAAAAGGTATCAGTGAGAACGCCGCCCGAGATATCGACGTCCTCGTATTCTCCCGTATAGGGATTATAATATTCCAGCCCCTCGATGCCGCTGTACTGAGAAATTTCAAAGCTTACCGTCTTGCTTTGCGTGTAAGACTTGTTGAAAAGCATGATATGATCGGACGTGCCCGAATTTTCTTTCGCTTCCATATATGAAAGGATAAAATCGGTATCGGAAGCCACGGGCTTCATGATATAGCTTGCGGGGAGCGTTTCCACGCCCTGCACGTTGCCCAGCGTGTGATATGCGTGCACGGTATCGAGATTCATGAGAACACGCCCCATAGAACGCACTTCCCAGTTCAGATTGGATTGGAAATCATACTTTTCCTGATTCCGCACGGTGCCGTCGCGATATACGACGCCCTCGCGGAAACCCTCGCCGCCGTTATCGCTGTCGCCGGGGCATACCCAGCAGAACGAACTCAACGCTTTGACGCCGTACGCGAGATAACTGTAAACATTCCAGCGCTCTTCGCCGCGGGTCGTTTCGCGCATCGCGCCCCATGTACAGGTCTGCGGCATGGCGAGCGTTCTCAGTTTCCCGTTTTCATACGCCACCTTGCGGACAACTTCCATATCCGAGAAATACTCGGACGAATCGGAACCGTTTCTAAACGGGTAATGGTCGAAGGAGAGGTAATTGATATTCTCCGCCCCCACGCCGTCCACAAAGCCGCTCACGTAATCCTCATAAGAGCCGCCGAGATTGGTAGACCCCGCATAGCTGGGGAACAGATTTACGAACAATTTGTCCGTTCTGCCCGTCTGTGCCTGCGCAATCTTGCGCCCGTGCGCGTATACGGTGGGCATCAGCGAAGCATTCGGTTCGTCGCCCATCTGATAACCGATACAACGCTCTGAAAGAGTGAGCGAATTGGCGAGATCGGCATCGAAGGTGTCCGTACCCCTGTCGTACGGGAGCCGGTAAAAATAATTCATGTTCAGATCGTTTGCGTAGCCGTCCAACGACTTCCAGAACTCGTAATCGTTTGAAACATAACCGCTTGTCGTACGGATATCCGTTAATTGGAAGTCGGTATTCAGAACAAGTGTATGTCCTGCTTCTTCCAGAGCAACGAGCTGATCATATGTGGACTTAATGTCCGCATTGTAAAAACCCACCCACGTGCTGATCATGAAATCGTCTGCGGAGGTATATTGCCGCAGTTCATTTTTCATTTCCTCGCTAATCGTCGCATACGTATCGTCGGCTTTTGCCCCGAAAGGTACGGCAGACAGCGTTGTCAAAGACAACGCTGCCGCCATAGCAACAGAAAGCAATATAGTTAACCGTTTTTTACTTTTAATCATTGAATGTTGTTTTCCTTTCTCTTTTTAAGGCACAGAGCGCAGGCTCCCGCCGCAAGTACAAACGCTACGGCAGAACCCGATCCTGCCATCGAAGATCCGCAGCCGCCCGACACTTTGTTGTTATCGAGCGCGCTCTGCAAGGCCGCGACGGCTTCGTCCACTTCGGTTTGCGTGGCGTCGGCTTTATCCAAAACCTCCTGCGCGGCGTTGATGGCGTTCGCAAGGTCTTCGCCGATCTCCTTTTCTGCCTTCGCCTTAGCCACCAGATCGGTCAGAGCGGTTTTGTCGCCGATTTTCACCAGACCGTCGATAGCAGTCTGCAACGCCGCCTTCGCCGCATCGATTTCCGCCTGGGACTTGCCGCCTGCCGCCGCGGTATTTGCCGCGTTCAGAGCTTCGGTATATGCCTTCCAGCTCGCCGCCGTATAGTTGCTCTGTGCTTCTACTTTGGTCGCGATCAATGCGTTGAGCTCGGTCGCGTCGCCCACTGCAACGAGCTTCTCCTTCGCTTCGTCAAACGCCGCCTTTGCCGCGTCGAACGCTTCTTTCGTAACTTCCGCTCCGCCTACGGCGTCCTCCGTCGTGCCGAGAATCGCTTTGATCCCCGCATAAGAATCTGCCGTATATTTGTTCTCGTCCGCGCGAATCTTCGCCACTTCGGCAAGCAAAGCGTCTACATCCGCCTGTGCAGCCTTCTGAACAAATCCGTCGATCGCCGTTTCAATCGCCGCTTCCGCAGCGTCCGCCTGAGCCTGCGCAGTGTTGGAATTATCGTCGATAATGCCCTTTGCCGTTGCCATCGCTTCCAGATAATCCGACCAGCTCTGCTGCGTGTACGTCGAGGAGGTCGATTCCGTGCCGTAAGCCGTCTTGGCCGCTTCATACGCCGCCGAGAGGTCGGTCGTGTCCGCACGCAGAACAAGTGCTGCCGCAGCCGCTTCGAGTTCCTCCTTCGCCCTGTCTACCTCCGCCTGCGTAGCGACGGAATTGTCGTTCACGAACGCCTGAGCGGTCTCTTTCGCCTCGGCAAACGCGCTCCAGGTGGAAGTCGTATATTGATTTTCCTTTTTATCGGTGTGCTTTGTAAGTTCCGCGGAAAGCTCGGTTACGTCTGCGCGCGCCGCCAAAGCGTTCATGGCGGCTGTAAGGTCGTCATTCGCTTTGTCTACTTCCCTCTGCGTTTTAAGAGTTGCGTTTTTCACCGTCTCCGCCGCGGTTTTCGCCTGCGTAAACGCGTTCCAGGTAGAAGCCGTGTAATCCGTTTCCTGCTTCGTTGCCGCCGTTTCCAGCGTCGCGCCGAGCGTAGTCAGATTTGCAGGTACCTCCACCGTAACGACCACCGTTGCAACGCCGTACGCATCTACGGGCAAACCTTCTGTCGAGTCGGGCGTGAAGGTGAACGCATAGTCCCCCGCCGTATAGCCGTCAAATCCTTCGGGCGCGCTCCACGTGCCGGCAACGTTGCTGTGCTCTTGGCCGTCGGAACCGACAAGGGTTACCTTTTCAGGAAGATTTTCCGTAATGCTATTTGCAGAGGAACCGTTTGCAACGGATTCCAATGTAATCGCCTCGCCGAACGCGTCGTTTACGGAGGTTACATACGCCTGCAAGGCGGGCGCGGGTTTAATGGAAGAAGCGGTCATCGCGGCAACTTCCGCCAGATTCGTACCGATAAAATGTTCCTTTATCTGACCGTTTTCAAGTGTTTCATAATCCGACGTAATCGCATTGAAGGTATTTGTGTCAATATTTTTCGACTCACCCTCTGCGGGCACGTTATGCGTCCAGTAGCGCGCGTCGCTCACAGCCCAGCCCGTCGCGCGCATATACCGTGCGTTCACGGCTTCGGAAAGTTTAAGCTCTTTATTGTTTCCAGCCCAATTTGCACCGACGTTCGCTCCCTCCGTTACCGCGGCAAGCTTCGCGTCGTCGCAGTATACGGTGACGACTCCCGTCGTAAACATCGGGTCGTTGGAAAGCTGAATACAAACGCCTCTGGTGTCCCCGCTAAAAGCTACATGCACGGATTCTATGTCTTTGCTTTCTCCGAAATCCACGACCGTCCAGAAATATTCCTTCATTTCCCAAAGGTTTTCCCCTCCGCCGCTTTCTGTGGTTACGCCGGTTCCGTATATGTTTTCACCGGTCGTGGAAGAGCCGGGAATCTTATTTTGCCAATCCGCATTCATGATCGACAAACCACCTTCATTGAAATCCCCGTTTACGGCGTTGGAAAAGCTCTGACCGTCCTTGAATATTCCAGTTCTTTCCGTCAGATTGCCTCTTGAGCCTGATCCTGTCAGTTCGATTCCCATTTTATTGGCAGCCGAAGCATCGACTCTGTAAAATTTAACGGATTGATTCAGCGCGGCGTTCTGCGTCTCCGTCGGCACCATTGCAGCGACTTCCGCCAGATTCGTAGCGTAGAAATGCTCTTTTATTACCGCACCCTCTGTTTCCGTTGCTTCGGTAACTGTTTCGTAATCGTCAGAAATCGGATAAAAGGTGTTGGTTTCCGTGCTTTCCGTTCCGCCTTCCTCTTCCGGGGGCACATTATGCGTCCAATAACGCGAATCGTCTACCGACCAGCCCGTCACGCGGATATACTGCGCTTTCACAGGCTCGGCAAGCGCAAGCACCTTATTGTTGCCCGTCCAATTCCCGTCGACGTTCGCCCCTGCCGTTGTGTCGGCAAGATCCGACGCATCGCAATATACGGTGGTAACGTTCTCCGAGAAATTCTCATCGGTGGAAAGCTGAATGCATACTCCCCTATGCGAATGACCGGTATAAAAAGCAATCTGCACGGAACCGATCTCTTTGACCGCGCCGAAATCCACGACCGTCCAGAAATACTCCTTCATGTCCCACAAATTTTCGGGGGTTACTCCGTCTCCCTTGGTTACGCCTGTTCCGTACACGTGATTATCGTTCGGGATCTTATCCTGATATTCCTGATTTCTGAAAGACAAAGGAGCGTCACCGAAATTGCCGTCTACCGCCGAAGAAACGCTCTGTCCGTCCTTAAATGAGGAACTCGTCAGTTCGTCGCCCATTTTGTTGGCAGCCGAAGTATCGACTTTATAAAATTTTACGGAACGCCCCAGAGCAACGTTCGGATTGCCCACAAAACCATGGGCAAACGTGCCGTACGTGGGAAGCCCCATCGTGCCGTTCACTTTCGCCGCCGCGCGGATCACGCAGGCGTTGGAGAGGTCTGCCGTGTCGATTTCGCCCGTGTACTTCGTAGATTTATCCGTAGGAACGGAGCCGTCGGTCGTGTAATAAATTTCCGCATTCGCGTCCGCGGAGGAAAGAGTGACCTTTGCCGCTTCGCTGAACGTACCGCCCGCAGAGGAGAAAGTGACGGGAGCTACCGACTCGGGCCCCGCGGTGCCTGCGGTTTCGTAAGCGAACATCTGAATTTCGCCGAATTGCGTATATCCCTGACGCTTACCGTTTCCAAACGCATCGCCGGTAACACGAATGTATCGCGCCATAACAGGTGCGAAATTGAACGTTCTGCCGCTATTTAAAACGTTCATAAGCGTTCCGCCCTTTATCGACTCGGTATAAACGTCGGAAAAGTCCCCCGTAACCACGTCGCCGTAGCCCAAACTGCCGTCGACGTCGTTACTGTACACCGTAATGGGATTTTCGAAGTTCTCCGTCGCAGAAAGCTGAATTAAAAGGTCCGACGTACCCCAGTCGTGCACCAAATCCACACACACGCTATGTACGGCGTATTGCGCTCCTGCGTCAAGCACAAACCAGCCCAAGCCTCTCCCGTCGTTTCCGCCGTTGAATCCGGCGATGCCGGCGCCGTTAAAGGAGCCGAATACCCCGTCGGTAAGTTCCGAAATCCAACCCGCTTTTTCCGTGCCCCCGTTATTGTTATTGCCCAGGATCTTTGTGACTTCGGCACCCATTTTGTTTGTCGCCGTCGTGTCGATGGCATAAGCCTTTGCGGTTTTGTCCAAAACAACGTTCCGGCTTGCATACGTAAAGGCCGTTTCGGTCGTGTTGGTCGCGCTCGAAGTCTCCGCTATACCTGCAGGTACAGGCAGAGCATTCGTCAGCATACCCAGCGCCATCGTAGCGGCAACCAGCATGCCAAGCCATTTGTTTGCGGTTTTATTCTTGACCATAAAACCATCTTCCTCCTACTATAAATTTCAAGTGAAAATACCACTTGTGCTATATAAAAATTTTAACTCATTTTTACCTTAATTGTAAATAGAAAAAATTTACACATATATCGAAATTTTTTACACGAGCCGGCGGCAAAATAAAAAATAAATTATTGACAAAAGCAATCGTTTCGTGTATAATATAGTTATAAATCAGGTGATTTTAGGTTATAATCTATCCCTATAACAATTAAGTCCCGCTTTCTTTTTGCGGGAGCAGAAATAAGTCATGATGAAAAATATTGTAGAAACGCTTTCTAAAAAATCGTCGAGTTTTTACTATTACCACCTCGACAGCACGGAATATTCCCAACTTACAATATACGATTGCGGATACGAAAAATTTTCGAGCCGTCTGAAAGTGATCCGTGACAAATATCCTTTTTTTCTGATGCACTGCGTTTTGTCGGGCAGCGGAACGTTGAAATTGTCCGAAAAGGAATTTAAGGTTTCCGGCGGGGACATTTTTATAATTCCGGAGGGAGTAAAAACAGAGTACTTTCAGGACGTTTCCGACCCGTGGAGTTATATCTACATCAATTTCAACGGTTCGGCGGCGATACAATTCTGCAATCAAAGCGGATTTTCTGCCGACTCCCCATGTTATACCTTCAACAATCCCGAACTGCAGGATAAATTTTTCAAATTAGTAAATGCCAAGATTCAGCAAAAAAATATATTTTACGTCTATTCCGTCTTGTTTGACATCATGGCGAGTATTATAAAAGAACGTTATCCCGATCAGGACAATAAAGCGGCGCCCGATTCCGAGTATCTGAACGCCGCTCTCAAATATATCGAAAAAAACTACTTTCGTCCCAAGCTGTCTCTGCAAGACATCGCCGAAACTCTACATTTAAATCCCTCCTATTTTTCACGCCTGTTTCACCAAATAACAGGATCGCCGTTTCTGAAATATCTCACATTATACCGGATTCAGAAAAGTACCGCTCTTCTGACCGGCTCAAATCTGACGATAAAGGAAATTGCAAACGCCGTAGGTTTTGAAGATTCACTTTATTTTTCCAGCATCTTCAAAAAGTACCGGCTGATGTCACCAAGCGATTACCGGCTGAAAAATAGTCAGAAAAAGATAGATTCTCCTCCCCCCCCCCGAATTTTGCTAAATAATCAACATTTTTATCGAGTTTACACGATATTTGCAAAGATTATTTACGAACAAAAGAGGCTTCACGATATATTCGTGAAGCCTCTTTTGTTTAATCTTCTTGATCTTTTACTATATATTTACCCCGACTCAAATACCAGCCTTCCTAAACAATCTGCAATTTGATGCCTCATATTATGATTTTATCCCAAATAATCTTTCTTTTCTGCCAGTAAAATACTTCTCGTGGGGAATTCACATTCACCTGTCATGATGACAGGTCCCACCTTTCACCGCTCGGGCAGACGAATCCCTTGTGAGTATAAGGATAAAAAATCGAGCGGAAAGGGCTGCAAGTTTACAGCCCTTTCGCTCTTTTCATTTATAATATTTCTCTCTTTTTGAGAATAACCGCTGCTGAACCGGCAATTACGGCAAGCCCGCCTATGACAATCAAGGCAATCCACCAACGACTCGCACTCTTTTCAATTTCAAAGGCATACCGCGTGCTATTGCCGCACGCATCGGTTACAACTACCTCATAGCGTCCTGTATCTACAAGCGTATCCCCGAGTTTGTATGCAATCTCCTCTCCGTCCCTATATACCTGTACGGCCGCGGGTTCGGAAAGGTCGGAAATTACCACCCCGTCCTTTGTCACGCCTCCGTTATCCACACCTTTTAACGTAACCGTCGGGGCGGTTCCGTCCACTTCCACGCTAAACGGATAGGCAATGCCGTTGACGACAACTTCCACCTCATATTCCCCGTCTGTTTTCAGTTCGAGCATCCCATGGTTGAGTTGAATCTCATCCCCGTTCACGGTCATTTTGTCGAGGCCTTCGACGTCGCTGAAATCGTGCACAAATTCTTTCACGAGCGATCGGACGATCTCAAACGAAATCTCCGTCCTGTTGCCGAGCCGGTCTGTTATCGTAAGCACATACCTCGCAGGCTCCGTGATAGCGTCCCCGAGCGTATAGTCTATCGCCTCGCCGTTCCCGGTAAGACATACCGACACGCTTTCGCCCGCCGTTACGGTAACCGAGTTAGCAAGCCCCTTATCATTCACATTGACGGCATAGTTCACGGTTTTATCAATTCCAAACGCCACAACCGTTTCATTGCCCGCGCAATCCCGTACAACGACTCGGTATTCTCCGTCCGTCGAAACGATTGATCCGGACAGGTATTCTCCGAGCGAAGTCCCGTTTCTGAACAGCTCGGCGTGCTCTTCTTCCTCAAATACCACACAAACGTCGCCGTTGACCGTTTCTCCGTTCTCCGCGCCTTGTAACGAGGCTTCGGGCACCAACGTATCAATGGTAAAGATATAACCGGCCTCGTAACCGTCAAAATTTTCAAAGGTAAGCGTATATACACCATCCTCAGTCAGTTCCTGTCCGCTCGCGTAAAGAATCTTTGTTCCGTCCTTTTCGAGCAATACCGTCGCCTCGTCCGTCCAGACAAATTTCACGGGCGCGTTCGTGTATCCGCCGTTCTCTACACCGATAAGCATGCCTTCGGGCGCGGGCTGGACGTAATCGAGCTGTACGACAATCGCGTCGATTCCCGTACGAAACCGGTCGGTCACCACTACTTTGTACAGCGCGCTTGTTCTGAACGCATACGCAAGGGTATCTGCAGAAATCACGTGTCCGTAATCGTCCTGCATAGTTTCGCTCCACGTCTTTCCACCGTCGAAGGATTTGAATATTTCAATTGTCTGAATCCCGCCTTTGTCGTCCTCGCTCGGGGAGATCACTATCTCGAGTTTTTTTTCCGCCTCATTCTCTGTCAGACTCACTTCGGGTGCTGCGAGAGAGATGACCAGCGTGAATGCTTCCGATACTCCGTAATGGTTCACCGCCGTTACGGTATATGTTCCGCTTTCGGTAAGTTCGCAGGTTTCTCCGAGACTGAACCGTCCAAGCAGTCCGCCCGCTCCGTCAAACACGGAAAACATCGCCATTTCGTCGTAAGAATCCCGGATAGATACCTTTACCGATTCTTTGAGATAATAGGTTCTGTCGTAAGAGACGGGATTGGTACTGCCTTTTCCCGCCGAATACAGGATTTCAGGTGTGCTTCGGATAACCGTAAGAGAATAATCGCAGGTATTTCCCCATTCGTCGCACACGGTGAGCAAAGCATTCCCTTCTGCATTATACACACTGCCGATGAACTGCTCGCCGTCAATCAGGCATACGAGATTCTCGCCCAGCCGTACAGCGTCTGCAAGAATTCTTCGGTCTGTCGAATAAGAGTACAGATTTTCTCCCGCCGCGGCAGGCGCAGGCTCTTTCTCCCAATAATAATAGCTGCAAATACCGATTCTCGCATACCCGGCGATCACTTCGTTCAGCCGTTCCCGTGTAAAATATGCCGTCCTCTCGTCAGGGCTGCCGCTTTTTTTATAGATATAATATATCCCGTTTTTAGCGTTCGCGCTGTCGATGGCGTCCATTGCAATCCCCGTATCCCAGGTCAAGGAGTTCCATTCGCCCGTGCGTACAGAACTATTTTCTCTTTTCTTTGCAAACGCCAGCGCGCTTTCATACGTCGAGAAGGAATAAGTGTTTCCCGCTGCGTCACAAGCCTCGTAGTATTCCTTTTGCAGGGTTTCGGTAAACACGTTGCGCTTGACCGAGCTGAATCCGCTCGTCCAGACATTGCCTGCCGCATCGGTCACGATTACCTCATACATGCCCGTGTCAATGGTATAAATCGTCTGACCTTTTTCGTAAGGTTTTCCGTTGACCGTCACGCTGACAACGGGCGCAAACGCGTCGGGTGCTACGTTCTCCCAAGACAGCGTGACATCTCCGTCCGTGCATCCGCCTTTCACGTTCTGCAAATCCGCTGTTTTTAACGTTCTGTCAATGACTACGGTATAATAGCCCGTGGATACCGAGCTTTCGGAAAGGCCGTAGAAAGTGTATTTTCCCGCTTTATAATACTCTGCACCCGGCAGGTATTCCGTAAACGTATCCGTCCCGGGGAGTTTCACGAAACATTCTTTTCCGTTACTCTCGAACCGGATATGCCCGCCGTTGGTATAGCCGTTGTTCCCGATGGGCGTATCGTCCACATACAGCTGTGCAGACGGAATCGCCCGCGACAGCGTAAGCGTACATGCTCCCGAGCTCCGACCGCTCAGATCCTTCGCGTAAAAGCTGTATTCGCCCTCTTCCGCCAAATGCGTGCCCGGTACATAAGCTTCGTACTTGTTCGCATTCGGTTTTTTCACGTAACATTCCATAATCCCTATGGCGTCATATGCCTCGAAAGCTATATACTCTGCATTTGTTGCGCTTCCATTGGGAATACCCGTCCCGCCGGCGTACAGGAGTCCCTTCGGTTCCGTTTTATCCAGCGTCACGCTCGTCACTTCGGAAACATTCCCTGCACGGTCGATACACTTAAAATAATACGTTCCCTCCGCCGTGAGCTGAGCGCCCGAAACATAGTCCGTATAGTACGCTGTCCCCGGCATTCTGACGTAACAGTCCGCAATCCCCGAGCCCGAATCCGAAGCAACGTATTTCAAGGCTTGTGCGGGTATATATGCACCGTTTTCTCTTGCGACCGCGCTTCCGTCATACACGATGCCTGTCGGCGCAACGTCGTCGTAATAAAAAGTGAACTCTTCGCTTTTTGGCCCAGGCCGTCCACGGCATACACGGTATATTGCCCGTTCGTCGCACCCGAAGTAAAACTCTTTTCGGTCGTGGACAGAAAATTTCCGTTTGACGGCGTTTTATAATACAGCCGCGCGTGATTTGCATCGGTCACGGTTACCGTTACATGCTCGTTCGTGATTGCTGCGTTTGAAAGCGTTTTCCCGCTCGTCGTTCCCCTTGCCGTAAGCACGGGCGCCGTCGTATCTATCGTCAGACTGCCTGTCAGCGTCGATGCCGAGCGATAGCTTATCACGTTCAGGATCGATTTCCAGTTGGTCCATTCATAGCTCCGCATTATTTTCAGCGTATATGTCCCGTCGCTCAGATTGATTGTGTTCGTACCGAAATCCGAAACCTGAAACGGCGTGTATTCCTCCGATTCGCTCGTCGTAACCGTCGTTTTCCCGTTTACGTTGATCGTCTTTCGTACATAGGTCGCCGTTGTCGGCTGTCCGTCCTCGCCTGTCTCTTGTTTCGTATAGGTCGAACGAATAAATCTCGCCTGCCATCTGATTGTAGAGCCCTGCAGGAGCTGGAAAGCGTAACCCGTTTCCACCGGGGCAAAACTCAGTCCCGAATCCGCCTGCGGTCGATACAGCGCTACGGCGCCTGAAAAGTCCACGCACAACGCCGTACTGTCGATTTTGATTGCGCTTCCCGTCGTGGACATATTGTTATTCACTGCGCCATACAGTTTTATCCCCGTTGTATAGTCGTATTCTTCTGTATAATTGTTCTCACTCGTATTGGTTTTATGCGTTACCGTTTCCCGGCCGCGGAAAGTCTGAATACATGTATTCCCGGCTGCAGACGCACGCGTCACCAGGCTTATACCGGCTGACAGCAACAACACCGCTGTCGCTATGATTCCTATCATAAATATCCGTTTTCTTGTTTTCTCCATATGCTTCTCCTGATTGGTTATTGCGTTTTGTGACTTGGTTTCTTTATTGCTCGGTCTATCTACATTTGTTTTCCTCCTCTCAGTTTTCATTCGTGATACAATAATAATCATCCACCCGCATAGCGGGTGGTTTTTCATTTTCGGGCATAGCCCTTGT
>UQHL01000009.1 GCA_900540805.1 uncultured Eubacteriales bacterium
TCTTTCAGCGGATACCCCGCGAAATCCGCGCCCACTACCAAATACTTGTCCTTTATCGTTTTCATCTTTCAGTTCTCCTTTTTAATGATATGATTCCGCGCCGCAACTCACGAAAAAAATTCGTTCTCCAGCATGGCGCAAATACAATGATACACGGGCAGATGTAATTCCTGTACCCGATAGGTTTCTTTTTCGGGTACGATCAGGGAAAGATCTGCACGCTTCCCGATCGCGCCGCCCATCCCGCCCGTAAGCAATATGGTTTTCATGCCTTTAGCCTTTGCCGCAAGCACGGCATACAGACAGTTTACGGAATTGCCCGAAGTGGAAACGGCCAGGAGCACGTCTTTGTCCCTTCCCAGCGCGCAGATCTGCTGGGCATAGACGAACGCCGCGTCTTTATCGTTGGCGTAAGCCGTGGCAAAAGCAGGATGCCCGCAAAGAGATACGACGGGAAGCCCGCCTTCCGTTTTCTCCGCGACCCGCCTGCCGTCTTCGCCCATGGAAAGGAGCGCTTCTCTGAATTTCCCGGGCAAAGGACGGGAAAGCTTGAAGCTTTTCAGAAGCTCGCCCGCGATATGCTCGCAATCGGCGGCGCTTCCGCCGTTTCCGCAAAGATATAACGTACCGCCCGACAAAAAACAGTCCCTCATAAGCGCCGCCGCAACCGCGATCGATTCTTCCAAAGGCTGCAAAGAGGGAAAGCGCCGCGACAAAGCCTTCAGAATATTCATCGTTTCTTCTTTCATCTTTTGCTCCCCGCGACGCACAGCGCCGCATAGTCTCCTATGTTTTCTTTCAGCTCCGCAGGTACGATCTTACATACACGATAACAGTCGGGCAGCGCTTCTTTTTCGATCGTCTCGTACATCGCGGGCTCCAATAACTCGCGGGAACGCATGAACACGCCGCCGAGCACGATTTTTTCGGGATTGAAAAGATCGATGAGAATACTCACGCCTCGGCCCAGCATCTCTCCGCTCTTTGCAAATACCCGCTTTGCAAAAGCGTCTCCCGCAAACGCCCGTTCCGCAAGCTGTTTGGCCGTTATCCTGCCGCCCGCTTCTACGATACATTGCGGAAGCTTTTTGCGGCGTCTTGCCATTACCTCGGCCAAGCCCGCGATTCCGCCGCCGCTGCAAAAGCCTTCGAACGATCCGTATTTCCCGTAACCGAACGGTCCGTTCGGCGCAAGGCGGATATGCCCCGCTTCGCCCGCGTTTCCGTTGGCGCCCTCGTACACCTTTCCGTTGAGAATAAGCCCCGCGCCGAGTCCGGTGCCGAAGGTGAGAAAAATCATGTTCGACGCACCCCTGCCGCCGCCGTATTTCCATTCAGCCAAAGCGCACGCGTTTGCGTCGTTTTGTAAAAACGCCTTGACGCGGTACCTCTTTTCGAGGTACTCCGCAACGGGAAAACCGTGCCAGCCCGGAAGGTTGGGCGGCGTGAGAATCACGCCCTTTTCGCTGTCCAGAGGCCCGCCGCAGCTGATTCCGATCGCCTCTATTTCCGCTTTTTTCAAAAATTTTTCCGTCTCGCCCGACAGTTTTTCCAAAGTGGCTTCCGGCGAGGATAACGTAGGCACCTCGTATCGCTCCGCTATTTCTATTTTTTCGCCGAGCCGTCCCAAAGATACAGCGCATTTCGTGCCACCGATGTCCAATCCGATACAGTACATAGCGATTTCTCCAAAGCAGGGCAGCCCGCCGTTATCAGAACGAAAAACATCTGCTCGACACGACGCTGCCGTCCTCGGCCGTCACCTTTACAAAGGCGAACAACGCTTCTTCGGGGACGGAAACGGTAACTTTACCGTTTTCGCACGCGGCTTCCCCGCGCGTCCATACGTTTCCCGAATCGTGCCAATATTCCAGGGGATAGGAGGACCAGAAAAGCTCCGCCTTGATTTTTCCCGACGCCCCGGAAACGTTCAGGGAAATGATTCCGTTTTCGAATATTCCTTCATCGGCGCGAAGCATTTCGGCGCCCGAAACCTGATAATCGGCAAAATCGAATATTTCGGGCAATCCCGATCCGTCGCCCGGCTGCTGTCCGTGCGTCAGCCTGTCGCGCCAGGAAAAGAAATTTTTTCCCTTGTTCAAGTCTGCGCATTTTTGATTGCAGGCGAGAGAAAAAGCAAAATCGTTTGCGCCGGCAAACCACATGAGCGGAATTTCGCAGTTTTTCATATACGCCGCGGGATCGAAACGCTCGCGATAAATATTCAAAGCCGCGTCGTCCATGGCAAATACGCCCGCAAGCTCGCTGGTGGGATCTTCGTCCATATATCCCGCGCCGTAAACGGGAATACCGAATTTGAAGCGATTATCCACCCCGACCGTTATACAAGTGAGATAGGAGCCCCAGGAAATCCCCGTGATTCCGATATTGGACTCGTCCACGTCATCGCGGCCGCGGAGAATATTGTTGCAGACGATAATGTTCGCCACGCTGATATATTCCCACGAGTTTTTCGGATTTGTCATATCCGCGGCGGTAACGGAAATATTCGGCCCGCCTTTCGGGTTTGCCGCCGCCTTATTGGCGCTGTCCGTGTAATTCGCGTCCACGGACAGAGAAAGGGCGACGTAACCCCTGTCCGTCCATAATTTTACCCAATCCGCATACGCCTGACCCAGCCCCCCGTGCACCAATACCATGGCGGGATAGCCGTCGGCGGGTTTTTGCGTTTCGGGAACGCCGAGATAGGCAAAAATTTCCGTTTTCTCGCCGTTATATTCCGCACCCGTAAAATAGATTCCTTCGATGTTTTCGCCGCCGTCATAAGAATATCCCGCTTCGCGCACCTCGGGGACCTGCGCCGAAAGCGCGGAAAAATCCCAAAGAGAATAGTCTTTTTCCCCGCTCGTCTCCCCGCCCTTTCCGCAGGCGGTCAACCCGCTGCAGCAGGCCAGCAAAACCGCCGCGGCCAAAGCCGTTTTTCTCAACATATTCTGTTCTCCTTTAAGGACGCGCCGCCGCCATAGACTGCGACGGCGCATGCTTATGCATATTTTATTTATCGTCGGATTTCTTCTTCGCCGCCAAAGCCGCACCCGCAGCCAAAACCACAGTCGCCATCAACCCGCCGAGCGCCCCGATCGAGCTTCCGCAGCCCGAATCGGCCTTCGACGAGCTTCCGCTTTCGGAGCCTTCCGAGCTCTCCTGCAATGCGGCGTAGTCGCTTTCCGCTTTTTCCAGCGCGGAAAGGCCGGATACCAGCGCTTTCGCTTCCGCGCTCAAAGCGTCGTAAGCCGCGCGAGCCGCGTCGATTTTATTTTTAAAAGCCGAAGTATTTTCTACCCTGCCGATGCCCGCGATGAGCGCGTCCACGGCTTCCGCGGCTTCCTTAAGCGTCTGCTGCACTTCAAACGCCGAAATTTTTTCCTCGAGTTCCCCGACGAGAGAATATTTCTCGGAGAAATCCTTCTGCGCCTGCGTCAAAGCCTCGTACTTTTCTTTAAGCGCGGCGACGTCGGCAAGCGCGGCCGCCTTATTTTCGGCAGTGATTTCCGCATAAAGCCCCGTTTTTTCAACCACTTCCCGGTCGAATGCCGCGGCTACGGAATAGTCGATCTGGCTCTGCTCGAACGCCGCGATTTTCTCTTCGAATTCGTCCGTTTTTGCGAAGTTTGAAACTTCCTGTTTCTGGCTTTCCGTCAGTTCCTCGTAAGCCGCGCGAACCGCCGCAAGAGCCTCTTTCGCCTCGTTCTTATTGGAGCTGTTGATCGTGGCGTAATCCACGAACAGCTTTTCGATCGCGTTTTCCACGGACTGAGCGGGATCGTAAGCGTCGAGAAGCTCGCCGTACGCCGTAAAGTCGTCGCCGTTTGTCACCTGGGCCTTATACTTCTCCGCCAACCCCTCGTAACGGACTTTAAGCGCCGCGTATTCCTCACGCAGAGTTTCTATCGTAGCCGGCAGAGGAGTTTTTGCGACGAGCGCCGCGATATCGTCGATCACGCCCTTCGCAAGCCCGCAGCCCGCGATATCGGCCTCGACCGCGGCAACGGCGTCCGCGCACTCCGCATAAAGCTCTTTCTGAGAGGCAGTGACGACCTTCCATTGTTCCTCAAATTTCGTAAGCGCAGTCCTTTTCTCGATATAATTATCGGGCGTGACTCCGGCCAGCGCATTCATCTGGCCTTTGAAATAATCGATCGCCATGGCGTCGATTTTCGCAAGCGCTTCGGCGCTGAGCTCCGCTTTTTTCGCCGCAAGCGTTTCCGCTTCGTAACGGCGGAGAAGCCCTTCCTTAACGGCGATATTTTCCGACTTTGCGTTTATGCTCCGAATTTCGTCGAAGGTGAGCGAGGTTTTGCCCGAAAGCGCGGCTACGCTTGACTTGTACGTTTCAAAATCCGCAAACAATTCGCGCGTAAAATCGGCGTATTCGTCGCTGATCTGCTTAACCGTCAGTTCGATATCGCTGTTTCCGCTATACGACTCCATGCCCTCGCCCACGCTGAACGTAAGCGCAAGCTTGGACGTATCGATCGCGCCCTTTTCCGTAGCAAATACGGCTGCCAGGTATTCGTTCGTAAGCAGAATGGAAGCGTCCGCACTCCCCTCCGCGGAAACGGTGAGCCTGACGCCCGCTTCTTCCGCCGCCAGGCGCACGGTAATCGTTTTGCCGACGATGCCTTCGGCGCATTTCAACGAACCGAATCCGCCCCAGTCGTTGGTAAAGCCCTCCAGAGCCGGCGTGTCCGGATTGCTGTTGGGATAAATCCCGCCCTTGGTTTCCGTGAGCGCAACGCCGGCGGAACCGGGTCCGTCAAATCCCATACGGAAGAACAGGGAAAGCCCGGGATTGATCTCGTCGCCGTAAGGAAGCGCGGAACGATGCGATACGAAATTGATTGCGAACCTCGCGTTGGCTGCGCTGGAATCGACGGTGAATTTCATTTCAAAATCGGATAAGTTCACCGCGTAATCCGTCCATTTGCCGTCCTTTATATCCGTACCGTAAACGAGACGGTTCGTCGTATCGTCGGAAAGAAGCAGCTTGGTGCTTCCGTCCTCATTCCTCACCGCGCCCGCATAACACTTCGTGACGGAGCCTTTTCCGTCTTCTTCCGTATAGTCGTACTCGTTGGTGAAATAGCTTCCCTCCGTCGAATAATACAGTCCCTTCATTTCGACGAGCGTTTCCTCTTTCCAGCTTTCCAGAGCGGCATAGTTGCTTACCATGCCCTTTGCAAACGCGGAAAGCGCAGCGTACTCTTTCAGAACCTTGTCATAATCCGCCAGCGCGGGCTTATAGTTCTCCCGTACCGCCGCCGAATATTTTTCCAAAAATCCGGCGATGGAAGCCTCTACCGCTTTCTGTCCGAAATCCTTTTCGGACAAGGCCTCGCGGATATGATTTGCGATTACCTCGTATTCCGTCAGCCGATCGGAAAATTTCGTATAAAACGCAAACGCTCCGATCGCGTCGCGCTCGTTCGTAATATCGGAATCGACGGTATATCCGGCAAATACTTCCTCTTTGAGCGCCAGCGCTTTTTCGTCGAAGCCCGCCGTGGAAATGCTCTTTGCCGCGTCGTATTCGTAACGGTCGCTCTTTCTCATGCCGCTCGGATCGACGCCCAAGAAATTCATCTCGGTATAATAGTATTCCTTTACGTCCGCGCCCGTTGCAGTCTCTCCGCCCAGCGCGTTTGCCGCAATACGGTATTCTTCGGTATAGCGCGCGGAATTATGATATTTTCCGCCGTACTTTTCATAATACGCGTTTGTCGCAGGCTCGGAAATATCCTCCAGCGTCATGTTCATGCCGGCGCCGCTGTTCCCGATCATGAAATAGGATTTCGTATAATCGAACGCATAATCTCCCGTAACGGGCAGAACGTTCAAAGGAAGCTCCGCACGGTAATCGTAAGCCGCGCCGTTGTTTCCGTCGCGCACCCAATCGATTTCTATGTTCAGTTTATCCTCTCCCGCGAAGATATGCAGCTTCATGTCCTTTTCGAGGTAGGAATCGCGGGGAGAGGTATTGTTATATACCAGATAATCGTTGCCTGTCGTAGTATAGGGCGAGTAGCCGCCGTCGAGAGAAAACGTAGAAACCCTGGGGCAAAAGCCCGTATTTCCGCCGCCGTCGTCGGCGAGCAGTACGCTGAATCCCTGTCCGTACCCCTGCATAGGATACATGTCTCCGTTCTGTCTGAACGACATGAACGCGAGCTCTATTCCCTGGCCCGCAGCCAGGCTATCTACGGAAAAAGTAATCTCCGTATCCGTCAGATCGAGTAAGTACGCATTTTCCGCGCCCCCGGACACATAATCGCCGTAAAAGAGCCGGGTTCCGCCGCCGCCCGTCGTCTGAGAGACCGCGTAGCTGCCGTCGGAGCGCTTGGTCACGCTGCTCTTATCGGAACACATCGGCCCGTCGTAAAAAGGCGCGTTCTCGGCCACGCCCGAAGCGGCCTTTACGGACATTACGCTCCCCGCCGCGCCGGCGGCAGAGGCGACGCCCGCACAGGAGAGCAGGCACGCGATCAACAATTTAACGCTTTTTTTCTTCATACATTCCACCTTTTATATATTTTTTTACTTTCCGCATACGAGCTTCTTCCGCCCGTATGCGGAAAACATTTATCACTTATCGTTCTTCTTTTTCTTTGCCTTCAAGACAAACGCAATCGCAACGGCCGCGCCGACGAGGACAACCCCGCCGCCGACGCTCAGCCCGATAATCAGCCCCTTGTTCGGGCCTTCTGCGGGAGCCGGCGCGGGAGCTTCGTCATCGACCACGGTCACCTTGATTACCTTCGTAAGCGTGACGCCGCTGTCGTCAGTATAGCTGAGCGTAACGTTTTTCGTGCCCTTGGACGTGGAAGTAAAGCCCAGCACCTTGATTTTATCCAGAGGGATTTCCACCGTAGTGCCGTCGGAAAGAAGCGCCGTCATTTTAATGCCCGTCTTATCGAACGCTTCGCCCTTTTTATATTCCGTCTTGGCGGGTCCCGAAACGAGCTCCACCGAAACCGTATATACCGGCGGAACGTATCCTCCGAACGTTTTATCTCCGATCATGCGAATGGTAATCGCCGACTCGCGTTCTTCGGGGGTAAGGCTTTCGGCGAACACGACAAAGGAAACGTACGCTTTGCCGCCGCGGAAGATGTTTTCTCCGATTTCGTCCCCTACGCCGAATTCGGGCATATATGCGGGGTTATCCTCTGCGGGATTGATAAAATCGCGGTAGTAAATGTTGAGCGACAGAGAATTGACCCAAAGCGTATAGTTGCTCGCTTTTTTCTCCACGCGGACGCGGACGGTGATCGGCTGATAGGGCTCCGCCGTTACGGGAACGCCTTCTATTACGCCCTGCGCCAGCATGACGGCGTTGCCGTCTCTATTGGGGGCATATACATTGACTTCGATCTGATCCATCTGATTGAGGAAGAAATAGACGGAAAAGCCCTGCGCCTCGTCCTTATTTTTCCCCGCCGCGTTAAGAATGTTCATAACGTAAATGCTTTGGGGATATTTACCGTCCACCTCGCCCCGCCATATCCGGCCGATTTTTGTAAAGTCGAAAGCGAAATCGAAGCCGTCGATATCGAGAGGGTCCTGAATGAGCGCGAGGCCGTCGCAGTTGTTTTGTTCGCCCAGCTTATTGTCGAGGCGGATTCCGTCTTCCGTTTCGGAAGCAGTCCAGCTCGTCCCCGTGGTCTCGACATAGTAAAGAGGCTCCGCCTTCAGCTTTTCGTCGGCCGCTTCGTAGCGTCCCGCAAACTCGCCCCTGTCTTCTTCGACGATGAGGTATTTCAGATCGGGAACGGCCGCGCGCTTCGCTTTCGCGTTTCTGAGGGCCTCCACGGCCGAAAGATCCTCCACGGCGACGGAGGCTTCAAATTCCTCCAACGCCGCGCCGATCAGCTCCAGCGCTTTCTCCTCGTACGCAGAATCGGCTTCCGCTTTCATCGAGTCAAACGCGGCGAGCTCCTCTGCGGACAAAAGTTTCGTATCGGCTTCCGCAACGGCAAGATATTTTTCGTAGGCAAAATTCATCGACGCAAGGTCGGTTATCTCTCCTTTCGCCGCGGCGGAGTATTCCGTGACAAGGATTCTTACCTTCGCCGCTTTTACTTTGCGGTCGCATTCTTCCAGATTTTCGACGACGGAGGAAATATCATAGCCGATTTTATCAGAAATCTCCAAAAGCGCATCGAAATCCTCTTTTGCATAAGCCGCGCTCTCCGCTTCGTCTATCTTTTTCTGCGTCAGGGAAGAAAGGTCGTCTAAAAAGTCCGTCTTTGCGCTGTAATCGGAATACCATTTTTCCATCAAAAGCACGATTTTTTCGCCGAGCGCTTTATCGGCGGCCGCCAGCAGTTCTTCCAGCGCTTCGCGGTCGGAGGGCATTACGTCGTCGAGCTTTAATTCGGGGCGCTCTCCGTAAACGCGGTTGAAATCTGCCGCAGACGCGTCCGCGCCGAGTTCTGACACCGACGCCTTGTACAGATTGATTTTATATGCCTCCACGTCGTAGGCGTTGGTGCGGCGGGCTTCGTCCACTTTTTTGTCGCACGCCGAGATTCTGTTTTCAAACGCGGTTTTATCCTCCGCGCTCAATTTATCCAGCGCGGAAAGAGAGATCGCCTGCTTCGAAAGCTCCGCCTCGTAAATCTGTTCGGGCGTCGCGGAGGAAGGCGCGGCGGAAAATGCCGCCGTCTTTTCTTCGTAAACGCATATCTGCAAATGCAGCTCGCCCCTGAGCAGAAGGGATTCGTCCAACGCCGCAATGAGCGCTTCCACCTCTTCGAGCTTCTCTCCCTCGAGATACTTTACGAAGGCGGAATTTTGCTCGTATTCTTTTTTTGCGGCTTTGGCGGCTTCTATCTTCGTTTGCGTAACGTCGGCAAGATTTTTCAGCTCGTTCAGCGCGGCGCTGTAAGCCGTTACGCTGCCCGGCACCGCCGCCAGCTTCTCTGCCGTCAAAGAAAGATTTCCCGAGATTTTATCGAGATTTTTCTGCTGAATAAATTTATCGCGGGGACGGAGTGCGGAAACGTCAACCGCGGCAAACTCCTCTTTCATCGCAAAGTATTCGTCCGCGGGAAGCGTCCCTGCCGCGGCTTTTTCCGAAGACGCGACCATCGCGGAAATGCTCGTCTTTACCCCGCTTACACTGCTGTTGTAGGCCACGGTCTTTTTATCGGCGGGCGTGGATACCGTGAAGGACAACTCCGTTTCCGGCCCCGTCGTACCGTTTTGGCCTCCGGCGGAAAGCGCCAGGACAAGATTGTTGATTTTCATGTCGCGGTTGGTGAATATCTCGCCGGGAACAGTGGTACCCAAAGAGTTGCCCGTCGTAACGGCGGGTCGGTTCGTCGTGCCGCCGAAGCTGGCGGAATCCACCATGTTGACAAACTGCAAAGTCTGTCCGATCGCATTCGCGCAGGTGAGACGTCCCACCATGCCGTGCGAATGTCCTTCCTCCGCTTCGGGGTCCTTTGGATAATCTTCGGGGAAAGTACCGTCTTTCTGATACGCCCATTGAGAATCGGTATCGATCATTTCCTGAAGCAGGCTCCCGTCCGCGGCGTCGAGAATATACAGCCTTAAAACGCCCTCGCTGAACGCTTCAAATACGAAAGACACCCCCACTGCTCCGTCGAACGGACGCTTTTGTGCGTCTTTGAGGAAAGAAATCGTAAACGACTGACCTGCCGCCAGCTGATTGATCGTCAGATTCCATCTAAACGACGACATATCGGCGGGAAACGCCGTTCCCTCCGTACCGTAATACACGCAGCCGTCCGCCGTGTAGGGCATGGTTATATCCGTGAGGGCTATATCCTCCGAAGGCTGCGCCGTAACGCCCGAAGCGGGCTGGAAAAAGTCGCTGTCCTTTATCCCCGCCGAGTTCTCCGCACTCGCATACGCAAAATTCGGAGCGAAACTCGCCGCCGCCAGCGCGCACACGCATAAGAGACCGCATAAAAGAGTTTTTTTGTTTTTCATATATCCTCCTTACGTTATTTATTTGCCTTTCCGGCAAGAAGCTTCATATTGTTTACGTCCATGCCCACGTCGAATGTCCCGGGGAGCTCCCAGCCTATATACATGCTCGTAATGCCGAGGTTTTCGTATTTCGTGTTTTTCAGAAACCCGCGGGACTGCGCAAGCTCGAAGGCATGACGTATCACGGGAAGCATATCGCGGGAAAGAATGTTGTGATTGCCCGGCTTGACGGGCATATCCAAAAAGGTATTCCCTGCGGGATTAAAGATAAACGCGCTGGTCGAATCCTCTTTTCCGCCGTCCTGCGCCGCAAATTCGGGCGAATAGTCGCTGCGATTGTCATAGATGGGAAGACCGAACCAAAAATAATCGGAAGGCTTCGTAATGTCGTTTATCGTGACGTACCAAAGGAACATCGACGAATGGAGATCGGGATTGTATCCCGCACCGCACTGGTTTACCCCTTTCGTGAGCTGAAATTCCAGATAGAACGTCAAATAGTCGATATCTTTCAACATCGTGTATTGGGGGAACTGAGGAACCTCCAGGATAAAATGAATCCAGGGCTCGTTTTCCTTTCTCGGGCCGTCCGCATACACTCCGTCGGCCTCCGCGTTGCAATTTAGCGTAAACGCGCCCGTGGAGCGGTTTACCTTAAGCTCCTTGCTACCGTCGCGGAACACGTCCATGCCGTCCTCTTGCGTATATACGGCATCTACCAGATTTTTTTTGCAGCCCCACTGCCCGATTCTCCATATCGGCTCGAGACCTGTTTCTCCGTAGTCTATTTCGCCGATATGTCTTTGATTGTATTCGGGACGGCTGTCAAAGCCCGTAAGAATAAATCCCTGCTCGAAACAGTTATCCGGAAGAAGATTTTTTTCTCCGCCCGATGCTTCGCCGGGTTTTTCGGTATTCGTACACCCCATAAGCAGTAATAATATCCCAGACAAGAATACTGCCGCAAGTTTTCTCATTCTGAACTCTCCTTTCTCATTTTTTTATCCCCGGCTGTCGCCGTCGGCGGGATTCATATTTTATTGTAAAGCAAACTGTTTTTGTAAATGGTGGCCCCGCAGTTAAACGTCCCCGGAACTTCCCAGCCGATATAAAACTGATTGATGCACAAATCGTCCATAGTGGTGTTGAGCAGAAGCGGGAAATCGCTGTTTTTGTTCTCGTCGAGCTGCTGAATTGTCGTCAGAGCCTTTTCGAGATAAGGAATGAGATCGAGGGTGATATGGTATCTCTTTCCTACCTCCACGCCCTCCTCCGTCAGATAACCGTCGCTGGGCGCCATGTAGATAAAGGTATTCGACTTATCTTCTTTGCCGTAATCGAGAAACGCGCTTTCCTTAAACGTCTTCCACGATTCGTCCGAAAGGCTTCTTCCGTCGTACAGGGGAATGTTCATCCAGAAATACTGATTGTAATCGAACGAATCGGGATTGCAGTTTTTGACGACGAACACCCATTGGAAAAGAGCGGTGTGCAGATCCATGTTGAAATCCGCTTCGCTCATCAGATTTTCGCAATACGGAATGGAAAAATCCAGATCCATCCAAATATTTTCCATTTCGGAAATTCTCGAGATATCCGAAACGTTCTGGATCGTGATAAAGTGCAGCCAATCCGCTCCGTAGGGCTTAGGCACGGGATATTCTTTCTGCGTGTTGCAATTTAAGCTGTATTGGCCTGTTTTCGGATTTACGATAAATTCTTTGGTATCGTCTTTCAGTATGTAATTGTCTCCGTCCTGCGATTCTTCGCCCGTGTCCGCAAGGCCGAATTTCGTACCCCACTGTCCGAGCTTCCAAAGGCTGACGGCGTCGGAGGGAACGCTGTCGAGATAACGGAACTGATAGGTGACTTTCCCCAGATCCTCTATGGAAACTGTGCCGAGCACATCCACCCCGTTTTGCATATTTCTGTCCAGTATGACCTCCGTACCGGGCAATTCCTCTTGGGGTTCCGGCTTAGAACAGCCGGCGGCAAACGCCAAAACGCCGATGAGGGCCAGCGAACAGAAACGGAAAATTTTCTTTTCTTTCATTGTGATTTCTCCTTTCGGTTACATTTTGAACGCACCGCTGGTAAGACCGCGGATAAATTGTTTCGACGCCGCAAAGAAAATGAGCAGAAGCGGAATACTGACGATCACATACCCCGCAAAAGGTACGCCGAGGCTGAGATAATTGTTATAATACGATTCGGTGAACGGCGCCAGGCCGACAGTGATCGTGTGCATCGCTTCGTCCTGCAAAATCAGCTGCGGCCACAGCAGATCGTTCCAGGCCGCCAACACCTGCGTAATGGCAAGCGTAGCCAAAATGGGAACGGACAGAGGAAGGGCTATGGTAAGATACTGTCTGAATTTCGAGGCGCCGTCCAGCTCCGCCGCCTCGAACAGATCTTTGGGCAGGCCTGAAAAGAAAGTTTTAAGCAGAAATATTCCCATAGGCACCGCGCCCGTAATGGCGGGCAGGATAACGCCGAGATAGGAATTTTTCATATTAAACGCAATCATGACCATCTGATACTGCGGAATGAGCGTAAGCATCCCCGGTACCATCATGAAAGAGAGAATGATGATGAAAATTACGTTTTTGAAAGGAAAATTGTATCTGATAAACGCGTAGGACGCCATCGAACACACGGCAAGCACGCCGAAAGTCTGGCCTATCGCTATAATCACGGTATTAAGAATATAATCCTTGACGAACAACCAGGCCAATTTGTAATTTTCCATAAAAAACGGAAACGAAAGAGAAAAGGGAGAAGAGATTTCCTGGTCGGGAGATTTGAAACTTTTTATGACGAGAAACCAAATGGGCAGCGCCACGAAAAACAGAAACAGCAAAATGACAAAATGCACGCAAACCTGCCGTATCACTGCGTCTCGCTTCGCCCTTTTATTTTCTTTGAGGCCGTTCTGGTAAGGTTCCGCACGCTCCATCACATAACCTCCTCTGTCGATTTCATAAACTTGTTGTTGATGATGGTGACGATCAGCGTAACGACGAATAGGAAAAATCCGATCGCGGCGGCATACCCGAATTCACTGCCGAAAAACGCCCTGTCGTACATATAGTATCCGGGAACGGTGGTCGCGTAATTCGGCCCGCCTTTCGTAAACGCCAGCTGCATGGAGAAGCTCTGCATTGCGCCGATAATCCCCATCATGACGAAATATTTTATCTGGCTTTTCAACAGCGGCAGATCGATATAGAAAACGCGTTTCCATGCGGTGATTCCGTCGAGGTCGAGCGCTTCGTAAACGGATTCGGAAATATTGTTGAGTCCCGCCAGATAAATCAGGAAGGACGTTCCCGCCGCCCACGGGAAGCCGGTAAGCACCATGGAAAGCAGCGCGAGATTTTCGTCAAAATACCACCCTTTCGCGCTCGCCCCGAAAAGGCTGCCCAGAATGCTGTTCACCAATCCGCTCGGGAAAGGATTGAACACGATTTTCGTCCAGATAAGCATATTCACCATGCCGGGTACCAGCGTGGGAATAACGAAAATAAAGCGATAAGCGTTGCTCCATTTTTCGCTCTTCAGGTTGTGCAGCAGCTCCGCAAGCACGAGGGGGGCGAGATTTCCCAATACAAGCCCCGTACTCATCAGAATCAACAGATTACCGCACGATTTCCAGAAAATTTTATCGGAAAATAATCTTTTGAAATTATCGATCCCGATAAACTCGACGTTTACCAGATCCCATTCCGTAAACGAATGAAGAAGAGCGGACAAAGCGGGATATACGCTGAACACGCAAATCAGCAAAAAAGCGGGAAGTATCCAAAAATAACCGAATAGATCGCTTTTTTTATAACTTTTCAACATTACTTTGCTCCTTTATTCAGGAAAGCGAACTCCAACCATCAACGTCCCAGGCGCCGCTCTGCTTATTTTTTTCTATCTGAGAATCCCTTGAAGAAAGGAACTGGCTGTTGATCGACTTCGCCACCTCGGCAACGGGCGTCCCCTTGAAAAGGTTCCCGCTCTGAACGACGAAATTGCTCCAGCAGTCGAAGCCCATGATCCCCCAGGAATTGAACACGTGAAATTCAAAGAAATCGTTCTCCACGTCCTCGTTGAACTGCGCGATCAGATCGGCGAACAGCGGGTTCATGTCCGCGGAAGCGGCCGCTTCGGTATCGAGAGGAATCGCGTAACCGAGCTTGTTGACCATTTTGACGTTATTCTGAGGCGCGGTGACGAATTGCAGGAAATCGACGCAGGCTTCCACCGTCCCTTTCTTCATCGCGGCATTCGTGATCCACCAGCCCGTTCCGATACCGGAAATGCCGCGGCGCACGCCCCTTTCGTCGATCGTCACGCCCGCCACGCCCGAGTATTCGTCGATGTCGCTCTGCGTCAGCACGGGATAGCCCATGACGCCCAGCTTTTCAACTTTCTTTTGCTGCTGCACCTGCACCATGCTCTTTCCGAGACAGGAAACCATAGCCACCTTGCCGTTCATGAACTCGGTGACGGCAGTGTTTCCTTTCGAGCCCTCGGGCGTATGCAGCTGCGCGCGCTTCATAAGGTTGAGATAGGCTTCATATCTCGCGTCCACGTTGGAGCCGTTCATGATTTTGTACTTTCCGAGATACGAGGCGCGGCAAAGCTCTTCCGTATCGACGATTCCGTTTTTGCGGATAACGTCGTATTCGTCCGCCAGGCTTCCGTAAAGGCTGCTTTCCAGCACGATGTCGTACCAATTATCGACCATGGAATAAGGAATTATTTCCAGCCCGTTGGAATCGGAATACGCCTGTATTTTATCCTGCGCCTCAACAAACTCGCCGTAAGTCTTTATGGGAAGCTCGACGCCCGCGGCGGTCAGGATTTCCTCGTTGTACATGACCCCCGCGACGTTGCGGTCGATCCCCACGGAATAAAAATTCCCGTTGGGGGCGCGGGAGGCTTCCAGCTCCTGCGGATCGTACAAATCCGCCCATTTTTCGTTGCCTTCCGCGTATTTGTTGGGGCCTTGCAGATAATCGGTCATATCGACGAAATAGTTCTTTTCCATATCTTCCGCAATCGTCGTCCCCGTCTGATAAATAATGTCGGGGCCGCTGGAGGTGGAAAGGTAGCCGAGAATGGTGTCGCGGTTACCGTTCATGGAATTGCGGTTGATTTTGATTTCGTAGGTATCGTTTGCGTCGCTCCATTCTTTTGCGAGAAGCTCCAGCTGATTGTACGGATTGGGATTGGCGGGAGAGGGCGTCATGCTGATGGAACTGTTGTAATTTCCAGCCACGCCGCCGCCGTCCACCACGATCTGGATTTTATTCCCCGATCCCGATTTTCCGCAGCCCGCAAGCGCGCTCGTTGCCAGGAGCGCAGTTGTCAAGAGAATAGCGAAACTCTTTTTCATAATTGTTTCCTCCGAATTATTTTTTATTTATATAAATTACTTTTTCAAGCCCGAAACGGACAAAACCGTACCTGTCCGTCCATACGGCGTCGGGAGCCTCCGCGCTGGACAAATCCTCTATCGCTCCGTTCCCGTACTCACCCGTAAAGGTATGCACGCCCGTGTATTCCACCTCGCCCTTGAAGTGGTGGTGAGGCCCCAGCATATTTCGCAAGGTCCCCGCAAGCTCCAGCGCGACGAGGTTTGTTCCTTCCGAGAGATATTCGGTGATTTCCAGAGGCTCTCCCCGCAAAAATACCGTTCCCGCGAATCTTCCGTTTACGGACACGCCGCAGCACGCTCCGTACCCTTCCGCCGAAATAAACGACCTGCCGTCTTCTTTTTCCAACGTCGTCTCGTATTTTGCGTTTCCGGCGTAAAACCACTTGCCCCGGAAAGTGAGGTCGCCCGGCGAACGATTCTCCCGAACGGGAACCAGCCTGAAATTTCCCTCCGCGGTAACGCAGTTTATCTTCTGCGTCGTCTTTCCGAGCGGCTCTGTATCAAAATCGCCCAAAATATAAACGCTTTCGATTTCCACGGGATAGCTGAATTTATTTCTTACGGCGTCGTGTACTTCGCCAAGCTCGTAGCCGAGATGCAAAGCGGGAATTTCGTATTCGATTTCCGCGATATTCTCGCCCGTTTGCACCAAATCGGTGATTTCGTATTTTTTGAAATCCCGGTCTCGGTAATATTCTTCCGTATCCACATTCAGCGAAACGCCGTTGACGAGTATCTTCTTCGCGTTTTTCGTCTCCCCGACGAGAAACAGTCTGTTTCCCGCACATTCGCAGTCGAACGCATACTTGACGCGCACTTTCGCCCCGTCGTGCTTTTCCGCTTCGCGGTAAACCTCGTCGTGTATCTTTACCGTGGGAAGCGGCTCCGAGTAAGGCGCCCCGCCCACGGAATACCGCGCGTAATCCAGGGTGAGAAGATTGTCCTCCGTCTCCGTCAGAGAAAAAGGCAATTCCCTGCGCGAGCGGATTTCGCATTTCCTATCGTCCGCATTTTCCGAAGCCCCGACGGCGCGGACGAAACGGATATACCGCGCCTGCAGGGCAGACAGCTCGCAGCAGCAGAAAGTTTCGTTTCCGTCCCCGAAGGAGGACAGCGGCGATTCTTTTCCCGTGAAGGGATCGAAGAGATAAAATTTCCCGCTCCCGCGGACGCAGACGGTCGTTTTCAGATCCCCGTGCGACGAGGGATTGAACACCTCGATGCGCCTGTCGCCGCCCTCGTTGCGCACGCCGAGAATAACGTCTTCGACGAGCCTGTTTTCGTAATCTCTCACGCATACGTCGCGGACGAGGCCTATGGAAACGAAATAGCTTCCGAGGATTCCGCGCCGCTGCTGAATGAGCGTCGCAGACAGAGCGCCGAAAACTTTTTCCGGCTCCGCAACGAGCTTCCCGTCCACGCGCTCGGGCAATTTTGTCATGCACACGACGCGCCCGCCGCCCGCCGCGAATTTCTTCAGCAAAGCTACCGTGGAGGAAGAAATATTATCGAGCTCGGGCAGAACGACCAGCGAATAGCGCCCCGCGCCTATACTTAAAATCCCTCCTTCCGCTTTTCCGTGCCTTTCCATAATCGTTTCGTCGCCGATGTCGTAAGGAATCTGCAAGGCGACCAGGTCCTCCGCCAATCTCCTGTAACGCGCGGAGGCGCTTCTTTGTTTCAGGGAAAAAATCGGTTCTTCGAGCGCGCCGTTTATTGCGGAAATCAATAAAACGTCTGCGCTCGCCTCTCCCCCCGCGACAAATTCGGATACGTTCGCGATATATTCGTTTAAGCAAGAAAAATATTTCCACCACGGCTGCTGGGAGGAAAGAAAAACCGGATAATCCCTCTTTCTCACGCCGCCGAGACGGTGCATAGAAATGGACATGCAGGGCATGTTTACGCCGAAAACCGCGTGATAGTTCCAGATTGCCGCAAGCTCCCGAAAGCTTACGCCGTTTCCCGTACAAGCGAATACCTCGGAGAGAATACGGGGGCGCTCAAACTGATTGGCGACGCTCGACGCCTGTTTGAAAAGCAGCAGGGGATTCTTTCGTCTTCCCAGGTAATCCACCCCGAGCTGGCGCATATATTCGTAATGCGGCATGACGCCCGTATTAGAGGCCGCCTGAACGCATAACCCCTCTTCCCCTGCGAAATGTCCCGTAAAAATCAATCCGTTTGCTTCGCACCAACGCGAAATGCGTTCCGTGTAATTATGTACAAACAAATCCCGCACGACGGAATAGTACCGATAGCGGTATTCCCGATACGCCTCGCCGTTTTCCTCGAAGAGCAGATACAGTCCGTCCAATACGTCCGAGCCGTATTTTTTTCGGTAAGCTTCGGGAATTTCGTTGCTCCATACCAGCGAAGAAACGTGAATCTGCGGTTCGTCCGTAAAAATCCCTTTAATCGTTTTTCCGAATTCCGAGGAAAATTCTTTTTTATAAACTTCGTGCGTACATTCGATAAACGCGTCCGTCACCCTCGGGTTGAGAAGATCCACGTAATGCTCGTCCGCGCGGTAACAAACGACAAACTCCGCGCCCTCTTTTTCGCAGCGCTTATAGGCTCCGTTTTCCTTTCGGTAAGCCGCGAGAACGCACATTCCGCCCTCTTCGCCCGGCAGTGTTTTGCAAAGAAATTTTTGCAGATAGTCCTCTCCCAGCGCGCAAACCTTTCCGCCGGCAAATCCGCTCGGCCAGCCCTGTTCGTCGTAAATCCAAACGTCCAGGCCGTATTTTTTACATTCCGCGACGGAGGTTTCAAACGCGCGGATCCATTCTTTCCCCAGATATTCCACGGAAAGTCCCGCGCGGGCGTGCAGATGAAGCCCACCTATGCCGCTGCGGGCAAATTCACCGATTTCCCGACGTATGTCCCCGTCGGTCATTCTGCCGTTCCACGCCCAGAAAACGGTCGGCTTAAAATTTGTATTGTTCATCATATCCTTTACTCTTGTATCAATGTAGCCAAAAGGTTCATGGCGTACATCCGTATAAGAAAATCGTTGGGGTGGTTGATGTTGTTTGCCAGCATATCCGCAGGTTTCTTGTTTTGAAGAAAAAATTTGTGCATGCCGCCCATATCCACCGCCGCGACTCCTTCGCGCAAAGCCGCTACCTTCTGCATAACCGGCCAATACGCCTCCTGATTTTTACACTGCGAAGCGTTGCTGTTGGCAAGCATGGTGCCGATGAGAATAAACTCTACCGTCTTTCCCGATACGGCGCGGATATCGTCGATTATTTTAAGCAAATTCTCCTCAAATCTGTCGAGCGGCACCCCTAAGGTGGCATCGTTCATGCCGAACGTTATCGTTACGAGATCGGGGTCGTATCCCATGTCGGGATTGACCACGCGCGCGGCGGCCGAACGCGCGCCCCAATCGCTGGTTTGTCCGCCCATGGCGGCGCCGTAAACGCCGACGTCA
This sequence comes from uncultured Eubacteriales bacterium, assembly GCA_900540805.1. Lineage (GTDB taxonomy): Bacteria > Bacillota > Clostridia > Christensenellales > Borkfalkiaceae > Scatosoma. The sequence continues at coordinate 18,849 of UQHL01000009.1, forward strand.
GAGCCGTATTTCTCCGCGAGGCCCTCGGCGAACATTTCGGGGAACGTCGGGGTATAAGGCGCGCGGTCGAACGGGATATACAAAGAATTTCCGGGATATGTATCGTCGTATATCGACTGCAAGCCTCCGCCCGTGGAATTGCAGCCCGTGGAAATGCTGTCGCCGTAAGCGATGATTTGCAGAGGCGCCTTTGCCTCCAAAAGCGCGCGCGTATTTGAAAGCTTATCGCCCTGGTACGCCGGAAGCGTGCTTTGGTCAAACTGGGATTTATCGTAATCGTAAGTTACCAGAACCTGATTCTCGATCAGAAACGCGCTTTCCGTATATAAAATGTTTTCATAGCCCTTTTGCTTCGCTTCTTCCGAGGCGGGCTGCAGGGAAAGTCCTTTTCCTTCGGGCATATCTATCCCGAAAAGGACTTCTTCCTTCAGCCACGGCATGGAGGTTTCCGCCGTCGCTTCAATCGTGCGGCCGGAAATCTTATAGTCCTTGCCCTCCTCGTAGGTCACGGTCATGGTAGGGTTCGTCACCTTGACTTTTCCCGTGGGCACAAAAGCGAGATTGCCGGTCGGAGCCGCCCCGTCCTTTTCTTTTACCATCATTACCGATTCGTTATACATCGTATCCGACAACCAGAAAGCCTTTGTCATTTCCTCTGCTCCGTATTTTTTTTCTTCCGGCTTCGCACAGCCGCCAAACGCCGCCGCGCACACGGAAAGAGCCAATAAATTCGCAAATATTTTTTTCATAGCGGTTATTTCCTTAATTCTTTATTTTTCAGATTTCCGCGCCGTATCATACGGCTTTTACGCCTCTCTTCCTCAAAGGACGCCGGATAATATTTGTTCTGTTTTGCAGAATGCAAAACAGAAGGGTACCCTTCTGTTTATTTTTACCGGACGCGGAGTACCGTTACTCTTCTTCGAGACAGTTACAAGGGACAAGCTTGCCTTTGCCGAGAATAAATGTCTTGAACTGATAACCCTTCAGGCCGACCTTCTCCTTAATGCCGGCAAACGGCAGAAAAATTTCCGTTTCCGCGGGAGTTTCCAGCGAATTATACAATCTCACAATCTTGTTTTTTCCGTCGTAGGAAGAACGGATCGCCGACAACGTAACGGCGGGATTGGATATGGAACCGAATTCCGCGCACGCCTTTCCGTTTCCCGTAGGGAAAAAGCTGAGGGCGTAAGGCGGCTGATGCGCAAGCCTGCTTTCCGCTTCCGCGCAAAGCTCGCGCTCCTTCGCTGACGAGAAATTAAACTCAAAGTCGTAGCTGCGTTCGCCCTGATCGATGCGGGCGCCGAATCTGTCGTCGGGCATGATGACGCGGTCGTCCACCGGATGAGCGCAGTAAGCCGCGCTGTTCAAAAGCGTGATTTCCGCCCGTCCGTCCGTCGCGCTCAGGCCGTAAGTGCCGAAATGAATTGCGGAAACCGCATTCTCTCCGTCCGACATAATAATGTAATCCTGCGCCGTGACTTCGCCTCCGTTTTGCGGGAGCTCGTTCATGCCGAACGCCGTGCGCCCCTTTAACGTCGTGTTTTTCAACGAAGTGTTCAGCTCGAATTTAAGTTTGATATCCTTTTCGTCGTTAAACACGTCGATATGTACTCTCAACTCCGTCCCGGACTTGGGCAGAATATATTTCACCGCGGCGCGGCTGGAGCCGAAACCGAACAGGGCTTCCACTACCGTGCGGACCTTTCCGTCCTCGATCACGCGGACAGGGCACAGCGTTTTTCTCGCAACCGCGGCGAATTTCGCGCTCTCCGTTTCGTCGAGAAGCCGGAAAGAACCGAGTCTTTCCCGATAATCGTCGTAATTGAAGCCCCACGGATCGCAGCAGTTCTGCACGACGTTCAGCCTGCCCGAATCGTGCAGATATTCTTTTCCGTCCGCCGACAGAGAGGAAATCAGACCGTCCGACCCGTCGATGACCGCCCTCAATCTGCCGTTATCAAAGATAAATTTGTCCTTGATCTCGAAATTTTTCTTTTCCGGGCGTTTCTTTCTCTCCGTAAACACGCATACCCGATTCATGGAAAACGGCTGCATTTCCAATGTAAACACAATTCGTTTTCTCCAATCGAGGGGTACGTTGCTGCTCTCTTTTTCAAGCTGACAGGGAATTTCTTTTCCGTTGACGTATATTTTTACGTCGTAAAATTCTTCTTGGCTCCAATTCTGATCCGCCAGCATAAATTCGCATTCGATATCCCGCTTGGCCGCGAACGGGTGCGGATGATATACCAAAACGGGATATTCGCCCGGCGCGGCTTTCGGTTGCGCGCCCGCAAGGGCAAAAAACGCACGCATCTGAATCTTTTCCGCTTCCGCTATGCCGTGCGACAGCTGCATGATCGCGTCGTCTTCGGCGCTCTTGATACAGCTTCCCGGCAGAATGTCGTGAAACTGACAAAACAGAAGATCGTCCTGCGCCCGCTTTAAGGCTTCTCTATCGAAACAAACGCCGCTCAGCTCCGCGTGCGCCGCCATTTTTTCCGCGCGCTCCAGCTCGTTTTCAAGCCGTTGATGCAGCTGTTTTATTCTTATCATGGACGTATAGCAGCCCATATTTACATAGTTGAGTTCCTTGACCTCGGCAAAGGAGGACAGCTTTTTCTCGATTTCCTTAAAATATTTGTCGGGCGTGGAATGGATAAACTCCGTATCGGGATATTTCTTTTTCAGCTCCTCGATAATGCGATAGTCCTGACGGGACGGCCCGCCGCCGTGGTTGCCGACGCCCCACAAAAACAGCCCTTCTTCCATATTGCCGAAATTCAGCAAAAAAGGCTCCAATCTCTGATCCACCTGCCCCAGCAGGGTATTGTACGCGTTATACACGCGATAGACAAATACCTGAGAATCCGCATATCCCTTCCATACCGCGTTGCAGCTTTCCACCGGCTCGCACGGACGCATACACACATAGCCTTTATATCCCGCGTCGCAAAGAATCTGCACAAGGCCTTTCGTATGACCGAAGCTGTCGAAATTGATAGCGACGTCGGGACGCTCGAAGCCCGGGAATTTTTCCTTGAAATATTCCAGCCCTCTTTGCATCTGACGGATAAAGCTTTCTCCGTTTATCATATTGCAGTCGGGCTGAAGATACCAGCCGCCCATGATATGCCATTTTCCTTCTGCGACCAGCCGCTGAATACGGCCGAACAGCGACGGATCGTTTTCTTCTATCCATTGATATAAAATAGCTTCGTTATGGCAGAATATGTAGCCGTCGAACTCCTCGCAAAAATCCGCGGCGGCGGAAAATGTGGTAATCGCCGCCCCCACGCCTTCCTGCCAACGCCATTGCCATACGGGATCGAGATGCGCGTTACTGAGTAAATGAAGTCTTTTCATGATTTTATATCTCCTTGCCTTGCGCCGTATCCGGAACGGATTTTCCTCTCCGAAGAAGGGGGCGTATATATATTTTTTCACTCGCGCGGTTTCCTTCTATATAATTGTGACAGCCGTCCATCGCTTTTTCCCCCAGCTCGCTGCTGCATATATCCACGGTGGCCAGCGACGGTATCAGCATTTCCCCTATATAGATCCCGTCGTTTCCCATCACGGCGATATCGTCGGGAATATGTAAGCCGCAGGCGTTGATCGCCTGCATCGCGCCGATCGCCAAAATATCGTTGGCACAGTAAAACGCTTCGGGCTTTTCATTCGTCTGTAAAAGCTTCCGTACCAGCCGGAAGGCGGCCGCCGTGGAATTGGCGCAGTAATCCACCCTGATTTCTTTTTCCAGGCCCGCCGCTTTCATTCCCGTCTCATATGCTTTCTGCCTGTCTGCCCACAAGCCTTCTCTCAACTCGCTGTTGATATGGTGGATTCGCTTAAACCCTAAGCCGATAAGGTACTCTATCCCCATTTTCGCCGTGCCGATATAATCGTGACATACATAATCTGCCAGATCGCTTTTAATATCGATGTCTATGACGACGCACGGAAGTTTTCGTCTGGCGAGCATACGCTTCAACGCCCCGTAAAACCGCCACATTTCATCTACCGCGTCGGCCGAGGCTTGCTCGTCGTTCATATTATTGAACTCCACGGGTAACACGATCAGTCCGTCTATCATTTTGCTGACCAGCATATTCAGGCCTTCCACCGACGATTTATAGTCGGTCGCGTTACTGATGATGATATTGTATCCTCTTTCGTGCGCCCTTTTCTCGATCCCCGAAATAATACTTAAATACACGGGGTTGAATATGTTGGAAAACAACACGCCTACCGTTCTCGTTGACGAATTGACAAGACTTTTCGCCAACTGATTGGGGATATAATCCAGCTCCTGAATCGCCTGATTCACTTTATCGCGCGTTTCCTCCCGAACGTTGTCGCTGCCGTTCACCACCCTCGATACGGTCATTACGGAAACGCCTGAAAGTTTCGCTACATCTTTTATGCTGACCACTTTTTTCCTCTATAATTTTATGACTTTGTTAACGCTATCAAACATGTTTATACGCTTTGTTAACGTTACCATTTGAAAAAATTATAACATACAATTTTCGACTTGTCAATACCTTTTTCAAAATTTTTTCTCTAAAAATTTATTTTTTTCGATTGTTAGTCGCTTCAATTGTATTACAGGAGTTTATTTTTGTCCATAGCTCTACGCTTTTTATCCACTCGCTCACCGAGGGGCTTATACAAACAAATGAAAAAAGCCGACGCAAAAGCGCCGGCTTTTTTTATTACCGAAGACTACGAATACTGATTTTCTTTAAGGGACTTGGTCTCTCGGCACCGTTTTTAAAGCCTTTAACAATTATGCTTGCCGCAACCGTGCTCGCCGCAAGAGTGCCCGTCTGCATGTTCATGATCGTGATGAGCGCAATGTACGTCAGGATCGAAGCCGAGAGTGCCCGACAGCAGGGCGTTTACCGCTTCGTCGGCATCTCCCGTCACGCCGCCATATAACTTGATTCCCGCGTCGGCCAGCGCGATCTGCGCCCCGCCGCCTATCCCGCCGCAGATCAGCGTATCCACGCTGTGACGCACGAGAAATCCCGCGAGCGCGCCGTGGCCGCTTCCCTCGGTGTCCACAATCGTCTCAGCCGAAATTTTACCGTCAGAAATGTCGTAAATCTTAAATTTTTCGGTATGTCCGAAATGTTGAAAGATTTTTCCGTCTTCGTAAGTGACCGCTACTTTCATACTATCCTCCGCTTTGATTTTTTTATCCTCATTTCCGATATGACAAAGCCCGTGACAGCCCCTTCCGCAGCTTGCTTCGTAACGTCCGCAGGTGACGTAATCTCCGCCCCTGATCAAAAGGCGTTTGCCGTTTACCAGCGCGTCGGCGACCTTTTTTCTCGCCGCGTCGTAAACGCCCTGTACCGTCGTCCGCGAAACCTGCATCTGCTCGGCACACCGTTCCTGCGTGTAGCCCTCCAGATCGATCAGACGAAGGCTCTCATATTCGTCCACCGTCAAAACGACTTTCTCGCCCGAGCTTCTTCCATCGGGAACAAACTCATCATTTTTCGGCTCACAGCATACGTAACGCTTCTTCTGCGGTCTGGGCATATTCACCTCGATTTTCGTCATATGTCGGAAACAGTATAACATTATTTCCGACATATGTCAATAATATCCGGGATAAAAAACAAAATTTTCAAAAAATCTTTTTCATTGAAATCAGTTGTTTCTCAAAGAATTTCCGATAAATTTTTCCACTTCCGCACGGGTGGGCAGGGAGGGAATAGCGCCCGCGCGGGTAACGGTGAGCGCGCCGACCGCATTGGCAAAAGCGACGGCTTCGCTCAACGGGACGCCTTCCGAAAGCTTTACCGCCAGAGCCCCATTGAAGCTGTCTCCCGCGGCCACCGTATCCACTGCCCTCACTTTATATCCCGAAACGATCTCCGCTTTTTTACCGTCCGCGACGAGAGCGCCGCGAACGCCCAATGTAGCGACGATATTTTTCGTTCCGAACGAAATTAATTTTTGCGCGGCAGTAAAAAGCTCGTCGTCGGTTCCGACGGGAAGCCCGCTTAAAATCGCCAATTCAGTCTCGTTCGGCGTAAGATAATCGACCATGGCGAGCACTTCTTTTTCCAGCGGTACGGCGGGCGCGGGATTGAGGATCACCGTTTTTCCCAAACGCTTACAGCGGCGCAGAATTTCAATCGTTACATCGAGACGAAGCTCCAGCTGAAGGACGACGATTGCTGTCTTTTCCAAAGAGGAATCGAGCTTATTCAAATCGTCGAAGCCGAAATCGTAATTGGCAGAAGGAATGACGCAAATTCGATTTTGTCCCGCCGCGTCGATCTGAACCTGAGCCGTTCCCGTGGGGAGTGCGCTCTCAAAGACATATTTAGCGTCGATCCCCTCGTCGCTTAAAATTTTTCGGAAGGCAGCCCCGTTGGAATCGCGGCCCAGCTTGCCTATCATTTCCACATCGCCGCCCAGGCGCGCGGCCGCTACGCATTGGTTGGCGCCTTTGCCTCCGGGGAAAAGCTGAAGCGAATAACCCAGCACAGTCTGCCCCGCCGCAGGGAATTTTTCCATCCGCGCCACATTGTCCATGACAAAAGAACCCACTACCGTGATATCAGCCATTGTCTTTCTCCCTTAAAAGTCTCTCTCCCAGCGCGCCTTTGGGGTGAGAGCGGTGAAAGTCTTCGCGCGTAAACCCTTTTTCTTCGCTGAGCGCGCAAGCGAGCGCATCTCCGAGGACCAGCGTCAGCGTGCTGGATACCGTCGGAGCCAGATTGAGGTGATCGGCTTCCGCCAACGCGGGATAAATCAAGCGGTATGCGCACCCTTGCGCAAGCGGGCTGTCGGGATCGGAGGTAAAAGCAACCGTTTTGCACCCGATCGCTTTAAGTCCCGCAAGATCCTGGACGACCTCCGCAGTTTTTCCGCTGTTGGAAATCAGCACCGCTACGTCCTCCCTCAAGATCATGCCGAAATCGCCGTGACACGCCTCCGTACCATGTACAAAAATAGAGGGCGTACCCGTAGAGGCGAACGTCGCCGCCAGCTTTTTTCCGATATGCCCGCTCTTTCCCACGCCCATAAACACTATCTTTCCGCGGCAGGCTTTCAAAACCTCCAGAATTTCGTCGTACTGCGTTCCACATTCCTCCGTCATCTTCTGCACGGCTTCACATTCCCGCCGCATATATTCTTTTATGTTGCTCATTTTGTTCTCCTTGTCAAAATCCGCGCGCGGACTTTCGCCCGCGCGCTTCGTCGTTTTATACCCGTTCCGTTTTGGAGTATATCGTATATCCGTCCGCCGAAGAGGTGTGCGGATAGTTCCCTTTGATATAGTTCGAAGCCTCGAGCCCTTCTTTAACGCAAATCGTCGCCGCGTTTTTGAATACGCCGAAATAGCTGTCGGCAGAAAGAAGTCCCTGCGCAATCGCGCCGCTGTCGATATATAAGGTCAGCACCGTACCGCTTGCGGGTAAGCTCTCCGCCGCGAGATTTACGACGTCCTTTCCCAATTTTACGGTCGTCGCCGCAGTGGGCGCGAATACGGCGGGAAGGGAAGTGATCCCGTCTCCGATCGTCAACGTTTCGAGATAACCGCAGAGGAAGAACATCCACGATCTACCGTCTCCGTCCGTTCCGAAGGTCACGTCGTGGCCGCGATCCTCGAATACTGCCGTACGCAGCGCGGAAGCCCCCTGAAATACCGCTTGACCCATATTTGCCACGGCTGCGGGAATGGTAATTTCCTCCAGCGCCGTACAGCCGAAAAACGCAAAGCTATAAATAGCTTTCAGTGAATTAGGAAGTTCGATCGTCTTCAACGAAGTACATTCCTTAAAAGCCTCGGCGCCAATCGTCTCCACGCTTTCGCCCAGCGTCACCGTTTTAAGCGACTTGGCGCGAACGGCGAAGATATCGGGAATTGTTTTCAAACCGCTGCCGACGGTAATGCTTTCCACCGTCGAATCGGCAAAAGTCCAACAGCCGTAATCGTCGCGTCCCCAAACGATATCCTTGGTCCTGTCCGCAAAGACGACGGTTTTCAAGGCTGTGGTATTCTGCGCCATGGCGAGCCCTATTTTTTCCACGCTTGCGGGAATAGAAATGGAGGTCACTGCCGCATGCCCCGCGAAAATCCTGTCAGCCAAAGCCGTCACGGGAATATTGCCCACCTTAGAGGGAACGTTCGCCACGGCCGCCGTTTCGAGGAAGCCTGCGGCCGTATAGGAAACGATTGCGCCGGACTCGACCGTCGGAAACAGAATAAAATTATCGACATCCATTTGGAATGCATTGGCCGCGACCGAAGTCAGCCGTTCGTATCCCGTCACCGTCGTCAAAGAAACGCAGTTACGGAAGGCCTCCGCATTGACCGACGTCGTATCCTCGCCGAAAATCACCTCGCGCAGCGCCGCCGCGCCCGTGGCAAAGATGTTGGGAATTGTTTTTATACCCTTTCCGACGGTAATGCTTTCCACCGAGGACCCCGCAAATGTCCATGCGCCGAAATCGTCCGTTTCCCAGGTAATCTCTTTCGTCCTGTCCTCGAATACGACCGTCTTAAGCGCCGTTGCGTTTTGGGCAAACGCAAGCCCGATGCGGGAAATGCTCGAGGGAATCGTGAGCGCGGTGACTGTTCCGTTTCCCGCAAACACATAATTGCCTGCAGCCGTGACGGGTACGCCGTCGAGCGCGGAAGGGAGCGTCACTTCGCCGCCCTTCCCCCCGTAGCCCGTAATTGCAAATTCGGAGATGGCATTATCCTCAAACGTTGGCTTGAAGGCAAATCCCGTATCCGCGGTCGTTACGGAAAGCAGACTGTTACAGCCGTAAAAAGCGGCGGCGGAAAACGGAAGCCCCGCAGGGAAAGATATATTTTCGATCGCGGTGTTTCCCCGAAAACAGCTTTCGTCCAAAGCCATTACGGGAATATCGTCAAGCGAAGCGGGAATCACGACGGACGTCTCCGAACCAGTGTAGCCCGTCAGTTTATATTCCGTCACCTCTCCGTCCCGCACGACAGGCAGATACTTAAATCCGTTGACGACGGGATAAATATTTACCGTCAGGCTCCCCGCCTCCAACGTATAGTTTCCAGCGTCCTTGCCGCCGAGCACCGCGGCGATCCCGGCATTTTTTCCGATTCCATAGGCCGCGCTTTCCGCCGTGAGCGAAAGATTTTCCAAACTCACTTCGTCGTCTCCGACGATCCCCTCGAGCGCTGCAACGCCCGTATAAGCGATTTCCGCGGTGCCGTCGTAATATTTATCGACGGCGGTAATTCCGCTTAAAGAAACCGCCTTCGGCGCGATCGTCATCGTCTTTTTTACCGTTTCCGCACGGTACCCCTCCGTCTCGAGACTGACTTCGACGGTATAAGGCCCCGCCTTCACGCAGGAAGTCACCTCTTCTTCGCCCGAGAAATATTTGATCGTGGGCGTACCCGCCGCCGCGGGCGCCACCTTCACGCCGACCTGCTTGGCCGTACCGTCATAGACGTGCGACAGCTCGGTGACGAGAATCGTCGCCTCCTGTTGCTCGGAGCCGCCGCCCGTCTCCGACGAGACGGAGTCCGTAACGCCGCCTGAGCCGCCCGAATCCGCGCCGCCCGCACATCCGCAGACGAGCGCCACGGACGCCGCCAAGGACGCCAGCAAAAGCAATACTTTTCTTGTTTTGTTATTCATCGAATTTTCCTCCAACCCTTAAAAATTTTCTTTATTTTTGCATTTTTTCAGTGCGATTACCGCGGCAAGCAACGCCGCGGAAGCGCCTATTCCCGCAGCCGTGCCCGAGAGAGCCGAATTACATCCCTTTTCTGCGGGCGGCTCCTTGAGCGTCACCGTGAAACGACATTCTCCGCCCGAAGCCGCGACGATAAATTCGTTCTTTTCCGCCGAAAGTCCCTTCAGATAACTCTCGCGGAGAATTAGTTTCCCGCCGTCCCCGGAAAGTGCATATTCGTCGGCATTCAAACGGATTCCGTCGTTTTTCACCGAAAGGAGCGTTCCTCCTTTCAGATCGATATCGATCTCCAGATCTCCACTTTTGAAATAATCGTATTCCGTTTTTCCCGTCGAGGGCATTCCGCTTTCCCCCGAAACCTCGAAGGACACGCGCGCGTCTCCGCCTTCCGTTTCGAGATACAGTTCGTAAATCCCATCGTAGGCGTACTCGTGAAACAATTTATAATCGATGTCGAAGAAGCCCGCATTTTGCTTATAGAAGGAGGGCGAAATCTTGACGATGCTGTCTCCGAAAACGAGCGAGAGCGTGGTTTCCACGTCCCCGAGATTGGTATTGAGCCGAAGATTTTCTCGTTTCCCGCGGTCGATCTTTTCCGTACTCACATAATAGACCGCAGGCGCGGCGCGTTCCGCTTTTTTGATCGAGAAATTGTCGAGACAGAGCGTATCGTTCCCCTCCGCGGTGTCGAACACGAGCGTGAGACAATCGAGAAACTCCGCTTCGTCCGCGGACACGAAAAACGTATATTCGATGTGTTTATAGCCCTCGAGTACCGCCGAATCGGGCAGCGTATCGTAATATTCCTTTCCGTAGGCGAAAAAGTTGGAAAACCTTTCCGCTTCCGTCTCCGAAAAATCGGAAAGTTCCAGCGTGAATTGCGGGGAAAGAAATTCCCCGCCGCCCTCGCGGCGGATATCCATCTCCACGGTATAAAGCCCTTCCGACAGAAAAAGCTTCTGGCCGCCGAGTGTAAAATCGACCAATCCGCCTCCGTTTGCAGCGGGCGCGACGCCTTGCCCTTTTTTCAAACGGAGCACCTTGTTGCCGTCGTCATCGACGAGGCGCGCAGGAGAATAGTCGGGAAGCGCGCTGCGTGCGCTGACGCCGTAGTTGTCGAGAGCGTTTTGGTTGTCCTTCGAAGGGCAGGCCCACGCGGAGAGATCAAAAGCTTCAAAGCTGCCGTCGTAGAGTACGCTTTGGCCGCAGAAGCGGACGGAAAAATTATCGAGGTAGGCGCATGTTTTTCCGAAGGCGTTGAAAAACCAGAAGGTGACGGCGTCTGCCGCCGCGGCTTCCTCCTTTGTCAGATCGATCTCGTAAGATACCCGCCGATACCCCGAAAGTTCGCTTTCGGGAAAATCGGACAAATTATCCACGCTGTTTGCCTGCGGCTCGGATATGGCCGTCTTATCGGCCGAGATAAAGTAGAACCCGCTTTTTCCGCCCACTTGAAAATACAACTTTTTATCCAGCGGAATGACGGAACCGTCCTCCCAGCCGTAGGGGTAAAAGTCAAAAGAGATCTCCAACCTTCCGCCCTTGGTCGATATGGCGGTAAGCGGGCGGCTGAACAGGGTGAAAAAGGTGTTGAAGCCCGTGCCCGCAGAACCTCCCGCGGGCGCAAATCCCATCTTCAGCGCGCGGTTGCTTCCGTGGAGCACGTCCGAGGAAATAAAACAACGGCTGTCATTCGGCGCGATCTCCGAGCCCGCCAGCGAGGTAAACGTATTGTAATTTCTTTGCGTCAGCTCGTAATCCTGTTGAAAGAAGGAATCGAATTCCCCTTTTCGGTAAATAAAGTCCGTCGGCGCGGCCGCGGCGGCCGTTCTCGGCAGAGCGATCCCCGCACTCAATACGGCGGCGGCAAGAAGCGCGCCCGACAAAAAACGTTTCATAGCTTTCCCCCTTTCCGTCAGACAACCTCGAAATCGTCGGCGGTATAATTCTGTTTTTGTTCGTTGGCGGGCAAATCCTGATACCAATAGGCCACCGTCGCCACATCGTCCTGAAGGGGCAGATAACGGGCGCCGCTCCTCCAGCCCAGCATCTGAATCGTTACCTTGAGATCCTTTTCGAACGTAACTGGATCGACGAGATGCCAACGATACATGGAGAAACGCTGGTTGGCCTTATATAACCCGTCGGGCTTATAGATCGGCGCGAAGCCCTGATATGCCGTCGAATAGGCGCAGTACTGTCCGAGAGGCTGTTCAAAATTCCAGGCGCCGCCGAAATAGTCCTCGGTGCCCGTGCCGCAGATCGTAGGAAATTCCTTGTCGCCGTCGATAAAGAACTTAATCTCGCCTTCTCCCCACCATTGGTTGGAATTGACTTGCCTCGCCATATAGGTCCCCACATAATGTCCGCGCCCACGGATATTTTCCACAATCACATAATCGTCTTTATAGCGGACGGGATTGGTACGGTTCCACTGCGCATGGAAATAGGCGCTGTCTTTGTCGAGCTTCGTCCTGACGAAGTCGATCTGATAATAGAGATAGACGTTTTCGGGAGAAAGATTTTCCGCGACGATTTTCGCGCGTCGGCGAAAGGGCATTTCAAAATAACTGTTGAAGCCGCCCCGCGGATTAACCGTGACCGCCAGCGAATCGACGAGCGTCGGCTCGCACCAGCCGTTGCAGAAAAAGTCTCCTATCGGCGTATAAACCGCAGGCTTTTCCTCACCCTCCCAATAAATCTTGAATATCACGCTCCGCCAGAATCGCGAATCCAACGTGAGCCAAATGTGTTTAACAATCCCTTCGCCCTCTATTTCGGCCATTGTAAATTCGCTGTGCGGGGCAAGAATCACGCTGGGGGAAATTTTCCAGCCCCTCCCCAGCTCGCGGGCGGGAAATTCTCCCGTGCCCGTCTCCGCCGCGCCGCCCAGCCCCTTTTCCCCCGTGAAGTTTTCGGGGGAGACCGAATAGGTCTTCGCGTCGCTCAATACCGTTAGCCTGCTTAAATTGCTGCCTTGTCCGTTATACATACCTTTTTACCTGCTCCGATTTATTCCAATGTGATTTTATAGGCGCCGATCGCGTGGGACTTTATCGAAACGGAGAACGTGTTTTCTCCGCCGAGCGCAATCTCCTCGCCCGTCAACAGATCGACGATTTTTGCCGCCTTTTTGCCTTCGAGGCCCAGACGGGAAGGGTCGATAATTACTTTTATGCCCGAAAGCTCCTCCCTGCCGTCGTTGTAGATCTGAAGCCCTATGCTCCCGTCCGAGCCTGCGATCAGGCTGGCTACGATATCTTCGCTGCCGACGCGCAGTCCCCGTGCGTCCATATACCTGCCCTGAAAATAAATGGACTTTGCAGAATTGTAAATCCCGACGATTTTCGTGATCGAATCCTGATAGTTGGACGCAAGCAGGGGTTCGCCCAGGACAAACGCCCGCGCAAATTCGTTGGGGCTTCCCAGCGTGGTGCCCGCGCCTTCGAGGCCGAGCATGAGGGAGGGCATCGTATATCTCGTAATTTCGGGCCGCCAGGCGATCTTGTCGTTCATCATGGTCGTATCGTTGGAACCGAGTTTTCTCGCCCACATCATACCGCAGCAATCGATGTAGCGGATATAGGCGTCGCACACGCCTTCGCAGACAAAAATACAGTTTCCGTCAGACGCTTCCTCCATGACGGCGACGCATTCCGCAAGGAGCTTTCCGTAGCCCTCCGAATACGCTGTGGCGGGATTTTTCGCGCCGTGGGAGGAATCATAATCGAGATAAGCGGGCATTTCCATCAATTGATCAAACCATATCCCGTTGACGCCTTTTTCCGCAAGGCGTTTTACGGCCGAAAAGATTGCGTCCTGGAAATCCTTGCTCGCGGGAGACATGGCATAGGCGCTCAAACCGCCCGCATACGATTCGTAATACATATATTTTTCATAGTCGGCTGCGGGAGTTTTACCGTACTCAAACCCCGCTTTTTTTATCGCGCCCGCATACATTTTATCGAGGGAGGGCGTGACGGCGCTGGCTTCGGAAGCAAATCTGCTTTCCTCGTCGGCGAGGTGTGCGTTGAGATAGCAAATGATCGCGTCGCCGTTGTTATGCAGCGAGGAAACCATGCCCGTAAAACTGCTTTTCCCGCCCTGAATCCCCGAAAATTCGTAATCGGGATAGTTGTGGTCAAAGCCGCCTTCATTCCATCCGATCGCGCAAAGTGTATCGATGCCATACGAGTCCGCCTGCGCAATCCAATCCACGTAATTGCTTACTGCCGTGGGACTGCTTTCATACGTGGCAAAAACGCTTCCCGTATTGCCCTGCGCCGTGAGATTCGCCATACCCGTCCATTCCTTCGTCAACGAATTTTTTTCCTTCGTCATCCCCGAAGAAATGAGGAATTCGCGGTATCTGTCCGCGCCCTCATACCAGTTCCCCTCACCGCCCGTACCGATACGGTAAGTGGAAAGCTTCGCTTCGTCCCCTTTTTTCACATAGGGAAACTGCGTGCAGGACATGCTGATCTGATTTCCCACCTCGCTGTCGGAATCATAGTCCTTGTTCCCCGTGAATTTACCGAAATTGAATTCCTTATAAACGCCCTCGCTGTCGAGTACCGAATAGTCGAACGAGGCGTTGCCGTTGTAAAGCTGTAAAAGCTGCATCGACATAGGCGAGGGATACGCGGCCGTCATCTTCGTGCCGACGCCCAGCCCCTCGTTGATACGGGAAATCACGCCGTCGTAAAGTTTTCCTTCTTTATACGGATAAAAGAGCGACCAGGCCTCGCTTCCCGTTTCGTCCTTTAAGCCCGACATCTGCGCACCTGTGAAATTGACCACCACGCAGTCGGAAGAAGCGCCGTTTTCGATCTCGTAATCGGAAGTAAAATACATGCTCTTTCTCTCTAAAGAAAGGGTATTGACGACGCGGATGCCCGATACCTCCGCAGCATTATGGGTGTAGGACAACTCGTAGGTAAGCTCGATGCGGCTTTCCTGTCCGTCCTTGACCAGCTCCACCTCGGGCGAAAAATGCTTGCTTTGCAGAATAACGGCGCTTCCCGACGCATGATTGGCCTTGAACACGTCGTTCGTCGTCGGGTCGATCGAGAGAGAAAAATTCGCACCGCCGTGGATAAGCTCGACATTTTTCCCCATATAGAGGACGCTTTCGATATTGCCGTTAGACTTCGCCACCGTCAGGGAAACGTTGCCGTTTTCCATCGTCAGCCTGCCGTCCTTTTCCGTCAAGGTCACCGCGCGATCGACGATATCGACGCCCGCATTCCCCGATCCGCCGCCCGAGGAATCGTTTTCCTGCCCCCCGCAGGAAGCGGAAACGGCGAGAAAGGCCGCCGTTGTCAGAAGCAAAGCCCCCATACGCATAAAGTTTCGTTGTTTGTTCATGAGAATCCTCCCGTTTTTTACTCTTTTATCGAACCGATCGTCACGCCGTCCTCAAAATACTTCTGCAGGAAGGGATAGACGAGCGCGATCGGCAGTATCATGATGACCGTGAACGCCATGATCTTTGCCGAATCGGCAATAGCGTCCCCCGCCGACCCCGCGCTGGAATTTTTCACCAATTCCTGAAGCAGTGTGGAAAGCGGCTTCATTTTGGCGTTTGTCACATAGTAAAAGCCTGCAAACCAATCGTTCCAATGGAATACGGCGGTGTACATCGCCACCACCACGAGCGCGGCTTTCGCCAAAGGCATATAAATGCGGAAAAAGATATACAGATCCCCCGCGCCGTCCAGCTTCGCCGCTTCCTCGATCGTCGAGGGAATACCCTCGAAATTGGTACGGATAATGATCATATTGAAGAAGCTATATACCGCGGGCAGGATATACACCCAATAGTTGTCCATGAGGTTAAGCCCCTGGAGCACCACCACGTAAGGGATCATTCCGCCGTTAAATATGGTGGTAAGGAAAAAAAACTTGATAAAAAAGCTTCTGCCTTTCAGCTTTTTATCGCACAGGCCGTAAGCCAGCATGGAGATGAGCAGGACGCTGACGAGAGTGCCCAGCACCGTTCGGGATACGCTGACGAAAAATGCAAGGGAGATGTTCTTCATGGCGAACACTGCCGCATAATTATCCAGCGTGAGCTTTTTCGGCAACAATATCACCCCTTCCGTAAAAAAGGTATAGCTGTCTGTCAGAGACGCGGAAAGAATATACACGAAAGGATAAAGCAGAACGATCCCCGACAGGAGCAGGACGATAAATATGACAAAGTCATAAGCGCGTATTTTTTTCTTTTTGGCCTTCGGCCGCATCGTTTCAGAATAATTCATACCGCCGCCTCACCAAAGGGAATTGTCCGAAAGCTTTCTGACGACGGCGTTTCCCGCCACCACCAGAATGAGCGCGAACAGGCTTTGGAACAGCCCCGCCACCGTCGCAATCGCATATTTTCCGTTTTCCAGCCCAAGCTTGATGATAAACACGTCCAACACGTCGGAATACTTCATATTGTTAGAAGATTGGAGAAGGTAAACCTGTTCGTATCCCGCGGAGGCGATGCTGCCCAGAGACATAATCAAAAGCAGACAGATCGTCGGCAGAATCCCGGGCAAGGTGACGTGGACAATCTGCTTGAGCCGCCCCGCGCCGTCGATAGACGCCGCCTCGTAGAGCTCGGGATTGATGACCTTGATCGCCGCGAAATATATGATGGAGTTCCACCCCACGCCCTTCCAGATATTCGTCAGGACCGTGAGCGGCAGAAACCATTCTTCCTTTAACAGATAATAGGTTACCTCGTCCCTGCCCGTAAGCAACTGAATCAACGAATAGAGCGGTCCGCCCTTGCCCGTCGGCGTAAGCAACGAGCTTAAAATCGCCACCACCGTCACCCACGAAATGAGAAAGGGAAGATAGGAAATCACCTGCGTGACGCCGCGGAACCGCTTGAATACACATTCGTTGAGCAGAATGGCAAAAATGATCGGCGCGGGAAAACCCGTGATCAGCTTTAACAGACTGACCAAAACGGTGTTCCTGATCATCACGCCCAAAAGCGGATTATCGAAAAACATCGTAAAATTGTTGAAGAGCGGCTCGCTCCAAGGGCTTTTGAAAATACCGCCCGCGATCGAATAATCCTTAAAGACGATGACGAGGCCCGCCATGGGCAGATAGCAGAAAATGAAAAACCAGACAAATGCGGGAAGAATAAAGAGATATTTTACTTTTTTCTCCCATACGTGCCGAAAAATTCTTTTATAAAGCGGTTTCGAAGCGCTTTTCACCGATTGCCGCATTCCTTCCCTCCCGCTTAAAACAGCAGCTTTTTCCCTTTTGCTTTCAACTTGTTGGCGTTTTCCGTAAACCAGCCCATATAGTCGGTGAGTACGCTTCCCTTGTCCAGTTTGGCGCGGTAAGAGGCAAGTTTTTCAAGCGCCTCGGCCTCGCTGTTTGCCGTGTACATCTGAGTGACCATCGTCGCATAGTTTACCGAGGTAAGACGGTTGCGAAAGGTTTCGATTTTAGAATAGCCGTCGTCGAAGTTACTCGCCCTCGTGCCCTCTTTGATCTGTACGGGATACATCGCTTTCACCTGCGTATAGAAGGGATCTTCCCCGCCCTCGTGCCAGGCGTAGGAGAGCTCGTCCCAATGGACGCGCGATACGCCCAGCGTATATATCGAATTGATGCCCCGCGTATATTTATAATCGAAATTATCTTTCGTCGAGGCAAAATAGGCGTCGGTCATCTGCGGAACCATTTTTCCCGTCCCGTCATCGACGTAATGCCAATCCTCTCCCTCTACCCCGAGATAGGCGAGCCGTTTTCCCTCCTCGGAATTGATATAGTTGAGATAACGCATGACGGATTCGGCATTTTTGCAATCCTTTGTGATCGCCAGCGCCGCAAAGCCGTATTCGCCGTCGCCGCGCAGCGTTTCGGGCATCGCCGCGTTTCCCGACGCGTCCAAAATAGGCCCCAGAGGAACATAACGCATTTCGGGATTTGTCTTATAGAGCGTGCCCGCGAGGTTTTCATAGATATGATCGTAGGTGGCCGCCGTCAGCCCCACGCCGCCCGTCACATGCTTTTGCAGAGCCTGCGTCGAGGTCTGCGAAAAGGCGGACATATCGAACAGGCCCGAAGAAACAAAACGATTCATAAATTTTACTTCTTCGTCGAGCTCGCCGCTCATGGCGTTCCAGGTATAAGTGCCGTCGCCGTTGTCCAGAATGTTCGTAAAGCCGCGCGTCTTAAAAGAATTAAGATAACACTCGTAAGACCAGCCGTTGCCCCAGGTCGTCGCGGTGACGATCCTGTTGCCGTTGATGTCCTTATAATTCCCCGCGGAGATCTTTTCCGCAAGCGCATATACGTCCTGCGAGGAACGGATATCCCCTGCGTTTACGTTAAGATCTTTCAAAATATCCTCGCGGCAATAGACCGTATAGCCGTGATTTTTCGTCTCCTCGGCGCTGTAGGGCGTATGCATGGGCAAAATATAATGCTTGCCGCCGAATTCCTCCGCGCCGAACTCGTATTCGATAAAGTCGCTGCTTACGCCCTGCGTAAACGCGCTTTCGAGATTTTTAGCGCCGTATTGGGCGATCAGGGAGTCAAAATCCTGCAAATACCCCGCTTCCGCCGCATCGCGGATTACCGCCGAGGAGGCATCCGCGCCGCCCCAGTACGGAAACATGAGCACGTCGGGGAAATTTTTACCCGCCGCAAAAATGCGATTGAGATTTTCCGCCTCGGAGCCGCTTGTAAACGTCAGGTTGACGCTGATGCCCGTCTGTTCCTTAATTTTATTGCCTACGGCATTATTGGAGGCGTCGTCCACGTCGAGATAGGACAGCCCGTCCCATACGACGGTAATATTGACGGTATCCTCGTCAAATTCTTCCTTGAATATCCCGCAGGCGCCGATCGGCACCAATACGGCGGCACATACAAGTGCGGCCACCGCCTTTTGCAAGCCTTTTTTTCCTGTCATTTCCTTATCTCCTTTGTCTCGAAATTTTCGCAAATCTTCCCGACAGCTTTTCGGACACTTCTCGTTGTCAGCTTTATTTTATCACACCGACGAGTTTTTGTCTTTAGCATTTCAATTCATACATTTGGCATTTTGAACGATTTTTTCTATTCTGATATTGACTTTTTTCCCAAAAAGGCCTATAATAGAAACATGAAAAAGTTCAACAGCTTAAACGCGGTACTAAACAATATGAACGTGTATGTGCGACGCGCGATCTACGACGTCGTACCGTTAGGATGGGAAATTTTCGAACGAATTATTTTCGATTACGAAATTATGTATGTCGCGGAAGGGAATTGCATGGTCCGCTTGGGCGAAAACGTCTATCACGCCCAGAAAGGAGATTTGTTTTTTATCAAGCCTAACGTTCGGCACAGCATGAAAGCGGAAGGAAACGCACGGCTTCACCAGCCGCACGTGCATTTTGATTTCCATTACGACGACAATTCGGGCAAGGTATATATCCCGATCATGAAAGGCCAAAACACGGACAAGGATCTATCCCTTCTCCGCCAGGACGTAACGACCAAGGAGCTTCTTTACATTCGAGAATATTTTCAGTTTAAGGACGATCCCTATGCGCGCAGTCTGCTCATGCATATCATCGAACTGCAAAATTCACTTCGCCCCGCGGATATCATCCGAAAAAACGCTTATCTGTTGGAAATTATCTGCTTTCTTGCCAAAGCCTCAAGCCGTGAAGACGATGCCGTGGACTATGAAAAAGATTCCTTTGAGCTGGTGAATAAGATTATCGAATCCAATTACAACAAGCCCCTTCGGCTTTCGCAGGTCTGCGCGCAGATCGGTTACAGCAAAAATTATTTCACGCATATATATAAGGCAAAATTCGGCTGTACGCCCAAGCAATACCACGAAGAAATACGCATCGATAAAGCTATTTCGTATTTAAGCATCAAAAGCATCTCCGTCACTGAAATCGCCTACACTTTGGGATTTGAGACCATACACGATTTTTCCCGCTTTTTCAAACGAAAGACAGGCCTCTCCCCTTCCGAATATCGGGAAAACAACCGTTAGCGCACTAAAAAGAGCCGTCGGCTTTTATGCCGACAGCCCTTTTGTTTTTGTTGTTCAGAATCGCGGAAATATCTTTTCTTTATAAAAAACGCCTCGGACAAAAAATCCGAAGGCGATTTTTTATTTTTTACAATACAATTCAAAGCAACTGAAATCTACTTGTCCTTTTCCGAACAAAGATTGCAGGCGATCCGCGCTTCACATTCGTCCTCGCCTTTTAACGGTTTGCCGTTTAAGCCGCACGACGTCGTTTCCGCCTGAAGAAAGCGCGCCCTTAAAGGCTATCTCCTCCGCGCAGGCCTGGCGGAAAAAAGCGTAACGGTTATCATGCCGATGATAAAAGCCGCAAAAATTCCCCGTTCCTTTCCATAAATTTTGCCTTTTGTCGGTTATTTGCTTTTTGCCGCTCCCGTAACGCGCGCCGCCTCGGAAACTGCCGCGGCAACGGTTTTATGCGCGTTCAAATTGTAGGCATACGGCAAGATATACTCGGGCGTAAGCTCCTCGTCGGAAACGCAGGAAGCGATTCCCCGCGCCGCCGCCATCATCATTTCCGTATTGATATCGCTTGCACGGACGTCCAGGGCGCCGCGGAACAGCCCGGGGAAAACCAAAACATTGTTGATCTGATTGGGATATTGCGAAGCTCCCGTTCCCACGACGGCGGCGCCCGCAGCCAAGGCGTCCTCGGGTAAAATTTCGGGAACGGGATTCGCACAGGTAAATACGATTGCCTTATCGGCCATAGAGCGTACCATGTCTTTGGTGACGCAATTTGCCACCGACACTCCCACGAATACGTCCGCCCCTTTCATCGCGTCTGCAAGCGTACCGGTCAGACGACGTTTATTGGAAATTTCCGCCAGCTCCCGTTTTGAATCGTTCAGCCTCGGATCGCCCGCGCGGATAATACCTTTACTATCGCACACGACGACGTCCTTTACCCCGAAACGGAGCAGGAATTTCGCTATGGCAATGCCCGCTGCGCCCGCGCCGTTGATGGCCACGCAAAGCTCTTCCATCTTTTTATCAACCAGCTTCAAGGCGTTGAGAAGCGCTGCACCCGTCACAATCGCCGTCCCGTGCTGGTCGTCGTGGAACACGGGGATATCGAGCTCCTCCTTCAATCTTTTTTCGATCTCGAAACAACGGGGCGCGGAGATATCCTCCAGATTAATGCCGCCAAACGACCCCGACAAAAGCTCGATTGTGCGGATGATCTCCTCCGTATCCGTCGAACGGATACACAGCGGAATGGCATCGACGTCGCCGAACGCCTTAAACAGAGCGCATTTTCCTTCCATAACGGGCATACCCGCCTCGGGGCCGATGTTTCCGAGCCCTAAAACCGCCGTCCCGTCGGTAATGACGGGAACGATATTCCAGCGCCGCGTAAGAGAGAAGCTCTTTTCCACATCCTCTTGAATGGCCATACAGGGCTCCGCGACGCCCGGCGTATAAGCGAGCGAAAGATGTTCCCTCGAATCTACGGGAACACGGGACGTCACTTCTATTTTGCCCCGCCATTGAGCGTGTAGCTTTAACGATTCTTTTCTGTAATCCATATTTATAATCTTTCTCCTTGTCCGCTTTTTTATACTCCCGATCCTTCTGAAATCTTGTTCTCCACAGAAAGAACCACCCAAAAAGTTTCGAGGCGCCGCCAGCTGCCACGCCCCGGCCCGTCGGCGTCTGATAAATTTTATTTATTATATTCCCGCAGGCAACATATATGCTTCAACGTAGTTTTTTATATTTTTATTACACTTTATTCGGCTTTTGCTTGCTATAATAGCTTTAACGCGCACAGCCGACCGTTCAGTGCGCCCTAATCTCGCCGTCCGAATGAGATAAAAAAGCGCCTCGCTATCTGCGAGGCACCCGACTGGTCGAACGAACCTTCCGCTCCGAAGAAAATATTTTTTCTTAAAATTGCACTGCGTGATATTTTGAGCGCAAACATACGCTCGGAGGCAAGCGGTTGAAGCGTTATCAAAATTTCTGAAGTTCGCTGTCTTTCCTCTTTCTGATCATCTTGTTGAGACAGGGCAAGGTCAGCAAAACGACCGCGAGCCCGATCGCCGAAACCACCTGCTGGGCATAGACGTTTATCCCCAAAAACGTATTTCCGTTCTTTTGGATATGCTCTACGAGGACGCTCGTCGCCAGCGTAGCAAAGAAGCCTGCCAGCCCCGCCAAACTATTTTTTAAGGCCAAAGCGCCTACCCGCTTTTCCTTATCGACATATTCGTAAATAAGGTTGATAGAGCCGCTGCTGATCCCCGCCATCGCTATGGAAAAAAGCATGTAATAAGCGGTGTAAAAAATTTTTCCGTTGGAAGGGACGGCGAAAATGTTGACGGCAAACGCAAACGCCTGTATAATAAAGCAGATATTCAGCATTTTGGTAAAAGAGTATTTATCCGCGTACCTGCCCATGGGCTTGGAAAAAACGGAACGGCAAACCGCGTAGAGCGCGGCAAGAATCGATACAAAAGTCATCGAAAAGCCTAATTCCTTGATCTGATAAGTGCCGTAAAAGGGAACCGTCGCATAATTTGCGACATTCCATAAAACGAAAATAAAAATCACTTTCAAGAGATCTTTATTCCGAAAAAGCTCCGATAAAAGCTTTTTTGTCGGAATTTTTTCCGTTTTCCCGCACGGCTTTTCCCGTGAGAGGATCAGTGTGAGCGTATGCAACAGCATCAATACCAAGATGCCTATCCCGCAAAACAGAAACGCATTGTATAAATCTCCGCAGGCCTCGTAGTGATCGATAACTTTGCCTACAATAAACGAAAAAACAACGCCGCCCGCCAAAGAAATCATCTCTTTTCCCGCCGTAAACGATCCTCTTTTTCGGTCATCCACGAGAGACATAAACCAATTGATCTTCGGGGAATTGACGATATTGTTAAGGATATGTCCCGAAAGCAAAAACACGATGAACAACAGCGTCTTTTGCGTCTGCGAAACCTTGACAAACGGTACAAAATACACAAGTGCGAAAAATATTTGATTGAGACTATGTAAAATCGTCACCCAATGCTTGACCGAGTGTCTTCCCGCGAAAAAAACAGCGATAATCTGAAAACCGCACCCCAGCGAAACGAACGATGTGAGAATACCTGTCAGACTGTCCGGTACCCCGATCGCCGTGGTCACTTTTGCCAAATACGCGCCCTCGGCCAACAAGGCTATAAAATATTCGAACGCCGCCTCAAGTATATACATGAAGCGGCTGAATTTGTATCCGTCCTTTTCCATACTCTTTTCCATATAATCGGACGCTTTATTTGGAAAGTATCCGCGTATTGACGTTTTTGAAGGTAATTTTTCCCAGAGAAGCAGGCTCCTCGACATTTATGACCGTCTCGGGCAGAACGCCGCCTTCCTCGACGAAAGCCGTGACGTTTTCGAAGGTTATATCATGAATCTTAGCGCGTCTGCCCACTCGAGCCGCCGCAAGCTCCTCGTCGTATTTTTCAAACGGACTGCCGAGGAAATACGGCCAGGTACATATCTTGATAAACGTAGGCGCGTGAGGCTTGCCGTATCCGACGTAAGGACTGCCGATCGGATTTTCCATCTGTTCGGGCAAAATGGAATTTTGATATTCGACGCGGATATTCCGATATTTTATGTCGTAAATTTCGGCGTAATCCCCGCTTTGAATATCGATCGCCACCGCCGAGTTGTGAATGAGGTCGCAGTCTGTAAAGGAAATGCCGCGGTAATACTCGGCCAGCGTCTCCAGCCCTATCTCGAGCGTTCGCCCCCATCCGCACCAAAGCACGCAGTTTTTTACCGAAATCTCCTCCAGCGGCAGGTGCCGATAGGGAACAATTCCCTTTAGGGTAATGACATCGTCGAACGCACGGATAAACGAATCGCGGATTTCCACCCGCGACGAGTTGACGATATCTATACCATCGCAATTGTATTTCCAATGTCCGACGATTTTTATGTCGTCCAAAACGACGTCTCTGCACGCAAAAAGGTTGCATACCCAGACAGCGGAATCCGTCAGCGTTATCCCTTCGATCCGCAGGTTTTCGCTCTCGTAAAATTTAAGGCAGCCGTTGGTCTCCTCGCCGTAACAGTCGGGCGAGAGCCGCACCTCCTCCCCCCCGTCGATCACGCCGTAGCCATAAACGGCAACATCCTTTACGCCTCTGCCGTAAAGCACGCCCTTCACAAGCGCGCCCTCGTCGATAAAAATGCGGTCTCCGCTTCTTAAGACGATCTTTCCCGCTTTGTGTAATCCCGCGCCAAAGACGCGGGTCGGCGTTCCGTATTTCGAAAAATCGCGCGGACGCTCGACGAAAATATGCAGAGCGGTATGCTCGTCGTCGAGCTCCAACACATATTGCCCTTCCCGTTCGAGCGTGAAGCACGCCTTCGTCCCGTCTGCGCTGACGCGGATATTTTTTGACAAAGGCCGTACAACCGCCCTTTGAAAGCCGCGCTTATAACGCACCTCGAGCTGTATTTTTTCGTCGGAGACGATGCGGATAAAGCCCGCCGCCTCGCTCTGTTCGATCGGGCGCTGATGTCCCGGCCACGGAGTGTTGAAAGGAAGCGCCGATACGCGGCAAAGCTCCGCTTTTACGGGCATTTTATTGACAAAAAGGGAAATCCCGTCAAACGATTTCCCTTTTTCCGGACTTTCGATCACGCGAAACATCTCTTTATCCTCTCTTATATTCGATTACGGCCACGCTGTGCGCGGGGAGATCAAATTCGGGATTTTCGAGCGACACATCCGCGCCCTCGTCCTCGGGCGAAAGATACAGCCTGCCCTCGATTT
Organism: uncultured Eubacteriales bacterium; assembly: GCA_900540805.1. GTDB lineage: Bacteria > Bacillota > Clostridia > Christensenellales > Borkfalkiaceae > Scatosoma. Next base: position 43,397 of record UQHL01000009.1, read on the forward strand.
TTCCGCGAAGACCGAAGGTGACGCAGCGGCGGTTGAAGTTGACGAAAATCTGTATATCCCGCCCGTCGTCGGTGACAAACCTCGTCGTCACGATCTCGTCGAGGATACGCACCAAAGCTTTTCTGTCTATTTTCTCGGTATATTTTCCGCAAGAAACCTGCCTTGGCTTTACCATCTTTCCGAAGCGAAGGGGCTCGAACAATATACCGTTACGGAAATCGTTGAGCGTCTTTGCAAAGGACAGGTATTCCTCTTGATCGGGTTCGTTATCGTCCTCCCAAGGATCGTTCCATTCCCAATTCACCTTTCCGTCGTTTTTCAGCATAAAGGTGAGAATGTCCCCCTGCGCGAACGAATACGCCGTGCGATAGAAAATATTGTCGGGATAGAGGCGGGTATCCAAAAGCCGCGTCGCCGTCGTATGATTGCCCATATAGTTGGCCACGTATTCGCCGAACACGTAGGCGTAGGCGGGAACGGGAATCCCGTACATGAGATCGAGATTATAACGGAGGTCGTTGAAACGCATATCGTCGAGCAGAGGCTCGCAGGCCGCGGCCTCGCAGCCGATCAGCATTTTTTTATCGGGATGCGCCTCCCGGAATTTTGCGCGCATCTTTTTTACGATATCCTTCATTTCCGCGGCCATCCACTTTCCGGGGACGGGCGGATGTCCGTGCTTATCGCTGTAACAGGGATACGTATTGCCGCCGAGGTCCTGATCGAAAAATTGCAGATAATCGATCTCCGTTCCGACCGCGATTTTCTCCGCTTCGGAAACGGCGAGCTCCTTCACCTTTTCGCAGGCAGGGCAAAGCTCGTACCCTTCGCGGATATGGAAACAGGTGGTCGTGTATTGCAATTCCCTCGTCGGGCCCACTTCCACACATTCGGCAAGGCCTTCCCGTTCGAAACGCTCCTCACCGCTATAATCGTAATAAAAGCTCTTTTGCGTCCAGCCCAGACCGCTGCAATACAGGCCGATCAAATCGTTTTCTTCGTGGAGCGCCCCGACAAACGCATCGAAAGCCCCTTTGTCGCCGAACGGCGGCCAGACATAGGGCGGCGCCCACGGCGCGGTGCCCTCCCAGTGCATCAGCAACACCATCTGCCGATTGCCGAAAAATTCACGGTATTTACGGACGTACGGCAGGCAGTTGGTATAGGGATAGTAACAGTTGGGAGACATATCACCCGTATCCTGCGTTCCTCTGACGGGAAAAGTAATGACCGTCAAGGGCTCCGTGAGCCAGGCAGGCAGGTCGGGATTATCTTTCAGCTTGGGAAAATCTAGAACGGCGGACGAGGTCAGCCAATTTCTGTAAATTTCCGCGGCTTCGTACCAATCCCCCCGAAAGGTTCCCAGCACCACGTCGTAATCGTAGGCGAAATCGCTTCCGTCCTCATCGATATAGACCTGCTGCATAAGGCGTATTCCGCCCGCCTCGGGCCTCCATTCCACCAGCTTAAAGCGGCAGCTTTCATCGTGCGACGCGAAATACAGACCGTGTTCGCCGTTATAATAAGCCATAAACTGCATGGGACAGGCACCCGGATACACGCCCTGCCAGCCTTTCGCGGGATAAACCGTCCCGTCCGCATGCGCCATCAGCTCCGAACGGAAATCCGCCGAAGTGATCTCCACCCCTTCCATCGCGGGCCAAAAAAGCTTATAGCCATCGACGGAAAGCCTGTTTTTAATAATTATCCCGGGATAGAGCGCGCTTTCCGTCCTCATGTCCGTGCGATTGGACAAGCTGAGCCTCATTCCCACCAGAGACGGCTGCTCGATGCGGAAGGACGCGACGGCGGAAACGGGCAGCCCGCCGATCTCCTCGTAAAAAACCGTCACGGTATTGCCCTTTCGTTCGACCGCACAGCAATCGCCCGATTCCGCAATTACGCGTTCGCCGTTGCTTTTCAGCAGAGAAAGGCGTACGAGCGGCGTTTCTTTTGCGATATAGTCGTACCCCGTTATCCCGCGGAAGGAAACGATGTTGCCCGTTTTATCGCTTATTTCCAAGGTATAAGCGTCCGTTTTTATCAACATTCCTGTTTATCTCCTTACAATACTTCCAAAATGGCGTCCGCAATCGCGCGCATGCCCTTGTCGTTGGGATGCTTGGCAACCCCGCCGTGCCAAAATTCCGTCAGCGCCTTACAGTCGTCCCGCTCGCCGAAACGGTCGATGGGAACGTAAATATAACCGTTGTCCTTCGCCACCTTTTCGATCGGCAGATCGATCGGCTCGTAGCGCCAGAACAGGCTTGTAACGATTTTTTTCGATTTCGGCGTAAAGAAAAATTTCGCCATAAAATCGAAATGTTTATAGTAATCCTCCGTTTTCAAAAGCTCCATGTCGGAGTTCTCCCCGATCCGCAGGATAATGATGTCGGCGTCAAATTCCCTTACGCCTGCAAACTGCGCCAGCACTTCCTCGTCGCGGTTGAAGGCATATTCCCAAACCACCGCCTGCGCGATACAGTAACTGACGGGGCCGTACTTTTCCTCCAGCCCCTTGACGACGAGGTGAACATAGTCTTTTTCAAGACAGCTCGCCGCCATGCCGCAGTCTCTCGTCCAGCCGATCTCTTCCTTGATACCGTGACGGGTAATCGAGTTTCCCACAAACAGCACGCGAAGTTTCGCGTTTTCTTTCAGATGATAGGTAACGTATTCGGTGTATTTCAGCTGTCCTACGGCAGAGACCGTGTTTTCAAAAATATCTTTGTTGTTTTTCATAATGCCTCGTCGGGCAGACAAAGAGGCGCTTTTTGGCAAGCGCCTCTCTGCAGCCGTCTGTTAAGAGATTTTTTCAAGTTTTACGTTTTCTTCTGCGGCAGGCGTACCCGATTTATAAAGAACGAGCTCCGCAGCAGATTTTACCGTAACATTTTTCAAGGTCGCACCCGTGCAATCGTATGCAATCCCGGCATAATAGGCAGTCGTCGCCTCCCCCGAAAGAGTGACGTTGATCGTCACGTTTTCAATCGTTCCCGAAAGCCACACGGCAAGGCCGCCCGAACCGGGAGCCTCGAGGAAATTCCCGCCTGCAAACTGATAGGTGTTGTTTCTGTCGAATTCCGCGATGACGGTAACATCTTTCACTACTCCGCTCGCATTAATGGAAAACGCAAGCGCACTGCCCCAATAATATCCCTTTCCGGCATTCAGGGTAATATTTTCAACCGTGCCGTCCAGAGAGTGGAACAAACGCGCGCCGGGATAAGTTAAGGTAAATCCGTTGCCGTTGAGAATTCCCTTGAAGTTGAAATTGACCTCATGATCTCCGTCCTCGCAGGAATTCCGAGTAAGCGTAATATTGCCCGCCAATTTATATTTACCCGTAATTTCTTTATTTTCATTTGCAGCCGCATACATCGCCCACCAGTCGGCTTCCGTGGAGATCAAGGTATAATCATCCTTAACGACCACCTCCGAACCAGTGACGACATTGTTGCCGCCGTCCGTTTCGAAAAGTTTTATCGATTCGGGAGCATTGACGGTTACATTCGTAACCTTCGAGTTTCTCAGATCGTAAGCGACTCCTTTATAATAAGCGGGAGCTGCCGTTCCGGAAAATTTCACGTTTGCCACGCAGTTTTCTATCGTAGCGCCGTCAACCCATACGCCGAACACGCCCGCACCGGGTGCTTTAAGGAAATTTCCGCCCGCATACTGATAGCAGTCTTCTCTCTCAAATTCCGCATTGATGGTAACGTTTCTGATAGTCGCATTCCCCGACAAGGTGAAGGCGAGCGCGCTGCCCCAATAGTAGCCTTTTCCCGAGTTCAAAGTAATGTTTTCAATCGTACCCTGTATGGTATGGAACAATCTGCCGCCGCTGTAAGTGAGCGTATAGCCGTCGCCGTCGAGCTTACCCGTAAAGTTATTGTTTGTCTTATAATTTTCAGGTCCGCGGCCCGTAATGCTTCCTACGACCTCCGCGCCTTCCAGCATAACCTTAAGGGTAATGTCGGCCGTAAGCCTATAATTTCCCGCCAACGCAGCCTCGGAATCGTAGATCGCCCAAAATTCGTCCGCCGTGCCGATCAGGGTGACCGCCACTTTATAATAAGCCTTCAAAACGAGCGCGCCGTCCGCGGTGATCGTCCCGCTCAACACGTTGTTTTCGTTTTCGGCGTCAAATTGATACCCTTCCACCGTTTTCTGTTCGAGGTTGACCTCGGCCCCGATTTTACCCGTAAGGGTCTGCGTCATTCCCAAATTTTCTTCGAAGCCCGTTTCGGTTTCGAAGTAATACTTGACCGTATAGCCCGCGTCCTCGGGAGGCAGACGTTTGTAATAAACCTTCAGCACGAGGCTGCCGTCCTCGCGGACCACGCCGCTCAATACGTTGTTTTCATTGGTTTCGTCAAAGGCGTAGCCCTGGACAGGCTTAAGCGACTCGGTAACCGTTTTGCCGACAAACCCGGTCTCGGTATGGCTCAACGTATCGTCCTTTACATAACCGTCGTCGGTTTCGAGATAGTATTCCACCTTGTATTCGGCTTCCTGCATGCCTACCACGGAGGAATCGGTGATCGTTGCACCGCCCTTATCCTCTTCGACGACGGAAACAGAATCGTTGGTGCTGATAACCTTGCAGTTTTTGACTACGGAATTTTTCGCCTGATAGCAAATCCCGCCGAAATGAGACGCGTCGCTCTCGGAAAGTTTTGTAATGTCAAGTATGACGGTGCAATTGGAAATCGTAGCATTATCCAACATACCGAACATACCGCCGTTGCCTTTCACTTTGTCGTCGCCGCCAAGCTCAATCCAGAAATCGGCAGAGACCGCGCGATAACAGCCCGAATCTTTGAACTGCGCGTTCACCGTCACGTTTTCGACCGTTGCCTGACCGTCCATTCCGTAAGCAATCGTCGAGCCCCAATAAAATCCTTCAGAGGCGTTGAGGGTAATGTTGCGGATCACGGTAGTGCTGCCCGAAACCCAGTGGAACAGTCTCGAGCCCGTATAAGTGAGCGAATGCCCGCCGCCGTCGAGTACGCCCTCAAACGTGTGATTGACGAGCCAGCCGGGTTCTTCCGCTTTATCGCCTTCGGCGGGAACGGTAAAATGCTCGACCGAGCTTTCCGACAGCGTGATATCCGCCGTCAGCTTATACCAATAGCCGAGGTGATCGTAAACGCCCCACCAATCTTCTTCCGTGGCGATATAAGCGTCGTAAACGGTGACATGGAACGTCTTGGAGACGTTTTTATAGGATACGGAAACATCGGCCTCGCCGCGCATTTTTCCGGTCATCACGCCGTTTTCGTCGATATCCACTACTTTATAGCTGCTGGTGTAGTTGACGCCTTCCGTCACAGCTTCGCCGTTGACCTTCACCGTCACGACAAGCGTCGTTTCTCCGCCTTTAAGAATGTCGATGGAATCCTCAAGCTCCGTCTCGAAAACCACTCTCCCCGTATAGTCTTTGGAATAATAAGCCTTGAGCACGAGAGAGTTATCCGCAAGGATTTTGCCTCTCACGACGTTGCTTTTATGGTCGCTTTCGAAAATATAGCCGTCGATTTCCTTTTTTTCGATGGTGGCCGTCGTCCCGACCTCGCCCGACTTTTCCTCGGTTTTTGTCGCGTCGAGCTCGTAGCCGTTGTCGCCCTCGAGATAATACTCCATGCGATAAGTCGCGGTGGTTTTTTCCACCGACGTACCCGAGTCCCCGCCCGTGGACGTGTTTCCTGTCGGGCCGCAGGCGGCTGCGAAGATCATCGTGCAGGTCAAAGCTGCGCCCGCCAAGAGTTTGGTTAGTTTTTTCATCTTTATCCTCCTCTGGATTAACATATTTCCATGAAATCGCCCTCGTTGGTTTTGACGATTCCACATTCGTTCATATCTGCGCGCAGACGGTCGATCTTTACAGGCAATTCCTTTCCGTAATATCTGCCATATATCTTTACAAGCAAAAATCTCACGGAAATCGAGATCTGCTTAAGCCTGCGTTTCAACATCAGATATCCGTCCCAATCCTTCAGCCTCATTCCCTCGAGAACGCCTCTCGCTTCCGAAAAAATTTCCATACAGTCGTCGAGAAAATCCTTCGGGAAAAATTGCGGCAACAGATAATAGCTGCTGTCCATGCCCCCGCTTCTGGTGTCTTCCCCGTACAGCGTGGAAATGATATTCCACCTTTCCCGCATCTTATCGAGATACTTACGCATCTGCGAAGAAATATCCTTATAGTACGCGGCGAAAAATTCGTCGGTCAGCGCTTCCGCGTCCGCTTCCGTATCCCACGCGAGATTGGTATGCAGGAAAAGCTTCAGCTCGTCGAAACAGGGGGTTTTGGTATTGTACGGGCCTTGATCGAAGAGATACTCCACGCCGAATTTTTTGAAAAAACGATAATTTTCCGCAATTACGCCGTAATCGTTGAATTCCACGAGATAGTTGTCGAAGTTGGCGCAGTAATCCCACACGAACAGACTGTCGGCGCACACGCTCCAGCCGCGGAAGTTCTCCGCGCAGGAACGATTTTTTTTATGCGTGTAGGGATAATTATGAACGGTTCCGAAAGGAATGAACATCACCGACAGGTTTTTTTCTGCGACGACGTCCCGGCTCGCGGGACGGTACGAGTCCTCTTTTTCGTCGTAAACGACGGGGGGAGGAGACGTTTTATTGTAGGCGAACGTCACAAGGCGGATATCCCTTTCGGGTAAATTCTCTTTCGTCCAGGCCGCGACGGAACGGGCGATCTTATTGGCAAAGCGCATCATGACCGCGCTTTCGCTTCCGTATTTTTTTACGGCCGCCCGACACCTCGGACAATCGCAGAAAGAAAAGTTATCCTCCTGTCCGATCATGAAATATCGGCCTTCCGTCTCTTTGATCTTTTCTATAACGTTTGCGGAAAACGTTTCGTCCAGCCCCTCTGCGGTCAGGCAAAGGTTTGCCCCGTCGGGGCTGTACCAATCGGGATGTTCCTTTTCGTACTTTGCTTTGGGTATCAGCGCAAAATAAGTATGCCCCGCCATGATCCAGTCGCTGTAATTATTGCGCGCCACGCGCAGACGTTCGGCGTTTTTTTCGATATTCGGAAATCCGAGATGATAGGTGTCGTAATAACCGAAGCTGCGCGCGTCGATGTCGGGTTTTTCAAAAATATCCGCCTCATAAAAGGGGAGAAAGTCCGTTTCGTCTATCTTCCATTCTCTCTCCGCGTAATAGCGGTAGCCCAGCGCACGGGCGAAAAATCCATAGACCCCGAAAAGAGTTCCGCGGTCCGCGCCCGCAATCAGCAGCTCCTCCCCTTTGCTTTTGATGAAAAAGCCGTCGCTGCCCGCCTGCCCGTAAGAGAGCGTGACGCCGAAATCCTTCGCCTCGTTGACATTTCCGAGAAAAATGCGTCTTTCAAGCCCCGACGCTTCGTTATCCGACACGACGGGCAATTCGGCGCCCGTAGCGCGTCTGAGCAACAAATTAAATTCCTCGGCCGCTTTTACTTCGTAGGAAACGGGTTTGTCGGGAAGGACGAGGACATAACCGCTTTTCTTTTCCGAGACGATAGGCTTCTCCGTTGCCTCGAAACTGTTTTTTATGACCATCAGATGTACGCTCCTTCCTGCGTCATGGTTACCCCGTATCCGAGCGCGGCTTCTTTCCATTCCCGATAAAACTCGTCGGCGTCCTCGAGATAGATCGGATAATAGGTATAGATATAATAATCCACCCACAGCGCCTGTTTGGCGATTCTGTCGTAAAGCTGATTATACCGCAAAAGGTTGCTTGCTTTCAGCGGTTCTATCGAAGCGTAGGCGTCGGTCAGATATCCCTTAAGCTCTTTGAGCTTCATATAGGGCCAATTTTTTCTGTTCATGCACTCGTCGCCGCCCGAACGAACGGTGATGCCGTTTTCCAATACGAGTTTATCGACGTGCGCATACATCGCGTCGTAATATTTTTCCACGTCCTCCGCGGCTTCCTTATAATAACGGAAAAGGAAATCGTCCACGAGATCGGCCGTATCCAGCGCGGAATCCCACATCAGCTTTGACCAGACGTACAGCCGCATTTCGGAAAACGCAGTTGTACAGGTGTTGTATGCCGCCTGCTCGACGATATAATCCACGCCGTGGCTTTCGAGGAGACGGATATTTTCCGCCATCGAATTCCAGTTGTCGAAACAATCGAAATAATTATTGAAATTGGTCGAGTATTCCCAAATCGTTATGTTGTCGCTGACAGCGCTCCAGCCGTCGAGCGCCGCAACGATGCTTGAATCCGTCTCGTAAGGTTTATAGTAATCGCACATATTGATGACATACTGCACCGAAAGATTTTTTTCCGCAATCACCGTTTCACTGACGGGGATATACTTTTTCGTGCCCTCGTCGTAGGTTACGGGCGCGGTTTTTGTGTGATTATAGGCGAACGTCACGAAAGTAACGTTGCGTTCGGGATAGGTCTCCTCCAGCCATGCGTTCATTCGCCGCACCACTTCGTTGGTAAACTCCATCATGACCGCGGAGGAAAATCCCCCGAGCTCCTCAATCCGTTGCGTACAGCTGCTGCAATTGCAAAAACCGAAATTGTCCTCTTGCCCCAGCATGAAATACGTGTGCGTATCGTCCGCCTCGATCACTTCCTTGCACCGCTCGACAAACTCGTCGATCATTGCGGGGTCTCTCGTCAGACATAAATTTTGGCCGTCGGGGCTGTACCAATCGGAATGCTCGCCCTGATACTCGGTTTTCGGCAGAATTTTGAAATAAGTATGCGCGTAATAGACGTCGGAATTTTTCGCCATCCAGGTCTGATAATAATTCTGGAAACGATATTTATAATACAGGTCTTCGTCGGCATTCAGCTCCCCCGCCATCATACAGGGATTGGCGACGCTCGGCCTGTAAACATAATCGAACTTCAGCCAGTTGGCGTCCGTTCCGTCGCCGATAAACGTTTCGTCGGAGGCATAAAACTCGTATCCGAATGCCCTGTTCATGTACTCGTAAACGGAATAAATCGTTCCTTTTCCCGTCGCTCCCGTCATATAAACCACGTTGTCCCGCGTCTGTATGACGACGCCCGAATCGCCGAGCAGCGCGTAAGAATTGTCGATTTTATTGTCCGAAAGAGCCGCGGTTTCACCGATAAAGTAATAATATCCGTCCGCGTTCACCGTCGCTTCGGCTTCGTACTCGATATCGGCGGAAATCTCCGTCGCTTCTTCGAAAAGCCGGATAAACTCCAGCCCCGCCTGCTCCGTCAGCTCGTCGCAGTTGTCGGGCAGGACGACGACCTGTTCCTTCGCGCTCCAGATCTTTTCATCCGTCTTTTCGACGATCCTGTGATAAGTCGCATTGGGGTCTTCTCCTTTAACGCTGCTGTCCCCGCTGCTGTCCTTTCCGCCGCCGCATGCGGCGGCAAAAACCAATACGAAAGCCATTATGGGATATAAGGCCTTTTTATTCATCTTTTTCTCCTTTCATTGTTTTTATTTAAGTCCGCCGAACGCGACTCCGCCCATAATCTTGTCCCTGAAAATCAAAAAGACGACAAGCGTAGGCAAAGACGCCATAATACAAGCGGCAAACTGCAGGGGCTCGAACTGAAGCATGGAAACTTTTGTATATTGCAATTCGTACAGGGCAAAGGCGACGGTTGGTTTGTGCGGCATATACATCAGCGGCGTCGTCCAATCCGCCCAGAAGCCCATCAGCTGAAGGGTAAACACGATGGCAAGCACGTTGCCGATCATGGGAAAGTTAATATTCCACATCACGCGGAATTCCGAAGCGCCGTCGAGAAACGCGGATTCGGAATACGCTTTATCGACGCCCCTGAAAGTAGATTTGAATAAAAGATAGTTGAACCCCAGAAACATAAATTTCATAAAGTACATACCTATCATTTTGTTGTAAAGCCCCAGCACCTGCGTCATTTGCATCATCGCCGCTTCCGAGCCGATAATCGGCAAAATCATGGTGACGATTACGATTCCGTCCAGAACGGCGTTGAATTTGAAATCGAATTTGCTGGTGGCATAGGCGACCAGCGCGGGCGCAAGCGTCGCGGCGATACTGCACCCCACGACGTACAACATCGAATTCAGCATCAGCTCCTCGATATATATGGTGGTCGGATTTCCGTTAATATCCATAGATATCTGGAAATTGACGAACGCGTTTATATAATTTTTGAAGGTGAACGATTTCGGAAAGCCGAAAAGGTTTGTGTTCCATTCGATTTTGCCTTTGAAAGTAGAAAGAAACACCCAAATGTACAGAGCTAAAATCGTCAGCGAATAAAGAAAGATAAACAGCCACACCACCGCTGTGATGATATTGGCGGCCAAACCTTTTGATTTGAGGGATTTTTTCATCTGTCCACCTCAATTATTCGGGTCGTTTTTCTCAAACAACCATTTCAGTAAAAATACCAGCGGGGCGGCGACGCAGGTAAACATCAATCCGCCGAGCGCCGCCTTCGGGAAATTGGCAGGCGAAGACGTATTACCGATTACCAAAGTAAAGAAATAATATTGCAGCGTCATGGATTTTCCCGGCGGATCGGGAAGCGTAGAACCGTAAAATTGATACAGCGGCGGGCCGCCCGTAAAGATTGCCACGACGCCCGTATATAACTGAATGGAAAGCACGGGATACAGGGTAGGCAATACGATGTGAATAAATTCGTGCCAGAGATTTGCGCCGTCGAGATGAGCCGCCTCGATCACTTCCTTGCTCGTCCGCGACATGGTACCCGTCATCAGGATCAACCCGCCGCCCAAGCTCGTCCAGGCCACGTACAGTAACAGCGTATCGAAGACTGTGTTTCCGTTAGACAACAGCCCGCCCAATTCCGTTAATTTCGGATTATTCGGAAAGAGAAGCGGAAGGCCCCTTTCGACAAAATATCTGTAGCCAAAAACCGTCGTCATCCCCGCGACCATGTTGGGAAGATATAAGACGATACGGAAATATCCCGCCAACGGCAGCTTTTTATAGACGAAAAACGCGACTGTTATCTGCAGAGGCATAATGACTAAAAGGGAAAGCAGGTAAGATTTCGTCGAATTCCACCACGCGCTTCCGATCCCCGGGCCAAACAGTTCCGAACAGATCGTTTTCAGATTATCCGCAAAATAGGAAAAATCAAAGTTATATTCCGTCGTTGTAAAGTCGTATTTCTGGAAGGCGAAAAGGATCGAACGAAAGTTTACGCATACATACAGCAAGATAAACTGAATGAGCGGCACCGCGATCAGGCAGCAATAGAAGATCAGCTTTCCCCTTTTCGCCGCACTGTTAAAAATCGTCTTTTTCTTGTTGGAAAACTCCATAGCAACCACCTTTTTTCCGCTTTGCGCCGCAGACGTCAAAGCGGAGGTTCAAATCTTGGTATTTTTGCGTCATTCCTCCGTCCGGAAGCGGTATTCCTCCACCGCGTCCTGCCAAGGAGCGGGATCGACGGCCATACCTTTAAGATACTCGCTCACCGAATGGCCTTCCTGTCCGGGTTGGAAATACTTGGCGACGTTTGCCGACGTATTTACCGTGGAAACCCAGGTATAAAGATATGAACAATACTTTGCCCCTTCGTCCTGCAAAAAGCGGCTGACGGGAAGTTCTTCGAAAACAATCTGTGCGGAATTGTTATATTCATACGTCAAACGTCCGAAAGGCGTCATCTTATCGAGATATTCCTGCGTCATGGTATAGTTATAGGGACGCATAACCCCCGACTCCGCCGTGGCAATACGCAGCCCCTCGTCCGAATGACAGAACTGCAGGAAAAGCCCCGCCGCGTCCTTAACCTGGGAAGCATTGTTCATGAAGATCAACGAACACCCCGAGGTACAGGCTACCGTGTTTCCCTCTGCGGACGAGCCGTCGTCCGCCTGAGGCATGGGCATAATCCCGAATTCACGCGTGCCATAAGCGTAAGCGTCGTTTTTATATTCATCGACCATGACGTTCATGGTATCGTTCGCTTCCCGCTCCCACCAGGGGCCATCTACGATCATCGCCACGGGCTTTACCTTCGACGACTCTTTCGACAGTTCGCAGCTCAATAAAAATTCGTCCTGCGCCGCATAGTTGGTATGCGAGGTCTGGAAAGTTTTCGTGCTGTAATAATCGGGATTGGTGATTAATCTTTCGGTAAATTCGAGAGCATACTTTTTCCCCGACTGCCCGTTTTTCAGACGGTACGCGTCTTCGAGAGTGACTTCGCCAAAATCGCTGTCCTCTCCTTCGAGCGTATAGTTTAACATAAAGTCGTTATAACCTTCGTAATCGGCAAACATATTCGTCAGATAAGATGTAAAATAATAAGCCTGAGACCCTAAAAAGGTAAGAGGTAAAACCCCGTCGTCCACCATTTTGTCGAGAAGGGCGAAAAAATCGCTCTGCGTAACGGGCAGTCCGTCATCAAAAGTCCCCGCGATTCCGTCCTGTCCCGCGGATTTTGCAGTGCCGTCGTTCCACGCGCCCGCGCTATCGACGTAATATTTCTTTTCTTGGAAAAGCGCGACGTCGTAAATCATCTGGTAACTCGCCTGATACCAGGGAAGCGCATACACCTTCCCTTCCACATCGTAGTAATCCTTGACGGCGGGCGTGACTTTATCCCAAAGGGTTTTGTCTTCGCCGAACTCGCTGAGCTTCTCGTCTTTGATATACTTCGTCATATCGGCGATATAGCCTTTCGTGCGGAATTGCTTAAGATATTCGCTGCCGACGTAATCCATAAAGTACAAATCCGCTTTTTCCGTGGTGAATTTATTGAGTATCGTGCCGGCGTCCATGTCGGAGATGCCCGGCAACGGCATAATCTGTATTTCGGGATGCAGTTTTTCAAACGCTTCCTTAAGCGCAGGCATCCAGGATTTACCTAAACCGCCGTTATAGTACTTGACATATACCTGCGTTCTGTTTTCATCGACTTCTTCGCCCGAATTAGGCCGAAGCCCGCCGCAGGCCGTGACGCACGTAAGGCACATCATTCCCGTCAGCGCCCCCACTATAAGCTTCTGCCACTTTTTGTTTCCTTTCATCATGTCTTACCTCCGAATTTTTATTTATAGTCTATACGAACGGAACGGATCGGGGATTTCCACTTTTCCCTCGCAGGAATCCCCCAAGCCGCTGTAAAGAATTACTTTGCCGTCGTCCGCGGCATCGCAGATACCCGAAGTAAACGCACAGTAGGCCAGCGCAGGGCGTTTACACTCCGCATCCGGATAATCCGAACGGACGCCGATCACTTTCTTTTCGAGAATCCGATTGATCGAAGGGCGATAGACGTACGCCACGTTGACATAGATGGGATATTCAACGCCGTTTTCATACATGGTGTATCCCTGATGCCCGATCAGTCCGATCAGATCGTCCTGCAGGGCGACGGGTTGATTCACCCCGCCCCATTCCATTTTTCCGAATACCTCGGGTATGTACGCCGCCTTTTCGATTACCTCCGCGTCCAGGTCGTCCAGGCTGTCGATCACCGTATAGCCGACCTGAGAAATCGTCCCGTATTTCTCCATGATGTCGTCGCAGCGGGGACGGGAGAACACGCCGATTTTGCCGTCGGGAAGCTCGACGAGGCGGATATCTTTCATAAAATCGGGCCCCGTCGTAAAATACTTGAGCGCAAAGGGACTCTTTCCTCTGTAAAAATAAACGTAATAGGTTTTGATCTTCCCTTTTTCCTTGACGACGTGCGTACCGCCCAGGATATATTCGCCCGCGATTTTCAAAAAGAACGGATCCTCGAGCGGATATGTTTCCACTCCTTCCACCCTTACGAAAGTCCCGTCCGCCTTACATTCGAACAGCATCGTGACGGAAGTCGCCCATTCGGTACGCTTTTCCACTCTGCCCCAGATGTACGTTTTGCCTTCAAAATCAAAGGGAACGGAACAGTTATACACGTCGCGGTCGTCTCCCGGCCTGAACTGCAACAGCTCCCCTTGGGGACGCTGTCTTACCGACAAATATTCCTCTATATATTCTGCAATACTCTTTACTTTATTTTCCGACATATTTTCTGCTACCTTTTTTATTATTTCTCTTGCTTTCCATTTGTCTCGGCGCCGAACTCGGAAAGGACAAATTCAAAATTGAAATTCCCTTCTATCCATTGAGGAAAATTCGTTCCCCATTGGTTATTGAAAAGGTTGACGACGAAAGAGGGCTTATACCTTCTTTTTCCGCCGCCGTTCCACTCCATAATCGCGTTTTTACCGAAAGAAACGAGCGGCGCATCTATCGAGGCAAGTTTGACGTTTCCTATCCGCGCGTATCCGTCCATCGCCCACAAAATATGATTGGCATCCTTGACGATATCCGTCTCGACGTCTATCTCCCTGCCGCACTTTTCCACGACATAAGGTCCCTTTGCCTCGGGGACGGAGAAAATCATATTTCCCGCCTCGACGAACGGCGTCGCACGTTTGTCTTTCAGCGACAGCCTCACGCGCACGCCCTGCGGCGTAGGCTTTATCGCCAGCGTATATCCTTCGGCATTTCCGTATTCCGCATAGCTTTCTTTCGGCGTCCCGTAACGGAGAATCAACGCTCCGTCCTTCCACTCGCTTTCCTTTAAGCGGGCATGAAAAACTTTATTTTCTATCTCGGGATAACGGTCCTTTCCGAAATCCACCGTTGACCAGTCGTTAAACCGAACGAGATATTTTTTCATAAACAGATGCAAGGCGTCTGCCCCGGCAATCCGATATTCGTACCCGAGCGTCACTTTTCGGCCGCCGGGAAGCGTGACGACGGCTTTCTCGTTTTCCAACGCCACCCCATACCGCGTCTCTCCGTCCTCGTTCGTTTCCTTCAACGGGCCGACCTTTTCCGAAAGCTTTTGTACAATTTCTTCGAGGCGATACACCCGCGCCCGCTGTTCCTCCCAGCTTTGTTCCGCCAAAGCATATTCGGGGCGGGCGGCGCGTTCTTGAAGGAATTTTTTCTTTTCGTACTCTCTTTCGTAGCCTATGTATCGGCAGACGTTTATGCCGAAGGTATGCTCGACAAATTGCAGGGCAAGATCGCGGAATTCCTTCGCTTCGGCGGAGATATCGGCACCGTTTCGTTCGGCCTCGTCGCTTAAGCGATAAAAAAATGAACGCGCGCGGCGGTATTTTCCCATGACGCAGGGATATGTGCCCCCGCCGTGGATCCAGGTATCGCCCAGCTCGCCGCGGACGACGGGCAGATCGGACAAATCGCACTTCAAAAGCTCCCGTGCGAAATCGTCCATGCTTCCCGTCCGAAACGTCCAGCTTTTCGGGAGCTGCCGCTTCATTTCTTCGATCACGGCGGCGCTGTGTCCGCCCTCGTTGTCGCCCGTCTGGTTGAGCGCCATCCACACGGGATATTTCCAGCCGCGTGGCGGACGAATCCGGCTGCCGTAAAAACGGGTGTACATCGTCAGAAGACGATTGCCGTCCGTGTCCTCCCACCAAAACAAGAGCGGGACGTCGGGCGGAGTGCTGTACGGATTTTTTCCCAAATGCAGAAACCGCACCCCCGACCGCACCAGCGGACGGATCAGCGCGGACGTATGCCCGGGGACGTCCGTCATTTTCGCACTGAGGGGAAATGGCTTGGAAAAGGTTTCGCTGTAACGGCGCGCCGCCGTAAACAGATCGTCCATCTGCCGCCCGCTCATCAATTCGGTATGTACGGTAAAGGGAAGCGCATGACAGGTAATCTTATCCTCGCGGATTAGCCCGGCGAGAGCTTCACGCACCGAAGGCGCGCAGTTGTCGTAAATATCCATCAGAAGCCAGGCGGGCAGCGTCCAACGATACGTCTCCGCTTCACCGTTTTTTTCCGTTTCGCGGCAAACGGCAATGACCTTTTCGATAATCTCTTCGCGGTACTTCCTGCGGATATTTTCCGCCGAATCCGTATAACCGTAATCGAAATGAGTTTTGAATACTCCGATAACCTGCATATAAACTGATACCTATTTCTTTTATTACTTGTATTATACCCCCCCCCCGTCTTTATTTCTTGTCTTTTTATTTCATATTATTGCTGTTTTATAACATAGAAGAAAATGGGAAAAGAGGATTTTTTTATTCTTGAAGCAAAAACAGTTGACTTTTTTCCTGCGAAAATATATCATAATGATACGGGAGAAAAAATTATGTTGAAATTTAAGGCGCAGGATCAGCTCGAATATTTTCAATATGGTTTGGGCGTAAACTGCGATTACGAATTTCCCATCATGCACACGCACGACTATTGGGAATTCGATTTCGTACAGTTCGATTTCGAGCATTTGATCAACGGAAAAACCCAGCACGTCTATCCAAACTCTATTTTGATCGTCAAGCCGTCGGACGAACATCTCATTCGCGCGCTTCCGTCAAAATACAACAACAATAAAGCCCCCACGCACCTCAACGTCAAGGTGACGAAAGAAAAGCTGCGGGAGCTTCTCGATCCCATCGATAATAAACTGTACGGCTTTCTCGAAAAAGCCGCACCGCTGAGCATGCAGCTGAACGACGATCCTTCCGCAGGCGTACTGAAAAACTTCCTTTTTACCCTTTTATGGAGCACAAACGTCGAAAATAACCTCGTTATGCTGAAAACCGCGGTATATCTCATCGTAGGCCTGTTCCATCGGGAGATTTACGAAAAATCCGTCTCCGCCATACACACGCCCACCGAAGTCGATGAGATTATAAAAAAAATGAATTCGCAAAAATATCTCGCCTGCCCGATCTCCGAGATTACCGCCGAAAGCAATTACAGCTACATGCAGCTTACGCGGCTTTTCCGCAAGACCACGGGCATGACCATGCAGGACTATTTCCTCTATGTCAAGCTGGAATACGCGGCCCAGCAACTGCGTCTCACCAAGCGTCTGACCATCGATATTTCAAACGATATCGGCATCTTCAGCCTTAGCCATTTCAATCATATTTTCAAAAGGCGTTTCGGAATTACGCCGGGCGAATACCGCAGGAAATATCACACCTGACTTTTTATAAAAAAAGAACCGCCGTAAAAACGGCGATTTCCTTTTTTTGTCTTTTTCTCACATCAACCGATCACGACGCTTTCTATGTCGAGCAGCTTTGCGAGCTTGACGAACAGGCGTGCATTCCGTCCTATGGAAAGCGCAAAATGATGCGTCGGCGCGGCGCGGAACCATTCGTCCATATAGGCGTCGGGAGGAAGCGAAAAACGGACGTGCGTCTGCGTGTTGCCGATCCGCATGATCTCCCCGTCGGTGGCCGTGCCTTCGGAAATGATCATACGCACCCTGCCGTCCGCCGTCTGGGCAATCCCCAAAGTGCTCACCTCCCCTCTTTTGACCTTTGCCTCCACGGAGACGCCCGTGCCGCGCTTGCCGTGATATACGCCCATACCGCGAAGCAGCGGCGCCCCCTCGGCAATACGGATATGGAAGGGGCCGTCGTGTCCCACAAGGATCGTGCCCTGCTCGTAATCGCTTGTAACGATTTCGCAGAAACTCCCGCCCACCCCTAAAAGGTCGCACAGCTTCATGGCGATACCCGTTTTGATATCCGCTTCGCCCGCACAGGGAACGTGTTTGGCCGTCAAAAGCGAATGTCCGACGATAAATCCGCTTTGTATCCGCTCGTATTCGCCCCCGTCCGCCCCGTGGTAATAATACGCCAGGGCGTCGAGCTTAAATTCCTCTACGGTGCGCTGC
Organism: uncultured Eubacteriales bacterium; assembly: GCA_900540805.1. Lineage (GTDB taxonomy): Bacteria > Bacillota > Clostridia > Christensenellales > Borkfalkiaceae > Scatosoma. Next base: position 61,070 of record UQHL01000009.1, read on the forward strand.
TGGGCGCAGGCGACCCTTGCAGACCAAGTCAGTTGTTCGGGCGTTGGACGGCGGGCTTCCGCCGCAGCTTCCGAATCCCCGCCGATTTCGAAAAGCGAACGTATCTCCTTCAGCTTTTCCGCCGTCTCCGCTTCGGTCACACGATCGAGGCTGCGTTTGATATCGCACATTTCCAAAATCCTGATATCGATCCCGAACGCGGAGGAGAGAAGCGTGAAATCGCTGTACATATCCAGCATTCCTTCATAATAATTGCCGAGGAAACCGAAGCGGCTGCCCTTCAGCTTCGCCACGGCGTCCGCCGCCCTCAGCCACTCCGCAATCTCTCTCCAGGCGGCAACCGCTTCGGCTCTGTCCGCGGTACGCTCGTCGGCAAGCGAACAGGCGGGCGTTTCCGTCTGCCCGAGCAATCCGTTGATGACGGTATAACCGACGCTACAGCGCGCAAGAGCGTTACAGATTTCGGGGACGGCGCAGGCGTTGCAGTGCGCCAGCCATTCTCCCGTATCCGTTTTCGCATAGTTAATCTTCGCGCAGGGCTGGAGATTGAGAACGATCGTCTCGGCGCGGCAGGTTTTATGTACTGGCAAAACGTTTGACGACGGCGAATAGGTGGCTACGTGGCAGAATATAAGGGAAACGCCCTCGCGGTTGAAATATTCGCCCGCCTTCGTTCCCGCTTCAAAGCTGTCCACCAGGCCGAAGTTGCATATTTCGACGTCGGCAAGATTTGACATTTTTTCGCCGATAAATTTCCCGTAGGCGGTCAGGCGGTCTTTCAAGCCTTCAAATTGCCCCCAATAGGGTCTGTTTCCGCAGGAATATAATCCGATTTTCGTTTTCATTTTTATTTTTTCTCCTGATTTCAATCGATAGAGGTTTATCATGGCTTACACAGAAAAACTGCAAAATTTTTGGTCGTCCGATTCGAAACGACTGTTCGTGACGACCTCTCCCTTCGGTAGGCAAACTTATTTCTATCCGCAGGAGCTCGGTTGGTTTAAGACCGAATATCCCTATTTTGTAGAGCGGGAAGGCTTTGACAGCCATTTTATCCTCGTCACGGTCTCGGGCGAAGGCGCCCTGGAATACGAAGGAAAAAAGTATCGTTTAGACGCTTCCTCCGTAGCCTGGATAGACTGCTTCCAGCGCCACCGTTACTATACCCCCGAAGGAAAAGCGCCGTGGGTCTTTTTTTGGCTGCATTTTACGGGACTTTCCGCCAAGGGGTATTACCAGCAGTTTCGCAGCGGCAACGGTTCGCCCTTGCTCCGCGTCAAAAATCCTCTGCCCTTTCAAAACAAAATCCGCAATCTGATCACCTTGGAAGAGACTGCCTCCCCGAAAAAGGAGGCGCTTTCCTCCATGGTGATCGTCGAGTTGCTGACCGCGATCTTATGCTTGTCTTTCAAGGCCGCGGCGACGAGCAACGGGATTCCCCGATTTTTGAGGGAGACAGCCGACGAGATGGACAAACGCTTTACCGAATATCTGTCCCTCACCTACTTTGCGGAAAAGCACCACGTCAACGCCTCCTATCTTTCGCGGGAATTCCGTCGGCATTTCGGCGTAACGCTGAAACAGTATCTCACGCGGAAACGTATTTCCAAAGCGAAAGAATATCTGAAATATTCCGATCTGACCGTCTCGGAAATCGCCGAACGCACGGGGTTTGAAAACAGCAGTTACTTTATCCGCACCTTCAAAAAATCCGAAGCCGTTTCGCCTCTTGCATTTCGCCGCAGCGGACAATAAACCGCCTCAATTAAGCGGCTTCGTCATCGCGGTATTCATCCAGATGCTGTACAGCATTCCTTCGCCCCGCCCTTTGTTTTTATCGAACGGCAGAACGTCCTCCTCGAGCGGGTCGATTTTTTCGATTTTTCCCGCAAGGTAATCGGCGAGCGTCTTTCCGCAGTGTTCCAGCCGCTGACGGAGACCGCCCAGACGAATGTCGTGCACTTCGAAACCGTTTAGTTTACATTCGGTTTCCCATTGACGGCGAAAAGCTTCGTACAGCGCCCCGACTCGACGGGCCGTTTCGGGATAGATTTCCTCCGCCAGGCGTTCCAGCGCCGCAACGTCTTTTTCCCGATAGGCGCGGCGGGTGACGATTCCCAGATCGTATTTCAGCTCCATCACCGAACACGCCTTCGCCAGCGTGTCGAAGAGATAGCCGTACTTGCTCTTGCGGGCCAGCTCCGCAAGCTTTTTTTTGCTCTCCGCAAAAAACGCCGCTTTGCCCTCCTGCAAATGATAGTCGAACAATCCCAGGAAAGGATCGTTATAAAGCCCGTATTTGACGGGGTTTTCAAGGTCGGGGTCTCCGTTGACCCAATCGGGGAGATCCGCGCAGAGAAAATCCTCGAAGCTTTCGCCTACGGCGTCGAAGAACAGTTCCGCGGCCCGCTTTTCGTCCGCCCGTCCCTCGGCGCAGGCGGCGATATAAGCGAGCGCGGGAAGGACGGAAAAGAGGGAGCTTTCCGCTCCGTCGTCCTTCCAGGAGGTGATCAGTACGTTTTCCACGCCCTTTTCGCGGCAAGCCGCCAGCGACGCTTCCGCCGCCTTAAACGAATAGCGGTTGTGCGGCGTAAACCCGAGACAGGACCAGGCCACGCCCGAAAACCAAAGCTCGTTGCGAAAGTTTCTGTGTCCGTCTATCATCGCCTCGTAAGCGCTTCGGTCGGTATGCGTATAGTCCCAATAGACGAGCTGCATTTCGGGCGGCACCGAATCGACGAGTTCGTCCGTCATGTTAAAATGCTCGGGATAATATTCGCCGCCGTTTGCCGTCTTGACGAACATATCCGACCAGAGCATGCACGAAAAGCCGTATCTGGCCGCGATTTCGGCGATGTGCCGCAAATGATGCTGCAAAACTTCGAAGCGCGGGCGATAGCCGTGCAGATCGAGATAACGCCCCAGTCCCACCGTATAGGCCTCATCCATGCCGATATGAATGCGGCGGCTGGTAAAACACTCCGCCGCCCAACGGAACATTTTTTCGATAAGCTCGTACGTTTCAGGCTGATCGACGAGAAGAATATCGTTTCCGTCCACGCATTTTTCCCCGTATTCCTGCCAGCGGGTCACCGCACCGAGATGGGCAAGCGTCTGGATACAAGGAATAAGTTCCACCCCGCGCGCCTTCGCGTAAGCGTCCAGGCGTTTCCATTCTTCCTTTCCGTAGCGGCCGCGCATATAGCCGAAATACGGTTCGCCGTCGAGCGCGTAGGTGTCCTCCGTGTAGAGCATCAGCACATTGTAGCCCAGACGGGCGATAACGTCGATAAAGTTTTCCACCGCTTCCGCCTTATAGCACGCGTCGCGGGAGCAATCCACCATCACGCCGAGATTTTTAATTTTCTTTTCCATAATCATTCCTCTTGTTTTCCATTATAGCAAAGAAAAAGCACAATTTCAAGCGTACTTTTTTACTTAAAATTGCACTTTTTTTACTATGTCATTATTAAATTGTCGCCGCGGGTCAAAAGCGGATAAATTTCACCTCGGACGGCTTTAATCTGATATGTCCCAGCTCTTTTATCTCACCGTTGAAATGCACTTTCACCTCCGATTCCTGCGCGCCCGTGTAGAGATTGATTAAAAACAGCGCACCCTGCGTCCCGTCCGACAATACGGTTGCGTAAACGCTGGGATTGGAATGCTCCACGCACGGCTCCGCGCCCAGGTCGGCCAAAACCTTTTCCAAAGCGCGCACTTGTACGGCGTCGGTCGTCCGCCAATGTCCGCCGAGATAATACACTTTTCCCTTTCCTTTGTCCATTTTGAACCCCAGCGTATATTTCCCGTCGCCGTCGGTCGCAAAGGCCTCGGCTCCGTCGGGAATACGCGCGAGCGCGTTGGGGCAATTAACGTAAAACACTCTTTCGCCGCCGATCAGCACCGCGGGATTGAGGGAAGGATTTTTTACCTCTTCGATCTGTCCGAGATAGTCACGAAGAAGGGTGCAGGGTGCAAAGCTTTCGTCGAGCGAAGGCAGCGCGGAAAGGATATAAACCATTCCTCCCCGTTCGATAAAATCGGCGACGTTCTGCTGCGCTCTTTGGCTCATGGTGTCGGGAGACATGACCAAAAGAGGCTTTTCCGTATCCAGCTCGCCCGTAAGCTCGACGAAACGGTGGGAATATTTCGAGGAGAACAGCGAGAAGGAAAGACACTTGATCAGTCTGTCCTCGGCCTCCGTCGTATTGGGAACGCCCGCATGCACGGCGTAATCGTTTCCCCGCATCGTCTGCCACTCCACGCCCACCTGCACGGAAGCGATCCGCTCCGCCCCGAGAAGCCATTCGTTTTCCTTCATGAAAAGATTAAATTTTTTCAACGTTTGATAGCTCTTTCTGATTTTGCCGTCCGAGGAGACGGGGGCCTGAAAATCATATACGTCGGTGGTCATGCCCGAAAATTCGGGATTTGCGCCGCCCGCAAAAATATAATAGCTGACGCCCTTCATGCCAAGCCCGAGATTGAGCATATACCATTGGTGGAGATCCTCGGGGAGGACGGGAGGAATGTCGGCATAGGAACCGAGCTCCATTTCGAGAACGGTGAACGGATAGCCCATCGCCCGCATGGCGTCGGCCGCGTAGAGGGTCTTCATGTACCATTTTGGCGTGGGATGAAAGTTGGCCCAATTGACGTCCAGGGCGTAATAATTGTCAAAGCCGATGAAAAACTTTTCGTCCTTCATTTCGTCGCTTAATTCTTTGAGATAGTTGAGCAGATAAGCGTTTGCGGCATTCGCCGTAACGGGCACATCTATGCCGAACTCGCGCAGCCAGGACAGAAGCTGCCGCGCATAAACGGCGAGATGGCGGCAGTAAAAGTCGTGATAATCCTTTTCGGCGCGCGCTTTTGCCCGTCCCGAAAGATTTATTGCCCGCGGATCGATTTCGGTAAACGCGGCGAAGCGAGTGCCATAGGCCTCGTTTACCTTTTCTATGCTTTTGTATCTCTCCTTCATAAAGCGGGGATACAGGCCGTCCTCGCGGAAAAAGCCCATCGTTTCCTCGTTGTAATCGAGCGTGCCGCTCCACGTGTGTATCCCCGCCAGCTCATTGTCCAATTGAACCATGGCGACGGGACCGCCCGCCGTAATCAGAAAGGGTTTGATTTCTTCGGCCAGAGCGCGGTAGTATCTTTTGAATTTTTCCAGCGCCAGGGGGTGCATATACGACAGCTGCTCGATCGCCGTCCCGTCTTTGGCACAAGCTTTTACCTGCGGGTATTTTTCGAAAAGCCAGGGCGGGATTCCGCCGTTTATCAGCTCCGTATAAACCAGAGGCCCCGGCCTTAAATAGACGAACAGCCCTTCCTCCCCCGCTATGGTCAAATATTCTTTCAGCGAACGGTAGTCCGTATCGTCGAAAAGAATTTTTCCCTCCTCGGGTTCGTGAAGAAGCCAGGCGACCGAGGTGGTCAAAGCGTTGCCGCCCGCCTTTTTGAACAGGCGCATGCGCGACCGCCATTCCGACTTCGGAACGCGAAAATGAGCGATCTCCCCGCCGATCAAAAAATCGCGTTTGCCGCCGATGATAAAGCCTTTTTTATCGAAATCAAAACTCCGCATATAATTTCCTCGTTTGCCTTTCGCCTTTTTCATACGGGAAAGCGCGTTTTTTATTCTATCAGATAAAAAAAGATTTGTCAATAGAGAAAATTCCAATTTCGTACGTGATATTTGTTAACTTACAAGCTTGCGAATAGAAAAAAACTTTATTGTAAAGAAAAAACAATCAAAGCTTCCCGCCCGCGCAATAATATTTCGGCACGCCGTCTCCGTTGCGCTGCGTTCAATTTTTGTTTTTTCTCCGTAAAAAATTTGCTTGTGGCTCCTCGCCTTTCTTCCTGTCCGCCTTAAACGGTATTTATCTCGTCTTAAAATTTTATAGTTCTCGGCGCTCGAATAAAATATATATCTGCGTAAAAAAACGTCAACCTCCCGAAATTTTTGGAACAAACTAAATTGGAACTGTCTCATTTATGTTTATACGGGTAAAACTACCAGCAAAACGACGGCGAGGAGCGCCGCGGCGATTGCAACGACGTTTAACGGCTTTATTTTTCTTTCAGCAAAAATACACCTATCAGCGTTGAAAAAAGCATCGTTCCGCCCGTAAGAAAAGGATAATTTACCGAGGCGGGCAGCACTTTCAAAGCAAACAGCGTCAATAAATTTGCGACGGTAGTCGCGGCAGAATACAGTCCGCAATAGATAAGCGAAACGGCTTTTTTCGGCTTCGGCGCTTTTCCCTTGATCAGATAATATGCAAAAACGATCACGACGACCGCCGCGTAACCGTAAAACATATACGACATGCTGTCGATGTTGGCCGCAGTAAAATATTCGTGCGTCTTGGACAACACGCCGCACAAACCGTTGAGAATAAAAACGATAAAACAATATTTAAGCGTTTTCTTTTCCGCGCCCTTTTTTGCCAGGTACTCCAAAAGCAGCGCCAAAATAATCAGCGCACAGCACAAAAAGACCGCATAAGTCAGCGGTTCGTGAAAAAACGTCAGTCCCGAGACAAACGGAAGCAACATTCCGCCGAGCATCATAAAGGCGGAAAACGTAGATATGTCCGTATTTTTCAAAGCGTTTACGCTGCAATAAGTACACGCGAGAACTGCCGTCCCGTAAACGACGGCAAGGCCGAGAGAAAACAGCGAAAACTCCAGACGAAATCCCGTCGCAATCAAAAGATACGCCATGCCGACTGCCGCGTAGATACCTGAAAACAGAAAAGCGGAGGAGAGCGACTCCCACTCTTTCCGCTGATACGCCTTTTGAAACAGAAACTGAACGCTGAATAAAAGCGCGGCTATTATTAAAAATATATACTCTTTCATAAAAAATCTCTGCCGCGTCCCAGCGCGTCACGCCTATGCATTCAAACGCAAAACTCAAATTGATCGGCGGGAAGGGAATAAGAATTGTAGATACACAACTGTTTGGAAACGTCGTACCTTGCCGCCACTTCGATCAAGGGATTTTTTCCGTATTCGACCGCCATTATTTTTTTATCAAAATATTTTACGAGCACGCTTTTTCCGTCCTCACACGCTTCCACGGTATAATCGCTTTTAATCACAGAACTATTTTCCGTCGAAAGCTCGAAGCCCGCCCCTCCGTTTCTAATTTCCAATCCGTCGCCCGCGTTTTTGAAATACAGTTTCAGCGAACCGTCCGCGAGACTTTCTCCCCCGACGAGCTCGGGACAACGGGGGCTGTCTATGCCGTAAAATGAAAACAGCGTTTCGTCGGCGGCGCGTTCCGCAATCACGGTTTTGTTGCCGGGATGAATATCCGACCAATCGCCCGTGTCAATACCGATGCTTAAAGCCGCCCTCCCGTCGGCCGCCGTCACGCGCTGCTGCGCCGAACGGATATCAGCATATCCGACGGGGCAATTTCCATAACGCGGCAGCTCCATCACCGTCCAAAATAAATTTTCGTCGTCAAAAATTTTACGGTAAGAAGAGATCAATGCGACAAGCGCTTTTTCGTAACCGCCGTGGACGGAAATAGCATCCGTTTCTCCCTGATACCATAAAACGCCGCGGATATTGACATTTCGGAGAGGATAAATCATTCCATTGTAGCCGACGGACGGATAAAGCTTTTGTTCTTCTCCGTCAAACAGCTCCTCGCCCGCCGCTTCCAATGCCGCAGCTTCTTCCCCCGGCAGCCAATAGGAAATCTGCGATCCGCCGACAGAGGCGTTGATCAACCCGACGGGAATCCCCAATTTTTGGCGCATCTTTCGCCCGAACAGATATCCGACGGCGGAAAAAGCGCGGGCCGAATCAGGGTCGGCGGTATTCCAGGCGCCGCCGGACAGCGTATCCGAAAGAGGCGAGGCCTTATCGGACGAGACGGGTTTTTCAACAGTGAACAAGCGCAGAAATTCGTCGTCGGCATTCTCTGCATCTGCGGCGTGCGCTTCATACTGTCCCAGCAAAGTTTCCATATTCGACTGACCCGAACAAAGAAACACGTCGCCGAAACACACCTCGGATAAGGTAAATTTTTCGCTTTCCGTATAAATCGTGAGCGTATAATTTTTTTCGTCCGCGGGACGTGCGGGAAGATATACCGTCCACTCTTCCCCCGACGTTTCCCCGTAATAAAGAGTACCGTCCAATTCCGCGGCTACGTACGTACCGTCCGTCTCGCCCGACAAACGATTTACTGCGCCGCGCTGTAAGATTGTCTTGTTCCCAAATATAACGTCAATTGAAAGATGCGTTCCGTCCGATTCCGAAACCGATTTATCGACGGTAAAAGTCGGTGCCGTCCGCACCTTATCGGCATTTTTATCATCGGAATACTCCGTCGAACCGCTCGGCTTATCGTCTGCTATTACAAATGGCGCGACGACGGTATCGGAAGCTTCGGAACCATCGGGAACGGAACCGTTTATCCCGCCGCAAGAAGTAAAGATAAACACACATGCGAACAATAGGACGGTAAAGCAATTTTTTGTTTTATCAGCCATACGACTTTGTTCTTCCTTTATCCGTTTATTCCCTTCGCGTTATAGTGAATCGCCGCGGGGTCGAGCGCTTTTAAGACGGCGCTGTCGCAGCCCGTCAGCATACCCTGCCATTCCGCCCGACTGCCGATATAATAAACGTTTTCCAAAGCTGCATCGGCCGAAAATGCGTTCGCGTGTACGGCGGGCACCGGATTGCCCGACGTATCGAGCGTTTCGCCGAGATACCCGAAATAAATCGTTTTCAGCGCCGTACCGACAAAGGTATCCGCAAGGATCGTGGTCAACGCGTCGGGCAGTTGTACGCTTGTCAGCAAGGAACAATTATAAAAAACGCCCGGCCCGAAATAATAGCCGTTTTGCGTATTGGGAATCACGACGGAGGTCAGCTTCGTACCTGCAAACGCCCGCCCTGCGATTGTGCGGATCTGCGATTCTTTCGAGGTATCCATCTGAAATTCCATTTCTTTCAGGCCCGTATTCCTGAATGCGCGCTCGGAAATACACTTGACGTTATAGCCGATATACGCCGACGTAATGTTTGCCTGATTTTCAAAGACGCCCTCTTTAACGCCCATGACGGATTGATACGAGACGCCGTCCCACATTACCTCGGGGATATATACTTTCCCGCGGAGGTTCGTTCCCTCCTTCAGCCCCGAAACCCAAAGCTGGTTTTGAAATTCCCCGTAAAGAATACCGCTGTTGGTAACCTCCACTTCGCAGACGGCTTCCGCTTTTCCGAGTTTCGCGGTGATCGAAGCGCGTCCCACGCCTTTCCCTGTGAGGACGGCCATGCCCGCATCGTCAGACGTCACGGTGACGACGGCGGGTTCGGACGAGGTATAGACGACCTTATCCCCCGCCACGGCGGCAGAATACGTCGCCTTTAACGTTACGGGAGCGGAAACGTCGCCGTCGCTGTAAATCGTCATGCGGCTAAGATTCAGCCGCAGACTGTCCACTGCATTCACCGTCACGCCCACCGACGCGGTTTGATCGCCCGCCGTCACGGTAATCGTTCCCGCACCCGCTTTTTTGCCCGTGACCGTCGCAGAACCGTTGTCGATCTTTCTCACGGAGAAAACGCCCGTGTCTTTCGTCGAAAAAGCTACCGTGCCCGAATAATTTTCCACGCTTACGTTCAATGTAGTCGTTTTGCCCGCTTCAATCGACAATTCGGTTTTATCGGGAAGAATACGGATTTCCGAAGAAACGCTTCCCGAGGAAGAACCGATTTCCGCCTGCGACGTCGAGACGTCGTTCGGCTGCGAACCGCTATCCGTCGTCTTGCCCCCGCAGGCGGAGGCGGTAAACAGCATCGCCGCGACGAGGGCGATCGTCATTTTTTTAATTGTCTTTTCCATGGTCTTTTCTCCCCTTTTTAACGAGTACAATCAGCGCAAGAGCAACCGAGGCCGCGGCGGGAAGCACTACCCCCGCTTTGCCGCAGCAACTCGCAGAACCGCTTTCGTTTACCGCCTCCTGTGACGACGAGGGTACGGGAGCTTCCGACGTGACAGGCGCTTCGCTCCCGCTGTCGGGCTCGGAGGAATCGCCTCCGCCCTCCGGTTTTGTCTGCGTGACAAACGCGCCCGAAGGCGCCGTCTGTAAAAAACCGATCTCGGCTGCGCCGCCGACGAATATTTTAACGAATCCGTCTCCCCGAAGCTCGGCGGAATCCGCCGAATACTCTATCGCATTGACGCCGTTTACGGCACCTACGATTTTTCCCGAAGAAAACTTTACGATCAGTTCGTTGCCGTCGTGAAAAATGGCGCGGAAAGAATCGAGTACCGTTTCTCCGCATTTGTTGCCCGCAATCAGCGTCACCAGCTTTTCGGCGGGACTGTAGGAAAGCGCATAATACAGCCAATCCGTTTCGTACTGACGTTCGGCAAAACGGACGACGACCTCCGACGACCCGACGCAGGAAATTTTCAGCTCGAAATCCCCATAAACGTTCTTCAGCCGTGCGGACGCAGCGCCCGAAGAAGTAATTTTTCCCTGCCCCAAGGTAAACCCGTTGAGGAAAAAATTTCCCTTTCCGCTAAAATCCTCGGTATAAAATTTGTCCTTTTCCGACGTTTCCAACGCGGTAACGGCAGCTTCGTCAATCAGACATACGCCCGCGCCACCGCTTATCCCCAGCCGATACAATCCGTCCGACGGCACGGTAAATTTTACGTTTTCTTTCGCCATGGCGGCTCGGTTGAAATCTTTTTCGGCGAGCATATCCCCGTCGGAATTGCGAACGGTCAGCTTCGCTTTTCCGAGGACGTCGGACGAGAAAACGTATTCGCCCTTCAAAAGATAAAGTCCCTGGTACAGCTCGGCGCCCGCCGCCACGGAAAAATCGACTTTTCCGCGGGTATTTCCAGCCTCGGTCACCGTACCGACGGCCGAAGCATTGTTATACGACCAATAGGACAGCCCCGCCGCCATGCCGCTTTTAACCGTCGTCTGGCAGGACGATCGCTCGAAATTTCCGTTGACGAATTGCGAAGAGGAACGCAGCTCGTAAATATCGCTTACCACATTGGTGGCGGCACAAACCGCGAAAGTAGTGTAACCGTACGCCTCGTTTCCCCATATGGTGACGTTTTTAACGGGGGAACAGTCCCCCGCTTCCCCGGGATATCCGTTCGCCGCAGTGGAAGCGCCGTAATAGGGATTGTCGTACCAACCCGCAAGAGCGGTATTTCCGTCCGCCGCCAGTACATTTCCCGTGATCGTTATATCCGAAATTTCCTGTTTCGACAGATCCGCCGCGTCCGTCCCCCAGGTCACGAAAGTGATTCCGTGCCCGCCTGAAATACAGTTGCCCGTAATCTCGATATTGCCGACGACGTTGTCTCCGTCGGGAACGGTATGCCACCAGGTCAGCCCGCGCGGCTCGTTGTTGCTCGACGACCACAGCACAACGGCGTCGTCGGTCACGTGCAGACGGCAGCCCTCGATCTTTACATTTTTCGTCCCGACGCCGAGACTGATCCCGTCGCCGCCGAGGTCGGCGCAGTCGGAAAGCGTCACGCCGCCGATATAGACATTTTCCGTTTTATACAACGCGATATGGTAAGAGCTCGAACGCTCTACGGATATCCCGGTAATTTCGATATTTTTTACGCCGTACATACCGACGGGGATCACGTGAATACGATAACCGCAGCCGATACGAAGCTTGGAAGCGTCGGAATAATCGTTGTTTTCTATACCCGTATCGTCCGTGCGGATTTTCCCCTCGCCCGTAATTTTTACGTTTTCCGCGTTTTCGGCGTAGATCAGCGGATAATTTTTACACAGCGACGCATGGGTCCAATAGGCATTCGGCAAGGTAATATCATGTCCGTAAGTCACGGTATAGGCGTAATCTGCGGCGCGTTTGCTCTGAAGGAGCATCGCGCCCTTGCCGATATACAGCTCTACGTTGCTTTTCAGCTTCAGCGAAGTGACCACGTATCTTTTTCCGAATTCGCTTTCGTCGCCTTTGAGAACGACTTTTCCGCCTCCCGCCGCGTTGACGCGGTCTATCGCGGTCTGGATCGCCTGCGTATCGTCCGTATAGCCGTCTCCCGCCGCGCCGCAGTCGCCCGCGGCGATTGTATTTTTATTCAGCGTAAATTTATATGGGTTGACTCCGTACTCGAGCGAGTTGGATACCTTAAAGGGCGCCGAAAGAAATACCCCGTCCGCTTCGGCAAACAGCGAATATCCCGCAAGGCATATTCCGTTTTTATAATACGGAAAAACAGCGGAAAAGCTCGTACCCGCCGTATCGGCATACGCAATGCGCGTCGATTTTTCCGTATTCCCTAAACGATTTGAAATATCGGTGAGATAAATATTTACTCTCTTGTTTTTATATTTTTCCTTCAACGTGCCCGAAACGGTCACCTGCGCCCCGTCCGTGACGGCCGAAATATTTTCTGCGGCGTAATCGCAGTATTCGTCTTCTTTCGAAAAGGAAATTTCGCGGAAATCGATGTTTCCCTCGGCCGCGCCTACGGGATAAATACGCATTGCCCGAAGATACCCTTCCGCCTTGGGGTTTGCCGATAAATTGAAATAATAGGATCGGAATCCCTCGTCATCTCCGATCCCAGAAGAAAGATCGATCAATGCAGATTTTTCTTCGTCAAAGGTCAGATCGGCGCTGGTGATATACATAAATTTAAGCTGAGTCGCCGAGGTATTATTTCTGATCCGCAAAAACAACGTATTTCTGTAATTTAATCGGACGCTGTATGCCGAACCGAGAGGCTCGTTGATTTGCGACGATTTCGTTCCCCGATAAAAATAACTGTTCGGGCCGCCGACCGTATAGGTTACGTATCCGTCATTATCCGAAACGTTTCCCTTATACGCCGCGAAAGAAGCCAAAAAAGCGTTCGTTTCCGCCCCCGCACGCACAGGAGACGAAGCAACGCCCCCGAGCATCATCAGCGCGGTAACAAGGACGATTAAAAAGCCCGTGACAAAAGAAATCAAAAGATTTCTACGTAATTTTACGGCCATATATGCCCCCTTGAGACATTTTTTCGGAACCGAACGAAAAACCGCAAAAGAGACGAACCATTTTTTACACTCGTTTCTTTCACGGCCTTTCGCAATTTCCTCGGACGCAGGGGGATCGGTCAACGAACCCGATGTTCTGCGTCCGACCTGTTTCGTTTTATTCGGTTACGTTGACAAACGTAACGTTTGCCAGCACGCTTTCGGGAAAGCCGACAAGTTTCGCGCCCGCAACGAGGTGAATCGTCAAGGCAGGAAGCACTACTTCGGCGTAATCGGTGTTTTCGGCAAAGATTTCCGTCATATCGATATCGCCTGCGATATAGAGGTCGGTGACGCCCTCGTAATCGGTCGCTTCCATCATCGTCGCATAGACAACCGCCCCGAAGTTTTCCGCGGTAGCGATATAAACGGGCGTTTTTTCCGCCGTGTTTTTCACATGCGCATAAGTATCGATCTTTTTGACCGTTTCGACGGTGTTGGTCTCCGCCGCGTCGATTTCGGTCGTGGCATAATTGTCATATAAAGCATTGTTATACGTATAGAGCGCTGCTGAATTGCAGGTTTCGTTCTTTCCCTCAGCGGACTCGGGCGCCCACGTAATCAACGTTACGTTATTGACTGTGTTTCCCGTCACCGTAAGATTATCGTCGATATTGTTGCCGATATATTTCTGATAATTGGCTTCCTGCGTGGCCTTTATGTTTTCCGCAGTCGCTATAAAGCTTTGATAGGAAGGAATTTGTGCAGTCGCTTCTGCCTGAGTCCAGGTGCAAACGGATTCCTTGCCCTCGGATTTGTCTTTTATCGCGGCAAGAGCGCCTTCAAACCACGCCTTAGTCGCAACAAATTTATCGTATCCGGGGACGGGTTCCCACGTAGGGCCGAATTGCGTTTCCCAGCCGCCGTACTGCGCTTTGTAAACCTCCTCCAAAGTCAGCGGAGCCGCGATATTGCTTTCGGAAGAGAACACCGCGCCGATTAAAGCACCGATATTGCGCATGGCGGCAATCGTCGTATCTTTTACCGTGCAATTTTTGACAGTAATCACTTCATGGTCGCCCGTTCCGTCGCCGCAGTTGCCCACGCGCCCGATCAGCGCGCCGACCTTGTGACCCGTACCGCCGTGAATATAGGAATCTTTGACGGTAATATTGTCGAGCGTGAGATTTACACGATAAACGCCGCCCACGACGACGCCGATCTGTCCGCCGCCCGTAACTGAAGCATTTTTGAAGGTAAGGTCTTTTATAATTACTTTCTGATTGGAACCGAGCATCGTAAAGAAGCCGCCCGTCGCCCAGCCGCGTATGCCCGCAGAGGTACTCTGCATAGTGGTGGTCATTCCTTTGATAATATGGTTGTTCCCGTTGATAATACATCCGTCGAGCATGGGCGTTTCGCCGTCGATTCCCATCCACGTCTGGCCGCTTAAATCGATGTCGCAGTTGATGTTGATGGTATAGCCGGCCTGATAAGCCGGATCTGTTTCCTCCAAAGGAATATCCTTCGTATTATCATAGGTGTGTCCCGCAAAACCTCTATAATAGTCGGTGGCCGAGGTCGCCGTCAAAAGGCTTCTCCAATACGCAAACGCTTCCGCGTCGTTGATGGCGACGGTTTTGGCCGTTTCGTCCACCACATAAGACGCGGGCGCATTTTCGGGCGTCGTTCCGTCCCAGACGCTGTATCTGTAAGTATAAGTTGCGACCAGCGTTTTGTCCGCAGTCACGGTCACTTCGTATTCCTTATCCGTGGATACGATTTCTGCGCCGACCTTCCAGCCCGCAAAGAGATAATCCTCCCCTTTGTCTTCCGCCTTGACGGTGACCTTCGAATTTTCCTCGAACGTGCCGCCGCCCGTTCCGTTTTCCACCGTGATGGTGTACTTTTTTACTTCGGGTACAGAGGAACTCGACTGATCGGGTGTGCTCGTCGAGCTGTTTGGTTTATCGGTCGTCGAAGTCGTTCCTCCGCCGCAGGCGGCCATAGAACCGAAGGACAGAGCCAATACGGCTGCTACGAGTAAGCTGGTAAGTTTTTTCTTCATCATTTTATGTCTCCTTTGTTGCGTTTCCGCAATTTTTTTGTTTTTATCGGCCGATGATTTCGACCTTGGAATTGTTAAACGGAACGGAAACGGAAATTCTTTCTCCGATTTCCTCATAATTTGTTTTGAAGCCGTTGACATAAACATCGAACGGGAAAGACGGCTTATTCAGCCTCACCTCCAGGGTATATCCCGCCCAAGGGGCAGCTTTGCCCGTCTTATCCCTCACGCCGCTCACCTGAACGAAATATTTTCCGATGGAAACATCGTAATATCTGCCGCCGAACATAAGATTTTCCATTTTCCAGTAATCGAGGCCCGAAGGCATCGAAGGCGCTATCACCAAAGATTTTTCGTAAGAGGGGCGAATCCCGAAAAACGCCGTGGGAACCGCGGCATACATGAGCGCCGCTTCCAAAAATTCGTAATCCAGCCCGACTGCTCCGCCCGTTGGTCCGCCCTGCATGCCGATATTGGTGGTATCGTAGTATGCGCGGTAAAAATCCCAGCCCACGCCGCGGTAAGAAGCCACCTTGTCGTACCACTTTTGTATGTCCTTCAGCCTCGCATAAGTGTTGTCTGCGCCGAAAATTTTCGTACGGGCGATCAGGTCGTAATAGCTCGTCTGCATGACTGCGCCGCCGTTGTGCACGCCCGTGCCCCAATTGCATCCGTTATACACGAAGGAGTAATCCCCGTAATTCTGTTTGGTTGTATTTCTGGGCGCAAACTCGAAAGCGTAAATATCTTCGCCCTGCGCATTATCCCCCGCTATCGTGCGATCGCCGTTGATCCACGACATAATCGACGCCTGCTGTTCGTCCGTGCCCAGCCCCGCGGCGACGGCTTCCAGATTGAAATGAAGGTACCCGTTATCCTGAATGTTGTCCTCCGATTTCACGCCGCCGTAATATCCGGCCAGAAACCGCCCCTTCTTCTCGTTCCAGAAATAGCTCTCGAATTGCGATTCCACCTTTTTGCGCAACGCTTCCAGGCTCTCCGCGGTTTCGGCATAAGTCGCCGTCGTTTTCATGTCCTTGCCCTTGATCGTCGGTCGTTCCGCTTTGACGCCGAGCGAATCCGCAAGCTTTTCCAGATAGATCATTCCTTCGATCGCGCGATAATATTGGATATTTGTATAAAGATTTACGTCGGGATAGGATGTCACGTCCCAATATCCGTCCCCGATCCCCGTACCGGCAATCACCGTGCCCTGACCGTCGTGCCCGACATAATATTCGGTACTCATCAGTCCGTCTGCACCGTCGAGGCAGGTCAGATAATGCTGCATCGCCGCCCGCGCTTTCGGCAGAATATGTTTCGTGAGCGACGCGTCCTGCGCATATGCCAGCAGCTCCGCCGCCGCAGTGACATAAATGCCCACGTTGTTCGCCTGTCTGTCGTCGTAATCGCAGCGGATAAAATCAAACCTAAGCTTTCCGCCGATCTTAGTCCCCTCTTTCGCCTTTACGGAAATTTTGATTTTCGTAACGACGTTACTTTCCGACTGTCCCCACTTTTCGTTGATATACATCGGCAGGTAGTATCCGTCGGCGGGAACGTTTCCCGTCACAGGCAGTCCCGTCGTGCAGAAATCGGAAAATTTCACCGTCTTGTCGTCCGAATATGCACCGTCGTTTTTCGTTTGAAAAGAGACGTATATATCATCGAGATTTGCGACGTCGCCCGTATTGTTAAAGCTCATGCCCAGCGCCATAAACGGCGCGTAGAACGTCGTGGCGTTTATCCCGGGCGATTCGACGGAAATTTCGCTTACGTTTTCCGCCGCCGCAGTCAGCTCCTTGCTCCCGTCGCCGGTATATATCGTGTCCGTAAGCCCCAGCGTGGCGCCCGAAGGACTGCTCCAACCGGCAATACCGTCGTCGAATTCGAAACCGCAGGTAACGGAGGGCGTCTGCGTATAATAAGGGAACGCCCACCCCATGCCCCAGGCTCCGGGCGTATTTCCCTCGTCGCTCCACACATAGCCCTGATTGTCCTGTTGGGGAGAGAGCAGCCAGCTTTGCACGAGATCCTTCGTCGCATACCCCGCAGGAATCGTGGAATTAAAGGACGCCGACGCATCCCACCAGCTGCCGATCAACGTTTCCCATTCTTTCCACGCCGTCCCGCCCGCGCCGACGGGATGCGTATGGATGCGATTTTCGCTGTAACGGGAATGGCGCTCGAAGAAATCGTTGAGAAAATGATCGAGTCCGTCGTCCGAGCTTTTGAACGTCAGAATATTATTTTCCGATTCGTGAACGGCGTCGTACTCGTAGCGTTGGTATCCGTCCGAAGAGCTATGCGAATTGTCGGAAACGCTGTCCGACGAGCTTCCGTCCGCGCTTTCGTCGGCAGAGTTTCGGGCTCCGCCCGCGCATCCGCCGAGAAGCAAAGCGGCGGCCAGCGTGAAAAGCAGCCATTTGTTTTTGTTGTTTTTCATGTCTTTCACCGTTTTCTCCTTTATCCTTTAAGCCCCGTAACGGTAACGCCTTCGATGAGGTATTTCTGGAAAGCAAAGAACAGAACAAGGCAGGGAAGCATCATAATAAATCCCGCCGCCATCGAATAGTTGGGGGTGGAAGAAGCCGTGATTTTTCCGTAATCCTGCATGATACCGAGAGAGAGTGTAAATTTTGCGGGATTGGTAACGAACATCAACGGGGTCATGTAATCGTTCCACGTCCCCATAAACGCCGTGACGAGCACGTAAAGAAAAATGGGCAGGCAGAGCGGAATCATCATCACCGCAAAAATTCGGAAGGAACCCGCACCGTCGATTTTTGCCGCGTTGTTCAGATCGTTGGGAATCCCGCGCATAAACTGCGTCATCAGGAAAATGTTGGTGGCGCCGCCGCCGAAGCAGGCGGGCAGCCATAACGGCAGCAACGTATCCATAAAACCGAGCTTCTGATACACGCGGAACAACGGGATTTGCGTTACGATGGACGGGATCATCATCGTGGCGAGCACGATTCCGAACATCGTATTTTTTCCCTTAAATTCGAGCTTTGCAAACCCGTAAGCGCAAAGCGAGGAAGAAAGCGCGCTGCCTATAGCAGCCAGAACGGACGTAATGACGCTGTTTTTCAGATATCCCAGATATTTCGTATTTTGCAGGATACGTATGTACGCGCCGACGTAGAAAGTTCTGCTTGGAGAAATCAGCACCTGCTGAAGGGACTCGCTGTCCGTCAGAAAGCTGTAACAGATCATGATGACAAACGGGAAGATAAAGAAGATCGAAAACGCCGCCAGCAACAGATACTTTACCGCCGTCACGACGATCTTTTCTGCCCTTTTCTTCCCTTTGGATTTATCGGTTGCGGCGCGGGGAACATCGTTCAAAATATTTTCCATTTTTCTCCTCCGTCAGCCCTCGTCGCCGTAATAGACCCATTTATTTGTCTTAAACACCAGCAGCGTCAACAGCCCTATGATAAAGAACAGAATAAAGCTGAGCGCCGAAGCATACCCCATTGCCTTTCCGTTGAACATCGTGTTGTAGATATTGATGACGTAAAAATTCAGCGAATATTCCTCTCCGCTTCCGCCCGTCAGCACCGAAACCTGCGTAAACATCTGAAGCGTTCCGATCAGGCTCATGATCAGGTTGTAAAATATCATCGGAGAGCACATGGGAATGGTTATGCGGAACAGCTGCACGAAATAATTGGCGCCGTCGAGCCTTGCGCTTTCGTATAACGCCTGCGGAACATTTTTCAGCTGAGCGAGCCACATGATCATGCTGCCCCCGATGCCGAACAGTCCGATAAAGATAAAGCTCGGCATGGAGGATTTCGCCTGAGAGAACCAATCGGACGGCGGCAGCCCCAGCTTTTCCAATATCACGTTGCCGATACCGAAATCGACGTTGGTGATATTTTTCCAGATAAGGCCGTAACACACCGCGGGAATAAGCACGGGAAGATAGTATAAGGTTCGGAAAAATCTCATTCCCGCCAATTTCTGGTTGAGGAATACCGCTAAGGCAAACGAGAGCGCAAGCGTAAGCGGAATATTGATAAGCGCGTATTTGAAAGTTACTTTGAGCGAGTTCCAGAACAGGGTGCCGTCAAGGCCCGCCTGAAAGGGCTTCAGATAATTCTGTAAACCGAAATTGACAAATTTATATTCGCCCAACCGAACGTCGAATAAGCTGCAAACAAAAGCATATATAACGGGAAAAGCGGTAAAGATAAGAATTCCCAATAACACCGGCGCTATGTAAAGATAGCCGACGATATTTTCCCTGATCTTTCGCCTGCGCATGCTTTGTCTGGCTCTGTCCGCGTCTGCCTGTGAAATAGTCATGAACGCTCCCCCGTCAATTATAATTTCCTATCGTGTCGATAAACGTTTTGATCGCCGTTTCGTAAGAATAGGTATCGTAGCCCGGCGCCTTGAACAGATTAATGAGATATACTCCTACGTTCGCCTGATATTGGGGCTTGAGACAATCCGCAAAATTGACGCCGATAGGTTCGGCCGAACCGCCCGTAAATGCCGTGGGATCGATCTTTGTCCCCACGCCGTTTGTGATTTCCGTCCATGCCCCTTTGTCCTGAAGGCTTTCCCTCGCGGGCACGATCGTCCCCAGCGAACCGACGACCTCGTAGCCGCGCTCCGACATACAGAATTTCAGGAAATCCCACGCGAGATCTTTCTGGGTCTGGGAGGATTCCGCCGTAATAGCGTAACCGCTGCAGCCTACGCCGACGTATCCCCTGCCGTTTTCCGTCGGGGTGGTCGTACCAGGAACAACCTTCGTCGAAGGGAAGGGCAGACAGATGATATTATCGTCGGGGCGGGCGGCCAAGGTTGTGGCAAGCTTCGGCCTCACGCCGATCGACAGGGGAGAAAATCCCGCGTCAAACGTCGAAGACGCGCTGTAATAGTTTTTTTCCGAAATCGCCGTATTGAGGTAATCGAGGCACGCTTTCATCGCGTCGCTCCTGGCCGTAAGCTGCCCGTCCGTATAGACGGAGGCGCCGAAATTTTTCATAAACGTCACGGAAAGCGGATTCCATGAATAATCCATTTCGATGGGATAATACCGCCTGTCGGGCTTCTTTGCTTTCCATTGAGCGCAGATGCTTTCCACGTCCTCCCACGTCCACGAGGAGGTGGGTACGGAAATGCCGTTTACCTGCAAAAGTGTGGCGTTTACGTAAAATGTAATCTGGTTGTAGTCTCTGGGCATAAACCAAATTCCGTCGTCCGTCGAGGATTTGTGCGTCGAATCCATGATCGCGGAATAAAAATCGTCGAAATAGTTTGCGTCCTCGCCGACGAGATACTTGTTGAGATCTTCGAAATATCCGATATCCGACCAGTAGGAATGTTGATCCCCCGCCGTCCACACGATATCGGGCATGCTTGACGTACCGTGCCACTGCGCGACGATTTTCATATCGGACATATTGTTGTTGACCGTTATTTCCGTATCGCGGTGAAGCATATTGTACGCCGTGGCCCACCGCGACATCGTTTTGTATTCGTTGGGGTCGCTAGCGAGCACCGAAACGCGCAAATGCTTCGTGACCTCCACCGAGTCGTCGCCGTCGATAGAGTCCATACTGTCGAGAAAAGAATTTTTCCAATCGTCATCGTCCCCCGTGCTGTCCCGTTTACCCGTATCGAACGAGCAAGAGGGAAACGCACACAGAGAGGTAAGACATATAACCGCCATGACTGCCGTCAAGATTTTTTTCATTTCATTAACTCCTGTACCTTATTTTTTCCGTTTTTATTTTTCGAGGACCTGAATTCTTCCGTTTTTCATGGGCGCCGTAACGACGATGCTGTCGCCGGAAACGACATAATCCACATTCGGGGTAAGAATGACGTTATGCTGTCTCACTTCGAAATTTCCGCCGGGTTTTTTCAGCGTAACCTTCAGCCTCTCGCCGTTGACCGTGCCTCGGATACTGTTGATCTGCACGAAATTTTTTCCGATGGAAACGTCATAGACAAGGCCGGAGAAAGCACAGTTTTCCATCTTCCAGAACGTGAGCCCCTCGGGCAGGTTCGGCGTGATGTTGAGCGTTTTATACTCGTCGCCGCCCAGCCCGAAAAACGTATCGGGAATGGAGGTGTACATGATCGCCGCTTCTAAAAATTCGCTGTCGAGCCCGATTGCCCCCGCGCCGTTTTTGCCCTGCAGCTTATAAGTGGGCGAATCTTTTTTTGAATAACTTTGCTCGTAAAAATTGTCGCCCTGGCCGCCGTCGCGCTTGACCTTTTCGTACCAGCCCTGAATATTTTTCAACTTTTTATACGCTTGCTCCGTGCCGTTTACCGCGTTGGTCGCGCCCAAATCATAATAGGCCATGTGAATCGCCGTGCCGCCGTTTTGTACCTGGTTGCCCCATTTATAATTGGCGCCGCTCTTCCCGTTGAATTTCCACCAAAACTGATATTCGTTATTCTTTGTCGTCCAGCGGGGCGCAAACTCGTAATAATAAATATTTTTTCCCTTGGCGGTATCCGTTTCCACTCGTCTTTCGCCGTTGATCCAATCCATGATGCTCGCCGCTTTTTCCTCGTCTGCCAGCCCGTACAATACGGCCTCTTCGTTAAAAAGCGTAAAGCCGTAATCCACTATGTCCCCGTCGGCGTTGATTCCCAGATGATATCGGCCCGTATCCTCGTTCCAGAAGGTTTGATTGTATTTCGTCCGGCAAAGTTCCGCGAGGGCGTTCAGCGTAGCTTCCGTCTGCGCGTATTGCGTAACCCCCTTCGCGTCGGGATTGGTCACCGAAACCCGTTCGCCCGCAATGCCCGCGGCGGCGGCCATCTTTTCGAGATAGGCCATATCCTTTAAGCCGAGATAGAACAGGTTGTTGCAGTACGAACTGACGCAGGGATAGGAAACGCAGTCCCAGTATCCGTCGCCGATCCCCGAGCCAATCCCCTGCATGCCGATCAAACCGTCTATAGGGGTGAAAAAATCGACGTTGGTCGAGCCGTCGTGGCCGACAAAATTTTTAGTGGAAACGAGGCCTTCGGTTCCGTAGCAGTAGGTGAGATAAAACTGCATGGCTTTTCTCGCCTTGCCGATCACCTCCGCCAGAAATTCGTCGTCCTGCGTATATTTGTAATAATTCGCCACGGCGGCAATAAACACGCCTGCGTTGTTGATCTGTCGGCCGTCGTAGCTGAGATCCACTTCGTTTGCGCCGACCGAACCCGTCAGGCCGTTTTTGAAGCTGATCTCTATTTTCATCTGCGTTACTTTTTTATCCGTTCCCCAATCGGGGTCCGCATACATCGGAAACACAACTTTCGCGGTCGAAGGGAATTTGTCGCCGTAATTTGTCGTAGCGAAAGCGTTGTAGCCGACGGACTTCTCTTCGGTATATTTCGTATCGTTTTCCGTCTGCCAATATACGACGATATCCTCTACCTGATCGGTAACGAGGCTGTTTTCGTCGTTGATCGCGAGGTTGAGCTCGAGAAAAGGCGCATGATAGGTATTCGCCATAAACTCGGTGAGCTTATACGTTTCCAGCGTCACCCTTTTCATATTTTTTCCGACGACGGAAATTTGCCCGTTCTCCACCTTCCCCGACGCGACGTTGTCCGCATAGATCTTCCATCCGTCGTCCGAGCCGTCGAACGAATAAGTATGGTTGTTATATACGCCTGTATTTCCCGCGCTCATGGACGAATTGGGAAATTCCCAGCTCTGCCCCCAAGAGGAGCTGTCCGTCCCGTTATCCATCCACACATACCCGAAATCGTCCTGAAAAATCGATCTTGCCCAGGCTTTAATCGTCTCCTTGGGATTATAAGAAAGGGCGTCGGTATCCATAAACATAACTGCCATCGATTCCCATTCCTTCCAGATGGAATTTCCGTCCCCGATTTTCAGATCCCCGATCGCGTTTGCGGTATAGCGCAGGTGTCTCTCCATATACTCGTTGAGAAAAGCGTCCAGCGTCGGGTCGGAGCTGTAAAACTGCATGACGCCGTCGCCCTGTTTCTCATAGGTATAGCCTCTGTTTATGTCGTCGATGCCGCCCGAAGCCGTCGAATTGGAATTTGAAGAATTGTCGGAAACGGAACCGTTGTCCCCGTTTCCGCCGCAGGACGCCGCGCAGACCGCCATCGCCGCCGCCAAAAGCATAACGCCGATCTTTTTTGTTTTTTTCTCGTTTATTGTCATCTTGTCACCTTCCCGCGGCCGCGAGTTCCTCGTCGGTGTAGCCGCCCTGATTATTCAGCGTATCGTCGATATATTGCGGTTTTTCGGAAGAACCGGAAGTAACGTCGGTCCATTTTCCTTCCGCGCAGCTCCAATAATAAGTAACGTCCTCCTTCAGCATGACGCCCGTGGGAAACAGAAGGCCCTTTTTCAGACGGATAACCATATTCGTCTCCGCAGCCGCGTCGGGAGAAATATTATATCTGTCCTCGGGGTCGTCGCCCTTCAGATACAGCTCGATGACGTTTCCCGTATAGTGCACCTGCACGGACAAAGCCATCGTCGAATTCCACGAGCTGTTTGCAGAATACATCAAGGTTTTTAAGTCGTACAGCTGTAAGCCCTTTTCTTCCCCGCAGTCGGAAAGCCGCGTTTCCGTGCCGTAAGAGGTGAGTCCGTTAAACTTATCCGCACCGATCTGTATTTTGTACAGCAGACTGTCCGCGTTATCGACCCCGACGATCCCGAAATTGAAGAACGAGGAAATTTCCGTAGCGGATACGGGAAATTCGGGAAGCATCAGCCCCTCGAACTGGCTTTTATACCAAAATTGCATATTGACGAGCTTTCTCGGCGAGAGAGCTTTATCCATATACAGTTTGATTTTCATATTTTCTTTCGCGCCCTTGTTTTTGGAGGGAGAGCTGATTCCGATCAGTCCCGTCTCTCCATAGCTGTCTTCGCCGAGACGGTAAATGCGCGTTCCTGCGCCGCCGTCCGCGGGCAGACGATACAGGATATCCGCCGTGGTGACGTAACCGCTTTCGCCCGTAAATCCCTTTTTCAACAGAATTTTATCCGTCCCGTCCCTTTTCAGACAGGACGCGGGTACGTCGATCTTCAAACGGTATTTTCCCTCCGCCTCCTCGTAAACGGCGGAAACGGAAACGTCGTTTTCCTTGAGCTTCGTTACGGAAACGTCGTTGAGATATATACTCCCGCCCCACCTTCCAGACGCATCGCCCGCAGCCGTCGCTATACTTTGAGAAAATTCGACGCGCACATAATAGCGCGTTCCTTCCGCTGCTGCCGCAAGAGAAACGCCCGTGACGGTCATTGCGTCCGATTGCACGGCTGCCGCCGACGCCGCGGGTACGCCTTCGGCGGTTACGTTCCGCTGCGCAGGACGCGCATAGCCGCCTGCATTCATCGACAGCGAACCGATCAGACAACACAACAGCACTCCGATTTGTTTTTTCAAGATAATTCCTCCTCTTTTCAACGATTTTTATAATTTATCCTTTATTTACGCGCGTTCTTTTATATTTTTTAATACGCGATACAACAAAATTACTTTTGTCGATATGCGTATCCGATAAAAGTCACGCCCGTTTCAACGTTTGAGTTCGGCTTTAAGAAACCCTTTTTCCTGACTTATCCTTACGATTTTATAATCGGAAAAATCAGTCAGCAGCCGACAGTCTTCGGGATATTTAATTTCGTAAAAGGCCTTTCCCTTTTCCGTTCTCCATTTAGCCTCAATCTTTCCGCGAACGCTTCTATAACCGCCGCTCACCTTGTTGACCCGACCTTCGAAATCGAAGTACGGCTTTACCCTAATCGCCGAAAATCCCGGTCCTTCTTCCGCATAATTGATCCCGAGCACGTAACGGTAATACCATTCGACACACGAACCCAACGAATAATGATTGAACGAATTCATCGCCGCGTCGCCGAAGCCGTTTTCCGCCGTATAGCTGTTCCAGCGTTCCCAGACGGTGGTGGCGCCCTGCTTTACGGAATATCCCCATGAGGGATATGTGTCCGTCGAAATAATCTTATAGGCCAAATCGGCACGCCCCATGTCGCAAAGCGCGGGAAGCAGATACTTGATAGACATAAATCCGCAGGAAAGATGGTCGTCGTTTTCGGAGATCGAACGCAGAAAGCCGTCCCTTATTTCCTCTTTATCCATAAGACGGAAAGCGTAAGCAAGCAGATAATCGCCTTGATTGCCGTTTCCCACCCGCCTGTTTTTATCGACGAACTTTGCACGGTACGCGTTTTTGATCTTATGAAATAATTCTCTATAATATCCGTCCTGCTCGTCGCCCAGCACTTCGCATGCTTTCGCCGTCAGGTAGGCGCTGTGCGCAAACATGGCCGTATTCATGCCCTCTACGTCGGTTTCGTTGACGCGAATGGAAAGCCAATCCCCAAACCCGCCGAACGGACGCAGGTAATTTTCGCTGTTGCACAGCTGATAGTCCACCCATTTTTTCATGCAGGGCAGGCACTCGGATAAAAAACCTTTATCGCCGTACATCAGATAATAGGTATAGGGAAGCTCCGTTACCACGTCCCCCCAGCCGTTGTTTCCATATCCGACAATAGGAACGTACGGCACGACGTCGGGTACCGCTCCGTCCTCCCTTTGCGCGTCGGCCAGATCCCGCATATATTTCCGATAAAAAGCACGGCAATCCATATTGAACATCGCGCTTCCGCAGAATGCGAACGAATCGCCCGTCCAGCCCATGCGTTCGTCCCGCTGGGGACAATCCGTAGGCAAGCCCACAAAATTGCTTTTTTGCCCCCAAAACGCGTTTTTATAGATTTGATCCACCAAGGGATTGTCGGAAGAAAAAGCGCCCGTTTCCGATATGTCGCTGTATAAGGCGCAAACCGTCAACTCGGATATCTCCGCGCTTTCGGGCTTCGTTACTTCTATGTATCTGAAACCGTGAAAGGTAAAGGAGGGAAAAAACACTCTTTCGGCTCCGTCGGAGATAAAGACGTCGGTCGCTTTCGCCGTCCGCAGATTCTCTGTATATAGTCTCCCGTCCTTTTCCAGCATTTCGCCATATCGGAAAACGATTTTATCCCCCGCTTTCGCCGCTATTTTACAGGAGATGTTTCCCGCAAGATTTTGTCCGCAATCGTAAAGATATTTTCCGTCGCCGTCCCGATGTAAAAATACCGTTTTCAATTTTTCGTGATACACGATGGGCGGGGCGAAGCTTTCCGAGACGGACGTTTCTTTCGGGCGGCAGACGGTGACGGGTACGAATTTATCGCTTTTGAAGCCGTATCGGCTGAATTCGGTTCCGCATTCGCGCGCGTCCACGGTCTGCCCGTCCTGAAGATCGTTGCGGCGGACGCTTCCGCTTCCTCCCGTAAAGCTTTCGTCGCTGACTATGGTCTGCGTGCGGCCGTCCTTGTACTCTATCGTCAGCCAGAGCAACAGCAGCAGCGGATATTCCCCGTAAAGCTGTCTGCCGACAATGCTGATTTTTCCGCAGTACCAGCCGTCTCCGACGATCGCTCCCACACAGTTTCCGCCCTCTTTCAGCAATTCCGTCGCGTCGTATTTCCGATACTCGATCCGTTTCGAATAATCCGTCCATTGCGGCTCAAACAAAAAGTTGCTTACCCTTTGTCCGTTGATATATCCCTCGTAAATCCCCCGCGCCGTGATATAAAGCGTCGCACGGGAAATTTTTCCGTCAATTTCGAACTCTTTTCTCATGTAGGCGGCGGGGCTTCCCTCCGCCATATCCCTGCGGCCCCTCCCGATCCTTTCATCGGTGATCACTCCTATCCATTCGGCTGCAAATTCCATTATCGACCTCAAATACGGCGTTCCGAACGAGCGGGAACCATAATATTTTCATTTTTATATTCTATAAATACATCTTTGTCGGAAGCGTTTATCAACACTCCGTCGGAAATCTTCAAAGCGCGTGCCGCCTCTATGTAGCCGATCAATTCCCCGTTCGTCGCAAAAAAGATATCGTTCCCTTCGAGCAGCCCCTCTATCGCGTTTTTCACCTTTTCCCATACCCCGTCGAGAGAAAACTCGTAACTGTGTCCCCAGATATACAGCCAGCTGATTTCCTCGTCTTGAAAGCCGATATAATCGCGGCAGAGCTTTTCAAATCCGTTATCCAATATAAAAACGGAGGGACAAAAGGGAAGAAAGCTTTCGGGAATCGAATAATCGAGGCGGCTTTTTGCCGCTCTGACGTAACGGAAACGGAACGATAGAAATTTGATCAGATTTTCGTCGTAAGGGCCGCCGGGAACGACGAAGCCTTGCGGTTTTTCTCCGAAAATACGCGCAATATTCTCGATATCCTTGTCTATTTCTTCCCGTAAAACCTCCTCGCTCTGTCCCACTAAAAGCGGATGTCTCAAGGAATGGGAAGCTATCTCGTGCCCCCGATAAAGCAGCTTCGCCTGTTCTTCGGTCACGCGGTTATGAAAAATATCCTTTTCCCGAAAACGCAGAATCGCATCCGCTCCGAACAGTCCCGAATTGATATTGAAAGTTGCTTTAATCCCGTGTTTGTTGAGAAAGTCGATAAACCATACGTCGTAAAAAGTTCCGTCGTCGAAGCTTAACGTCACCGCTTTCTTTTTGAATCCTTTATAACGGATTTTGAATGTGTCCATCGCCTTCCCTCTCCTTTGGCTGATTAATGTTTTTTATGTAAGTTGATACTTACATAAAGGGACGCGTCCCTTTATGTAAGTTGATACTTACATAAAGGGACGCGTCCCTTTGCCGAATTTTCGCTTTTTTTATTTTTCTGCTTTTTCAATCGCCCTCATGACGTTGCACTCGAATTCGAAAGCCGTGATCGCGCCGGAGCCGCCTGCATTGTCCATATTGCTCATATATACGGCGGAAAGCTTCCGTTGCGGATCAACCCAAAAATGCGTGTTATACGCGCCGCTCCAGCCAAAGCTGCCCGGCGTCAGCTCCTGTACCCCGCCCGTCTTTTTCTGAACTACCCGCACGCAATAGCCCCAGTCGAAATATTCGTGCATTCCCGCAAAGCCGATCGGAAAATGAGGCGTCCGAAGCTGTTCGACCGCTTGAGGGGAAAGGATTCTCGCCCCGTATGCCTCGCCCTCGTTTGCAAGCATCGCGGCAAATCTGACGTAATCGTCCGCCGTGGAAAACAATCCGGCCGCACCGCCCGGATATCCCGCTTCAAAGCCGTGAAATCCTCTTTTATAACCGTAATCCGCTTCCGTCACCGCCGTCGCTTCGTCGTTGAGACGATACATGGGCGGAACCCTGCTCCACTGCTCATCGCTTAAATTGTAAGCGGCGTCCGTCATGCCGAGAGGTTCAAACATATTTTTCTTCAAAAATTCTTCATAGGGAAGCTCCGAAACCAATTCCACAATCCTCGCCACGACGTCCAACGCCACAGCCGGACTGTACATTTGACTACTTCCGGGAGAAAAATCCAGCCGCATGCGGGAATATCCTTCCACCGTCTCGGCTAAACCTTTTCCCGCTTTATGTCCGTACAACGGATATTCCGCGTTTCCTACCTCCCCCGAAGATAACCCCGAGCTGTGCGTAAGTACGTCCTCGATCGTAATTTCGCGTGCCGCCTCGGCGGCCGTCGTTACCTTTCCGTCGATGATTTTTCCGACGTACATTTTTTTGAAAGCGGGCAGATACTTGCTGATTTTATCCTTTACCGACAACATTCCCCGATCCTGCAAAATCATACAGGCGCAGGCCGTAATCGGTTTTGTCATGGATGCCAGACGAAAAACGGCTTTATCCGTCAGCGGAATTTTTTTCTCGATATTGAAATATCCCCCCGTATATCGATAGACTTCCTTTCCGTCAAACGCAACGGAAATCACCGCGCCGGGCAGGATTCCTTTTCCGACGCGCGCGTCCACACAGCTTGCCGCGGCTGAAAAGTCGGGAATACTTTTATTTGTCATCATTATTATTTTCCGTAACAAAGCTGCGTTCCGCGGTAGATTTACGTACAATCAGCTCGGGCTTTACCACCTCGCGCCGAACCACGCTTTTGTCCATGATATTGGAATACAGAATGTCGAAAATCCGTTTTCCGTAAGCTTTCGACATATGGCTGAGCGTCGTAAGCGGCGGGTTGAAAGCTTTGGCAAAAACAATATCGTCTATTCCCACAACGGAAACGTCGCGGGGGACGGAAATATTATGCTCGCGCAGGCAGTCCAACGCGCCCATCGCCATAAGATCGTTGGTACAGATAATGGCCGAAAATTCGTTTTTTCCTTCAATCAGCTGACTGCACAGCAAATATCCCGACTGAATGGTGCTTTCATACGGAGCTTCTCCGTAAATCGCCTTTCCTTCCGTGCCGAGATACTTATTCATGGCTTTGTGATAGGCGCGCAAACGTTTATCCGATTGCACGTCTTCGTCGAAACAGCTTAAATAGAAAATATCTTTATGTCCCGCACCGACGAGATATTCCACAATCCGATCCATGCCGTAAGTAAAATCAAGCTCCAGCCCGCACACTCTGTCGTCGCTGATATGCCGCGCCGAAGTAACGATGACGCTGATTCCGCTGTCCAACATGCGCGCGATGTCGGCATCGCTGACAAATTTCGGATCGACGGACAGGAAAATGCCGTCGATATGACGGGCTATAAAATTATCTATATAATTCTGAAGATTTTCCGTTCCGCCGCAGACGTTGACGAAAAAACCTTTTTGCATCGCCTCCGTCTGGATACTTTTAATCACTTCCATTTGCAAAGGGCTGGCAATGTCGCTGGTGAGAACGACGATCGTCTCCGTCGTTTTCGTCACCATGGAACGGGCGATAGAATCGGGCTGATAATTCAATTTTTTTATAGCGTCTGTTACTCGCGCCGTCAATTCCTCGGAAACATATCTCTTTTTAGAAAGCACAAACGATACCGTCGCTTCCGATACCCCCGCGAGTTGAGCGACCTCGCTTCTTTTCGCCCTTGTATTCGCCATTGAAACCATCTCCTGTTTTTGCGGTCATTTCCGACATTTTTTTGTTAGGAACCCGCGTTCTTTTAATTGTACGCGCGTTCTTTTTCTTCTATTATATCACTCATTTATGATTTGTCAATACTTTTTCAGAAAATAATTTTATTTTTTTCAGCTTTTCAATGTAACAGAAAGAACCCTTTCCTGCACATAGCTTCGAAAGAGTTCTTTCTATTCCTTTTCCATATTTTCGTTAGATTTCTCCGTCCTACGCCTTTTTTGTCATAGCCACCGAATAAATTTCGCCCTTTGTTTCCATTTTCAGCGCGATGCGAAGCGGCGAAGCAGGTTCGACGCAAACCTCACTCACGGTTTTGCCGTCGGAAGAAAGAGGAACATTTTTTTCGTTGACGAAAAGCGTCCCCTCGCCGAACGTTTCGATGGTAATCTCATATCTTCCCTCGGGGACAAACAGTTCCTGTTCGATCGAGCCGCGTTCAACCGTACATACGCCCCGTTTCACGGCGACGTTCCCTTTACAGTTCCAATTGGATTTTCCGTCGCGGAAATCTCCGTTTACGACGGAAGCCGACGAACGAAGCCCGCCGTCGCACAACACGTCCGTCGCCCGTACGGAGAGCAGCTCCAAGCCGCTTTTATATACGTTGTCAATAATTTTCACATTCATCACGGGAGAATAATCGTCCGTTTCCGTATTGTCAAAAGGCTGTTTTCCGTAATACGGATTATCGCACCAGGTTCCCACGGCGTATCCGCCGTTTAATATGCAGTCATGAACGTAAACGCCGTCGATCACCTGTTTTTCAAGGTCGGGAGCATCGCTGCCCCACGGTATAAAAGCGATCGCTTTCCCCGCCCCACCGTAAGCGGAATTGATATATGATCTGGCGATTTCCACGTCCTTTACCCCGTTATCCGCGCCTTTTACGCAATGCCACCAACCGCCGGAACGCGGATCATAATAGACCGAGCAAAGCGTCACGCCGTCGTCGTTTGTGACGATGAGACTATTGCTTATGCGCACATGTTTGCACCCGAACAGGCCGATACCGTCCGCGCTCAAACAGCGGACGTCAAAAAATTTCACCCCATCCACGAAAATATTTTCGCAGCCCACGAAAAAACAATGATACGAGCTTGCACGATTGATAGTGACCCCCGATATCTCGACGTTGCGGCAATGATCGAAGGCGACGGGCAGAACGTGAACGATTCCCTCGCAATGAATAGGCCAAAAGGGAAAGCCCGCGGCCCTGTTTTCGTTTCCCTCGTCGCACATACGAATTTTCCCCTCGCCGCAGACACGTATATTTTCCGACTCCGCCGCATACAGCAACGGCAAATTATGCACGAGAAAATTGTGCGGCCAGCTGACCGTCGCTTCAATATTATCGTGACCGTACCGCACTTCGTAAGGATAGTCCTTTGCGACGGAGCTTTGAAGCAGCAGCGCGCCTTTTGCTATCTCGAGTGTGACGTTGCTTTTTAACCGTATATGCGTTACGGAAAATCTTCCTTCGGAAAGGATCACTTTTCCCCCGCCGTTTGCTTGCGCGCGATCGACAGCGGACTGTATCGCCCCGGTATCGTCGTCCGCTCCGTTTCCCGCCGCCCCGAAATCCTTCACGTTATAAACATTTTGTTTTTTCGCAGGCGACGGTTCGGATTGATAGGCCTCCGCCGTTCGATTCAGCCGTGCAAGAAACCCGGCCGCCTCCGCATCGTCGAGAATATCTTCTTCCTGCTCGAAGCTTACTTTATACAAAGTAAGAAGGCCCTCCTCCGAACGGGGCACTATTTTCAAACGGTATAAACGTTCGTTTTCTTGCGTTCGAAAGCGGACGAGCTTGAGAAGCTTACATTCTTTGGTCCTCGTAAACGAAACTGCGATTTTTCTTTCTTCATCGAAATCTTTATGTAAATCTGTGGAAAAATAGACATCAAAAAGTTGAGGTTCTTCCGCCGAGGTCTCCGCTTTTGCAACAAGGGCGATGCTGTCTTTGACCAAAAGAGGCATATTCAAAACGGAATACCGCGGGTTTTCTAACGTCGGAAATGTCAACGCTTCCCCCTTTTTATAGAAATAGACTAAAGAATTGTCGCCGCGGGAGACGGCGTTTTCGGGACGAAAATAACGTTGGAAAGCCCCTTTCGAAAAATCAAAATCGAGAATATTCCCTAAAAAAACTTCATCCAGCTGAAAAATATCCGCCGTATTTCGTCCGGCATTTTTACCGAAAAATTCCCAGCCGACGGATACGAGCGGGGAACGAAAGCCCAATCCGCTTATATCCGTCAAACGATAAGTCCACCGTTCGGAAATGAGTGAAAGCAGCATGCTTTTTTCTTCTCCCGCCGCAGATCGAAAAGTCAGCCGCAAACGGTCGGACGCCCCTCGGGAATTAAAGGCAAAACAAAAGACGTCGTACTTCCCGACGTCCGTTTTTTCCACGGGAAGCTCAAGCTTTTTAGGCGCTTCCGTCCCGCACGGCGCGCACTCTATCTGCAGCGCAGGATTTTCGAAATATAAGCTCTGCGGATAATTTTCGATTGTATTTACAAAACGGCAGGTACGTACATTCTCTTTACAGATCATACCTCCGAGGTCTAAATATTTTCTGTCCGTCACATAATATTTCCGAAAAATCGCGGCTTCGTTCAGCATTTATATTTCCCCCTCAGCCCTTAAAAATAAGACGACTCGACTTACTCTTATATCGTTCGGTCGAATCGTGCCGAATTATAACATAGTTTCTTTGTTTTGTCAAGAGGTAATTTATCGAAATTTTCGCTCGGCAGATTTATCCTGAAAGGCGCTTCCATAGAAAACAACGATAAAAATGCCGGAACTAATAAATCGAATTTTTCGAAAAATATATCGAAAAAGGATATTTTCGGTATTCCCTGCTTCTCATATTAAAAATTCAGCTTAATAACACAATAATTCGCGGCCACTTAAAAATTGTACCGCAAAAAAGACGGACTACAAATTTAGTCCGTCTTTTTCTTTGTTACATAATGATCCTTTTCAAAAATTTCTGACAGAGCGGGACGTCTTTTTCCATCTTCCTGCTTATCTTCTCTTTTTGCCTACGACGGCCAGGCCGAGCAAGCCGATGCCCAGAAGCCCGATCGCGGAGACCGAACTGCCGCACCCCGTTTCAGCTTCGGATTTTTCGCTGTTTCCGCTGTCTGCTCCCGAGCTGTCAGCGGGTTTTTTCGCAACTTCGTCTATTGCGCTCTTTGCATCTAAAACGGCGTTATTGACCTGGGTTTCACCCGTCGCCTCGTCAATTTTTTTGCAGGCATCTTTTACAATGTCTTGAATCAGTTTCCAATTTTCGGCCGTATATTCGTTTTCCTTTTTCGAGGCCGCATAATCAGTGATTTCCTGTTTTTTGTCTGTCTTTTTAGCCTCAAATTCCTGCGCGGAGGTGAGGACGGCGTCCATGTCCGCTTTGGCTTTCGTTACGATCCCTTCCACGGCGGAAGCTTCCGCCTCGTCGATGCTTACCAAAGCCGCAGTCATGACGTCCTGAAGCGCGTTCCATTTGTCGGTGCTGTAATTTGCCTGCCCCTTTAAGAAGGAATATCTCTCCACGTCCTGCTTCGCGTGCAGCTTCGTCAGCTCCGCGGTATGGCTGTCGTAAATATCCACCCGCCCGAGCTGAATTTCGCTCTGCCCTTCCGCGGGCTTATAAATATGAACGCGGACTTTTCCGTCGCTGACGTCGTCCAGAATATAATAAAACGTGAGCTTCGTCCAACGTTTTGCCGCATAATCTCCGAGCTCCACATCGACTTTTGTGGCCTCCGCTTCCCATGTTTTGCCGAACAGTCCAAACTTCACGGTAGTGGCGTTTTCGGGGCGCTGGTTGTTTTCTAAAATTTCCTCATAGGCGGTTACGGCCACCGTGTCCTGCCCCTTCAGCTGATAATCGATATAGCTTTCCGCAGCCCCTGGATTTCCGCCGAATACGATTCTGTCGCCGTCTCCGATTTCCCCAGATTTATCGCCGTAAACCTCTATGTTATAAACGTCCGCTCTCTGTCCCTCGATAAGATTTCCGTTACAGATGTCGGTATAAACGGGCGCGGCCTTCTCCTCGTCTTTCGGGGGCAGTTCCGAGACGTATTTTATTTCCACTTTGGTGATTTGCTGCATCCAGGTAGCCACGCTTTCGTCCTCGGCATTGTAGGCGGTGGGGATAATACGGATCCATTCCGTTCCCTCTCCGAGAATATACGTATAGCTGATTCTCGTCCAGTTGGAGGAAGTCGTTTTGACCGTGTTGTTTACCTCTAAAGCGCCGCCGCCGTTTTGGGCGTAGCACATCACTGGAGCTAAAATATCCGCCGCGGAAGGCACGACGTCCGCCGTAACCGTAACGAGGTTTTGTCCGCTTATGGTATATTGCGCATACGCATATTCCGCGTCCCATAAGGTTTCCGCCGTAGGTGCGGCGGAGGGAGCTTTCGCCGTCGTATATCTTCCGTCCGCCCCAAACCCCACGTCTCCCGACTGAAGCGCCATTCCGTAGATATCCGCCGTCACTGCGCCCTCTCCGCCGATCTGAGAACATTCGTCGGTGACCGTCGGCGCCTCCGCCGCGCCTTTTATCGAAGCGAAGCCGCCCGCTCCGACCATCGATACCGCGAGTAAAGCCGCTGCCGCAACATACAACTTTTGTCTTGTTTTCATCTTTTTATCTCCTTATCTATCATTCTTTTTCAGCATTGCGCTGACCGTTCCGAGTAATACAATTCCTGCAGGCGCCATGCCCGAATTTGCAGAGCAGCCGCCCGTTTCCGCGTTTTCCAACCCCGTTTCGTTTTCCGTCGAAGCAGCCGAATTTTCTCCTTGTTCGGCAAGAGGCTTTAATTCCACAAAGGCGCCTCCGCCGCAGCCGAGATGAAACGTATATTCCCTGCCGTTCATACGCACTTCTTTTTTCGTCCCGTTCGCATAGATGGTAAGCAGATACGGTTTATCAAAGGTCACGGTGACGTCGGGCATAAAACCAAACGACGGATCGCCATAGCTTGCCAGCAGAAGCGCGTCGCTTGTTCCGTCAAAAAACGTCCCCGCGATCACGTCGTGATCGGCGGTTATGGATGTCACGGCCCGATGACTGCGCAGCGGAGAAGGTACATTGGCAAAATTTTCGTTTTCTCCGTCCCTCGTCCCCTCTACCAGCATCGTTCCCGTCCAGTCATAGCCACAGTAAACGTCGCTGAACGCACGGATGTCGGCATTTAGTTCGCTGACGTAATCGTAAACCTTCGTCTTATTGCCGTACTTATCGTACATTCCGGGCTGTTCGCCGTATCTTCCGTCGTCCATTGAAAGATAGGTGAACCAGGTAAGTCCCTTGATCCCGTAAGCCATTGCCGAATACGCCTGAAAGCCGAGATCCGCCTTGCTTTCGATGTTCCTTAAATATACGCCGTCCCACTCGTTCATGTGGCCCGTGGAAGCGATAATCGTATAGAGCGCGGCGCCCTTTTCCTTCGCCTTCTTCGCCGCCGTATCCAGATTGCGCAAATGCGTCGTCTTCATGTTATATTCCGAAGCGGAATGTCCCTGCAAGACATAATAATCGTAGGAAATCCTGTCTCCGCCGACCGTATCGAAATATTCGTCGAGATAAACCTCGTAATCGGGTCTCACATAATCGGGAAACAGATTGACGTAAAATATCTTTCCCGGCAAAAGCCGTCTGTAGCGCTCGGCTGCCAGCTTCAGCCTCTGAAGCTGCTCTCCGTTAGGCTCATCCATGATAAAATGTCCCGCAAAGCTCGCCTCCGAAGCATAGCTTTCCACCATTTGTCGGGCCGTCGCCTCGTCGTAAGACGCGCCCGCCAGGTAGCGTATCAGATCCGCGTCGTAAACGAGCGTCTGCATACCGAGCTTATTGCAGGTGTAAACGAGCCTTTGGCGGTAAAACAGCGTATCCCCTTCCCAGATGTTGGGAAGGCTGAAATTGATGCCCGACGCGGCCATATTCGCCATGGCGTTTTCAAAATCCACCGTGTCGCTCATTTCTCCGATCCCGACGTCCTGCGGCGTAATCCAGCCCGAAACCGAAAACGCTCCGCTTTCGGCATAACGGACTTTTCTTTCCGTCTCCGCGCTGTTGTAAATTTCCACACGGCCAAGCTGTAAAGCGGCGCTTTCCCCTTGCTCGTAAAGGTGAATCCGAAGCGTTTTGCCGCTGACGGCTTCGTCCAATCGATAGGTGAGCCGTATCCTCGTATAACGGGTCGGCGAAGCGTACCGCCCCTCCTCTATCTCCGTTTCCGAAGCGTTTACCTCCCAGTTGGTATTCAACAGAGAAAACTTCGGAAGCTTTATTCCTTCGGGACGCGCGTTTCCGGGTAAAACGGTTTCGTAAAGATACGCGACGACGGTATCCTGATCGTTCAGCATATAATCGATATAACTTTCCGTCGCGCTCGCATTGCTTCCGAACACCGCGCGGGAGGTATCTCCCGTTTGGGAAATATCCTCGGTAAGCAGTGAAATATTATAAACGTCCGAACGCTGCCCGACAATTCCCGCGGAATCGATTTTATCCACATAATAATGCTCTCCCGCAGGCTCCGTAACGGATATCCCGCCCGCAGGCTCCGCCGCGGCGGAAACCGGCGGCACCGATAACGGAGCGGCGGAAATCCCCGCCAACGCCGCCAGACACAACGACATAAATTTTCCGGTCATCCTTTCCCTCCTTGCAATTTCCACGCCACATAGACGGGAACCGCACTCCAGCCGTGGCACAGGCTTCCCGCGCCCTCGAAATCCGCTTCGCCTTTGATTGTCTCCCAAAACGTCGTGGCGCCCCGTTTCAACATATAGCCCCACTTTTCCGAAACGTCCATTGCGATGTAGTCCTCGTAGCCGCCTTCAGAAAAAAGCACTTCATATTTGAAAATATAACTGCTGACGGTAAGCGGAACCAATTCGTTTTCGTGCGTAAGCTCATAGAGCAGCCTGTTGCGCTCGTTTTTCTCCGCAATGCGGGCGTAGAGCGCAAATACCTGGCTGTATTCGCTTAAATTGCTTTTCAAGCCATTTTCGCTGTAGGTATAAAACAAACCGTTTTTGCCGAGAAATACGTCGTGCGCTTTACGGCGGGTCTCCTCCGCCAACAGACGGTAGGCTTCCCCGTCCTTTTTCAGAGCTTCCGAAACAAACGCGAAATTTTCGAGCGCGTTTATAAAAAATGCGTTGACGGGCAAAGAAAACAGTTTTTCGTTATACCTTTGTACGGAAATCTCCGAGGCGTTGTCGAGTCCGTTTTCCCACTCGAAGAAATTCCATTCCGCAAGCGAGGGAAGCAATCCGTCGATCCGTGCGGATATATAATGCTCTATCACCGATTTCGTGTTTTCATAAACGTCTTCAAGGACGGACGCATCCTTTGAAAACTCGTAATACTCCCGCAGCAGGAGCGGATAGATAAGGGAAAACGAGGGAATGGAAAGCTGCGTGGCCGACGGAGAAGTAATCGGAAAAACGCCTTGCGCCGTCAGGCGGTGCGCCATCGTCCGCAGTGCGCCCGCCGCCATTTCCGTCTCCCCAAAAGCGTAATATCCGCACAGCATCTGCGTTCTGCTGTCCATCGTATATTGCGCCTGCTCGCGCCAGGGACAGTCCTCATAATGCTCGTGCATGCAACATTCCAGCGTATAGACCGCCGTATCGTAAATTTCGCGGGGGATTCCGTTTCCCGCATAAGGGACGTGCTCTACGGGATATCTTGCCCCGTAAATGCCCATTTCTTTTACGGTGATATCCGTTCTGTCGAGCTGTATGTATCTCAATCCGAAGCGGAGAAAGTAGGCCCGAAAAATGTTTCTTCCCTTTTTCAAGCGAAACCGAACGGAAAAATCGCGGGCGTGAATTTTACGGCGGACACCGCCGTCAACGATATGTTCGCCGTAAGAGAGGGTCAATTCCTTTTCGGCGTCGCTTTCCACCTCGAAAAAGAGATATCCGACACATTCACGTCCCGCGTCGTAAAGTCCGCCGCCCACGTCGCGGAAAGGAATTTTTTCGGAAACGTCCAGCCGTTTTATGGGTCGGGGAACAAAATTCCCTTTTCGATCGCTGACGACGCTTTCCGTAAAGCCTTCCCCCCGCCCCGTTTCCGTCCAGCCGTCCGTGCCGTTGAAATCGTAGGCGAACGACATTCCGAGCTGCCCCGTCACCAGCGGAACGGGCCCCGAACGATACGTCGCGGAGAGACGCGACGACACGTGCGCATCTGAAGCAAGTATAATCTCCCCGCCGCTTTCTATTTCGAAAATAATTCCTTTTCCGTTTTTGATATGCGACGAAGTATCGTAATTTTTGCTCAGCGCGAGCACGGCAAGGAGATTTTCGCCCTTGACGAGATATCCCGAAATATCGTATTCGTCATAAACCTTTCGGTCGGGAAAATCCGGAAATTGATTGAACCCGATAAATCTGCCGTTCAAAAAACAGGCGTAATCGGATTTCGAGCAAATGCGCAGCGTCGTCTTTCCGTCGGTTCGGGCGGGAAAGGCCGCCGTAAAATCCGCATATTCGTTTACGTCGGAAGCCGGGTGCTTCAGCCATATCCATTGTGCTTTTTCAAAAACCATATCGTCCTCAATAATCGGTAAACGCGGGATTGGCCAGATAGACGGGGTCCGCCGTCGCGCTGTTGACGCTCAGGCCAAACGCCACATTTTCAAGATTGTCGCGCTGAATCCTGATCCTGAACGTATAGACCTTATTCACCTTCAAAGGTGCTCCCGTCACGTCCTCTTCGCCCGAATACACCCTGATATCGTCTTCTCCCACCTCGCCTTCGGTAGAGGAGGCAATCCCCTGCGGGCTGTATTTAATCGCGACGCCGCCCGTCCAGATCATAATTTCGCGGAAGCCGACGTCGGTGAACATGATGTCCATACGCATATACGAATATTTTCTGTAATTGGAGAAGGTAACGCCCCCGATCGCCACGCGGTCCGCCCATATTGCGTTATCCCAGGCGCCGCTCGTGCCCGAGGAGTACGTCACCCAATATTTGTCGAATTCGTCCAGCTCGGCCACGCCGACGTCGAGCCCGCCGCCCGTTTCCGCGAAAATATAGTTGAGCTCGGGCAGCTCCTGCGCCGGCTCGAAGCCGTAGGCGTCTATAAAGTAATCCTCCGAACAGAGCACCGCGCCGCCGACGTACGCCGTAGCGGGCGCATTGAAGGCAAAGCCGTATTCATATACTTTCTGCCCGTCTTTTTCAACGCCGTTCCCCGCTTTTTTCAGATTGACGACGACCGTATAGAGAACCGCCGCGTCAAAGCTTTTTGCAATTTTTCTTTCCCCGTCGTAAAAGAGAAAGCAGTTGTCCTGCGTCACGAGATTGCTCATGCCTTTCACGGATTTTTTATAATTCGCAAGCCACAGGCTGGTTCCCGAGGCGGGAGCTTCCGTAAACTTGAGCTTGAATATCAAACGGTCGTATAACGGCTGATTGCCGTTTTCGTACGCGCCCGCCACAAAGATGCGGGAGTCGAAGCCTCCTTCCGTTTGATATTTATAAGCCTTATCCCCGTCGGCAAAGCCGTATTCCGTCTTTTCGGCGCCCAATTCGGTCAACGACGAGGCGCCGTGGTTCTGCTCCTCGAAGCGAAGCTCCTCCGCCGCGTTTTTCGTAAACGTCGAGCGCACCGCCACCTCTTTTACAAACCGTTGCCCTTTATACCGCGTATAGGCCGAAACTATCGCGTTTCCGCGCGCAAGCGCCGTTATTTTTCCGTCGGCATCTACGGAAACGACGTTCGGCAAAGAGGATTCCCAAACGATAGCCGTCTGCTTTTCCTCGCCGCTTTCCTTAAAGGTCGCCGTTACGGTTTTGCTCTCCCCGATCTCCAGCGTCAGCTCGCTTTCGCTCAACGTTAAGGCCCTGCCGACCTTGTTGCGGCGGACGAGCACGTCGCAGGTAACCTTGTTTTCCCCGAGCGTCCCCGTTACCTTCGCGTTCCCTACGCGCAAGGTCGTGATTTTCCCGTTCTGCACGAGCACCGTTTTCGAATCGGACGATTCCCATAAAACGTCGTCCTTCTTCGCGCCCTTTACCTTAAACTGAAGCTCGTATTCCTCGTACATGACAAGCTCGATACTCGTTTCGTCCAGCGTAAGGCTGACCTGTCCGCACGAAGCGAATACGGGCAGCGACAACACGAGGGCTATAAGGATAGTCAATATTTTTTTCATCTCGTTTTCCTCCCGATATTATTCTTTGATTCCGCCCATAGAAATGTTTCCCATGATCCGATCGTGGAAGCAAAGGAACAAAACGAGTACGGGAACGGCAAGGATACAGCACCCCGCAAGCTTCATGGGCGTGCTCGATATGGCGGGTTTATAGGATTGGCTGTATTCGTACAGCCCGAACGCCAGAGTCTTGATATTCGGCATAAACTGCATCGTCATATAATAATCGTTCCAAAGATCGATAAACTTGATCAGCATGATCGTCAGAAACGTATTGCGCGCCAGAGGAAACATAATCCTGACCATGACGGTAAAATTATTTGCCCCATCGACATACGCCGCTTCCGAATAATCTTTGGGCATCGCTTTGAACATGCCGTAAAAAATCAGAAAGTGCATGCCGAGAAATCCCGATTTGAGAATCCACATTCCGATCATAGAGTCGTAGATTCCCAACGCTTTGGTGATCTGTATTTCAGAAGGCAGGCTTCCGACGATGGGCAGAACCATAGTCACGATCACGATGCCGTAGATGAGTTTTCCGCATTTGAAGTCGAAACGAGACGAAGCATAGGCCATCACGCAGGTAACCAGCGTCCCCAGAAACGACGAACCGACGGCGAACAACAGCGAGTTTACCAGCATTTCCCCTATCTGCACCATCCGCGGGCCGTTTTTATCGATTATTTGGGAGGCGTAGTATTCCGCCGCCGTCTTATAGTTGGAAAACAGCCACTTTTTCGGCAGGCCGAAAGGATTGTCGATATAGTCCAGCTTCCCTTTCAGCGACGTCATCAGCGCCCAGCCCAACGGCACGAGCAGCGATACGACGTACAGCAGAAGCAACAGGAGAATGAGTAAAGACAAAACGGAAAATCCGCGCTTGCGGGCTTTTATATTTTTTTCCATATCAATACTCCGTACTCGGGCCGAATTTTTTCGTCAGCCAGTTAAATAGATAAACGATGGGAACCGTAACGAAGGTCAGCAGCAGACCGAACGCCGCAAGCTGCGGCAATCCCGCGTCGGACGTACCGAGAGAAATACGCACCGTCTCTTTGTAAAGGTAGTACCCGACGGTAAAAAACGATTCTTCCGCGCCCGTCCCGAAAAAGGAAACCAAGCTTGCCTGATTGATGAAAATACCGCCGATGGAAACGACCAATAAAGTTTGTATCGTCCCGAAAACAGAAGGCAGCGTGATGTAAAAAAACTCCGAAAAAAACGTTGCGCCGTCCAGCTGCGCCGCTTCCGAAACGGAATCGGAAATATTGTTCATCGCGCCCAGATACAATAAAAGATTTACCCCGAAGCCGATCCAGACGTTGTAGAAAATAATCGTACCCATCGTCGTGGACGGGTTTTGGATAAGCCCCTGTATCTCTTTGTGGAAAATCGTACCGACCAGGGCGGGAACCGCGTTTTCAGCAAACTGCTTAAACATTGTGGCCATAGCGATCGCGGGGATAATGCTGGGCATAAACAACAAAACCTTGAACACTTTCGTCATCCGCGTCGTCTTTTTATAAATGTAATAGGAAAAGAAAAGCGCCAAAACCGTTGAAACCGTCGTCCCGACAAAAAAGACCAACAGCGAATTTTTTAAGGCGTACTTATACAGCGTAAGCGTCTTGAAATCGGAAAATAAATTTTTGAAATTTTGTAATCCCACCCATTGATATCCGCTTTCGGAATCATAGCTTTTGAACGCCAATAAAATGGAATTGAAGTTGACACAGATATAAAATATAAAGAAATGCAACAGCGGAAGCGCCACGAGACAGGCAAAAAAGATCATATCGCGGGTGCGCCGTTTCGCCAGACGGGTATTTGTCGCCGACATACCGTTCTCCTTTTTTCGATATTAAATATCAGTGAATTTTTTCAGCCAGGCATCTTCGCTCCAATAGTTCTGCAAGCCGTTGAAATAGTCCTTTGCCGACACGCCGTTATTGATCATCGCAAAAGAGGGATACGTATAAGTGGAGCCCCCGATTTTCGACAGCCAGAGATTGGGCGAATACCAAAGCTCGGTGGAATAATTCTGCATGATCCTGCTCTTGCTGTACATGGTGGCCGTCACGGCGTTCTGCGTGAGATCGTACATATTCTTGCCCCAGGGCGTCAGCGTGGAATAGGCGTCTCCAAGGTCGAAATTGATGGGCATACAGATGCTGTTGATTTGCAGATATTCGAGGCAGGATTCGTCCGTGAACATAAACTGAACGAAGCTTTTTGCCAAATCCCTCTTGTACTCCTCGATATTTCCGTTGACAAACCCGTCTCCGACGCACCTTTCGAGGAAGGTATAAGGTTCGCCCACCTTATCTACCGTAGCTTTGGGCAAAGGCAGCATTCCGAACCGCCTCTGCTCCATAGAATCCTTGTCGCCGTGTTCCGCCGCCATATCGAGGAAGGTGCCGCGCGCCTCGGCCTCCCACCAATTTCCCTCTACCAGCATCGCCGTGCGTTTGCGGCTTTTCGAATACTTCGACGTAAGATAAACGTCCTGCGCGTCCGTATGCGCAAACGCGGTGTTCGTCGCGTCGCTTGCGTTATAATATTCGGGCTTGGAAACCAGCCTTTCCAAAAATTTCAGGGCATAGTATCTGCCTTCCTGTCGGTACAGCTTATATCCGTTTCTCGCGTTTATCGTCTCCGCCGCGCCGAGTACGGGAGTATCGCCGTTGAGAGAGGCGACCAGGGTATCCGCCACGCCCTCGTAATTGTAATTGAGCTCGGTCTGTTCCTTGCCGTCGTTATCGGCGGCGATCGCGGTCAACAGACTGCTCATATATTCCTGAACGGTGCCGCCCCACATCACGGGCGTCATGTCGAGGGAAACGATCTTATCGCAAAGCTCGAAAAACTCGTCAAACGTCGCGGGCAGGCCGTTGTCGTACTCCGTCTCAAGCTTTCCGTCGGGCCCCGCCGAACGGACATCGGAAACCGATTTGACAAACCCTCCGTCCTTTGCAAAATAGAGATTTTCTTCCTCGAACAGCTCTATATCGTAAACCAGGCCGTAAAACGACGTAGCTCCGGGAAAGCCGTAATATTTATTGTCTTCGTCGTTGAGATAATAGTATTTGAGGTCGCTGCGGATCTTATCCTTCGGTTTGATATCGGGTTGCGAGGGGTCCGTCTCCCCCGTTACGAAATCATAATTGAGAGGCTTATTATAAACGTCGCTGATATCCGCGAGCAGTCCCTTTTTCGCCAGATAATTGGCGCTGGCCGCGGTGCCGATAAACACCTCCTCCTCCAAATCCGCGATCGTATCCGCCATCGTATTGGAATAAGCGGACGGAGTAACGATTACCTCCACCCCCGTTTTTCCCGCCTGAAAAGAGTGCTCCGCATATTTTTCCTCAAAGCGCTTCGCCAGGGAATACACGCTGTCCGTGCCGAGTCCGCCGTCATATACCCCGACGTAAAGCTGGGTTTTCGTCTCGTCTATCCCCCGTTTTCCGTCGCCGCAGCCCGCAAGAGCCAAGGGTAGAGCAAGAACCGCTGTCAGCGCGATAGAAAAAATTCTTTTTTTCATCTTTTTTATCTCCTTTTTCATTATAACTGAATAAATACGGCGTCGCCGCGGTCAATTTTCAGCGTCAGCTTATTGTCTTTGACCTCAAGCGTAGTTTTCTCGCCGCCGATATACGCGATTACGCTCTTTGTCTTGCCCGACATGTTCAACGTAATTTCCACGTCGTCGCGCGGCGTGGT
This sequence comes from uncultured Eubacteriales bacterium, assembly GCA_900540805.1. Classification (GTDB taxonomy): domain Bacteria; phylum Bacillota; class Clostridia; order Christensenellales; family Borkfalkiaceae; genus Scatosoma. The sequence continues at coordinate 105,065 of UQHL01000009.1, forward strand.
CGGCGAAATCAAAACGCTCTTTTTTCCCGTATCCTTATCGCTGAAACACCCGATCACATAGCGGTTGCCCTCCACGCTTTCGATCTTTCCGAATTTCGTCAGCGGCGTGGAATAAATATCGTATCCGTCGCGCCTGTAATCGTTGATCATCACCCCGACGGCGTCGCTGTTTAACAGCAAGTCGCCATAAGACGCAAACTCGGCGTTTACTTCCTTGACGTAATCGTACCTCTCGGTAGGCTTTCCGCCGCGCGTCACCATCGCTTCCCCGTAAGAATCCTGCGACGGCGTCCAATAACAGAAATATTGCAGCCCCTTCGCGCCGAACGCAAGGTTGGAAAACACCTGCCAGCGCAGTTCCTCCCGCGTCGGTTCGCGGCGGTTTGGCTCGGACGCATGCTGATAACCGAGCGTCGCCACAAACGTCCAGAGCGGAATTCCGTTTTCCAGCGTCTTTGCGCGAAGCAGATCGAGGTTGTAATAAAAATCTTCCATTTCCGCCCGATAGCCTTCCTGTGTGGGATCGTAATCGATCAACGGGTAACTGTCGTACGAATAAAAGGCGGGAGAGGTTTTATCTATCCAGGTATCCACGTAGTCCTCGTAACGCGAGCTGCCCGTTCCCGCAAGGGCGTAATAGGGAAGCATATTTACATAGCACAGTTTGTCCGAGTGCCGCTTTTTATACTCGGTGATATACTCCTTTAACGTATCGAAATAGCTCACGGAAGGCTCGTCGATAAAAAGCTGTCCCGCGTATGCCGGATGACCGGCAAATTTATCGATCTGTTCCATCGCCGAGGAGATGAGTTCCGCCTCGGGGTTTTCCTTATAGCTCTTTATGCTCTCCTCGATGGAAAGGCTGCTGTATAAGTACTTTAAGCCGTATTTCTGACAGCAGTCGAGCACCGTCTTTACTTCCTCGTCGGTATCTTCGGAATATCCGAAGCCGTTTACGACGTTTATACCGCTTTCGGAAATGAGCCTGAACGCATCTTCCGTCCGATAGCCGTCGGGAGGCGTAACCCACATACCGACAGGGATTTTACCCATGCCGAGTACGTCGTAAACGGCATTCGAGCCTATGGGGTTATCCGTCTCCTCCGCGGTCGAACAGGAACACAAGCTAAAAAGCATCAATGCCGCCGTCAGCTTTGCCAGCAATTTATTCATATTTTCCTCCAAAACAAAAATCTCTGAACTATCTGTGCCTTTATATTTATATTGTACCTTTATCCCCTTTACTGCGCAACCCTTTTTTTTAATTACAAACACCGTTTTTTTATATTTTCCCCGTTTAACGGCCATTTTGGTATTCTTTTTTCAATAAACTTGACTTTAGACGAAAAGTGATATAAAATAGTGGTATGATAAATTTATTGGACGAAGACATCATTTCCCCCAACCCTTTTACCAGGCTGAATATTTATTGTCCCGACCAACCGGCTCACCGCCACACGTTTTTCGAATTTGTGCTGGTGCTCAACGGCAATTGCAGACATTCGCTCAACGGCTCGGCGATGGAGCTTCTTAAACAAGGTACCTTGCTGCTGATCCGTCCCAACGAATATCATAAAATCGGCTTCTCCGGTAAAGACTGTATTTATCGGGACTATTTCTGCACGGTCAATGAAATGAAAAAAATCTGTTCCGCGATCGGCGAGGGATTTTATGAGGAATTGATGAACAGGAAAGAGCCTTTCAAAACCACGCTGACGGTCAACGGCTTTAACAGCCTTACCGATAAATCGGCCATTTTCAACAATGTAAATTATACAAATAAAGAACCGCTGCGCAATCTTTCTCAATTGCACAAAACGATTATCGCCGAGCTTTTGAGCAAGTTCATCGAAGAAAAAATAACCGGAAACACTTCGGTCCCCGATTGGCTGAACGATCTCTATCTGCACCTTACCTATTTCGATTACATCAATTTATCCGTGGAAGAAATCGTCGCCAAAACGGGCTATACGCACGGATATGTTTCTCAAATGTTCCGTAAGTATTTCAGCACCTCCATCATCAGCTATCATAATAAAAACAAAGTGATCTACTCCTGCAAACTGTTGGGCAATATGAAAATTATAGATATCGCTTCCATGTTGGGCTGGGAAAACCCGAAAAATTACGCCATCGAATTCAAAAAAGTTTTCAACTGCTCCCCGACGCGGTATATAAAGCAGATGAAAAGCAATTATAAATAATTTTTTTGAGGTCTTGCGCGACGGTTATCTCAAAAAAATGCCTCTTCGTTTTTCTCTTAAAAATTCCTTTCAGCACATGTTTAGTCTCCCTTCAATCTATAGGAAATATGCAAAACGCTCGCTGGATCCCGCTCCGGAAGCAGCGGATTTCACAACTTTTTGTATTATTCCATATATTGAAATGAGCGACTCTCGCTCATACCTTACAAAGGAGAAAAACTATGTGCGAATTATATGGCGTTCCCTGTTGGAACGACTGCTGTTGTCCGCAACCCTGTTTCGTATGCGTACCCGGGCCGAGAGGTCCGAGGGGCTTTACCGGTGCACAAGGCCCCCAAGGGCCCCAAGGCCAACCGGGTCCCGCAGGCGCTTCGAGCGCGGGGCTTGCCGCCTACGGCGGAATGTATAACAGTTCGACCCAGCTGCTCGCCTTTACAGCGGTCAACGCGTATGTGCGGCTGCAATTGAACACTTTGATGCCCATGAAAAATGTGACGGCCGGTACCAACCAGCTCACCATTCAAAATGAAGGCGACTACGAAATCAACTACAATTTATTGGTCAATACCAATCGCGCGGTAGACGTTGCGGCGGTGGTCCGAAATAATGGGACGCCGATTACGCAGACGCGTGCCGTGCAGACTTTGGCTATCGACAATACAACCACACTCGCCTATGACGGCCGGTTGAATTGCTCTACAATCGTCCACCTTACGGCGGGAAGCGTCCTCGATCTGGCGATGGCGGTACTCAATACCCTGCCCGCCGGACTCGACGCAGCGGTAAGCGGCAATGCCAACGCTACCCTTTCCGTCAAACGGCTGGACGTCGCCGCCGCCTGACAGCATACAGCCTTCTCCGGATCCGGAGAAGGCTGTTTATTTTTCAGTATTTCATTTTTTGAGCAACGTCTTTAAGGAGGTTGTATCCAACAAATTTACCGTTTGAAAATTTCCTTTATAAAACACCGCAAAGTTATTGAAAACGCAGGGCAATTCTTTTGCTTTCCGCAGCGTATCTATTTGGATCAAAGATACGGGAATATTATTTTGTTCGCAATACAGCTTTATCTGCCCGACGGTTTGAAAGATATAGGGACATTGCATGTCATAATAAATCGTCAGCTCTTTATTCTCAATATTTCCGCTCTTCGCATTTTTTGCAAACCTCGGCCTTGTTCCGTCCAGAGAAAGTGCAAGCAATTCATATCCTTGATCGGTAATATCGGCAACCTCGAAACCAAACTTCTTCGCAAACGATTGATCCGAAAGCCAGTGCTTCTGCTTCTTTGCCCCAAGCATACAAATCCCCGATTTGCCCTTTGCCTTGGCGTCTGCCAGGCAATATTCCATCAATTCTTTTCCATACCCCTTCCCCTTTTCGCGGCCCTCGACCCAAAGGCAATACAGATAATAATAGTTGTCGCCTACGACGGGAACCCACGCCGCTTCAAGGGGCGCATATTCGATAAAAACCGTAGCTTTTTCATTTAGCTTTCTAAAAACATGGCCTTCCTTCAAGCGCTCCGAAAGCCATTGCCGCTTCGCTTCGATTCCCGCATGAACGCTTTTGCTGCGGATAATGCAACATAAATGCTCATTTGCCAGATTTTCCGGCGTTAAATTTATAAAATCATGCTCCATGTGTATGCTCGCTTTTTAATTCCGATTTATAAAACAAACGGCCCCTCAAAACAACCTTTTTCCGTCCAAAATATCTATCTTCAGCTCTTTCGCCATACTTGTCTGCTTAAACGGATTTACTTTTTCCACCGCTCCGTTGCGCTTAAAAAACGAGCCGGTATTTTTGAACCAAAAGGTTACCTTTGCTTCTATGCATTGTTTACGGATATCGAGCACCCAATCATAATCGCATTCTCTCGCTTCCCGTCCCGTTTCCCCGCCGACCGTAACGTGCTCCACCCCATGAAGGTACGGGGTTAAATCGATCGCCTCCAAAAGCGGCGCGCAGGCGATAAACCGCCGCTTTATCGGATAGGATAAAAAAAGAGGGAGCCTGTAATCGGCCGATTTCTGATTTTCGACGGTGCATCCGATATTGACGTTTTCATATCCGCCGTCCCAATCGGAGGGAAGAGAGACGGGGAAACGGTCGATCCGCTTTGTCAAAATCAAAAAGTCTATATCTTGCCTTTCCTTTATCATCGCCCACGCTTCCTTTCGCCATTCGTCCGCTTCGGGGAGAAAAAAGTCGGTGGCAAAACAGGTTGCAAGGATTTTTCCGCCTTTGATATTGTATTCGCCCTTTGCTGTTTTCCTGACCGGCCAATCGAATTTATCCGTTTTTTCTACTTTGTTTTGGCCGTACCGTTTTGCACGCGGGCCGTAAAAATAGCAATTTGCGCAGCCGTCACTGATTTTATAACAGCCCGTCCAAGGCTCCCAATTCATAGCATTCTCCTCATTCAGCAGTTTTTAACCGTATTTTCAGGTTTATAAGTTTAAGCGCCGCAAAAATTTAACGCTCTTTTTTGTATTATAACATGTACGAAATACAATGTCAATTCCTTTCTTTATCGCCGTTTTTTACATATGTTCGTTTAACCATGAATTTTATCGGCTATCATAATCATAACCACCAGTAAACTGGTGGTTTGCATAACCCCTAAAAGGGGATAATAC
>UQHL01000010.1 GCA_900540805.1 uncultured Eubacteriales bacterium
GTATTATCCCCTTTTAGGGGTTATGCAAACCACCAGTTTACTGGTGGTTATGATTTTTCTTAGACGGTGTTCACAGGGGTATCCGCTTTTTTCAGGCCGTGAGACTTATTTAAGCTGAACGGAGGGGAAAAGCGTCAATGAAGACCGGAGAACGAAGCGGAATGAAAAATTTTTCAGACAGTTGCTTTTAGACGGATTTGGTGGTATAATATTCCTGAAAAGATAGGAAGACAGAACGGCGCTTGACCTTTCGAATGGGGGTATGGCGATATATCGGAAATAAAGAAGAAAACATATAACTTTTCCGATGCGTAGTATTCATATATCGGGAGAAAATAGAAAATGCAAGGCGATTGAGGAGATTTGCCGACAGGAGGAATATATGAAAATTTTTATGATCGGGGGGACGGGGCTTTTAGGAAGCCAAGCCGCGGAGGAGCTTATCGGTCGGGGACATGAGGTGACGAGCATCGCCTTGCCGCCTCTGCCGTCAGGCGCGGTTCTGCCGCCGGAAATGAAAATAGAATTCGGTAATTATCTCGAAATGACAGACGAAGAGCTCCGTCTCCGCTTGGAAGGTTGCGAGTGCTTTATTTTTGCTGCGGGCATAGATGAGCGCGTTGAGGGGCCTGCGCCCATTTACGAATTGTATAAGAAATATAATATCGATCCAATCAGGCGGCTGTTGAAACTTGCCAAGGAAAGCGGGGTAAAACATGCTGTAGTCTGCGGTTCGTACTTTTCCTATTTTGCAAAAGAGTGGAAAGAATTGGGGCTGAAGGAGGATCATCCCTATATTCGAAGCCGTATCGACCAGGAAGAAGCCGCTTTGAGCTTTGCCGACGGGGAGTTCGACGTGGCAGTGCTGGAACTTCCCTATATTTTCGGTACGCAGGCGGGGCGCAAACCCGTATGGGTATTTCTCGTTGAGAGTATCAGAAAAATGAAGCCTGCGACGATGTGGCCGCGCGGCGGCACCGCCATGGTCACGGTAAAACAGGTCGGTCAGGCGATCGCCGGCGCCGTTGAACGGAACAAAGGCGGAAAGTGTTATCCCATAGGATATTACAATTTGACGTGGAAAGAACTGCTTTCCACTTTTCATAAGTATATGGGCTGTCCCGATAAAAAGATATGGACGATTCCGGATCGGCTGTTTGCGTTTGTGGGGGGCTGGTTAAAGAAGAAACAGAAAAAGAAGGGAATCGAAGGCGGGCTCGATCTGAAAAAATTATGGAAGATACAGTGTGCCGAAGCCTTTATCGATAAGTCGCTGGGGTGCGAGCTGCTCGGCGTCGAACCCGACGATATTTTTGCCGCGATCGGCGAATCGGTAAAACTATGTATGGATATCCTGGAAAATAAGACCGCAGAAGTAGTTGAAATGAAAGGTGAATAGCGAATGAAAAAACGGCGTTGTAGAAAAAAACGTCGTTTTTTTCTACTTCCGTAAATCCTGTTTGACTTTTTGGAAAAAATAAGTTAAAATAAATAGGGATATTTTCATAGTAAAAAAGACGGAACAAAAAAGGAGATTGAAACATGAAAAACGAATATTCGGAAATCACCCCCTACATTCGGAAATTGGCGGAGCTGTCTAGCCGAAGTAACGGGATTCTCCCCGAAATGTATGCGCAACACAAAGTAAACAGAGGCCTGCGCGATCTCAACGGCAACGGCGTAGTGACGGGCCTTACCGAAATTTCCAATATCAAGGCCAAGGAAAAAGCGCCCGACGGGACGGACATTCCCTGCAAGGGCGAATTGTTTTACCGTGGGATCAACGTCGGAGACCTGGTGCAAGGTTTTTTGAAAGACCGCAGATTGGGGTTCGAGGAGGCGGTGTATCTCCTGCTCTTTTCCGAGCTCCCCGATACGGAGCAATTGGCGCGGTTTCGCGAGACGCTTTCCGATTACCGCAGCTTGCCCACTTCTTTCGTACGGGATATGATTCTCAAGGCTCCGGGAAAAGACATGATGAACATTCTCTCGCGCAGCGTTTTGGCGCTCTATGCCTACGACGAAAATCCCGATGATATTTCTGTTCCCAACGTTCTGCGTCAATGCCTTCAGCTGATTGCCATATTTCCTTTGCTGGCCGTTTATGGATATCAGTCGTATCAGCATTACCATCTGGGAAAGAGCCTGTTTATCCATTTGCCGAAGGCGGGCGTTTCTACGGCGGAATGCCTTTTGCAGATTTTGAGGGAAAACGGACAATATTCTCCTCTTGAGGCAAAAATTCTCGATTTGGCCATGGTGCTTCACGCCGAACACGGCGGCGGAAACAATTCCACCTTTACCGTTCACGTAGTTACCTCGTCGGGAACGGATACCTATTCCGCTGTCGCGGCGGCGCTCGGCTCGCTGAAAGGCCCTCGCCACGGCGGCGCAAACGTGAAAGTCGTGCAGATGTTCGACGACATGATGAAGAGTATCGACATAGAAAACGAAAGGGAGATAGAGGAGTATCTCGTAAAACTGCTCGACGGGGAGGCGTTCGACCGTTCGGGCTTGATCTACGGCATGGGGCACGCCGTCTATTCCCTTTCCGATCCGCGCGCGGATATCCTGATGAAATGCGCGAAAGATCTTTCTGTGGAAAAAGGGTTCGAGCGGGAATACGCCCTCTATGAAAACGTCGCGCGTCTGGCGCCGCAGATTATTTCGGAAAAAAGAAAGATTTATAAGGGCGTCAGCGCCAATGTCGATTTTTATTCGGGCCTCGTCTATCGGATGCTGGAGCTGCCTTACGAATTGTTCACGCCCATCTTTGCCGTGTCGAGGATTGCAGGCTGGAGCGCACACCGCATAGAGGAGATACAGAACGCGGGAAAAATTATCCGTCCCGCCTATATCAACGTAAAGCCCAAGAGACAGTATATCGAACTCGACAAAAGGAAGTGACGCGCAGGCCGCTTAAACCGATTTGCGCCGTATAAAACAAGAAAACGATAGGGAACAGCGGACGGATTTTTGATTTTTCGTTCGCTATTCTTTTTGAAAATGGCGAAAATGCTTGAAAAATACCATATATAGTGGTATAATACATAAGCAAAACTCAATATCATACGGCGGCGCAGGGAGATTGCAAAGGAGTTTTTATGGCAAAAGCGGAAGGATATAAAAAATTTATCGTCGAGGCTCTGAAATCGATTATGGCGGTGGACAGTCCCACGGGGTTTTCCAAAGAAATTAACCGTAAGCTGGCAGAGCTGCTCGCAGAGGCGGGGTATGCGGCGGAAACGACCAACAAACGGCTGGTAAAAGTGTCCGTCAAGGGCGAAAAGCACGATAAAAAGATAGCCGTTTCGGCGCACGTCGATACGCTCGGCGCGATGGTAAGAAGCATTTCCGCCGACGGAAAGATACGCTTTACCCGGCTCGGGGGGCCTATCCTGCCCACGTTTGACGGAGAATACTGCCGCGTATATGCCGACGGCGGAAAAATTTATACGGGCACCTTTCTTTCCGATTCCTGTTCCTGCCACGTCTATAAGGACGCGGGCTCGCTCGAACGTACCGAAGCGACCATGTACGTGCGCCTGGACGAAGAAGTGGCGTCTGCGGCGGAAGTGGCCGCGCTGGGGATACGCACGGGCAGCGTGATCGCCCTCGATCCCAAGACGACGGTGACGGAAAGCGGCTTCGTGAAGTCGAGATTTCTCGACGACAAAGCGGGGAGCATCTGCCTTTTGACGGTGTTGCAGGCAATGAAAAAGGAAAATAAGAAGCCCGAGTATGACACCGATTTTTATTTTACCAATTATGAGGAAGTAGGACACGGCGCGGCGACGGTCGGAAAAGACGCCGACGAGCTTCTCGCCGTAGATATGGGCTGTGTGGGGGCCGATCTCGCCTGTAAAGAAACGCAGGTCTCTATCTGTGTCAAAGACGGTCACGGCCCTTACGATTACGAAATGGTGGAAAGGCTGATCGCCCTTGCAAAAGCGGCGAAAATCGACTACGCCGCCGACGTGTATCCCTATTACGGCTCCGACGTGGGGGCGGCCTGGGACGCGGGCGCGGATCTCAAAGGGGGCTTGATCGGGCCGGGGGTACACGCTTCGCACGGCATGGAACGCACTCATCTGAAAGGGATTTGCGCGACAATCGACCTGCTTTGCGCCTATCTCGGTTTATGAGGAAAACTTATGAAAAAACATTTGTACGTAGCGGCGGGGTTGATCTTTCACGACGGAAAAATCTTTGCGGCAAAACGCGGCGCAAGTCCCTATCCTTACCTCGCGCATAAATACGAATTTCCGGGCGGCAAGATCGAGACGGGCGAAAGCGGCGAGGAGGCCGTAAAGCGCGAGCTGTATGAGGAGCTTGCCCTCTGCGTAAACGTGGGCGGCCTGTTTGCGGCGACGACGTTCGAGTATCCCGATTTTATCGTCACGCTTTCCGTCTATGAATGCGAGATGCTCTCCGAATTTGTTTTGAAAGAGCACGAAAGCTTTGCCTGGCTTTCACCGAAAGACCTTTGCGCCGAAGAGTGGGCGCCCGCCGACGCGGATATGATCGAAACGCTCAAACGGGTATTCGGGGAATAAAAAATGGATAATATTATTTTGATCGGTATGCCCGGGTCGGGCAAAAGCACCGTAGGCGTTTTGTTGGCCAAAGCGGTCGGATACGGATTTGTTGACAGCGACCTTGTGGTTCAGGCCCGCGAGGGCAGGCTTTTGAGCCGCATTATCGCGGAAGAGGGCGTGGAAAACTTTCTTCGCATAGAAGAAAAAATCAATTCGGAGCTTTGTACGGACAGATGCGTTATCGCTACGGGCGGCAGTGTGATTTACGGCCCGAAGGCCATGGCGCACCTCAAGGCGATCGGGCGGATCGTCTATCTCAAGCTTTCCTATCCCGAACTCGAAAGCAGGCTTTCCGACCTCGAGGGACGGGGCGTGGCCATCAAAGAGGGCTATACCTTGAAAGATCTTTACGACGAGCGCGTTCCCCTTTACGAAAAATATGCCGACGTCGTGGCGGAATTGGACGGAAAGGATATCACGGGCGCGCTGAAAACTGTTTTGGAGGCGCTCGTTTCATGAGCGCGGAAAAGCTCAAGATTGCGATTTACGGCGCGGGGGCCATGGGTACGGTGCTCGGCGCCTTGCTTTCCGACTGCGCCTTAGAGGCAAAGGTCGATTTGATCAGCCGCAACAGAGCGCATGTCGAAGGCCTGAAAAAAAGCGGCGCGCACGTCGTATGCACGGCCTCGGGCAGTGAATTTACCGTAACGGTAAACGCGCTGTTGCCCGAGGAAATGCAGAAAAAATACGACGTCGTATTTTTGATGACCAAGCAGAAAAGCAATGCCGAGACAGTGAAATATCTTTCAAAGTATCTTTCGGAGGACGGCATTGTCTGTACGACGCAGAACGGGCTGCCCGAGGCTTCCGTTGCGGCTGTGATCGGGGCGGACAGGACGTACGGCGCCGCGGTGGCTTGGGGCGCCACCTTTGTAGGAGCGGGTACGGTGGAACTCACATCCTCGCCCGAAGCGATGACGATGGAGATCGGCAGTTATTCGGGGCGCGGGGACAAGCTCCGCCTTTTGAAAGAACTGCTCGAAAGCGTCGGGACAAAAACGGGAAACAAAAACTTTGTCAAAGTCACCGACAATCTTATGGGCGGAAGGTGGAGCAAGCTTGCGATAAACGCGGCTTTTTCGGGGCTGTCCGTCGTGACGGGGCTTACGTTCGGGGAGATTGCCGAAAAGCGAAAGACCCGCAAGCTCGCGCTGGGAATTTTGCGGGAATGTTTTGCCGTCGCCCGGGCGGCGGGAATAAAGCTCGAAAGCATGCAGGGGCACGATATGGAAAAGCTTCTCGGGAAAAAAGGATTTTTCGGCACGCAGGCCGCGCTGTTTATCCTTCCGATTGCCATGAAAAAACATAAAGGATTGGTTTCGGGCATGCTGAAAGACGTTCAGAAGGGCAAAAAGTGCGAGATCGACTATATCGACGGCGCGGTGTGCCGCGAAGGTGAAAGGTACGGCGTCGATACCCCGCTTTGCGGCCGCGTTGTCGAACTCGTGCACGGGATAGAAAACGGACTCTACGAAATCTCTTTCCGCAACGTCGATTTTTTTTAAGAATATAGAGGAAACGTCATGGATATTTTTCTGCATTATATTCTGCCGCCCCTGGTCGGTGCGGCCATCGGCTATATCACCAACTGGATAGCGGTGAAAATGCTCTTTCGTCCGCTATATCCCAAGTATATCGGCAAGTGGCGCCTGCCCTTTACCCCGGGGATTATTCCCCGCCGTAAAGACGCGCTCGCCAAGGCGATCGGCAGGGCGGTGGGCGAAGAGCTTTTGACCAAAGAGGATATACAAAAGGCTTTTTGCGGCGAGGAAAAACGTTCGGCTGTCGTGAGCGGGCTGACGGACGGCGTAATGAGCGCAGCGGAAAAGAATATGCGGACGTTGTCGGCGGACGTTATCGCTGCGGAAACGTTTGAGCAAAAGCGGGACGCTCTGGCGGAGACGTTGACGGAAAGAGCCGTTCGGGCGCTTCCTCAGCTCCATGCGGGCGAAACGATCGCCGCGCTGGCGGGCGACGCGGTTTTGGAAAAGATAAAGGGCACGCCGTTGGGAATGTTTGTCGGTGAAGGAACGGTGCGTTCCGTCATCGGCGGCATGGCCGAACGTATCGACGGCTATCTCGAAGAACACGGCAGGGAAAAGCTTCTGCCGCTTGTAAAGAAAGAGCTTTACGAGCTTTCGGAAACGCCGGCCGGGCAGCTTCTGGCGGGGATCGGTATTGACCGCGCCGCCGTGGAAACGATTGTCGGGAATATATACGATAAGGCGCTTCTGCCCGCGGTCGGCGTTGCGGTCTCCTCCTTCGACATCTCCGCGGAGGTGGAAAAAAAGATCGGAGAAATGGATGTAAAAGACGTGGAAAAGCTCTGTCTTTCCGTCATGAAGCGGGAACTCAACGCCATCACCTGGCTGGGCGGACTTATAGGCCTCCTGCTGGGGATCGTCAATATTTTTCTATAAAAAACAATCGGTTGACAACGCTTTGACGGCGTGTTAAAATGAAACGAAAGGAAAAAACGGAAGGTAAAATCATGGATCTTAACAAACTTGCGAATTTGCTTGTCCCCGACGAAAACGTCAGGCCGCTCGACTATTACGAAGAACTTTATCCCGAAAGAAATCTCCCCAAGGGAGCGGAAGTGACGAGGCTGGCACCCAGCCCCACGGGCTTTATGCACCTTGGAAATTTATATGTGGCGATCGCCAACGAACGGATCGCGCATCAAAGCGGCGGCGTATTTTATCTGCGCATAGAGGACACGGACGAAAAGCGTAAGGTGGAAGGCGCGGTGGAGGTGATTCATTCCTCCTTGAAATATTTCGGAATTACCTTTGACGAGGGCGCGGATCTGTCGGGCGGTTACGGTCCGTATTATCAGCGCCGCCGCGCGGAGATTTATCATGCTTATGCCAAGGAGCTGATCCGCCGCGGGCTTGCCTATCCTTGCTTCTGCACGGAGGAGGAGCTTGAAAAAACGCGCGCTTATCAGACGGAAAACAAACTTCTTCCCGGGTATTACGGAGAATTTGCCTGCTGTCGCAGTCTCACGGAGGAGGAGATTTACGCCAACCTTGCTGCGGGGAAGCCTTATGTCATCCGTTTACGGTCGCAGGGGGACTCGGAAAAAAAATCCGTATTCCACGATGCGGTAAAGGGCGATATCACCGTGACGGAAAACGATCAGGACGTCGTTATTCTCAAATCGGACGGCATTCCCACCTATCATTTCGCGCACGCGATAGACGATCATTTCATGCGCACTACTTTAGTGATCCGCGGCGAGGAATGGCTTTCCTCGCTTCCCATTCATATCGAGCTGTTTAAGGTTCTCGGCTTCCGTCTGCCGAAATACGGCCACAATTGTTCTATCCAGAAGCTGGACGGAGACACCAGGCGCAAGCTTTCCAAGCGCAAGGACCCCGAAGCGTCGCTCACGTTCTATCGTGAACAGGGATATCACCCTTTGGCGGTCAAGACGTATATGATGACGCTGTTAAATTCCAACTTCGAAGAATGGATGCTGAAGTTTCCCGACAAGCCGTTGGACGAGTTTAAGTATTCGATCGGGAAAATGGGCAAAAGCGGCGCGCTGTTCGACATTGTCAAACTGAACGATATATCCAAAATGGTGCTTGCCAATCTTTCCGCGGAGGAAATGTACGGCTTTCTCAAGGAATGGGCGGACGCTTACGGCGCGGAAGAGCAGAAAGGTTATTTTTGCGATAAAGAATATATGCTGAAGGTGCTTTCGCTGTGCATGGGCGTCGGGGGTAAAAAGCGCCGCAAGGATTTTGTCTTTGCGAAGCAGGCGTGCGAAACGATTGCTTATTTCTTCGATTCTTCCTTCGCTCCCGAATTTTCTTATCGCTTCGAAGCAGAGGTCGTAAAGGCCGTATTGACAGACTTTAAGGAAATTTACAATCACTCCGACGACGCTTCCGTCTGGTTCGGCAAGGTAAAGGAGGTCGCCGCGCGCAACGGCTTTGCGGCGGATATGAAGGCGTACAAGGAAAATCCCGCGGCCTATCCCGGCAACGTATCCGACGTGGCGGAAATGCTCCGCGTCGCGGTTACGGGGCTTGCCAACACACCCGACCTGTGGACGATTATGCAGATTTTGGGCAGAGAAAGGACGCTGGCGCGTATTGATGGGGCGATTGCGGCTTTGTAAATAAACAAGTAATAAAAAGAGGGTCTCTTTCCGTAGGGGGAAGAGACCCTCTTTTTCAGTTTTCCTCGTTCAGGAGATCTTTCATTTCGTATTTTCCCGCAGGCTTTCCTTTGAGAAACTTGGCCGCGCGGACGGCGCCCGCCGCAAAGACCCGTTTGCTTCTCGCGCTGTGGGAAATCGTGAGGATTTCGTCCTCGCCCGCAAACATCACCTCGTGTTCGCCGACGATCGTTCCGCCGCGAACGGCGTGGATTCCGATTTCCGTTTTTTCGCGCGCCCCGACGATCCCGCTTCGTCCTTCGACGTAACGCTTTTCGCCGCCGAACGCTTCGTTGATGGTGTCTGCAAGCATCAGCGCCGTACCGGAAGGGGCGTCCTTTTTCAGATTGTGATGCCGCTCGACGATTTCCACGTCGAAGCTCTCGCCCAAAACTTCCGCCGCCGCCCGACAAAGAGCCTGCATCAGATTGACGCCGAGCGAAAGATTTGCAGTCTTGAAGATGGCAACCTCCGCCGCATACTCGTCGATGAGCTTCAGATCCCTTTCGGTAAATCCCGTAGAGGCCAGCACAATGCCGATTTTTCTTTCTTTGACAAATTTTAACCGCTCCTTGAGATTTTCCGCCGAGGAAAAGTCCACGACGACGTCTATTTCCTCCTTTACCTGCGCAAAGGTCGAATAAACGGGGATCTCCATTTCTTTTGGAAAGCGATCCACCCCGCATACGGCTTTCGCTTCGCAGTCGCCGTCTAAAAGGGAAAGCACGTTGCCGCCCATTTTTCCCGCGGCGCCGCAGATTAATATTTTCGTCATTCTTTTATCTCCAATCCATATTCGCGCATAGCGGCGCAAAGCTTCGCTTTGTTTGCGTCCTCGATCTCCGTCAGAGGGGCGCGGGGCGTTCCCGCGTTCAAGCCCAAAAGGTTTAAAGCCGCCTTCGCGGGAATGGGATTTACTTCCACGAAGCAGGCCTGTGCCAAGGGCTGAAGCTTATCCTGCAACGCAAACGCCTCTTCCGTATTCCCTGTCTTAATCAGCGTGCAGAGCTTTTTGACGTCGGCGGGTACGATGTTGGAAAGCACGGAAATCACGCCGCTGCCGCCCACCGCGAGAATGGGGAAATTGAGCGCGTCCTCGCCCGAATAGAGATCGCATTTGCCGCGGATCAGCCGCAAGGTTTCCATGGTCTGGCTCATGTTTCCGCCCGCGTCTTTAAGCCCCGCCATATTGGGCAGCTCCGCGATGCGCGCCATAGTGGCGGGCAGGATATTCACGCCCGTGCGGGAGGGGACGTTGTAGGCGATCACGGGGATACGCACCGCCTTGCAGATGCTTTCGTAATAGGCGTACAGTCCGTTTTGGGTGCATTTGTTGTAGTACGGCGTGACGGCGAGCAACCCGTCGGCGCCGAGCTCTTCGGCCTGTTTTGCCGAACGGACGGCGTGCTGAGTGGAGTTGCTTCCGCAGCCGAATACCAGCTTCACCCGTCCTTTCGCCTGTTTGACGGCGTATTTCATGACGGAAGTTTTTTCTTCCTCCGTCATCGTCGCAGGCTCGCCCGTAGTGCCGAGAATTACCAGCATATCCGTTCCGCCCGCAATCTGCCGTTCGATCATTTCTCCGAATGCGTTAAAATTAATTCCGCCTTCCCCGAACGGGGTAATCATCGCAGTGGCGGTGCCGCTCAAAAATCCTGTCATAATATCACTATATTCTCCCTTTTGACAATTTGAGATACCGATTTGATGCAATTCAGCCGAAATACCCCTTTGCCGCGAGAAGTTCCGCCAAAAGCACGGCGCCGCCCGCCGCTCCGCGCAGGGTATTGTGCGAAAGGCCGACAAATTTGTAATCGAATACGTTATCTTCTCTCAACCGTCCCGCCGATACGGTCATGCCGTTTCCCTCCATGCGGTCGAGCTTGGTCTGCGGCCGATTGTCTTCCTCGAAATAACGGATAAAATTTTCGGGCGCGGAGGGGAGCTTCAATTCCTGCGGCTCGCCTCTGTATTCCGTCCAGGCCTTTATAATTTCTTCTTTCGAGGGCTTCTTCTTAAAGGAGACGAATACTGCCGCCATATGTCCGTCGGAAACGGGCACGCGCAGACACTGCGCCGTGATGTCGGGCGATTCGGCCGAAACGATTTTTCCGTTTTCCACCCGTCCCCAGATTTTAAGGGGCTCCTTTTCGCTCTTTTCTTCCTCGCCGCCGATATAAGGGATGACGTTATCGACGATCTCGGGCATGGTCGCAAACGTCTTTCCCGCGCCGGAAATCGCCTGATAGGTGCAGACTGCGGCCCGTTCGATCCCGAATTTTTTCAAGGGGTGCAGCAAGGGGACGTAGGATTGCAGCGAGCAGTTGGATTTCACCGCGATAAAGCCTCGGGCGGTGCCCAATCGCTTTTTCTGCGCGGCGATCGCTTCGAGATGATCGGCGTTGATTTCGGGAATGACCATCGGCACGTCGGGGGTAAAGCGGTGCGCGGAATTATTGGACACCACGGGGATTTCGCGCTTGGCATACGTTTCCTCCAGAGCTTTGATTTTTTCCTTATCCATATTCACCGCGCAAAAGACGAAATCGACGGTTTCCGCAATTTTATCGACGTCGTTTTCGGCGTCGAGTACCGTCAGTCCCGCGTATTTTTCGGGAACGGGGCAGCCGAAAGCCCATTTGCCCGCCACGGCCTCCGCATAGGTCTTTCCCGCGGAGCGGCCGGACGCCGCAAGCGCCGCGACTTCGAACAGGGGGTGATTTTGCAGGATGAGCAAAAAACGTTGGCCTACCATTCCCGTGGCGCCGATGACGCCGACATTGTAACGTTTCATAAAAATTCTCCTCATACGATAGATTTGATCGATAATGTGCCGTATTTAAGATTGAGCTTTTTGAGATTTGTCGTCCCGACGCTTTGAAAAAAGGCGCGGGCAACAAAAAAAGACGGCGGTGCCGTCTCGCGTTCGCTTATAATTCTCCCGAAGTATGGGTTCGGTAAATAGCGCTTCACGGACGGTGACAGTCATGCGGGTATTCTCCCGTATGCCCAGCGCGGGGGAAGAAACCGCACTTCGGCGGAGATACCCTTTCCCGTACGCCGCCGGCCTTTCGGCCGCAAAATCTTCCTCATTTTGCTTTTGCGGCGGGGTACTCTTGCTCGCCCGCTCCTCTATTTAACATCCTTATTCTATCATATGCGCGGACAAATGTCAAAGATTTTTATAAGGTTGAAAATTTAATTTGAAATTTTTCCTCATTTTCCTTGAAATAATCATAAATTTGTAGTAAAATAGAAAGCGTAAGATTTATGCACGGGAGCAGTACGCCCTTTTTCGGGCCGGACGGCGGAAGGGCGGGATTCGTTTCCCGATAAAAATTTTTGGAGTTTTCACATGGCACAAGAAAAGAAAGGGCTGATCGCCCGCATGCTCGAGGGCAAGGAAAAAAGCGAGGAATACGCGAGAAGTACTTTGCCCACCAACCGTTGGCAGCTCTTTTGGGATATCTTCAAGGGCAACTTCGGAAAAATCTTCAAAGTCAATCTTTTGATCTTGATTTTCTTCCTCCCCATTATCGCGATCTTTATTTTCCGCGTATTTTTCGACCAGAGCAACGGCATGACCTATCCGTTCGGTGCCAATCTCGCCGTCGGATATCCCGGGATTCCCAATACGGTAGGGCTTTCCGAATCCCTTTTGATTACGTCCGACCTCATGATGTACGGCGCGATCGCCGTCGCCTCGTTTATCGCCGCGATCGGGCTTGCGGGCGGCATGTATGTCATCCGCAACATGGTATGGACGGAGGGCATTTTCGTCGCCAACGACTTCTGGCGGGGCGTTAAGCTCAATTTCTGGAACGCTTTACAGGCGGCGTTATTCTTTTCCGTAATTATGCTGTTGTGTAAGTTTTTAATCAACACCACGGAGTTTTCCTTTGCGCTGGGTACCTTGAGCAAGGGACAAAGAGTATGGTTCAGGATCTCGGAGGCGTTCAGCGGCGTGATGATCGCGCTGGCCGCCATGATGTCGCTGTGGATGATTGCGCTCGGCGTCAATTATAAGCAGGGCGTTTGGACGCTTATTAAAAACTCTTTCCTGATGACCATCGGCATGCTGCCCCAGTCCCTCTTTTTCGGCGTGCTCGCGCTCCTTCCGTTCGGGCTGTTCCTGATCGGGGGCGGATTGTTCTCGGTTATCGGGGGAATGCTGCTCATTCTTTTCGACTTCGCGTATGCGCTGCTCGTGTGGCTGGACTTTACGCAGTGGGCGTTCGATAAATTTATCAATCCCAAAATCGAAGGCGCGAAGGTCGGCCGCGGCATTTACAATAAGGACGGGTCAAGCTCCCTCGCGGGCGGCGACAGTGAAGCCGCGCTCGCCTATCAGCGCGCTATTCTCGCCGCAGGCAAATCGCAGCTCGTCGCTCGTCCCATCAAGCCCATAGACGACTCGCTTCAGGTTTACGAGCTGCCCCAGGCGTTTACCCGCGAGGACCTGCAACGGCTGAAGGAAAGCAAGCAGAACATCGCGGAAGACACCGACGCCTACGAGCAGGAACACAAAAACGACAAGAAGTACGTGGACTATAACAAGCAGTTTGAGGAGCGCGAAAAGGCGCTTCAGGAAGAGACGGATAAGAAGGGCAGAAAAAAGAAGCGCAAACCGCCCAAGATGTTGGGCGAATGATCGTTATGCGCCGCGGCCGGATAAGAGACGTCGGATAAACCGAGCTTATCCGGCCGTATCTTAAAATTAAGGAGAGCGACATGGAAAAAAAAGCGGCATATGAGGGTCTTGCCGAATGGTTCGAATATCTCAACGATGACTGCGGCTATGAAAAGTGGTCGCAGTATTTAATTTCAAAGCTGAAATGCTTTCCCCTGACGACGGGGCTGGACGTCGGCTGCGGCAGCGGCTGGTTCACGCGGGCGTTCCGCCGCGCGGGATACGATATGGCGGGGCTGGATCTTTCCCCCGCCATGTTGAGCAGGGCGGAGGCTTTGACGTTTGAGGAGGGACTTAAAATCCGCTATCTGCAGGGCGACGTCGCGCGTTTCCGCGCCCTCGAAAAGTACGATTTCATCACCGCCATCAACGACTGTATCAATTATATTTCCAAAGAAAAATTGCTTTCGGCGTTTGAAAACGTTCGTTCTGCGTTAAATAAAAACGGAATATTTCTTTTTGATATCAGTTCTGCGCGCAAGTTCCGCGAAAAGATTGCAAATACTGTTTGCGCGGACGATAGGGAGGACGTCACCTATCTCAGCTTCAACTCGCTGGAAGGAGAGAAGGCGGTGATGGACGTCACGCTGTTCGTCAGGAGGCGGGACGGCGCGTTCGAACGTCGGGACGAAAGGCATATACAATATATTTACGAAGAGGCGGAGATCGTTGCCGCTTTAGAAAAAGCGGGCTTCTCTCTTCTGGAGACGGAAGGTCATCTGGGAGAGGAAAAGTCGGAAAGCGACAGACTTATCTTTCTCGCCCGAAGGAAATAAAAGGGAATAGATCATGGAAAACGTTTTGAGAACTTTGATCTGGGACGAACAGGTTTCTCTGACTCTCGTCGATGCGACGGAGATCGTCAACGAGGCGATTCGCCTGCACGGACTTTCCCGCCCCGCGGCGCTGGTGCTGGGAAAGACGTTGTCCGTCATGACGTTTATGAGCGCCTGCCTGAAAGAGGAAACGGGGGAAGTATCCGTTTCGCTCAAGGGAAACGGCCGCGGCGGAAAGCTTTCCGTATCGGGGAATTACGCACTGCGGATACGCGGTTATATCGACTGCCCGCAGGCTGTGACGGAAGGTGGCGATGAGGAAGCGGAATGTCTGGGAAGCGAGGGTTCGTTGACGATTATCCGGGACGACGGGTACAGCCGTCCGTTTGTAGGTGCCTGCGCGTTGAATTCCTCGGGAAGCGTCGAACGGGCATTTGAGGAGTATTATCGCATCAGCGAGCAACTGCCGACGCATATCGCCGCGTCGATCGGGTTCACGCCCGAGGGGACGTGCGCGTATGCGGGGACGGTGGTTTTGCAGCCTTTACCCTTTGCGGACGAGGAGACGCTGAAAAAGCTTCCCGCGCGAAAGCGTCTGGAGGAGATTGCGGCTTCTGTCAAGGCTTTGGGGTTGGAAAAAGCCGCGGAAATTTATTTTTCGGCAAAATCGGCGGGATTGAATTTAAGAAAAGCCGAATATAAATGTAATTGTTCGAAAGAATATCTTTCGGGGGTATTGGTCTCCCTCGGAAAAGACCAGCTCAAGGACATTCTCCGCGAGGACGGGGAAATAAAAGTCCATTGCCATTACTGCAATAAAGATTATCGCTTTACGGAAGAGGACGTGGAAAAGATGTTTCCGTAAAAAGGCGCAAGGCGTCGGCCGTGCGGCTATGGGGAGAATAAGAAGTGCAAACGAGACAACGGAAGGTCATGAAAATTGATTTCAGCAAAAGCCGTTTCAGGGAAAGGGCGGTGAAATATTACGACGAGGGGAATTATCTCTCCGCCCTCCGTTTCGCGTACAAAGAAATCAATCTCTACGGCGGGGACGGGGACGCGTATATGATGATCTCGGATATTTACGAAAATATGGAGCTCTATTCGTCCGCGGTCAATTGCTGGTTCCGTTTCATGGACAACTGCATGGGAGAGGATTTGCCCGATATCTACGAGGGACTGGCGATCAATTATCTCAATATGGGAAACGAGGCGCAGTCTGCGTTCTACTATAATAAACTGATGGATACGGACAACACGCTGACGCCCGAAAATAAGGCCGACATCGCGGAAACGTTCGCACACGATAAACGGAGCCGATTCCGTTTCGTGTATCCGCCCCGCTTCGCGGATTATTCGGGGGAAACGGAAGCGGGCGCCCGCGCTCTGAAAAACGGAGACTGTAAAAAGGCAATCTCCATTTTGTCGAAAGTGGAAAAAGGTTCGCCCGACTACGCCGCCGCACGGGAGATGCAGGCCATTGCCTACATGCTTTCCGAAAATTCCAAACAGGCGGAAAGGATATGTCTCGAACTCGTCGAGGAAGGCCCGTCCAACGTTCAGGCGTTGGCTACGCTTGCGGCGGTTTATACCGAACAGGGGCGCAGAGACGAAAGCCGCGAAATTGCAATAAGGCTGTGCGGATTGAAAAATCTGACGCCCGAGGAAGTGTATAAAGTGGCGACGGTATGCTGTGAAAACAATTTGCACGAGCGCGCATTGGAGAAATTCAAGGAATTGGAAAAAGATATTCCCTATGACGGCAATATGCTCTATTTCAAAAGCGTCGCCGCCTATAACAGCGGCAAAATCGAGATGGCGCTCGACGCTTTGGAAACACTTTGCACCATATATCCCGACGCGGCCGTGGCGGAATATTACCTCAAGGCCATCCGCCGCTATCAGGCGCATCCCGATCGGGAGCCGAAACCCCAGCTCACTTATTTTTACCGTATCCCGCAGGAGGAGAGGGCCGTCCGCTGCCGCGCGCTGCTGCGGATCGGAAAATACCCGCGGGCGGATGCGGAGCTGTTCGGCTCGCTGGCTTTGCGCGAGGGGTATTTCCGCTGGTGTTTCGATGAAATGGACGGCATGGAGCGCGACCTGCAATATCTCGCGGCGGTGACCGCGGAACATGCCCGCGCGGACGGTTTTCTGCGCGAAGTCCTGCTGGACTGCGAAGTGTCGGACGTCTTGAAAATAGAGATTCTGCGCCTGTTGTATGCGCGCAACGAGGATAATTCGTTCGGTGTGGTCATCTGTAATATTTACCGCGACCTGCATCTCGAACGCGTGAAGATCGGCCCCAAGCGGCATAAAAAGTTTGTCGAGGCGTACGCGAAGGTGGCGTCAAAATTTACGATCATCAACGACGATTACGGGGATAAGATAAAGGCCATGACGGAATTTGTCTATCGCGTGTTTTTGAGAAAGGAATGTTGGGAGCTGGCAAACAATTCGGACGATCTCGCCTGTGCGATCTATCTGTTGTGCGGACTGAAAGAAGTGGGACGGAATTCGAAAACGGCTTCGCCCGCTTTCGACGCAACTCCGGGCGCCGTCGATCGGATTATGGCGGCCGTATTATCCAAATAAGGAGAAAAAACAAATGAAACTAATGGATTTCGACGGCCTTTTCGATGAGAAGCTGTCGCAGTACATGGAAGAAAACAAAGGCAAATATACGGAAAAGCAGTGGGAAAATATAATTCCCAGGCTCTACCAAAAATTCGGCGACACTTATGTGGCAAAAGTGAAGTGTACGCCAAAGGAATACTATGCGAGGATGACGGACGAGGAATTGACGGCGACTCTTTCCGTCCATCTGAAGGAACAGATTCCCGTGCCCGATTTTCTCTGCTGCGAAATCGAGGGAAGAAACTGCACCGAGGCATTGCTGTCTCTGCTCAAGAGCGATGACGGGGAGACCGTTTCCTACGCCATAAATCTCGTCGGTGCGGACGAACGGGCCTTTCCCGATTATTTTTCGATGATCACGGAAAACAAATTTGACGAGGATATCCGCGACGCCGCCGTGGAAAAACTTAAAGAAAACGCCGATAAAGCGACGGAAGCTGCGCTGAAATTTTATAAGGAAGGAACCGCGAAGGAATATATGCTGGAAATTCTCT
Source organism: uncultured Eubacteriales bacterium (assembly GCA_900540805.1). Taxonomy (GTDB): domain Bacteria; phylum Bacillota; class Clostridia; order Christensenellales; family Borkfalkiaceae; genus Scatosoma. Next base: position 17,367 of record UQHL01000010.1, read on the forward strand.
CCCGCGCCAAGAAAAGGGACGAGGGGATTTTTCGTATTCTGCTCGACGAATTTTTGTCCGATGTCGGGCGGGTACCCATGCATGCGGGGTACCTCGCGGCATACGGCGACGAAAGGGCGCTGCCGTATCTGATGAAGAAGATCGAGGATCGAAGCATCGGCTTTGTGGAGTTTCAGGAACTAAAATACGCGATCGAGGCGCTCGGCGGCGAATATAACGAGCCGAGGGATTTTTCCGCGGATAAAGATTTCCGTACGATCGAGGACGCTTCCGTCAGGGAGGGCTTCGGTTACGACGGCCTGCCCAAAAGCTGAAAGGGCCTCGAAAGAAAATTCGTAAAAACGCAACGGAATTGCTTCATAAAAGGAACCGACCCCGCATATATTAAACCGTAACGTTTGACTGCGGGGCTTTTTGCGAAAAAAACGCAGGGCAACGCAGAAACCACGGTTGGAGGTCGGTATGGAAAATTACAGCGTTTACGAAGATATTGCAAGCCGTACAAACGGCGATATTTACATCGGCGTGGTGGGGCCGGTACGCACGGGTAAATCCACTTTTATCAAGCGGTTCATGGAACAGCTGGTCATTCCCTCCGCCGACGAATCCCGCCGCGCGGTGATGACCGACGAACTGCCTCAGTCCGCCGCCGGCCGCACGGTGATGACGACCGAGCCGAAATTTGTCCCCGCTCAGGCGGCCAAAATTTCTATCCGCGAGGGTGCGGAGGCTTCCGTTCGTCTCGTGGACTGCGTAGGCTTTGCCGTCGAAGGCGCGGGCGGTTTCGAGGAGGACGGGGCGCCTCGTCTCATCAAGACGCCCTGGAGCGAGCAGGCCATGCCCTTTGAAAAAGCGGCGAAGCTGGGGACGGAAAAGGTCATTCGGGAGCATTCTACCATAGGCATACTCATGACTACGGACGGAAGCATCACGGAGCTTCCGCGCTCCGCTTACGTCGCCGCGGAGGAACACGCCGCCGCGGAACTGAAAGAGATCGGAAAACCTTTCGTCATTCTGCTCAACTGCCGTCAGCCCGCCGCTCAGGAGCCGCTCCGCGCCTCGCTCGAGGAAAAGTACGGCGTGCCCGTTTTGGCCGTCAATGCAGAGGAGCTCACCGAGGACGAAATTCTCGAAATCATGCAGAAGGTGCTGTTCGAATTTCCCGTCGTCGGCATAGACGTGCGTATTCCCAAATGGATGCAGTCTCTGCCCGAAAGCAGCAAGGTCGTCTCCGCCGTTTTGACAAAGCTGAAAAAGCTGGCGCCGTCCCTCGTCAAGATGAAGGATTGCCTCATGCTCGAAAATCTGTTCGGGGAAGAGGATAAATTCTTAAATCCCGACAATATCGCCATGGAATTGGGCAAGGGAAAGGCGGAAATCCGCGTCGAAGCCAAGGAAGGGCTTTTTTACGAGGTGCTCAGCGAGGAATGCGGCGAAACGATCGCCGACGATTTCTGCCTGATGCGTTACGTAAAGGCTCTGGCCGAAGCCAAACGCAATTACGACAAGGTCAAGGAAGCGTTTGCCGAAGCGGAAGAAAACGGTTACGGCATGGTCGCGCCCAGCTATGACGACATGACGCTCGATCAGCCCAAACTTATCAAAAAAGGGTCGGGGTACGGGGTCAATTTCAAGGCCAACGCGCCGAGCTATCATATTTTGAAAGTAGAGGTGACGGGAGAAGTCAGCCCCATCATCGGCACGCAGCAGCAGGGCGAAGATTTCCTCAAGGATATGCTGGATAATTACGAGGAACACACCGACAAGGTGTGGGAGACGAATATTTTCGGCAAGACCCTGCGCGAGCTGGTTTCGGAAGGTCTCGCGGGCAAGATGGGGGCTATGCCGCCCGATATCCGCAAAAAGATGCGCCGCACAATCACGCGCATCGTCAACGAGGGCAGAGGCGGAGTGATCTGCATACTCCTCTGAAAAAGGCAGGGAAAGAATAACGAATAAAAAGTGAAAAACGGGGCATACTTCTTCTAAATTCTTTTTTGGGAGACCCTGTTATCATGAGTAAATCTTCAAAAAGCAGAAAAGAAAGAGTACCTAAAATGACCGAAGAACAGTATGCGGAATACGTCATGGCCATGAAAGACGAAACGCCCGTAAAGGGATATAGGGAAATATCCTCGGGCCGTCACGACACGCCTCATCTCGATGCCGAAGGGCATAAAAGATAAGGAGTAAAAATTCCTCGTCGGGAAGAGAAAGCGCAGCTTAAACGGGAAACCGCGGCTGCGCTTTTTCCGCGCAGTTTTCACGGAAAACATAAATTGCGGCGAGAAAGGAATTATCTGTAACTTTTTGGCAAATTTTTATACTTTGAGAGGAGATTTTTTCTCAAAACCCTTGACCGCGCGGCAGAGATGTGCTATAATGAAAAGCGTAATGAAAAAGTGTCGGTTTCCCGTCGTTCGATACATGGCGCATTTGTTCCTTTCTTAAACGAGGGGATTTTCGCGGCGGAAAAGATAAACAGGGGAAAAAGGTATTCGTCGCATATTTTCATAAAAATGCAGTATGGACGGAGCGCGGCGACAGGAAAAGGCCGATTGAGATTTTTTACGAAAAAATCGATAAAATCCGAAAATTTTTTCGTCGGGAGTATTTACTTTTTGACGGAAATGGTGTAAAATTAAATTGATGTAAGCTTATCCGATTTTTATATTCGCAAGCGAACAAGAAAAATTGAGGTGTAATATGACGGATTACGGTAATAACAATCAGAAGCAGGCTCCTTACACTTATGCCAACGTACCGCCTCGGGGGAACGAAACGGCTCTGATGATAGAGGGGCTCTATAACGGCATCGCATACGATCTGCAGAAGATGAAAAAAGAGCTGATGAACGAGCTGAAGTACTCGGCTATGCAGTCGAGCTCCGTCTATCAGTCTATCCAGAAAGAGACTTCTTCCGCCGTGGAAACCAACGCGCAGACCGCACAGTCGGTCGTGCGGGAGCTCAAGTACGGGTATCAGCAGAATCAGATGATCTTCGAATCGCTCTCCTCGATCCTGAAAGAGGACGTGCTTGAAAAGCTGGAGACGATGGAGGGCAAGGCCGAGCTTCTGGAGCAGATCGACAAAGCTCTTGCGGAGATCGGCGGAAAGCTGGAGGAGCTGGCTTCCCGTCCCCAGCCCGATTATGAGGAGATCGCCGAAACGGTGAAGGAAAAGGTCGTAGAGGCCATTCCTGCCGCGGAAGAGATCGATTACGATAAAATTACCGAATCCGTCTCCGAAAAGACGGAGACCAGCCTTTCTCAGCGCAACAAGGAAATTCTCGACGCCGTTGCGGCCATTCCCGTTGCGGAAAACGTGGACTATGCTCGCATCGTCGAGGAAGTGAGCGACAAAGTCCTCGAGAAGCTGCACGAGTGTCAGCCGCGCGAAGCGACGGCAGAAGCCGAAACGGCCGTCGCCGCGTCCGCAGCGGAAATCGATTACGATAAGATTGTTTACGGGGCGGCCGAAAAGGTTGTGGAATCCTTGCCTTATCCCGACAAAGTGGATTACCGCCGCATAGAGGACGCTTTTGTCAAGGCTTCGGAAAACGTCAAGGCGCCCGCGCTCGACGAGGAAGTACTCGCCGCCAACATCGCGGCGGCCGTTGCAAAAGCCATTTCCGAAATGGATATGGAGGCTTTGGCCGAAGCAGTCGCGGCTAAAATCGTCGTTCCTGCCGCAGAGGAGATCGATTACGACCGCCTTTCGGATATGGTCGTTGCAAAGCTTCCCGCTCCTGCGGAACCCGAAGCGATCGATTACGACCTGCTGGCGGAGACGATCGTTTCCAAAATGCCCGTTCCCGAAGCCGTCGATTATGATACGCTTGCGGATACGGTTGTCGCAAAAATGCCCGATCCCGTCGATTACGAAAAGATATCCGAAACGGTGGCGGAAAAAGTTCCCGCCGCAGAGGTTATCGATTATGCCGTCATCGCCCAGAGCATCGTCGAGAGACTGCCCGAAGGTGAACGGATCGACTATGACAGAGTTTATCAGGCGGCCAAGGCCGCGGAAGTTTTGCCCGATCCCGTCGATTACGACAGGATTGCGGAAGTTGTCGAGGCGAAAATGCCCAAACTGGACGAGATCGATTACGACGGTTTTGCGGCGAAGATCGCCGAAAAGGTTGCCGTTCCCGATTACGACGTACTCGTGGATGAGGCGGGCAGAAAGGAAATCGCGGAGGGCGTCGTAAACGCGCTCGATTACGATGCGCTTTCCGAAAAGGTCGCGGAAAAGGTCGTTATTCCCGAGATTACCATTCCCGAGCCCGAGACGCTCGATTACGAGCTTCTTTCCGACAGAGTCGCAGAAAAGGTAATTATGCCCGAAGTGACGCTGCCCCAGCCCGAAGCGATCGATTATGATCTGCTGGCGGAAAAGGTCGCGGAGAATGTTTCGGTCGAGGCGCCCGAGATTACCATTCCCGAACCCGAAACGATCGATTACGAACTCCTTTCGGAGAAGGTGGCGGAGAAAGTGGTCCTGCCCGACGTGGAAGTTCCCCAACCCGAGGAACTCGATTACGAGTTGCTTGCCCAGAAAGTTGCGGAGAAGATCGTTGTTCCGCAGGCGGAAGTTCCTACATACGACGTGGTGGTGGATGAGGACGGCGCCAGGTCGATAGCCGAATGCGTCGCCGCGTCGATCGATTTCGACGTCGTTTCCGACAAGATTGCGGAAAAGGTCAAAGTACCTGTTCCCGAGATCGTCCTGCCCGAGCCCGAAACGCTCGATTACGAGGTTCTTTCCGATAAAGTGGCTGAAAAGGTAGTTGTTCCCCAGTCTGAAAAGACAGAGATAGACTACGGGACTTTGTCCACGGAGGTAGCGGAAAAAATTGCCGTCCCCACGTTTGATATTCTGGTGGACGATGCGGGCGCAGAGAGGATTGCGGAAGCCGTAGCGGAAAAGATGCGCGGTTGCTGTCCTGCGGCTCAACAGGCGGAGCCTGTAGCGGAAGAAACGACGGCGGCAGCTGAGGAACCCGAGCCTATAGAGGAATCTGCGGAAGAATCTGTCGAAGAAAATATCGCAGCGGAAACCGAGCCCGTTGAGGAAGAAACGATCGAGGAAGCCCCTGCGGAAGCCGAACAGCCCGAGGAAACGGCCGTGGAGGAGACAGCGGAAGAAACCGTGGAAGCGGCGGCGGAGGAAGCGGCTGTCGGAGAGGAGCCCGCGGAGAACGCGGAGGAGGCCGAAAACGGAGCCGAGTCTGCGGTGGCTACGGAAATCGCTTTTGCGGAGGCGGAAGTCGCGTCGTATGAAGAAATCGACAACAATCTCGTCGATGCGGATACGGGCCTTGTCATTCGTCTCAAAAGAAGCTTTACGGCGAAAATGAAGCAGAGCGAGCCCGAGGTGAAGGAGTATTACAGCAGGCTGAAAAACGAACTGACTTCCTATAAAAAATTAAATTCCAATTTAAGCTGGCACGGTGACAGATTTAATTTCGGCCGCGATACGGTAGCTAAGATAAATATCTGCGGAAAAACGCTTTGCTTCTATCTTGCGCTCGATCCGAACGATCCCGAATATAAGCCCACCGTATATCACCAGAAAGACGTCAGCGCGCAGAAAGCGTACGAAAATACGCCGTTTATGGTGAAGGTAAAGAGCGACGCGGGCGCAAAGAAAGCGTTGCGGTTGATTACCTCTCTCGCCGAAAAACTGGAGACGACCAAACGCGATAATTTTGAAGCAGTCGATTATTCGGAAGAATTTGCGCACGAATCTACCAAGCAGCTATTGGAAAAGGGCCTCATCAAAGTCACTAAAGAAAAGAAAGTTGTGTTGGATTTCAATTAATCTCGATTAAAGGAAATCATACATAAGAATAAGAAAGAGAGAGCTGATGATTCATAAAATTTTCGGCTCTCTATTTTATGAAAGGACAAACAGTCCTTTAAGGAGCAAGTTATAGACAGTGGAAATTAACAAACAAGACAAAAACTCAAGGGAAAAGCGCCCGACGTCTGCAAACGACGCCGCAGGCGCTTCGGGTACGGAAACGAAAAAACGTTTCGTGAAGAACAGAACGGGTATGCGTTCCGCGGGAAGCGGTACGGGTACTTCCATGCAGGCGACGGCTCTCCCCGAAAGAAGGGAAAAGCAACAGGCTTCCGCAAAGCGCCGGGAGACGCAGAATTTTGCGGAATATCGGCCCAATGCCGAGCGGAAAAGCGAGACGCCGTCCCGCCGCCCCATGCGCAGGGTTCAGCCGAGGGCGACTGAAGCGGGCGCGGTTGCGGCAGAAGAAAAATACGTCCGTAACGCAAAGAAAAAGAGGCCTGTAAAAATCTTCTTTCTTGGCGGCGTCGGCGAAATCGGAAAGAATATGACCGCCATCGAATACGGCGGGGATATCATTATCATCGATGCGGGGATCACCTTCCCCAACAACGAGGACATGCCCGGGATCGATCTGGTCGTTCCCGACATCACCTACCTCGTAAAAAATAAAGATAAGGTAAAGGGCATTCTTTTAACGCACGGTCATGAAGATCATATCGGCGGAATTCCTTATCTGCTCAAGGAGCTTAACCCGGGAACGCCGGTCTATGGCACTAAGCTGACGCTGATGCTGGCGGATAATAAGATACAGGAGCATCGTATTCAAAACGTCACCGAACGGGTGGTAAGCCCGGGAGATAAAGTGAAACTGGGCGTTTTCGAGGTGGAATTTATCAACGTCAATCATTCTATCTCGGGCGCGGTGGCGCTGGCGGTGCGCACGCCTTACGGGCTTATCTATCACAGCGGCGATTTCAAAATCGACCTGACGCCCGTCGCGGGCAAGCCCATCGACCTCGAGCGTATAGCCGAGCTGGGCAGGGAAGGCGTTCTGCTCTATATGGGGGAATCGACCAATATCGAGCGTCTCGGCTATACGATGAGCGAGACGGTGGTCGGCACTACGCTGGATCATTTATTTTCGGAGAACATGAATCGTCGGCTGATTATCGCGACATTCGCGTCCAACGTGCACCGCTTGCAGCAGATTATCGATCTGGCGGTAAAGTATCGCCGTAAAGTGGCCCTGTCGGGACGGAGCATGTTCAAGGTCGTCGATGCCGCCGTTAAAATAGGCGAGCTCAAGATACCCGAAGGTGTATTGATCGATATCGAAAAGAGTAAAAACCTGTTCGACGGCGAGCTCCTGATCGTTTCGACGGGTACGCAGGGCGAGCCGATGAGCGCGCTTACCCGTATGGCTGCGGGCGATTTCAACAAAGTGACGATCGGAAACAACGATACGATTATTATTTCCGCGACGCCCATTCCCGGAAATGAAAAAATGGTGTACCGCGTCATCAACAATCTTTATAAAAAGGGCGCGAACGTCGTTTATGAAAGCTTGGAAAAAATTCACGTTTCGGGGCACGCCTGCCAAGAAGAGCACAAGATACTGCACAATCTTCTCAATCCCAAATTTTTCATACCCGTACACGGCGAATACCGTCACTTGAAACGCCACGCTCTCCTCGCGGAAGAGCTTGGCATGCCCGAAAAAAATATTCTCATTACGGAAATCGGCAACTGCGTCGAGCTGACGGACGAGACGATCGGTTTGGGTGAAAACTTTGCCGCGGGTACCCGCCTTATCGACGGCGGGGGCTTCGAGGATTACGGCACCAGCGAAGTGATGAAGGATCGTCTGCGTATGTCCGCCGAGGGAATTTTCATGATCACGCTGGCGGTTACGGGAAATTACGTCATCAACGATCCCGTCATCGAAAGCCGCGGGTATGTGTTTGCCGACAATAAAGACGCCGATAAGGAAATTCGAGGGGTCGTCCAAAAGGCCGTGGAGCAATACGATTACGAAAACGGCAACAAGGAAGATCTCGCAGCGGCGGTGAAGAAAGCTTTGAAAAATTATATTTTCAAAAAGACCAAACAGTCCCCGTTGATCGTTCCCGTCATTTTGGAAGTGTAAAAACGCAGAAAAAGATGAAATACGCGGCTTCTCTCGTAAAACTGCATATCGACGAACGCCTGAAAGCGTTGAGGACGGACGCTTTGGCGCGCGGGATACCCGTGACGGACGAAGAAACGCTGAATTATTTGCTGCTCATGCTTTCGGCGTCGCGGCCCCGCCGCATTCTGGAAATCGGCACGGCTGTAGGCCTTTCCGCCGCCGCAATGCTGCTGCGCTGCCCCGCCGCTCATGTCACCACGATCGAGCTGGAAGAGGAGCGTTATCTGGAAGCAAAACAGAATTTTGAACGGTTCGGCATTTCTTCCCGCGTTACCTGCTATTTAGGCGACGCGGGAGAAATTCTTTCGATGATGGACGGCCGCTTCGATTTTGTTTTTCTCGATGGGCCGAAGGCGCAGTACGAAAAATATCTCTTTGACTTAAAACGCCTGATGCCGACGGGCGGAGTCCTCTTTGCGGACGACGTACTTTTATACGGCTGGGTCAGCGGTGAACAGCCTGCGCCGCAGAAGCGGCATTCGATCGTCGATAAGCTTCGCGGTTATCTGGCGAATATTTCAGCGGACGAGGACTTTATTACTTCCGTACTGGACGTGGGAGACGGCGTGGCGGTTTCCGTACTGACGAAAGAAAAAGACAGCGAAGGTTAGACGATGAAAACGGAGCTTTTGGCCCCCGCGGGCAATTATTCGAAATTTTTGACGGCTCTGCACTTCGGCGCGGACGCGGCGTATATCGGGGGAAAAAGCTTTTCCCTCCGTACTTTTGCGGATAATTTCAGCGCGGAAGAGCTTAGTCTCGCGACGGAAACCGCGCATTCTCTCGGCAAAAAGGTGTATGTCACGGCGAATATATTTGCAAAAAACGCCGATTTTTCCGCGCTGAAGGACTATTTCCGCTATCTGGAAAAAATCGGAGCCGACGCCGCCATCGTCAGCGACCCCGGCGTCGTTTATGCGGCGAAACAGGCCGCGCCCGGCCTTGCGCTCCATCTTTCCACGCAGGCGAACACCACCAATAAATACGCGGTGAAATTCTGGCAGGAGCAGGGGATTTCCCGCGTCATTCTCGCCCGCGAGCTCTCTTTGCGGGAGATTGCGGAAATCCGCGACTTTGCGCCCGAGGTGGAGCTGGAGGCTTTCGTGCACGGCGCTATGTGCATTTCTTACAGCGGCCGCTGTCTGTTGTCCGATTATCTGGACGGCAGATCTTCCAACCGCGGCGCCTGCGTACAGGCCTGCCGCTGGAAATACGAGCTCCGCGCGCTCGATCCCTCCGGCTCGGAAAGGGGATTTCTGCCGATCGAAGAGGACGGGCGCGGAACCTATCTCCTCAACAGCAAAGATCTCAATATGCTTTCCCGTTTGGCCGAGCTGGAAGAAGCGGGCGTTACCTCTTTCAAGATCGAGGGCCGAATGAAAAGCGAATATTATCTCGCCACGGTGATAAACGCTTATCGTCGGGCCTTGGACGGCGGCGCGGAGCCCCGTCTCGAAAAGGAGCTTTCCAACGTAGCGCATCGGGAATATACCCAAGGATATGCCTTTGGGGAAAATAGGGAGACGGTCAATTACGCCGATAGTCAGACGAAGGGCGATTATACCTATATCGCCAACGTTTTGGGCGGAAGCGAGGGCTTCGTCGAAGCGGAGATGCGCAACCGTTTTCGGGAGGGCGATACTTTGGAGGTTCTTTCTCCCGACGATAATTTCGGAAAAACGTTCGAGGCGAAAGAAATTTTCGACGAGGGCGGCCGACGAACGGCGGACGCTAAACTGGTACAGGCGAAATATAAGATTTCCTGCCCCTATTATTTGAAAAAGGGCGATTTTTTGAGAAGGAAAAACGCCTGAAGGGCGGCCGACGGTTCGTTTGCGGCAGGTATTCGGGATTTTGGCACAAAACGCGGGAAAACAGAGGTATGCCGTTTGACTATCACGGAAAAAAAAGGTATAATTATAGCATAAAAATTTTCAATCGGGGTAAAACAAGTCGTATATGAAAAAAATTCTTATGATAGCGACGGGCGGTACGATCGCTTCCCGTGCGGGCGAGGACGGCCTCGCGCCGGAAATGGATTCCTCGGGGCTGCTCGGCCGCGTTCCCGAGATATGCGAATTCTGTCGGCCCGATTCCGTGCAGATTTTCAATATCGACAGCACAAACATTACGCCCGATCATTGGGTGAAAATCGCCGAAACGATCCGCGATAATTACGACGCTTACGACGGCTTTGTGGTGTGCCACGGCACGGATACCATGGCCTATACGGCGGCCGTGCTTTCCTATATGATTCAACATTCCCCGAAACCCATCGTTTTGACGGGTTCGCAGAAACCGATCGACAAAGAGGACACCGACGCAAGGATAAACTTACGCGACAGCTTTTTGTACGCCTCTTCGGAAAATGCGGCGGACGTCGTCATCGTTTTTCAGGGTAAAGTCATCGCGGGTACGCGCGCGAAAAAAATCCGTACGAAAAGCTTCAATGCTTTCGACAGCGTCGATTTCCCCGAACTCGCCAGGATACGCGACGGAAAGATTATTCCGTATATCGTTACGCCGAAAGGCGATAAGCCCGAGTTTCATTTAACGCTTAACAGGAAGGTGGGGCTTATCAATCTGACGCCGGGCATGGACAGCGAAATTCTCGACGTCTATTTCCGTTATAATGACGCGGTGGTGCTTTCGGGTTACGGCACGGGCGGAATTCCCGAGGGCGACTATTACGGCTTTTACGAGATTATCGAAAGCTGGAAAAACAAAGGCAAAACGCTGGTCGTCACGACGCAGGTACAGAGCGAAGGGAGCGATATGAGTATCTATCGGGTGGGAAGGGGCTTAAAAAAACGCTTTTCCCTGCTCGAAAGCTACGATATGACCTACGAAAGCATTCTCGCCAAGCTGATGTGGATTTTGGGACAGACAAAAGACGAGGAAGAAATAAGAAAGCTTTTTTATAAAAGCATCAATTACGATCTGATCGGTTGAATATAAGGAGACGGACATGGAAAAATTCGGAACTTTCGGCCAGCTCAAATACGAGCGTCCCGATTTCGAGGCGCTGAAAGCGTTTTATGAAAAGCTTATCGGGAAGGTAAAAAACGCAAAAACATATGAGGCAGTAAAAATCTGTATGCGCGAGGAAGAGGAATATTCTTCCCGCGTATCTACGATGTGCACGATCGCCAGCATCCGCCATACGGTGGATACGTCCGATAAGTTTTACGAGGAAGAGGACAAGTATCTCAACAGGCAGTATCCCGAGGCGATGCCCTATATGCAGGGCTTTAGTCTGGCTCTTTTGGATAGTCCGTTCAAAAGGGAAATCGACGCTGAATACGGCGAATTTTTCCTGAAAAACATCAAGCTCGGCGTCGATAGCTTTTCGGAAAAGAACATTCAGCTTATGCAGGAGGAAAACGAGCTCGTCGATCGTTACCAGCGGATTATGGCTTCCTGCAAGATTTCCTTTGAGGGCGAGGAATGTAATTTATACGGCATTAAAAAATATTTTTCCTCTCCCGACAGAAACATCCGAAAAGCGGCGTGGAAAAAGTATTCGGAATTTTTCTCTTCCCACGAAAAGGAGATGGGCGAAATTTTCGACAAGCTCGTCAAAATTCGCAATCAAATGGGCGAAAACATGGGCTTTGAAAATTTTATCAAGCTCGGTTATATGCAGCAGGGCCGTTTGGATTACGACGAAAAAAACGTAGCGGAGTTCCGCAGACAGGTGGAGGAAGTTCTGGTTCCCTTCTGCTCAAAGCTGTACGAGGCGCAGGCGAAACGTATCGGCGTGGAGGAAATCGAGTGTTACGACGAGGAATTTATCTTTCCCGACGGCAACGCTGTACCCGTGGGAAATCGTCCGTATCTCGTGGAACAGGCCAAAAAAATGTACCGCGACATGAGCCGCGAAACGGGCGAGTTTATCGATTTCATGCTCGGGCACGAGCTGATGGATCTCGACAATAAACCCAATAAAGCTTCGACGGGATATATGACGTACCTTGCCGATTATAAGGCGCCTTTCGTGTTCTCCTGTTTCAACGGCACGACGGGCGACGTGGACGTTCTCACGCACGAAATGGGGCATGCATTCGCAGGATATATGGCCATGCGTACCCAGCCGCTCATGGCCGAATGGAGCGAATCCACGGATATCGCGGAGATACATTCCATGTCCATGGAGCAGTTTGCCTATCCTTACGCGGAGCTGTTCTTCGGCGACAAAGCGGGTAAATATCGTTTTCAGCACCTCCAGGAAGCGGTTACCTTCGTGCCCTTCGGCGTGGCGGTGGACGAGTTTCAGCATATCGTCTATCAGAAGCCCGATTTAACGCCCGAGGAAAGAACGGCCGAGTGGCGCAAGCTGGAAAAAAAATATATGCCCTGGAGGAAGTACGACGGGGACCCATTTTTCGAAAAAGGCGGCTGGTGGTATCATAAAATTCATATTTTCCATTACCCGTTCTATTATATCAATTATACCCTCACGACCATGGGGGCTATGGAATTCAAAAAGAAAATGGCCGAGGATAAAACGTCCTGCTGGGAAGATTATATGACCATCTGCAAGGTAGGCGGTTCGCTGGGGTATCTCGACACCCTGCGCGCGGCAAATTTGTCCGTTCCGTTTGAAGCGGGCAGCGTAAAGAAAGCGGCGGGATATGCCATGGAAATTCTCGAAAAACAAATGAAAAAGGAGTAAATGTATCATGCGGGTTTCACAGCTTAAAAAATATGCGAAATTATTGGCGAAAATGGGTCTCAACGTCAAAAAAGGCCAGACGGTGTTTATTCAGGCGGGGCTGGATCAGCCCGAATTTGTGACTATGGTCGTGGAGGAATGTTATAAGGCGGGCGCGAAGGCGGTCTATGTGGAGTGGAGCCATCAGCCTGTCGGAAAGCTCAACGCCGAGTACAAAAGTCTCGAGACGCTTTCCGCTCTTACGCCCTGGGATAAGGCGAAGTGGGAATATAAGGCGAGCGATCTGTCCTGTCGCCTGTTTATCGAATCGGAGGACCCCGACGGCATGAACGGGATCGACCAGGAGAAAATGAGCCGGGCACGCCGCGCGCAATATCCGCAACTGAAGCCCTTCCGAGACGCGATCGAAAACAGGCATCAATGGTGTATCGCCGCGGTGCCGGGCAAAGCGTGGGCGAAAAAGGTATTCCCCGAATTGTCGGAAAAGAAAGCGGTGGAGGAGATGTGGAAGGTCATTCTTTATACGGCGCGCGCGGACGGGAAAAATCCCGTCAAGGATTGGAAGGCGCACAATGCCGACCTCGAAAGCCGCTGTGCTTATCTCAACGGTTTGGGGCTTAAATATCTTCGATATAAAAGCGCTGACGGAACCGATTTGCAAGTGGAGCTGAACGAGGACGGAATTTTCTGCGGCGGCGACGAAAAGACGTTGAAAGGACGGGTGTTCAATCCCAATATTCCCAGCGAGGAAGTATTTACTTCTCCCAAGGCCGGTTCGGCGGAGGGCGTCGTCTATGCTACGAAACCTCTGTCCTATCAGGGAGAACTGATCGAAAATTTCTCCGTCCGTTTCGAAAACGGAAAGGTGACGGAGGTCAAGGCTGAAAAGGGGGAGGAGCTGTTAAAACAGATGGTTTCTATGGACGAGGGCTCGGGAATGCTGGGCGAATGCGCGCTCATTCCCTTCGACTCTCCCATTAATAACTCGGGAATCCTGTTCTATAATACGCTTTTTGACGAAAACGCCAGCTGTCATCTGGCGCTGGGGCACGGCTTCAACGAATGTCTCAAGGGGTATGAAAATTATACCAATGAGGAGTGCAAAGAGCGCGGTATCAACGACAGTATGATTCATGTGGATTTTATGATCGGCGCGCGGGATATGTCAATTGTCGGTATTACGAAAAGCGGAGAAAAAGTAGAGATCTTTAAGGACGGAAACTGGGCTTTTTAACAAAAAAACCGTTCATTTCGCCGAACCTGCGTTTGAAAACCGCGGTTCGGCGTTTATATATAAAGGAATATCGGATAAAAAAGAGGTGCTGTCATGACAAAAATAGATATATTTTCGGGGTTTTTGGGCGCGGGCAAAACAACGCTGATCAAAAAGCTCGTTAAAGAGGCCTATGCGGGCGAACAGATCGTTCTAATCGAAAACGAGTTCGGTGAAATCGGAATTGACAGCGGATTTTTGCAGGACGCGGGAATCAATATTACGGAAATGAATTCCGGCTGTATTTGCTGTTCTCTCGTAGGCGATTTCTCCAAGGCCCTGAAGCAGGTATCCGCCGAGTATCATCCCGACCGTATCGTCATAGAGCCCTCGGGTGTAGGCAAACTCAGTGACGTGATCAAAGCCGTAGCCAACGCAAGCTTGGAGGACGCTTCATTAAATGCTTTCTGCACGGTGGTCGATGCGGGAAAGTGCAAAATGTATATGAAAAATTTCGGCGAATTTTTCAACGACCAGGTGGAGAATGCCGGTTGTATTATTCTTTCGCATACGGACGGTATTTCAGAGGAAAAATTGGCTGCCTGCGTACAGCTGCTGAAAGAAAAAAACGACTCCGCGACTATTGTTACGGCGCCTTGGAGCCAGTTGGAAGGCAAGGCCATTCTCGCCGCCATGGAACAAAAGGATTCGTTGAGGGCAGAGCTTGCGCGCCTCGCTTCCGAATACGAGGGAGACGAGCACGAACATCATCACCGTCATGGCTGTGAGGAAGAACACGAGCATCACCATCACGATGACGGCGAAGAAGAACACGAGCATCACCATCATCATGACGGCGAAGAAGAACACGAGCATCACCATCATCATGACGGCGAGGGCGGGGAGTGTTGCTGTCACCACGATCACGAGGGGCACGAACATCATCACCACGGCCACCACCATGCGGACGACGTGTTCACCAGCTGGGGGATAGAGACGACGCACAAATTTACAAAAGAGGAGCTGGAGTCCGCTTTGGCGGCGCTTTCCGACGAAGAAAGATACGGGACGGTGCTCCGTGCGAAGGGAATTGTTTCGGGAACAGAAGGCTGGCTGCATTTCGACTACGTTCCCGCGGAACCCGACGTACGTACGGGAAGTGCGGGCGTGACGGGAAGGCTTTGCGTCATCGGCTGTAAAATAAACGAAGCCGCCCTGAAGGAACTGTTCAAGGCGTAAGGAAAAAGGATTATGAAAAAAAAACAACAGCCCTCCGAAACGCCCGTCTATCTGTTTTTGGGTTTTCTGGAATCGGGTAAAACGAAATTTATACAAGAGACCCTGGAGGACGAACGTTTCGACTCGGGGGAAAAGACGCTGTTGCTCGTGACGGAGGAAGGGGAGGCGGAATACGATTCTTCCCGTTTTGCCGTAAAAGGCGTCGATGTGGCGGCGATTGAAAGTAAAGACGAGCTTACGCAGGAAAAGCTGTCCTTTCTTCAGCAAAAATATAAGGCGGAAAGGATTTTGATCGAGTACAACGGTATGTGGCTGTTGGACGATTTTTATGAGGCGATGCCCGAGGGCTGGATGCTTTCCCAAGTGATGACCTTTATCGATTCGGGCACGTTTTTAAGCTATAACGCCAATATGCGACAGCTGATGTTTGATAAAATTCAGGGCACGCAGATGGTCGTATTCAACCGTTTCGCCGACGGAACCGATAAAATGGAGTTTCATAAACTCGTCCGCGGCATTACCCGCCGTGCGGATATCGTTTACGAACATACGGACGGAAAAGCGGAATACGACGATATCGAAGATCCGCTTCCCTTCGACGTAAACGCTCCCGTCATAGAGATCGAGGACAGGGATTACGCTTTTTTCTATCGCGATTTGTCCGAAAATATGAAGGAGTATATCGGTAAAAAGGTAAAATTCAAAGGGCTGGTCGCTACGGACAAACGTTTGCCGCCCGACAACGTCGTTATAGGAAGGCACATTATGACCTGCTGTGAAGCGGATATTCAATACAGCGGCCTGGCATGTGTTCTCCCGCAGGCCATGGGATTAAAGACTCGCGACTGGATTGAGATAACGGCGAAGATAGAATTTTGTACGCATACCATCTATCGGGGCAAGGGACCCGTTTTGGTCTCGGAAAAAGCGGAACGTTGCTCTCCGCCCGACGAGCAGTTGGCTACTTTCTATTAATAACGAAAGAAAAACGCGGTGAAATGTACGGAACTTAGGACGCTTTGCGTAGGGGCGTCCGGCTTGATATGGATAAATCAAAATTTGTGGAGATGAAAACTTGTGTTTGATGAAATATTTCGACGAAAGAAAGTAATCCCGGAGAAGTTGCTGGCATACGGTTTTCGAAAAGAGAAAAACGACTATAAATTCGATACGTATATTTTAGACGGGGATTTTTATTTGAATATTCGTATCTCTAAAAGCGACCTTATTTCTACTACGCTTGTTGAGGCGGCGACCGGTGAAGAATATATTTTATATAAAACAGATGCTTCGGGGGCTTTCGTAGGCGAAATCCGGACTGCCATTGCGGCAGTGCTTAAGGACATTTCCGATAAGTGCTGCGAGGCTGCCGTTTTTAAAGCGGAGCAGTCTGTAAATATCATTGAATATGTCCGTAAAAAATACGGCGACGAGTTAGAATATCTGTGGGAAAAGTTTCCCGATAATGCCGTGTGGCGGCGCAAGGACAATAAAAAATGGTATGGAGCTTTGTTAACGGTTTCTCGTCGCAAATTGGGGATTGACTCTGACGAGATTGTTGAAATTATCGATCTGAGAGAAGAACCGGACGTTTTAGAAAAATTGATTGATAATACCCGTTATTATTCCGGTTGGCACATGAACAAGAAGCACTGGTTTACCGTCGTTTTGGATGGCTCCGTTCTGCCGGACGAAATTTTTCGCCGCATTGATAAAAGCTATATGCTCGCCGAATTAAAATGAAGAAAAACACCGATATACTGTCTTTCCGTTTATCGGTGAGAAAAACAGTTACAATCTTAGACAGATATTACCGAAAGTGTAGTGAGCTATAAGTCGGGCAGATACAAAATTCGTATCTGCCCTTTACAAATTCCTTTGGAAGCGGCGCCGGAAGTTCAGCCGCGTTTTTTTGCGGAAACTTTACAAAAGGCCTCGTTCTTTTTTGACTTTTATCCTTTGGTATGCTACAATAAAGCTACGTGTTTTTGTTGAAAAAATGCAAAAGCGAAAGAGCGGAGAGAAAAAATGAAAGTAATCGTTGTCGGCGTGGGAAAGGTCGGCAGAAATATCCTTCAGTGCCTGGTGGAGGAAAGCCACGACATCGTGGTCGTCGATCAAAATGCGGAGGCGGTGCAAACCGTCGTCGATAGATACGACGTGATGGGGCTTTGCGGAAACGGGTGTATCGCGGAAAATTTGAAAGAGGCGGGCGCGGATACCGCCGATCTCGTAATCTCCGTCACCCCGTCGGACGAGCAAAACGTTCTTTGCTGTCTGATTGCAAAAAGCCTCGGGGCAAAAAACACGATCGCCCGCGTGCGCGATCCCGAATATAACCAACAGTCGGCATTTATGCGGGATAAACTGGGGATCGGCAGGCTAGTCAATCCCGATAAAGCGCTGGCGGAGGAAATCACGCGGCTGCTGCGTTTTCCTTCTGCGGAAAAAATCTCTACCTTTGCAGAAGGGAAGGTAGAGATTGTGGAAATGAAAATCCCCGTCGGCAGCATTATGGCGGGGAAAAAGCTGAGTGAGATCAATACGGGAAAAAAGAGGTTTTCCATATTGATCGCCGCGGTGGAACGCGACGGCAATATCGTCGTTCCCAACGGGGACACGGTTTTGAAGGAAGGGGATGTTTTAAGTATCTGCGCCAAACATTTCGAGCTGTGCGACTTTCTTCGCGGCTACGGTCTGCTCAAGAAAAAAGTACAGTATGTGATGATTCTCGGCTCGGAGCGCAGCGCCTATTATCTGGCGCACGATCTGGAAACCTGCGGATTTAAGGTAAAAATCATCTCTCCCAATCGGGAGAAATGCCTCGATATGGAAAATAAACTCGACGAAACCAGCGTCATCTGCGGCGACTTTACCGATAAAGAGGTATTGGAAGCGGAAGGAATCTCCGACGCCGACGCGATCGTCGCCATGTCGAGTTATGATGAAAATAATATCATGATCTCTCTTTTTGCAAAAGGGAAAAAGGTTCCGAAAATCGTCACTGTCGTCAGCAACGCTTCCTACGGAGGAATTTTGGAAAGTATCGACCTGGATACGGTAGTTTCTCCCTACCAGGTCGTGGCGGAGGATACGGTAAAATATCTGCGCTCTGTTTCCGTACCTGCGGACAGCCGTATCGTGGCGCTGTACCGCATCGCGGACGACCGCGCGGAAGCCCTTCAGTTTAACGTCAATCACCATAGGGAATTTGAAAATAAGGCGATTAAGGATCTGCATCACCGCCTTCGGCACGGTATTCTCATCACCGCGATCGTGCGGGGGAAAACGCTCGTGATTCCCAACGGCGATACGGTGATAAAGGGGGACGATTCGATTATCGTCATTACGACGGAAGGCGCGATCTCCTCTCTCGACGATATTTTGAAGTGAGGCGGGTATGAGCTATAAAACGATCGCATCCTACGTGGGAAAAATATTGCTTCTATCCGCGTTTTTCTATATTGTTCCCTGCCTCGTAGCGCTGATTTACGGGGAATATGCCCAGATCCCCGCGCTTGCGGCGGCCAGCCTCGTCGCTTTAGCTGCGGGCGGAGTACTGCTGCTTTTCCGCGAAAAGGGACGCAAGCTCCGTACCAAGGAAAGCCTTGTCGTGGTGGGCCTGTCCTGGATTTTGATTTCCGCGATCGGCGCGCTGCCTTTTTTTCTCGACGGATGTATTCCGAATTATCTCGACTGTCTTTTCGAAACCGTTTCGGGCTTTACGACGACGGGCGCAACGATTTTGACGAATTTCGATCTGCCCAAAAGCATGCATTTCTGGCGCGCCTTTACGCATTGGCTTGGAGGAATGGGCATACTTGTCTTTATGCTGGCTATTCTGCCGTCGCAGGACGCGGGCAGCTTTCAGCTGATGAAATTCGAATCGCCGGGGCCTCAGGTAGGAAAGCTTGTCAGTAAGGTACGCCTTACGGCCACGATTTTATATCTTATCTATTTTGTCTTTACGCTTTCCGAATTGTTTCTCTTAAAACTGGGCGGCATGGATTGGTTCAATTCCTTTATCGTTTCGATGAGCACCGCCGGCACGGGCGGGTTCGCTTCCACGGCAGAGAGCATACGCGAGTTCGACAGCGTCTATATCGACGTGGTCGTTACGGTATTCATGCTGGTGTTCAGCGTCAATTTCAATTTATATTATCTGATGCTCCTCAAAAAGTTTTCGAGCGTATTCAGAGACGAGGAGCTGCGCTTCTATTTGCTGTTTCTCTTCGGCGCGATTCTCGCCGTAACGCTGGACAACACTTTTCGGTATTTGCCTTACGGGAAAGACTTCTTTACCTCGCTTCGGTATTCGGCATTTGCGGTCACTTCGGTATCCTCGACGACGGGGTTTATGACGGCGGATTTCGCACAGTGGTCGCTGTTTTCGCAGATCGTCCTCCTGCTGGTGATGTGCGTGGGGGCAATGGCCGGCTCTACGGGCGGAGGCTTGAAAGCGTCCCGCTTTCTCATTTTGCTCAAGGCGGGACGGGCGGATACGCTCGGGGTATTGCGTCCCGCGGGAATACATTCCGTCAAATACAATAAAAAACAGCTTTCCCGCGAAACCGTGACGGGCGTTAGAAACTATTTCGTATTATATACGGCGATTTTCGTGTTTGCGTGTCTGTTGCTTTCGTTTGATCCGAGCATGGATTTTTTGACGGATATCAGCGCCGTTATCGCCTGCTATAACAACGTCGGGCCGGGGCTGGGCGCAATCGTAGGGCCGTGCGGCGGGTATGCGCCTTTAAGCATGCTTTCAAAAGCCGTGCTTACGCTGATAATGTTGATCGGCCGCTTAGAGATATTTCCTATTTTGTTATTATTCGTTCCGAAAACCTGGTCTAAACGCTATTAAAAAAACCGCTTCCGAGTAAAATTCGGAAGCGGTTTTTTTAGTTATCCGACAATCAGATTTACCAAACGGTTGGGAACGACGATACATTTTTTGACCGTTTTTCCTTCGAGCAGCGGAGCGATTTGGGGATCTGCGCATACGGCCGACTGAATTTCTTCGTTGGTCAGGTTTTTGGCGATCATCATTTTCGCTTTGATCTTGCTGTTGATCTGTACGGCGTATTCCGTTTCGTCTCTCACAAGCGCGCTTTCGTCCGCGACGGGATAGTGTTCGTCAAAAACAGAAGTCTTATGGCCCGTCATTTCCCAAAGTTCTTCGGCAAAGTGAGGGGTAAAGGGCGCCAGCATGACGATAAAATCGTTTACGCACGCCTTGAAGAATTTCGCGTCATAGGTAGCTGCCGTTTCATACTTTTGAAGCGCGTTTACGTATTCCATCAGTCTCGCCACGGAGGTATTGAAGGAAAAGGCTTCCATGTCCCGGGTGATATTTTTTGCCGCATAGTTTTTGGCGTAATCGAGTTCTTTTTCCGCAGCCGTTTTTTCGCCGCTTTTACCGTCTTCGCTCTCCGCCGCCTTTTTCACCAGTCTTTCGACACGGTCGAGGAAGCGCGCGATCGACTTGATCCCGTCGTCGTTCCAGGGGCCGCCTTCCGTATAGCTGAATCCGAACATGAGGTAGAGACGGAATACGTCGGAACCGTATTCTTCCACATAGGCGTCGGGGGAGACGACGTTGCCCTTCGATTTGGACATACGGTTGCCGTCGGGGCCGAGAATGACGCCCTGATGCACGAGCCGCCTGAACGGCTCGTCAAAACGGAGATATCCCATATCGCGCAGAGCCTTGGTGATAAAGCGGGCGTAGAGGAGATGCATACAGGCGTGCTCCGCGCCGCCCACATAGACGTCCACGGGCAGCATCTTATCGACGATTTCCTTGGAAAAGGGCTGCTTTTCGTTGTGTGCGTCGGGATAGCGCAGATAGTACCAGCTGGAGCAGACGAAAGTATCCAAAGTATCAGGATCGCGTTTCGCCTTGCCGCCGCAGTTGGGGCAGGTGCAGTTCATAAACTTTTCGTTTGCCGCGAGGGGGGATTTGCCCGTAGGGCGAAATTCGACGTCATAGGGAAGCTTTACGGGCAGATCTTTTTCGGGGACGGGCACGACGCCGCATTTTTCGCAGTGGATCATGGGAATGGGCGCGCCCCAATATCTCTGGCGGGAAACCGACCAGTCGCGCAGGCGGTAATTTACCTTTTTTCCGCCTTTACCCGTTTTGTTGAGATAAGCCGCGATCGCGTCTCTGGCTTCGTCGCCCGAAAGCCCGTCAAATTCGCCGCTGTTGACGAGGATTCCGTCCTCGCAGAAAGGAAGAACCGTTTCCCCGCCTTTCTTTTGAATGACCTGCGTCACGGGAAGATTGTATTTTTTCGCAAAGGCGTAATCGCGTTCGTCGTGCGCCGCGACGGCCATTACCGCGCCGGTGCCGTAGGAATAAAGCACGTAGTCGGCGAGATATACGGGCAGTTTTTTACCCGTGAGGGGATGCGTGACGTAAGCGCCCGAAAAAGTGCCCGTCTTTTCGCGCGCCGTGGAAAGTCGGTCGATATCGTTGGCCGCGGCCGCATACGCTACGTAGGCGTCGATGTCGGCGGCGCGTTCGGGATGCGCTTCCTTCAGTTTTTTGACGAGCGGATGCTCGGGGGCAAGGACGACGTAATCGACGCCGAAAAGCGTATCGGGACGGGTGGTGAATACCGTAACGGTATCGCCCGTTTCACACTCGAAATTTACCTCGCAGCCCGTGGATTTGCCGATCCAATTTTTTTGCATCAGCTTGGTTTTTTCCGGCCAGTCGAGGGTGGAAAGCCCGTCCAGAAGCTCTTCCGCATAGTCGGTGATCTTCAAAAACCACTGAGTCATGTCCTTTCTTACCACGGCTTCGCCGCAGCGTTCGCACTTTCCGTCCACGACCTGCTCGTTGGCAAGCACCGTTTCGCAGGAGGGACACCAGTTGACGAGCGCCTCCTTGCGATAGGCAAGCCCTTTTTTATAGAGCTGGAGAAAGAGCCACTGCGTCCAGCGATAATATTCCTCGTCGCAGGTCTTTACCTCTGCCGACCAGTCAAACATCGCCCCGATGTCGTGAAGCTGCTGCTCCATGGTCGCAATATTCTTTTCCGTGGAATCCTTGGGGTGAATGCCCGTTTTGATGGCGTAATTTTCCGCAGGGAGTCCGAAAGCGTCAAATCCGATGGGCTGAAACACTTCGTAGCCCTGCAGCTTCTTGAAGCGGGCGTAGGAATCGGTCGGGCCGTAGTTGTACCAATGTCCGACGTGCAGCTTTGCGCCGGAGGGGTAGGAGAACATTTCGAGGACGTACCATTTTTTATCGACGTTCTTTTTATTGAAACTGTTCTGTTTAGATTTTTCCCATTTTGCCTGCCATTTTCTTTCCACCGACTTCATATCCATAATAAGGACGACCTCCCAGCCGCGGCCGAATGTGCGCCGTGCCGCTGACGTAAAATATTTGTTGTCTTCATATTATAGACTTTTTTCTTTGTCAAGTCAAGCAAATAAACGGAATAGGGTGTTTATGCAAGGAATTTTTACGGGAAGAATAAATAATTCCGTCTTTGCGGCATACAATAATGTTGTGGAAAAAATAACGGTCACTCAAAGCGGCGCGCAAAGCCCGTATATGTCTTATCTCTATGGCAAGGTAACGGATAAATTTTCCTTTCTGCCCACCGACAGCGGGCTGGAAACGGACGGCGACAGAACGACGCTCGTATTTTGTTCGGAGCGCAAATATTGTCCCTATATCCGCAATTATACGGAAGAAAACATCGCGGACGTCATCGCGGTGGGCTATAAATATCAATATTTTTCGAAAAATCTTTTTCTGCCCCTTTTAAGCGCGGCGGAAAAGGATATTTTGCTGACGGCGCTGGTCGCGGCGGATTTCCCCGAGGACAGGGAGTATATCAAAAAGCAGATCAAGGGCTTCGAACAATACTGTATCGACGGCATGTTCAACTTTCGCCTCAGCGAGCTGAAGGTGCGCTGGAAAGGGATAGTCGAATACATTCCTTCGGAATTTTCCCCTTCTTCCCTGGAAAGCTTTCTCGATTTTCTCATCGGGGAAAGCAGCGGAAAAGTATTTTTGAAGGACGGCAAGCTTTACGACGAGGACTATCGAATCCTCAATCGGAGCGCGCTCATCGGTCCCGCGACGCCCGTAAGAGAAATTCTTTTAAGCGGCGCGGACAATATCTATTGTTTCGGCGCGCCCGACAAAGAGACGAAAGAGTTCCTTAAAAAATATTATAAGGAAAAAGTTGTTTTTTGCTGAAAACGGTTGACAAACTTATTTCAAACGATTAAAATATACAGTGTAAAGACAAGTAGCGTTGCTTTCGGATTTTCAGAGAGTCCGCCCTTCGGCTGTGAGGCGGATAATGCGGGCAAAGGGCGAAACCGCTTTGCGTTTTGTAAAATTGTCCATAGAAAAGCGGTCAAATCGTATTTGACAATTAAGGTGGAACCGCGCAAGCCGAAAAGTATTGCGTCCTTAAACTCTGTTGTTCTGCGGGAGTTTGAGGATTTTTTTATACCCTGAAAAAAGTAAAACGGATAACGAAATACGGAGGATATACTTATGAACGTCATTTTGAAGAACGGCGACGCTATGCAGGTGGCCGAAAACGCGACGTGCCTGCAGGCGGCCTCGGCAATTTCCGAGGGCCTGGCGAGAAACGCCGTCTGCGCGAAGGTGAACGGGGAGGAGGTCGATCTTTCCCACGTCCTGAAAGAGGGGGACGCGCTGGAGATCGTCACGCTGAAGGACAAAGAGGGGCTTCACGTTTACCGCCATACCTGTGCCCACGTGCTGGCGCAGGCGCTTAAGACGATATATCCTACCTGTAAGCTTTCCATAGGCCCCGTCATCGAAAACGGCTTCTATTACGACGTCGATTTCGTCACGCCCATCAATAAGGACGATCTGGCGAAGATCGAAGCGGAAATGCAGAAGATTATCAAGAGCAATCTGCCCATCGAGCGTTTTACGCTTCCGAGAGAGGAGGCGATCAAGCTGATGGACGGCTACGACGAAAAATATAAAGTGGAATTGATCGAGGACCTTCCCGAGGGAGAGACGATTTCTTTCTATAAACAGGGGAATTTCACCGACCTGTGCCGCGGCCCGCACCTTCCCTCCACGGGAAAAATCAAGGCTTTTAAGCTCACGGGAATCGCGGGCGCCTATTGGAGAGGGGACGAGCACAATAAAATGCTCACCCGTATTTACGGCACCGCCTTTGCCAAAAAGGACGAAATGGAGGCCTATTTCCACATGCTGGAGGAGGCCAAAAAGCGCGACCATACCAAATTGGGCAAGGAGCTGAAGCTGTTCACCATTCTCAACGAAGGCAAGGGCTTTCCTTTCTTCCTGCCTCACGGTATGGTGCTCAAAAATGCCCTCGTCGATTATTGGAGACAGCTGCACGACAGAGAAGGGTATGTGGAAGTCGCCACGCCCGTTATGCTCAGCCGTTCCCTTTGGGAAACTTCGGGGCATTGGGATCATTATAAAGACAACATGTACACGACGAAGATCGACGGGGAAGATTACGCCGTAAAACCCATGAACTGCCCCGGCGGAATTTTGGTCTATAAGACGGAGCCGCACAGCTATAAAGATCTGCCCATCCGTATGGGCGAACTCGGGCTTGTCCACCGCCATGAAAAATCGGGTCAGCTGCACGGATTGTTCCGCGTACGCTGCTTCACGCAGGACGACGCGCATATCTTTATGACGCCCGCACAGATCACCGACGAGATCAAGGGCGTCGTGCGCATGATCAACGAAGTATATACGCTTTTCGGTTTCAAATATTACGTGGAGCTTTCCACCCGTCCCGCCAACAGCATGGGGAGCGACGAGGATTGGACCCTCGCCACCGACGCGCTTCGGCTGGCGCTTGAGGAGCTCAGGCTCGACTATACGGTAAACGAAGGGGACGGCGCGTTTTACGGCCCCAAAATCGATTTCCACCTCGAGGATTCGATCGGCAGAACCTGGCAATGCGGTACCATTCAGCTGGATTTTCAGCTTCCTCAAAGGTTTGAAATGGAGTATGTGGGAGAGGACGGACAAAAGCATCGTCCCATTATGGTGCACCGCGTTATTTTCGGTTCGATCGAAAGATTTATCGGTATTCTCATCGAGCATTACGCAGGGAAATTCCCCGTCTGGCTCTCGCCCGTACAGGTGAAGATATTGCCGATTACGGAGCGGCAGGAGGCGTATGCCCGCAAGCTCTATGCCGAAATGAAAACGCAGGGAATCCGCGCCGAGCTCGATTTGAGAAACGAAAAAATCGGCTACAAGATCCGCGAGGCGCAGATGGAAAAGGTGCCTTATATGCTGGTTCTCGGCGAAAAAGAGGCGCAGGACGGCCTCGCCGCCGTCCGTCGGAGGGATAAGGGCGACATGGGGGCCATGCCTGCGGACGAATTTATCGCTTTGATCAAAAAAGAGATCGCCGAAAAAGCCGCTTTCTGAAGCTTTTACCGAAAATCCCCGTTCTCGTTTGTTCAATAGATAAATATTTTATCCGAAAACCCGAAATTTCCGCCGAAAATCGCTTGACAGAAGGGACTGCTTGTGTTATTATATAAAAGCTAAGCAGAAGTCAACCTTCTCGCCGCGCGGTCGTTTTGAAATCGGCGCGGCTCGATAATTTTCGGATCGGTTATCGGATCGATGGGATCATTGCGGGTTGCTTAAGCTTAAGCAACCCGTTATTATTTGTGGTGAGGTGTACTACTATCAAAGAACAGTATCAGTTAAACGGAGAAATCCGTGACAGAGAGATCAGGGTCATCGCTTCCAACGGCGATATGCTCGGCGTGATGAGCTCGCAGGAAGCTTTGCGCATGGCGGAGGAGGAAAGTCTCGACTTGGTGAAGATTTCACCCAACGCGACCCCGCCCGTCTGCAAGATTATGAATTACGGAAAGTTCAAATTCGAGCAGGCCAAGAGGGAAAAGGAAAACCGCAAAAACCAGAAAATCGTGGAAATGAAGGAAATTTATCTTTCCATGACGATCGACGTGGGCGATCTCAACGTCAAGGCGAAAAAGGCGCTCGAATTTCTCGAGGACGGAAACAAAGTGAAGGTCTCCATCAGGATGCGCGGCAGGCAGATGGCGCACTCGTCCATGGGGGTCGAAGTCATGCACCGCTTTTTCGGCGTGCTCGGCGGCAAGGCGGTGATCGATAAGGCGCCCGCTACCGAGGGCAGAAACATCATCATGATTCTTTCGCCCGCCAAATCTTAAGAAAATGTATCCTTGCGCCCTCGGGCACAACGTGCAGATAAAGACAGAAAAAATATTCGGAGGATAAACACATATGCCTAAACAGAAAACCCACAGCGGTACGAAAAAACGTTTTTGGCTTACCGGAACCGGGAAAGTGAACAGAGCTCACGGCGGGAAAAACCATAAAGCGGAAACGAAAAACAGCAAAAGAAGAAGAAATCTGCGCCAAAGCACCCTTGTTTCTTCAACTCAGGAAAATACCGTAAAAGGTATGATGCCGTATAAGGACTAAGCAAAAAGGAGTAAGGACACATGCGTATTAAAAGAAGTGTAAACGCGCTGAAAAAGCGCAGAAAGATTTTCAAACTCTCCAAGGGTTATTTCGGAAACAAGAGCAAGTCTTACCGTATCGCAAGACAAGCCGTCATGAAGTCGTTGAACTATGCGTACATCGGCAGACGGAGAAGAAAGAGAGATTTCAGAAAGCTCTGGATCGCGAGAATCAACGCCGCGGCGAGAATCAACGGGCTTTCCTACAGCAAGCTGATGCACGGGCTCAACGTTGCGGGAATCAACCTCAACAGAAAGGTTCTTGCCGACTTGGCTGTCAACGACGCTCCCGCGTTCGCCCAGCTGGCCGAAAAAGCCAAAGCGGCTCTTTGAGCGGTCCGCAAAAAGCCTTTTGATCTCTAAAAGGCTTTTTTTGTTGTTCGTGGAAAAAAATGATACTGACTTCCAGAAATAATCCGTTGATCAAGGAAACGGCGGCGCTTAAGGAAAAAAAAGGCCGTAAGGAGCAAGGCTTCTTTTTGGTCGAGGGCGTCAAAATGGTGTCGGAATGTAAGAGGAGCGGTCTCGAGATCGGACGGACTTTCGTTTCGGAGAGCTATCGCGGTGAAACGGACGAAAACGCCATATGCGTTTCAGACGAAGTATTCGCTTTTCTCTCCGACGAAAAGACGCCGCAGGGGATTCTTTGCAGCGTAAGGATACCCAAACCGAGCCTTTGTCCGCCGAAAGAGAGCTGTCTGCTCCTGGACGGGGTTTCCGATCCCGGCAATATGGGTGCGATCATTCGTACCGCCAATGCGGCGGGATATGGCGAAATATATCTCGTCGGCTGCACCGATCCCTATTCTCCCAAGAGCGTCCGCGCGAGCATGAGCGGCATATTTTTCGTGAGGATTTATACGGGGACGAGAGAAGCGGTGCTCGAGGCGCTTTCGGGCCTGCCGATTTTAGCCGCCGATATGGACGGGGAAAATATATTTTCCTTCCGTCCGCCCGAAAAATTTGCTTTGGCGATCGGCAACGAAGCCAACGGAATTTCCGAGGAAGTTTTCCGAAAGGCACAGCATAAGCTGAAAATTCCCATGCGGGCCGCGCAGGAAAGTCTGAATGCGGGGATCGCCGCGGGAATTGCGATGTACCTTTTGAAAAAAGACAAATTTACCGATATGGAAAGGAGTTAATAGTATGTCAGGACATAGCAAATGGCACAACATTCAGGCGAAAAAAGGCAAGGCAGACGCGGCGAGAGGCCGTATCTTTACCAAGCTCGGCAGAGAGATCGCCGTCGCCGCGAAAAATAATCCCAATCCCGATACCAACAGCAAGCTGGCGGATATTATCGCCAAGGCAAAGGCTGCCAACATGCCCAACGACAATATTATGCGCAGCATTAAAAAGGCTGCGGGCGAAATGAACGGGTCCGATTATAAGGAGCTGGTTTACGAAGGATACGGCCCCGCGGGTTCCGCGGTTATCGTCACGACGCTTACGGACAATAACAACCGTACGGCAAGCGATATCCGCGCGGTCATGGGAAAGCACGGCGGTTCTATGGGCAGTACGGGCTGCGTTTCCTATAACTTCGACAACAAAGGCTATATCGTCGTGGAAAGGACTGTAGAGCTCGACGAGGATACAATGACCGAATATGCGCTTGACGCGGGTGCGGACGACGTCGTGACGAGCGAGGACGTTTACGAGATCTTTACTGCGCCCGAAAGCTTTTCGGAAGTGAGAAAGTATCTCGAAGAGAAAAACGCCGAACTTATGGCGGCTGCTCCCAAGGGACGCAGAGGCGAGGAAGAGGAGCCGAAGATCAGATTTGTGCAGGCGGAGGTCGCTATGATTCCGCAGAATAAAATCACTCTTCCCGCGGATAAGGTCAAGACGTTTGAAAACATGCTGGAGGCGCTTGAGGATCTCGACGACGTGCAGGAAGTGTATCACAACGTCGATCTCCCCGACGACGAGGACGGAGAATAAAAATAAAATCGGCGCCTTCGAGCGTCGGTTTTTTTAAGCTTAAAAAGGGAAAAGATGAAAAAATTTTTTTGGGCGTTGCCCGTGATATTGTTTCCTTATTGGATATTGATTGCCATGCTCTGTTTGAGGAGCGATGTTTGTCTGAAG
Organism: uncultured Eubacteriales bacterium; assembly: GCA_900540805.1. Classification (GTDB taxonomy): domain Bacteria; phylum Bacillota; class Clostridia; order Christensenellales; family Borkfalkiaceae; genus Scatosoma. The sequence goes on from UQHL01000010.1 coordinate 46,110, forward strand.
TCAAACGATCCCTATCTTCTGCTTTATTTCATAGCGGCGTTGGCAATTCTCGCTGTCGTGTCTTTTGTTTGTTCCGTGTCGATCACGGCGAAAAGCATTGCCAAGAAATGGAATGCGCATGAAACCGCTCGTCTCAACATGATCATAAAACTTTCGCAGATCCCTGCATATATCGCTATTTTTGTTTTGGGGGCTATTTTTCTGATAACGATTTTTACGTTTGCGTTTACCTTCTTTTTTATCGTCTATGACGCAATATCCATTTTTTTAAGCGGCATAATAGGCGTTGCGGCGTCTTTAAGGGCCAAAGATGAAAAGCTTGTTTCGGGGCAATCGTTTATTCTTTACGGAATTGCTCAATTTATCTATTGTGCGGACGTTTTTGTTGCAATTTTTTTATTCGTGAAAACAAAGCCGAAAAAGTTTTCGCCACAGCAACCGATATAGAAAAGACTGTTCCGAAATTGCTGTGCCCCCAAAAAGTTTGTCTAACTTTTTTGGGGGCACTTCCATATACGACTGTCTTTTCTTTCTCCCTTGGCGTTTCTGAACAACATGGCGCCGCCGTTACCGAACAGCGTACTCACACGGCAGAAAAAGGGTTATAGAGGGGCAATGCAAGCCAATGCCGCTGTACCGGCTGCATCCACATATTGGCCGACAACGATTATGTCGTCCAAAGAATATATATTCTGGGTCAGCCCTCTGAACAGGCGCGGTATTAAAAATCGAAAATAGATTTTACGAATACTGTCCGTTTGAAGATTCATATCTTTTCTTTGCTATAAAAAGTAAGATAAAGCCTTTATTCGTTTTCCGCTTGTTTTTTCGCCATTTTCTGCCAACTTATAAAACCGTATATATCGTTTGCAAAGAAGGTGACGAAACAAACAACCACCGAAAGATAGGACGTGTTCTCTATGGTAGCCAAAATCCACAAGACAATCAGGACTATATCGTTTGCAGCATAGCCTATCGCATAAAAAGGGTTTCTTCTGAAAGTCAGATATACGGCAAGAAAACTTGTCGTTACGGATATCGTGCTCGGTATTATATTTTTCGTGTGAAACGCGCTTAAAATGAAGTAAAAAATCAGCGTTATGATTGCCGTGGCGATCCACATAAAAACAGGTTCTCCTTTTTTCAGGCGATTCACCTTTACTTCCGCTTTATTCTTTTTATAAGGGTTTTTAAGCCATGAAATCAAAGCGAAGATTGCCATAGGCATAGTCATGCAAAGATACGTCAACATTTCGCCGTAGTATGTAAAAACAAACGAAATATACCCGTAAAGCAAACTGAATACAATCATCAGAATTTGACCTATCGGATTACCTTTTGCGGTAAAAATCAGAGACGTTACGCCTATGAGCGAAGATGCAAGCGTCAGATAGTTTCTCCTGTCGAAAACGCAAAACGACACGATAATTAAAAGGACCGAACAACTCCATAACAGGATTTCTCCTACCGAAAAATACTTTGCGATCGATTTCAATGATTTCATATGGCCTCCAAAAAATTAAGCATTCATATACTTATCTTCAAAGACCTAACGATAAGTATATGAATGCTTTACATTCTTTTGCCCGGTGGCAAATAGTCATATTTAATTGTGGGTATTATAGCATAAATCTAAAATAAAGTCAAGGGGATTTGCATGTCGCGTTTTACCCCATACCCAAGTTTATATAAATGTCTTTCTTTATTTTAACTGTTACACTTAAAAATATAATGCACCTTGATATCAAAAGGCTTACCGGGAAAATTTCGTGAACCTTAAATTTTAGTTTTTTACAAACTTGCTGCTTACTGTGTTTTATTTTTATATTCTCTAAATGCCCCAAGAGTATCTAACCTTTGGGGCTCTTCAAAATTCCGCGCCTTTTTTATTTTGTCAAATCCCAATCGATCGGCCCGATACCATGCTCTTTCAGATAGGCGTTGGTTTTGGAAAAATGGCGGCAGCCGAAAAAGCCGTTGAAAGCGGAAAGAGGGGAAGGGTGCGCGCATTCCAAAATCAAATGCTTGTCCGTATCGATGAGCGGCTTTTTGCTCCGCGCATTTCCGCCCCAGAGAATAAAGACGACGTGTTCCTTTTTTTCGGAAATCAGCTGAATTACGCTGTCCGTAAACCAGGCCCAGCCGCATTTGGAATGGGAATTCGCCCGATGGGCGCGCACCGTGAGGGAAGTGTTCATCATTAAGACGCCCTGTCGCGCCCACTTGGTGAGGTTTCCCGAACGGGGCACGTCGCAGCCGAGATCCGACTGCAATTCCTTAAAAATATTTTCCAGAGAAGGCGGTTTTTCCACGCCGTCCTTTACGGAAAAGCAAAGCCCGTGCGCCTGTCCTTCGTTGTGATAGGGGTCCTGCCCCAAAAGTACGGCTTTCACATCCTTGAACGGCGTATATCGGAAACAGTTGTAAAGATCGTACATGTCGGGATATACGGTGTAGTTGTTATATTCTTCAAATAAAAACTTCCGTATCTGAACATATCGTTCGTCCTTGAACAACGGGGCCAAAAGTTCGTTCCAATCGCCTAAATCGACCATTATTTTTTTTCCGCCTTTTTGAATTTGATTAAAGTTCGTCGAAAAGCTCGGGCAATACTGATTTGAGATTTTCCAAGGCCCGCCCGCGGTTTTGAAGGTATTGCTCGGTAGTGCTTCCGCTTCCCGCAACGTCCGAGATCGCCTTGACGGCATAGACGGGAAGCTGGGCCGCGTGGGCCGCCTGAACGATCGCCGCTCCTTCCATATCGCGGATATCCGCTTTCAGTTCTTTTGTCAGAAGAAGATAGTCTTCGGCGGAATCGTTGAATCGGTCGGCGGTGCCGAGATTTTTCTTTTTCAGTGCCGCTTTGAAAGGGGAGAGCCTGAGATAATTCTCCGTGTATTCGTCGAGCGTTCCGATTTGTGTTCCGTTGAGTTGAACGAGGTCGAAATCGAATTGTACGGCGGCCTTGATCTGATAGACCCCGCAAAGCTCGGTATTTTTGTTCAGTCCGCCCGCGACGCCGAAGTTAAGGATTTTATCCGCGTCGAATTTACTCACGAGGAGCTGGGTTCCCAAAGCGGCGTTGACTTTTCCTACGCCGCATACCGCCACGGCAGTATCTTTCCCGAACGCGCTGCCGACGTAGATCTTTTTTCCGCTCACGACGAGAGAACGAAAAATCTCCATTTTTTCCAATAAAATTTCCGCTTCGCTTTCCAAAGCGATTACCGTACCGATCATACTGTGTAAAACTCCTTATTTCCTATGTAAAATTTTTTCCTCTTTTTCGATGTTACCAATAGTGTAACAAATTTTTCGAAAATAATCAAATGGTTGAATATGTTTTTCCCATAATGTAGATAATAAATTCATGAAATTTCCTTTCGGAGGTAAAAAATGAATCCATTTGAAGAAAAACCGCAAAAAATCGAAAAGAGCTTCCAAAGCTGGAAAAACGTTCTGGTAAAGCCCTACGATAAGCAGACCGTCGATCCCTATACCCGTTTGCGCGTCATTTTGATGAACGGTACGGAGTTTGAATCGGTGCGTCTCGGGCACAGCTACACGAGAAACTGCACCAATAACGATATCCGCCGCGAGCTGGCGCTTATCCGCAGAAGCGAACAGTTTCAGCAGAAGCGGATCGCTTCGCTCAAGCCCATGGACGAAAATATTCTCGAACACACCATCGGTTACGAACAGCTGGCGGTGGATTTGACTGCGAACCTCGCAAAAATGGAGAAAAACGACTACGTCCGTCAGCAGCTCAATTTTGCTCTGCTTGAAGATTTCGACCATCTGTATCGCTATTCCGATTTGATGGAACTGGAAAAGTCGGGCGATCCCGCCCGTCTCGTCGGCGACTATACGGAGATTATGCCCGGCAGACCCACGGTGGCGGAATACCGTCATCCCTTCGACGATGTCAATTTCAATATCAATTCCTATCTGAATACCACGATGACCCGTCTGCACGTCAATATCATTACGGCCGCGGAACAGCAGACCATGAATTATTATATGAACGTCGGAAATCTGTACGTCAGCGACCTGGGCCGAAAGCTTTACAACGAAATCGCGATGATCGAAGAACAGCACGTAACAGGCTACGGCTCTTTGAAGGATTCTTCCTGCACCTGGCTGGAAAATCTGGTGATGAACGAATATACCGAAAGCTATCTTTATTATTCCTGCTACGAGGACGAGAAGGATCCCCGCGTCAAGAAAATATGGGAGCAGCATTTCAACGAGGAAATCGCGCATCTGCACAAGGCTGTGGAGCTTTTACAGAAGTACGAAGGAAAAGTATGGCAGCAGCTCTTTCCCGAAGGCGGCGCCTTCCCCGAGCTTCTTAAATTCCGTTCCCAGAAAGAGTATATCCGCGACGTGCTTAAGAGCGTGCGCCTGACGGCGGTAGAGGAAGGCTTCAACGAGCTTGCCGCCATGCCCGACAGCTTCCGTTATTTCTCCTATAATAAAGCGGTCAACGGCGATATTCAGACGGTGGGGACCCATTCCGTCATCGATCTTGCCATTTCCGAATTCGGTAAGGATTACCGTATTGAAAATAAACAGCATCCGATTGCGGCGCTCTCCAAGCGCACCAAAGACAATACGGAAGTAGGCAGAGTTAAAAACGCCTGACAAAAATAGAAGATCAAAAAAAGCGCGCGGCCGATGACCGTGCGCTTTTTTCTTGAAATATCCGTTTGAATGTGTTATAATAGAAGCGGAAATGCGCAAGCGCGAAGCATTTACAGGCATTTCCGCGACCTATTCAAAAATAACGTCAGGTATGTTATAATAGAAGCGGAAAAGCGTAAGCGCGAAGCATTTGCGGATATTTTTGCTCTATATCAAATATTGTTTATCTCTGCTGTAAGGGAAACGAAATAAGCCGTTCGCATAAATATTTTTGCGCATAGATCAAAGTCGGATAAAGGGAGGCGGAGGGCCGTCGTTTGCCCGACAGAGCGCGACGATGTGGCCTTCCCGTTCGAAATGGGAGAGCCGAACGGGAAGCTCCAGCCCCGCATAGAAGATCATACCTTCGAGGTAATCTATTTTTTTCAGATCGGACGCCAGCGACCCGCCCAGCCATTTAACGACGCTTTCCTTGGCCGTCCAATGCCTCAAAAAATCCTCTCGGCTTCGTATCTCCGCTTTTTCCGCCGCTGAAAACTTCGAAAGTATGGGGACGTAATCGATTTCCCGCGAAAGAAGTTCGGCGTCTATACCGACGTTTTCGTCGGAAACGGCGATAAAGCATACTTCCCTCGTATGGGTAACGGAGAAAAAAAAGGGCGTTCGGGCGAGAAAGGGTTTTCCCGTTTCGCTCTTTACGATTTCGATTTCCCGCATACCGTAATATTCGGAAAATATTTTGCGCATTACGCGTTCGGTAGGACCAAATGCGCCTGTTTCCGCATAAAAGATTTTTTCCATAAAATTATTATAACAGGAGGCTGTGAAAATGTCAAGGGCGGATATTGCAAAAGAAAACTTCTTGAAAGGCTATACCTGTGCGCAGGCGGTGCTTTTAGCCTTTTCCGATCTGACGCACGCCGACGAGGAGACGGCGAAAAAAATTTCTCTGCCTTTCGGCGGGGGAACGGGCCGCCTGCGCCTGACCTGCGGCTCGTTAAGCGGCGCGGTGATGGCTTTGGGGCTGTTGTTTTCGGATACGAAAACAGACCCTGAAAACAAGCGCGAGGTTTATGCCGCCGTTCAAGAACTTGCAGCTCGGTTTAAGGCGGAAAACGGAAGCCTCATTTGCGGCGAGCTTCTTACGGGCGCGCACTTAAAAGCCGATACGGCGGCCGCGCCCGAGGCCCGCACGGCCGAATACTATAAAAAGCGTCCGTGTCCCGAGTTGGTGTATTCGGCCGCGAAGATATTGGAAGAATATCTTGAAGAAAAAGGAATAGCGGACTGAAAGAAAAACCACGGAAGCTTTCGCTCCGTGGTTTGCGTTTTATTTTGCGCTCTTGGATACGTTGAAGTAATATTCGACGACGTCTCCGTCCTGCATGACGTATTCCTTGCCTTCCGAGCGTACCTTTCCTTTTTCCTTTGCGGCGGCGATGGAGCCGAGCTCGATCAGCGTCGCCCAATTCACTACGTCCGCGCGGATAAATCCCTTTTCGAAATCGGAATGGATTTTTCCCGCCGCCTGGGGAGCCTTAGTGCCTTTGACGATCGTCCAGGCCCGCGTTTCCTTTTCGCCCGCCGTGAGATAGGAGATAAGCCCCAGAAGGGCGTAGGATTTTTTAATCAGGCGGTCGAGTCCGCTTTCCCCAAGCCCGAATTCCTCCATAAATACCGCCTTGTCGTCAGGCTCCATCTGCGAAAGCTCCTCTTCCGTCTTTGCGCAGATGACGAGGACTTCGCTTCCTTCTTTCTCCGCAAATTCCTTTACTTTGACGACGAAGGGGAGGTCGTCTTCGGCCTTGCCCATATCGCTCTCCTCGATATTGGCGGCATAAATGACGGGCTTCGTCGTAAGAAGAAAAAGGCTGCGCATAAACTCTTCGTCGTTTTCTCCGATGTCGAAGGTCCTGGCGGGCTTTTCTCCCTCGAGGTGCGCATAGAGCTTTTCGAGAAAGGCGTATTCGTCGGCCGCCTTTTTATCCGCGCCGCCGCGCGCGCTGCTCTTGATCTTTCCCAAGCGGTTCTGCACCGCTTCCATGTCGGAAAGGATAAGTTCGAGATTGATCGTCTCGATATCCCTCACGGGATCGATGGAATTTTCTACGTGCGTGATATTGGAATCCTCGAAACAGCGTACGACGTGCACGATCGCGTCAACCTCGCGGATATGGGAGAGGAATTTGTTCCCCAGCCCTTCGCCGCGGGAGGCGCCTTTGACGAGCCCCGCGATATCGACAAATTCGATGACGGCGGGGGTCACCTTTTTGCTTTGGTAGAGCGCGGCCAGCTTGTCCAGCCGTTCGTCGGGCACCGCCACGACGCCCACGTTGGGCTCGATGGTGCAGAAAGGATAATTGGCGCATTCCGCGCCCGCGTGCGTGATTGCGTTGAAGAGAGTGGATTTTCCTACGTTGGGAAGTCCTACGACACCGAGTTTCATGATCTATCGTTTCCTTAAAAATAATTTTGTTGGTTTTTTCTGCTATATTATAATATAAAATTTGAAAATAAGCAAATTAAACTTGCTCAAAATCAAAAAATATGTTAATATATCTCTTGTAAAAAATCGTTTTGAAGGTGAAAACCATGGATTATAAGAAGTACATTTCGGAAAAACTTAAAATCGAGGGCGTGACGTCTGCGGAAATTTACGAGCTCATCGCGCTGCCGCCCAATTCGGAGATGGGCGATTACGCGATTCCTTGTTTCAAATTTGCGAAAATTTTCCGCAAAAGCCCCGCTTTGATCGCCGAGCAGCTCAAGGAAACCTGTCCCGCGGACGACGTGATCGCGGAAGTTTCCGCCGTCAACGGATATCTCAATTTCAAAATCGATAAAGCCTCTCTCACCCGTCAGGTTCTGGACAAAATTCTCGAGGAAAAGGACGCCTACGGGTCCTCCGAGGAGGGAAAGGGAAAAACGGTTTGTATCGACTATTCCTCCATCAATATCGCCAAGCCTTTTCACATCGGGCATCTTTCCACCACCGTGCTGGGCGGCGCGCTGTACCGTATTCTCAATTTTCTCGGCTATAAGGCGGTGGGAATCAATCATCTGGGCGATTACGGAACGCAGTTCGGAAAGCTGATTTCGGCATATAAGCGCTGGGGCGACGAACAAACGGTGGAAAAGGGCGGAATAAGAGCCTTAAACGAGCTTTACGTGCGCTTTCACCGCGAAGCGGAGGCGCACCCCGAATACGAGGACGAGGCCCGCGCCTACTTCAAAAAAATCGAAGACGGGGACGAGGAATGTCTCGCCTTGTTCCGTTGGTTTAAGGAGCTGACCCTCAAGGACGTGCAAAAAATTTATGCGCTCCTCGACATTCGTTTCGATTCGTACGCGGGAGAAAGCTTTTATTCGGATAAAATGCAGCCCGTCGTGGACGAGCTGAAAGAAAAGGGACTGCTCGTCGAAAGTCGCGGCGCGCAGGTGGTCGAGCTTGAGGATTACGGCATGCCGCCCTGTATTATTTTGAAATCGGACGGCTCCTCTCTCTATGCCACGCGGGATATGGCGGCCGCGATCTACCGCAAGGAAACGTACGATTTTTATAAATGTCTCTATGTCGTCGCCTATCAGCAGAACCTGCATTTCAAGCAGTTTTTCAAGGTGCTGGAGCTGATGGGAAAGGATTGGGCGAAAGACCTCGTCCACGTGGCCTACGGTATGGTATCGCTTGAAGAGGGGACGATGTCCACGCGAAAGGGCAACGTCGTATTCCTCGAGGACGTTATCGGGAAGTGTATCGAAAAGGCCTATACGATCATCGACGAAAAAAATCCCGAGCTCGAGGATAAACGTCAGGTCGCCGAAAAGGTGGGCGTCGGCGCGGTCATTTTCGGGGCGCTCTATAACAATAAAATCAAGGATATCGTATTCTCATACGATAAGGTACTTAATTTCGAGGGGGAAACCAGCGTTTACGTACAGTACACCTGCGCCCGTGCCAATTCCGTACTTCAAAAAGGCGGGCTTCCCGAGACGTACGAAATTCCCGAGCTTGCAGCCTCGGAATTCGAGCTGGTCAAAGCGATCGCCGCTTTCCCCGAAGTCGTAAAAGACGCGGCGGAAAAGTACGAGCCTTCCTTTATCGCTCGCTTTGCCGTTGAGACGGCGCAGAAATTCAACAAATTTTATTTCGATTGCAAGATACTCGGCGCAGAGGACGAAAGGACGAAGAACTTCCGTCTCGCGCTGACGGCGGCCTCGCTCCAGGCGCTGAAAAATGCGTTTACCTTGCTTGGGATCGGAATTCCCGATAAAATGTAAGCTGAAAAACGACGGAAAAAAATGCCTTTCGAAAAAAATTTTCGAGGGGTGTTTTTTCGTTTTTACAAATTTTTTCAAAAATTTTCGAAAAAGGTATTCCCTTTTCTTGTAAAGTATGGTATTATAAAAAGAGTATTGCAGGAGTGAATATGGGGAAAACGACGGCTTATGAAAATTTAATAAGCGTACTCAATCCGCATAAAGAGGCGGATAAGGCGTGGTTTCTCGAGCTTTTGGACGCGGAAAAACAGAAGGCCTACGAAGACGAGCACATGGCCGCGGTGATGCGCATGCTGAAATTTTGGCATATCCGCGAGCATAAGGTGAAGATTTTGGCCGCGAAAGGGGAAATCGCCAGGCTCGAAAGGGAAGAGGAGCATAACGCGGAAAATTACTGCAAAGTGACGGAATTGCTGAAAGAGATCGGCGAGCATAAAAACGCCATCGATTCCTATCGATGTTTTTTCGACGAGCCCTATTTTGCGCGCATGGATCTCACCGATCCTCTCGAGGGATATAACAGCTATTACATCGGCAAGAAAGGCGACGTAAAGCTGGAGATTGTCGATTGGCGTGCGCCTCTGGCCCGAAGATATTACCAAAAGAGCCGCATTTCCTTTTCTATTAACGAATACGATTATAAAACCGTTCTCCGCCGCGCGCTGCGCACAAAAGACGGGCAGGTGCTCGATTTCAAAAACGAATTTCTTTCCGTGCGGGAATATCTGACGGACGAGGAGATCGGGGGACGGGACGAGGAAATTCTTTTCGATCCCTATCTTCGGGAAATCATCAAAAACCGCAAGGAAGAACCCGCGATCAAGGACATCATCGAAACGATCCAGGAAAAGCAGTACGAGATCATCACCTGTCCCGAACGGAAAAGCTTCGTCCTTCAGGGCTGCGCGGGCAGCGGCAAGACGATGGTTATGCTGCACCGCCTCAGTTATTTGATGTATAACAACGAGGAGATCCACTCCCGCGACGTGCTGGTGCTGACGCCCAGCGATTCGTTCAACGCCTTTATCGACGAGCTTGCAACAATTTTGGAGCTGGAGCGGGTAAAGACGGTGACGATTTTCGAGTATTTCATGCAGGTTTTGAAAAACGAGAAGATAGACCTTTCGCAGAAAATCGATCCCACCTCCAAAGAAGCTCCCGAATATCTCGCCTATATTTATTCCCCCGCGTTCGTTAAAGACGTAAAAAAGAAGCTGGATAAAGCGTACGACAGCCTTTACGGCCTGTTTACGGGCGAGGAGTGCAAAGACTTTATCGAGCGCATCGGGGAGGAATGTAAAAGACAGCTCTCCGCGTACGAGGCTGTTAAAAACGCTTCCCTCCGCGTCCGTCGGGCGGTGCTCGGGGAGATCAAGGAGCGCAAGGAGGGCGGACTGTACTACACGAAGCCTTTCCGCGAGCTGATGAATTGTATTTTGGATATTCAGGATTTTTTCTCCGGCACGCTGAAGAGCGAAAACGCGAAAAATCCCAGCTATTTTTACAAACAGCTGATGTCCTTTTACAAGAGCGCCGCCTTTGCCTCAAAGCATACGGAGGAGATCGTGGGAGAGGCGTCGGAGACGCTGGACGAGCTGAAGCAGTCGCTCGAAAAGGAGATATCCGATTTGAAGCGGTATCGTCAGCGTATCGGTTCCGTCGAGGTTTACGCGTATGCCGACCGTATCCAAAAGCGCATGCTGTTGATTTCGGAAATCGAAAAGATATCGGAAAAGGTGCGCTCGATCGGGGAAAACGGAACGGCATTTTCGGAATTTTACGCTTACCTTCGCGGAGAAAAGAATTTTTCCGCTTTGGGCGGCGGCGAAGATTTCGTGGATATAGTACGCTTTTTTTATCGGGAAACGGTCAAAAAAGCAAAGCTTAAATATGGCATGAAAAACAGGCGCATGTATCCTTCGGACGCCTATGCGCTGTGTATGGTGTGTTCGCTTCTGGGTAAGGAGCTGACGCCGAAATATGCGTTCGTGTTCGTTGACGAGGCGCAGGACATCTCCAAAAACGAATACGATTTGCTGATGAGGATTAATTGCAAAGCGTCGTTCGACGTATTCGGCGATCTCGAGCAGAACGTCACCGCCTGGCGCGGCGTAGGGGATTGGCGGGCAGCGTTTCCCGATTTCGAGGTGTTCACCCTCAACCAAAATTACCGCAACACAAATCAGATCGTCGATTTCGTCGCGTCCGCGCTGAAAGTAGATATGCAGTCGATCGGGTTTGACGGCCCCGAAGTGCAGCATATCGCACCGCGCGGGATCAGCGCGTTTTTCAGGGACAAAAAGGGCTTGAAAGCGGTGATTTGTTCGGAAAAGGATAAAGAAAAGTATCTCCGCAAGGCGTACAGCGTCGTTTCGGAAAAAGGGCGAGTCTCCCGCACGCGGATCAATCTGATGAGCGTGTATGAAAGCAAGGGGCTGGAGTTTACCTCCGTGGCGGTAGTGCCCGCCCATATGACCCCTAACGAAAAATATATCGCCTATACCCGCGCTTTGAAAGAGCTGGCGATCGTAGAAGAAAAGTAAAAGAGGAAGCCTATGAAAAAGTACGACATCTTTTTGGTAGATGCGGACAATACCGTTCTGGATTTTCACGCCTCGTCCCGCGCCGCGCTGAAAGCGGCTTTCGAAAGCTTCGGCAAGGCGTGGACGGAGGAGTACGCGAAAAAATTTTCGGTCTTCAACGACAGCCTTTGGGAAAGGCTGGAAAGGAAGGAGCTCACGAGGGAAAAGCTTCTCGGCGAGCGTTTTCCTTTGTTTTTGAAAATGCTGGGCATGGAGGACGTATCGGGAGAAAGCTTCAACGAGAAATATATCGGCTATCTTGCGACGCATCCTGTCTATATGGAGGGCGCCGAGAATTTTTTGAAAGAGCTCAACGGGGCGGGACGGGTATATATCGTCACAAACGGCACATACTCTGTGCAGAAATCCCGTTTCGATATCGCGCGGCTTTGGGACTACGCCGAGGAGGCCTTCGTTTCGGAAAAAATCGGCTTCGATAAGCCCAATAAAGCCTATACCGATTATGTCGTGTCCCACATTCCCGATTTTGATAAATCGCGTGCGGTATGGATCGGCGACAGCCTCACGGCGGATATCAGGGCTGCCAACGCTGCCGATATCGTCTCGATTTGGCTGAATCCCGGCGGCAAGGCTGCGGACGGCAAAGCCTTTCCCGATTATGAGGCGCGTTCCTATACGGAAATTTTGGAAATTTTGCAAATTTATTGAATTTTTTCTTCGCTTTTTTCGACAAACATTTGAAAAAACGGATAAAACGTGCTATAATAGGAAGGAAAATGCGTAAAGCACGAAGTGCTTACGGGCGTTTTTTCAACCTGTTCAAGCATAGCATGGCTATGTTATGGCAATATAGAATGTTCACGCGGGCTTGGATAAACACCCGGAGGCGGCGAAGATAAAATTATACGTTTTGAGGAAAAAATGGCAACGGAGACTACGAAACAATCCAAAACGCAGGCGGCGAACGGTTACAGCGCGAAAAACCTCGAGGTTCTCGAGGGGCTCGACGCGGTGCGTATGCGCCCCGGCATGTATATCGGTTCGACGGGCGTCAAGGGCCTGCATCATATCCTTTGGGAAATCGTCGATAACTCGATCGACGAGGCGGCCAACGGTTACGCCGATAAGATCAAAGTAACTTTGCATAAAGACGGCAGTGCGTCGGTCGAGGACAACGGCCGCGGCATTCCTACGGATATTCACCCCAAAGAGAAGGTGTCGGGCGTTCAGGTCGTCTTTACAAAACTGCACGCGGGCGGGAAATTCGGGCAGGGCAATTACGCCTATTCGGGCGGCCTGCATGGCGTCGGCGCCTCCGTCACAAACGCACTTTCCGAGTGGCTGACGGTAGAGGTCTATCAAAAGCATGTCTATAAGATGAGCTTTAAGTCCTATTACAACAAGCGCAAGGGAAAATATGAATCGGGCGTTCCCGACGGCCCTTTGGAGGATACGGGGATCTCCACCAAGCGCACGGGCACTTTTGTCCGTTTCAAGCCCGATCCCAACGTGTTTTCGGAGACGGAGTACGATCTCGAAACGGTTGAGGAACGCCTTAACGAGCTGGCGTTTCTCAACCGCGGTTTGGAGATCACCCTGATCGACGAGCGAATTTCCATGGCGGAGGCCAAGCGCCGCGAAAGCAACCTGAGCCGCGACGACGAGGAGAGCGGGGACGAGGGGGAAACGACGCCTCAGCCGCAGTCGCTGCTTGAGGAAGTAGATATGGCGGCGCTCGAAAGCGAACCTTACCGCGTCACGTATAAATACGGCGGCGGCATCAGCGATTTCGTTAAAAATCTCAACGAGGGAAAGAGAACTCTCTATTCCGCGCCGCTCTACTATCAGGCGACGAAAAACAATATCCTCGTGGAGTTTGCCATTCAGCATACGACGGATTTTACGGAAAGCCTCTTTTCTTTCGTCAACAATATTCCCACTCCCGAGGGCGGCTATCACGAAGCGGGATTTCGTTCGGGGCTGGTCAAAGCGCTCAACGACTATGCGCGCACCAACGGCTTTCTGAAGGATAAGGATCCAAATTTTCAAGGAGATGATTTCCGCGAAGGACTGACGGCAGTTTTGTCCGTCAAAATGCAGAGCGTGCAGTTCGAGGGGCAGACCAAGACCAAGCTCGGCAATACGGAAGCCCGCGCGCCCGTCGAAGCGGCGGTGATAGAGGGGCTCGGCGCACTGATGGGCGCGCGGGGCTACAAAAAGACCTTCGACGAAATCATCAAAAAGGCTCAGGGCGCGGCGAAAGTCCGTCTCGCGGCGAAGCAGGCGAAGGAAAACGCCCGCGCAAAAAACAGCATCGACGGCCTTACGCTCGTCGGCAAGCTCGCCTCCTGCTCGGGAAGAAAACCCGAGCTTAACGAGATGTTTATCGTCGAGGGCGACTCGGCGGGCGGTACGGCGAAGCAGGCGCGTATCCGCCAGTTTCAATCCATTCTGCCCTTGCGGGGCAAACCGCTCAACGTCGAAAAGAAGCGTCTCGATCAAATCCTTGCCAACGAGGAAATCCGTACGATCATCAGCGCGATCGGCGGCGGGCTCGATCCCGATTTCAAGCTGGACAAGATCAATTACCATAAAGTGATTATCCTGTCCGATGCCGACCAGGACGGTATGCATATCCGTTGTATTCTGCTCACCTTCTTTTTCCGTTATATGCGTCCGCTCGTCAATGCGGGTCACGTCTATATCGGTATGCCGCCCCTCTATAAGGTTTATAAAGGGGACAAGGTGGAATACGCCTACGACGATAAAGAGCTTACCCAAAAGATCGCAAAAGTGGGCAAGGGGTATCAATTACAGCGCTATAAGGGGCTTGGAGAAATGAGCGCGGAGCAGCTTTGGGAGACGACCATGAACCCCGCCTCTCGCAATCTCATGCAGGTCACCATAGAGGACGCGGCCAAGGCGGAGCGCATGATCACCACGCTGATGGGCGACAAGGTGGAAGGAAGGAAAGAGTTCCTCGCAAAATACGCAAACTTCAATAAGAAAGATACGTTTATGGATAAGATAGAAAAGAAGGAGGGCGCAAATGGCGAAGAGTAAGAAAGAGCCCGAAAAGGTCGAGCCGCAGGGTCAGCTGTATGTCGAGCCTCTCGAAAACGTCCTGCATTCCTCCATGCTTCCCTACGCGGAGTTCGTCATTCTCGACCGCGCTCTGCCGCGCGTGGAAGACGGATTGAAGCCCGTTCAGAGAAGGATTCTCTATACGATGAACGAAATGGGCCTCACGCCCGACAAGCCGCACAAAAAGAGCGCGCGTATCGTCGGCGACTGTATGGGTAAATATCATCCTCACGGCGACAGTTCCGTATATGACGCGATGGTGCGCATGGCGCAGAGTTTCAATATGGGCAAAACGCTGGTCAACGGTCACGGCAATTTCGGAAGCGTGGACGGCGATCCTGCCGCCGCCATGCGTTACACCGAAGCGAGGCTGGAGCCGCTGGCGCTCGAGCTGCTGCGCGACATCGACAAGGAGACCGTTCCCTTTTCGCTCAATTTCGACGACAGCTTAAAGGAGCCCGATATTTTGCCCGGCCGGTTTCCCAACCTGCTGGTCAACGGCTCGTCGGGCATCGCGGTCGGGCTTGCCACCAATATTCCCACCCACAATCTCGAAGAAGTCATCAACGGCGTCGTCGCCTATATCGATAATCCCGCCATTTCGCTCGGGGAAATGATGAAATACATTCCCTCGCCCGATTTTCCTACGGGCGGCATCATCATTGCCAACGAGTTGATTCAAGCCTATAAAACGGGCCGAGGCAAAATTACCCTGCGCGCGAAGATCACGGCCGAGGAGACGGAGAGCGGCAAAACCAACCTCGTCATCACCGAGCTTCCCTATCAGGTGAATAAAGCTCAGCTTATGCGCAAGATCGCGGAAATGCGCGAGGAGAAAAAGGAAGAGCTCGCCTGTGTCGATTATGTCGCAGACGAATCCGATCGTTCGGGCATGCGCGCGGTAATCCGCGTCAAAAAGGACGCCGACATTCCCGCGCTGTTGGCCTATCTCTATAAATATACCGATCTCGAGGTCACGTTCGGAATCAATATGGTGGTGATTGCCGACGGCAAGCCCCAGCAGCTCGGCCTCATGGAAATCATCCGCCATTACGTCAAATATCAGCAGCAGGTTATCCTGCGCCGTACTCTGTTCGATCTGCACCAGGCGGAACAGCGGTGCCATATCCTCGAAGGGTTGATCATAGCGGTACGCAATATCGACGAAGTAATCGCAATCATCAAAAAATCGGAAAGCACCTCCGATGCCCGCAGCAAGCTGATGGCGCGTTTCGAACTGACGGAAGTGCAGGCGCAGGCTATTCTCGATCTGCGCCTCGCAAGACTCACCAAGCTTGAAGTATTCAAGCTGGAAGAGGAACTTAAGGAACTGAAAAAGCTTATTAAAAAGCTGACGGCGATTTCCAAGAGCGGCGAACTTCAGCTGCAGGTCGTCAAAGAAGAGATTACGGAGATTAAGGATAAATATCCTTCTCCGAGGCACTCGAGGCTCGTGTTCGACGCGGAGGAAGCCAACGCGCTGCTTGCCCACGCCAGCGAGAAGCAGCCCGGGGCGGCATGTACGCTGGTCTATACGGCGGACGACCGTTTCAAGGTGCTGACGGGCAAACAGACGGACGCGCTCGGAAAATCCCTCGACGGGAAGTTCAAGCCGCAGTTGATCGTCTCCAAGCTTCTCAAAACGATAACCGACAGAAAGATTTTTGCGTTTACTAATTTCGGAAACTGCCATAAACTGGATATCTATTCTCCCGATTACGAGTGTCGTCTCGCGGACGCGGGCATTAGCTTACAGGATTTGTCCAAAGACGCGGAGGAAGGCGAAAAGGTCGTTGCGATTTTCGAGATCGGAGAGCGCTTCCCTATCGGGAACCTCATGTTCTTTACCCGTAAGGGCATGATTAAGAAATCGGAATGGAGCGAATACGACAACCAGCGAAAGGATTGTTTCCTTGCTGTGAAGCTGGCGGAAGGGGACGAGGTGATTGCAGTGGAGGAGGAAACCTCCGAAGAGGATACGATTATTATCGTCACGAAAAACGGCATTTGTCTCAACGCGAAAAAGGACGACGTGCCCACGCAGGGCAGAATTGCCGCGGGCGTAAGAGGAATTATGCTCCGCGAGGGCGACAGCGTCGCGTTTATGTCCCAGATAAACGGCGAGGGCGAGATTATCATCGCCACCTCGGAAGGTAAGTTCAAAAAGGTAATTTCTTCCCAGATCGAGCCGATGGGCAGATATAAAAAGGGTTCGCTCATCGTGGGTTTGCGGGAAGGCGACAGTATTATTTCGGCGAGCTACGTCACGAAGCCCTATCCGCTGGCGGTCGTACAAAAGAACGGCGCCGTATCCGAGCTTTCCAGCGAAGATATCCCGATCGCCATGCAGAGCGCGAAAGCGCGAAAGCTGCCCCGTTACGACGAAGGGACGGTGGTCAAAGTTATTCCGCTTCCTTATAAAACGGAAAACTGAGAATTGTTCAAATCGGTCATAACCTTTCAAAATCCGACATAAATATAGACCATAAATGTATTTCGGAGGTCGAAAGGTTTGTGGGATTATATTGAGGAACGCGTGAGGAAAAGCGCGGAATATATCGTTGCGACGGGATGTACCGTCCGCGCGTGTTCCGCGCATTTTAATATCAGTAAATCTACCGTCCATAAAGACGTTTCCGAACGTCTGAAGAACATTGACATGGATTTGTACGAAAGGGCGCGGGCCGTTTCCGAGAGGAATCTAAACGAGCGACACATTCGCGGCGGTATCGCCACCAAGCAAAAGTACCTCAAAAATGAAAAGACCGAAGAAAAATAAGCCTCTGTTTTGAAGCCGTAGAAGGGAAAAGTTTTCCTCTTTTGCGGCTTTTTTACAAAAAATGCGATAATTCTCCTTTCAATACTTGAAATTTTCCGTTAAATATGGTATGATTGAGAAAAATAATCGTAGTAATCATTTACTGAAGCAGCTAAAGGAATGAAAATATTGAGAAAACTGTTAGGTCTGTTAGGCGCATTGGTTGTATTAAGCGGATGCCTGACGGCAGGTGCGTGCAATAATGATTTCTCAAGCGTCGATAACCGTGAAGACGGGATTCTTTTATTCGATTTGTTGCCGAATGGCTGGAGAGGTCCGGCGAGTACTATTGCAACCTATGAACTGGACGCGCAGCATAACAAAGAAAGTATTTCGCGGGAATATGACGGCGAAGAATATTGGTTTCTTATATACAGAAAAATGCCCGATGGTGGAAGATGTGAGTATTTTGATGAGGATAGATTGGAGTCTTGTTATTACTACAAGGATTTTGAGGGAAAGCAAAAAATTGTCGGGTGTTTAAGTGTTCCGGGTGTCTATGAAGTAACAGTAGAAATTCCGGCAACACATAGCTATCTTAAACCTTATACCGCAGTTTTGACTGTAACAATCAGAGAAATAGATAATTAACATCAGGAGTTACTATTATGTACAATATCAGAAACGTTACGAAAGACGTCATATGGCTGGGTGCCGACGACAGGCGGCTCGCGTTGTTTGAAAACGTATTTCCGCTGCCGAAAGGCGTATCTTACAATTCCTATCTGCTCGCTGACGAAAAAACGGTGCTGTTCGATACGGCGGACGCGGCGATTTCCGAAAAATTTTTTGACAATCTCTCCGCGGCTCTCGGCGGCCGTCCGCTCGATTATATCGTAATCAATCATATGGAGCCCGATCATTGCGCGCTCTTGGCCGAGGTGCTTCAACGTTACCCGCACGCGACTTTGGTCGGCAATGCAAAGACGTTTACTCTCACTTCGGGATTTTTCGATTTTAAGGACGCAAAAACTCTCACCGTCAAGGAAGGGGATTCACTCTGCTGCGGAAAGCACACTCTGCGCTTCTATCTCGCGCCCATGGTGCATTGGCCCGAGGTCATGGTTACCTATGACGAGACGGACAAGATTCTTTTTTCCGCCGATGCTTTCGGTTCCTTTCACTCGCTGGACGGCAATCTTTTTAACGACGAGGTAAATTACGACCGCGATTGGCTGGATGAAGCGAGACGGTATTATGCAAATATCGTCGGAAAATACGGCGTCATGGTGCAAAATGCGCTGAAAAAACTGTCGGGATTGGAGCTTGCCTATATCTGCCCGCTGCACGGCCTCGTCTGGCGCAGCGAGTTCGAATATTTGCTGGACAAGTACGATAAATGGAGCCGCTACGAAGCGGAGTCCGACGGAGTGATCGTCATTTACGGTTCCCTTTACGGACATACGGAAAACGCGGCGGAGATTCTGGCGTCCCTGCTTTCGCAGGCGGGCGTAAAAGACGTTCGCGTTTATGACGCTTCCAAAACGCATGTCTCGGAATTGATATCGGAAATTTTCAGAGTGAAAAATGTAGTGATCGCTTCTGCGACGTACAATGCGGAGATTTATACGCCCGTAAAAAATCTCATCGCGGACATGAAAGCGTTGGCCGTACAGAACAAAAATTTTGCGCTGATTGAAAACGGCAGCTGGGCGCCCGCCGCCAAAGCGCAGATGACGGCGGAGCTTTCGACGCTTAAAAACTGTACGTTTGAGGAAATTTCTCTCACGGTGCGTTCCGCGCTGAAAGAAAATCAAATAGGGACGCTGCAGGCGCTGGCGGACAGCCTCGCGGAAAAGGCAAAAGCTTAACGGGTACTTTCGGAGGCGCTATGAAAAAGACGGCAGTGATAGGGCTGGGCATTATCGGCGGTTCGATTTGCAGGGCATTGACCCGCGCGGGCTGTTTTGTCTCGGGCAATGACCTCAGCGACGAAATCGTTTCGTATGCGAAGCGAGAGGGATATATTCGGGAACGGGCGGAGACGCTCTCCGAATATGATACGGTATTTCTCGCCGTCCCGCCCCGCGCGGCAATCGCGCTTTTAGAGAGCGACTCCTTTAAGCCGAATGCATTGGTCGCGGACGTGTGCGGGGTCAAGGCGGCCGTCGAAAAGGCGGTATATTCCATGCCGCGTTCCTATCGCTATATCGGGCTGCATCCCATGGCGGGGAAGGAGACCAGCGGGCTGGCGTCCTCGTCGGAAAACCTGTTTGCAGGTGCAAATCTGGTGATTACGCTCGCCCCGCAGACAGAGGAAAGCGCGCTGATCGAAGCTCGTGAATATGCTGGCTTGATGGGGTTCGGGCGGATCACCGAATGCAGCGCGGAGGAACACGACAAAAAGATTGCGCTGACTTCTCAGCTGGCGCACCTCGTCTCCAACGCCTATGTAAAAAGTCCCTCCGTTTCTCATTGCGAAGGCTTCACGGGCGGAAGTTTTCAAGACATGACGCGAATCGCAGGCGTGGACGAAACGATGTGGGCACAGCTTTATATGTTCAATCGAAAAAATATCCTTGCGGAACTCGACTGCTTGCTTCGTCATCTGGAATCGTACCGTTCGGCTATTGCGGAGGATGATGAAAGTGCTCTTTCTTTCGAGCTTCGGCAGGGACGGCTCATCCGCGAAACGATAAAAAGGGACAAAAATTGACTTTTTTCGATTATTTGCAAAAATATCCCGTAATAGGGTTTACATTTTACATAAACTTTGTTATAATATAATTAATAAATATAAAAAAATATTTAATTGAGAACGTCATGCAACCCTGTTTTCTCAGAATTGTAACATCGGCCGACGGCGAAGAGAGTGTGTTTTCGCAGTATGCGGAAATGGAGCTGACTCCCTTATCCGCAGTTTTGCGTTATACGCAGGGAGACGGTCGGGTATTTCTCCGCGTTTCGCGGGAAGGCGTTTTGGTCGAACGTGAAGGCGATTATGCGCTTAAGCTGTATCTGTCCGAAGGGCAGACGACGGCGGGCGTTCTCGGCCTGTCGGGGACGGAGGGAAAAGTGGAAACGTCCGCGCACCGCATCGGATTTTCGATAGGAGAAAATTCGTTGCTGCTGTCGATGAAATATACGCTGCGCTTCGACAGCGGAAAGCAGGAAATGAACGTAAGGCTCGTCGCGCAGGGTAAAAAATTTTCGGAGGAAGAATGAAAATCCAGTATTTGGGGCACTCGTGCTTCAAGCTAACCGAGAGTACGGGGACCACCGTGATTACCGATCCCTATGGCGGAATAGGGTATGAATTGCCCAAGGGACTGAAGGCGGACGCCGTTACGGTGAGCCACGACCATTTTGATCACAACAACGTTAAGGCGATCGGCGGCAGGCCGCTGTTGATCGACAAGGAGGGCTTTTACGAGCTTCCCGGCGTGGAGATCACGGGCATCAAAAGCTACCACGACAACGAAGGCGGCCGACAAAGGGGCGAAAACGTCATTTACAAATTTGTTATGGATGGGCTTGAAATATGCCATCTGGGAGATTTGGGCGAGGAATGTTCGGCCGAGCTTTTAGAGATGCTGTTGCCCGTTCATATCCTTCTGCTTCCCGTCGGAGGCACCTATACCATCGACGGTGTGCTCGCCAAGGAATACGTGGACAGGATGATGCCTGAAATCGTCATTCCCATGCATTACAAAACCCGAAGCCTTTCCCTCGATCTCGATAAGGCGGACGGCTTTCTCAACCTCTTCGACGACGAAGAGACGGAAATCAGCCATAAAGATGTACTGGAATTTTCCAGAGAAGATATGACGGAAGAAAAAACAAAAATAATTTTGATGGAGAGAACAAAGCTGTGAAAAACGAATGCGCATTAGAAGAACTGAAAAAAGCTTACATCCAATACCTTTCTACTTTGAGCATAGGCAGTCTGCGCTCGGTGGGCAGACATACGGGCGTCAATCAGTCCACGCTGAAAAAGAAGGGCGCGCTGATCGGAGATATTGTGGAAATTCTGATCGGAAACGTTCCCCCTGCGGCGAAAAACAACCGCGGCGCACCCGTCAAGGATACCTTTATCGATCCTCAGATATTCAACAAACTCGATGAGATCAAGTTTGTTTATCTTTCGGGCATAGAAACCCCCGAGCTTATCCCTGCGCTTCCCGAATTTTCGGAGGAAGCGGAGGAGGTGCAGGAAGAGAACGTTTTGGAAGTGCGTTCTCCCGAGTACGAGGAAGCCAAGGAAGCCTATTACGAGAAAGAGGTTTACAGCGGTCAGCTGGAAACTGCAAACGGCGTTTCTTCTCTGATGCCCCTCAATGGCAGGGACTCCGCGGCCGCAGAAAAAATCATCGTCACGATTTCCGAAATCAAGGCCCACGATTTAAGGGACGGCGACATCGTCGCCTGTCATGCCGAAAAGCATCATGCGGCGCTCGTCGCTACGGATATTCTTTCCGTCAACGGCCTTCCCGTCGGGGAAGAAAAGCGTTCTCGCTTCGAGCTTTGCGATGTTTGCTACCCCGAGCAGCGGATATCTTTCTATGCGGAGGATAAAGGCTCGTCTGCCATGAAATATCTCGATTGGCTGGTTCCTTTCGGAAAGGGACAGCGGGGACTTATCACCGCTTCTCCCAAGACGGGAAAGACCACCCTCTTAAAAGAGATCGCTAAAGCCGCAGCCGAGACTCATCCCGACCTTCGTCTGTTGGTTCTGCTTACCGACCAGTCGCCAGAAGCCGTCGGCGAATTCAAAAAGATTGTGCCGAGAGCAAATCTCGTCTATACCACATTCGACGACGAGGCGGAGACGCACGTATTTGCGGCGAATTTCCTGTTGAAACGCGCAAAGCGTTATACGGAAATGGGTATGGACGTCCTCATGCTGGTCGATTCGCTCACCGCACTCGCGCACGCCTACAACGAGACGGAAGCTTCTGCCGGCGGCAAAACGCTTGCAGGCGGGCTGGAGAGTAAAACCGTTCATTACATCAAAAAGTATTTCGGCGCCGCAAGGTGCCTCGACCAAGGCGGTTCTCTCGCCATTTTAGGCACCGTTTCCGTGGATACAGGCAATCCCATGGACGATATTCTGGCTGGTGAACTGCTCGGCGCCGCCAATTCCGAGATCCGTCTCAGCGACTCGCTGGCCGCCAAACGGGTATTCCCCGCGGTTGATGCGGCGCGCTCTTTGACCAAACGCAGCGACCTGCTGCTTTCCGAAGAGGAATTTGCAACCGAGACGCTGATCCGCAATCGTTACCTTCCTGCATTCGGAGCGGAAGCGCTGACCGAGATCGTCAATAAAAGCGACACTCCCGCCCGGTTTGCCAAGCTCGTATCTGCGGCCGTAAAAGAAAAATAATTTTTCATAATTCGGTGATTTGCATAAAGTAAAAAACTGAAACGGACGGCTTTTCAAGGCCGTCCGTCATTTTTTTACCTTACCTTGTAGGCGCGGCGGTTTTGCCAAAAAGCGAAAAACTTAGCTGAAAAGGATAAGTATTCAATTTTTGAAACTTCCAAAATATGGCAATCCTCTTTTTGCGGCTTTTTGGTGAATTTTGCCTCGATAGACAGAATTTTGCCAAACAGGGCTATAAGTTTTTCGAATACAATATATTGTATAAATCCTCTTGACTTTACCACAAGATATGGTATAATATATAAGCACTGATTTGATAGACACTATATATTGTGTTAAAAATAAAGATTACATACAAGATATGGTATGCGAATTCTGAACGGAGAAATAAACAAAAAGAAGGTGAAGGTTATGAAGATTATTAAAAGAAGCGGGCAGGAGACGTCGTTTGACGAGGAGAAGATTGTCAACGCGGTGAAGAAGGCGAACAAAGAGGTCAACGAGGTTTCCCGGATTTCCGACGAGCAGATTCGTACGCTGGCACACGGCGTTGCGGAGGAATGCGTGCGCATGGGCCGCGCGGTCAACGTCGAGGAAATACAGGATATGGTCGAAGATCGTCTTATGGAGATCAAAGCTTTCGTCCTTGCACGCAAATACATAACCTATCGCTATGCCCGCGCTCTCGTGAGAAAATCCAACACGACGGACGCGCAGATTTTGACGTTGATCGAGTGCAACAACGAGGAAGTAAAGCAGGAGAATTCCAATAAAAACCCCACGGTGAACAGCGTACAGAGAGATTATATGGCGGGAGAGGTATCCAAAGACCTCACTCGGCGCATTCTGTTGCCCGACGATATCGTCGCCGCGCACGACGAAGGGATCATTCATTTCCACGACGCCGATTATTTTGCTCAGCATATGCACAACTGCGACCTCGTCAATCTCGAGGATATGCTTCAGAACGGAACGGTGATTTCGGGAACGCTCATCGAAAAGCCGCACAGCTTTTCCACCGCATGCAACATCGCCACGCAGATCATCGCGCAGGTCGCTTCCAATCAATACGGCGGGCAGAGTATTTCTTTGACCCATCTTGCGCCGTTCGTCGATGTCAGCCGCAAAAAGATCCGCAAGGAAGTGGCGGAGGAATTGGCCGAAGTGGGGATTGTCGATGAAGCGCGCATTGCGAAAATAGCGGAAAAGCGCCTGCGCGACGAAGTACGCAAAGGGATTCAGATGATTCAATATCAGGTGGTTACGTTGCTTACCACCAACGGCCAGGCCCCGTTCGTAACGGTATTTATGTATCTCAACGAGGCGAGAAGCGAGCAGGAGAAGGCCGATTTGGCGCTCATCATCGAGGAGACGCTTAAACAGCGTATCCAGGGCGTGAAAAACGAATCGGGGGTGTGGATCACGCCCGCGTTCCCCAAGCTCATTTACGTGCTGGAGCCCGATAACATCTCGGAGGAGCAACCCTATTGGTATCTCACGGAGCTGGCCGCAAAATGCACGGCAAAACGCATGGTACCCGATTATATTTCCGAAAAGAAAATGCTGGAATATAAGATCGATAAAAACGGCGAGGGGCACTGCTATACCTGTATGGGGTGCAGAAGCTTCCTCACGCCCTATGTCGATGAAAACGGCCGGCCCAAGTATTACGGCAGATTTAATCAAGGCGTCGTCACGATCAACCTGGTGGATGTGGCGCTCTCCTCGGGCGGCGACGAAAAGAAGTTCTGGGAAATTTTCGACGAGCGTTTGCAGCTTTGTTACCGCGCGTTGATGTATCGCCATAACAGACTGAAGGGTACCGTCTCCGACGCCGCGCCCATTCTGTGGCAGTATGGCGCGTTGGCCCGCCTCAAAAAGGGCGAAACGATCGATAAACTGCTCTATGGCGGCTATTCTACCATTTCTCTCGGCTATGCGGGGCTTTACGAATGCACCAAGTACATGACGGGAAAGACGCATACCGATCCCGAAGCGAAGCCTTTCGCGCTTTCCGTGATGCAGCATATGAACGACAAATGCAAAGAATGGAAGGCCAAGGAAAATATCGATTTCTCCCTTTACGGTACGCCGCTCGAAAGTACGACGTATAAATTTGCCAAGTGTCTGCAGACGCGGTTCGGAATTATTCCCGAAGTTACGGACAAAAACTATATCACTAACAGCTACCACGTGCACGTCAGCGAGCCGATCGACGCTTTCACGAAGCTCAAGTTCGAAAGCGAATTTCAACAGCTTTCTCCCGGCGGCGCGATCAGCTATGTGGAAGTGCCCAACATGCAGAATAATCTTGCCGCCGTGCTTGCCGTCATGAAATTCATTTACGACAACATCATGTACGCCGAACTCAATACGAAAAGCGATTACTGCCAGGTATGCGGCTACGACGGTGAAATTCAGATCGTCACGGACGATTCGGGAAAGCTGGTGTGGGAATGTCCCAACTGCCATAACCAGGATCAGGCGAAGATGAATGTCGCAAGACGCACCTGCGGCTACATCGGTACGCAATTCTGGAACCAGGGCCGTACGCAGGAAATCAAGGACAGAGTCCTGCATCTTTGATGAATTACGCCGAGATCAAGTGGACGGATATCGCCAACGGAGAAGGCGTGCGGATTTCTCTCTTCGTTTCGGGGTGTACGCATCACTGCAAAAATTGTTTCAACGAAGTGGCCTGGGATTTCGCTTACGGTAAATCTTTCGACGAAGCCGTGCGGGAAAAAATTCTCGAAGGATTGTCCCAATCCTTTATCGCGGGGCTTTCCCTGCTGGGCGGCGAACCTTTGGAACCGCAAAATCAGCGTGCGCTTCTGCCTTTCGTGCGGGAGGTAAAACGGAAATATCCCGAAAAAAACATCTGGTGCTATACGGGATATACCCTGGACCCTTCGACGGGAGAATTAAACGAAAAGGCGAAAAATACGCCCGATACCAAAGAATTGATTTCTCTTTTCGACGTTTTGGTGGACGGACCGTTTGTAGAGGAATTGAAAAAAATCACGCTTAAATTTCGCGGATCGTCCAACCAAAGGGTTTTGGACGTAAAAAAGACCCTTTCCGAAAAAAAGGCCGTTCTATATCTTGATTAATTTTATAATATCTGCTATAATAAAATATGGCAGATATTTTTTTATACAAAAAACGCATAAAAGGAGTGCTCCATGAAGTCAAACGATAGAAAAAGAATAAATTCTTTTTGAGCTTTTCTATCGTCTGCGGCGCTCTTTCTCTCATCGCTTTCGGAATCGATCTCATATGGCTGATTTCGGCAAAGGGAAAGCTCGCGTCGCTGGCTCATCCTCTGCAATTTTTTCTCCTGTTATTTTTATGCGGCATATTTTTGCTGACGTCGTGCATCGGCGCTCTCCGCTATTCGGGCGCGAAGAAAAGAGAGAACTATTTGGCGGAGCATACGTTGCTTTGCCCGACGTGCGGAAAACGGATTTCGACCGACTGCGCCTTCTGTCCCGCCTGCGGAAAACCCTTGGATAAAGACCCCGAAAGCACTTCGGACAAATAGATCGGCATAAGTTACACGAGAGGAATGAATATGAATAAAGTTTTAGGGCAAGTATGCTCTTTTATGAGAAACCTCGATAAAAGGGCGGTTTTGGCCGCCGTCAGAGAGTTTTTCAACAGTTACGTTTTTTATATTTTCGAGACAATCGCGGCATGTCTTTTTGTGGCTGCGGGGCAGGAAGTCGCGGGGGCGGTCTTTTTTGTCGCTCTGATCTGTATGATCCTGCTCGTTTGCGACGATATACTGCCGACGACGCTTCCCTTTCTCCTTATTTCGGCCTTTACGACAAATCTTTACGATTCCTACGATTTGTTTATCCCTTATATTCGTTACGCGCCCGCGGCAGTCATCTGTCTGCTGTTTCATTTTATCCGTTACCGTCAGCCGATGAAGACGGGGGAGAGCGCCTACGGGATTTTGGCTGTCTCCGTCGCCGTCATGCTGGGCGGCATCGGACGGTTTTCCATTATGGATTACGTGCGGGGCGCGTATTACGTTTTGGGGCTCGGCTTCGGCATGCTGGCCGTTTATTTTCTCATGAGATCTCAGTTTTCAGTAAAGAGAAACTACGACCTGCGTCAGCGTTTTTCCGTCATTATGACGCTGCTCGGCCTGTTGTGCGCTTTTATCATCGCTTCGGGCTACTATAAAAGATTCCACAATATACCCACCTCCTATGCGCTCGGGTTTTCGAGAAATAATATTTCCACGCTTCTGATGTTTGCCATGCCGTTTCCGCTCTTCCTTGCGCTCAAGCGTCCCTGGACGGCTCTTTTGTCGCTTGTGTTTTACGGCGCAATCGCCGTCACCACATCGCGGGGCGGACTTCTCTTCGGGACGATGGAGGTTCTTTTCTGCTGTGCGTATTGGATATTTTCGGACGGAAAACGAATTCTTCGCACCGTGCTCTGTCTCGTCTCTCTGGCAATTATTTTCCTGTGTTTCAGAAAAATTATTTTAGACGTCATTTACGACAGATTGCTCGCGGAAGGGGCAATTACGGGAGAGGTGCGTTATAAAATGATGTGGGAGGCGATAGAGAAATTCAAAAAAAATCCGCTCGTCGGGTTCGGAATATTGGATCAGGACATCGCCTATGCGGCAGATAAGAAAAAGGGCTCGATGGCCTGGTATCACATGATGACGTCGCAGGTCGTGGGGAGCATGGGGCTGGTAGGCATCGCCGCTTATCTGTTTCAATTTATAGGGCGGGTGAAACTCATTTTCCGGAATTTTTCGATGTGGTCGCTCTGCCTCGGGGTCTCTTATCTCGGTATTCTTCTCATGAGCCAGGTCAACCCTGGCGAATTTTGCCCGCTGCCTTTCGAGCTTCTCACCGTTCTGCTGTTTATTCTTCAGGAGCGGCGGCTGGAAAATGATCCGCTTCCTTTGAAGGGCACGAGAAAGCTCTCGTTGTAATTTCATAAAAATCCGTCGCATACAATATAAGTATGAAGACGGATTTTTTTCGCAGAAAAACTTTGGCGCTGGCGGGCGTGCTGTCCGCCGCAACGGTATTATCGGGGATCTTTTACGCGCACGCTCTGACGCGGGCGATTGTTGCCGACGTAAGCGAAACCTTTTATTTCCTCGTGTCCGAGGAGGAAAATGTCCCCGCTTCCGCCTGGGACGCCTATCTCGGGGGCGGAGCGGGCTATGTCATGAGCCGCGGAAAGACCGAGTATGCGGTGCTGTCCTGCTATTTCAATGAAACCGACGCGCGGACCGTCAAAAACAATCTCGGCAATAAAAAAATTTCGGCGGCCGTTTTGGAAGAAAGCGGAGGAATGCTGTATTTCAAAAAACGTTCGGAAAAGCAGAATGCGGAAAAGATAGCGGGCTGTTTCAGGACGATGGGCAGCTGCATCCGGCTTCTGTACGATATCGCCAATTCCGCCGAAACGGGCGAATATACCCAACAGGCGCTCAAGCGTTCGCTTTCGGCCGTGAGAGGCGTTCTTTCCCGTCTCGCGGAAGAGAACCGCGGAGGCGTCTTTACGGAGATTTCCGCCTGCGCCTCCCGGTCCGCTTTGAAGCTTTCGGAAATCGTGCGCGGTACCGTGTATGCCAAGGATATCAGATATCTTCAGGTTTCCTTAAGCGATTCTTATTTAACTTTAGCCGAAGAATTTTCCATCTGAATAAAAATTATCTCAAAAAACTTGCATTGAGAAAAATGATATGATATAATAAACTTATGAAGTGTATTTTCATTTACAATCCCAATAGCGGAAAGGGAAAAACGGCGAAAAAGCTGACGTATATCGTCAAAAAGCTGAAAAAGAGATACGCTTCGGTCGATGTCTATGCGACGAAAGCGAAAGGGGATCTCACCCGAAAGGTTGCGGAAGTTGCGGAGCAGTACGACTGTATTGTATTTTCGGGCGGAGACGGCAGCTTTAACGAAGTGCTTCGCGGCTTGGGAGATAGGGAGACGCTTCCGCTCCTCGGATATATCCCGGGCGGCACGGCTAACGATATTGCGCACAGCCTGGGGATTCCCCGAAAAAACGTGCGCAAGGCGCTGAACGTCATCCTCAAGGGCCGTCGGGAACTGCTCGACTGCATGCGCATCAACGGCACGCAATACGCGATGTATTCGATTTCTGCAGGCGCGTTTACCAGCGCTACCTATACCACGCCCCAAGAGGCAAAACGCGCTTTGGGGCTGCTGGCCTACGGACTGGAAGGGATCAGAAAGAATATTCCCTTCCGCATTTTTTCCGTCGATGCGACGGACGGAATCACCCGTGTGCAGACGGAAAGCGTTTTTACGCTGATCATGAACAGCAAATGCGTAGCGGGACTGAAAATGAACAAGGACGCTTCCATGCGCGACGGGATCATGGAATGTGCGGTAATCAAGCAAAAAGCGAAGCCCAATCTCTACAATAAGGCACGTGCGCTTCTGGCGCTCGGCAGTCTGTTTGTATTGGGGTACCGGTTTCGGGAACAGGATATAGAAAGACTGCAGGGAAACAAATTGCGCATCGAGGTTCCCGACGACGTCGTATGGAATTACGACGGGGAAAAGGGCGCCAGCGGCAGTATAGAAGTTGAAATTCTGTCCCGCAAGGTACCGCTTCTCGTCCCGAAAAATAATAAAAATATTTAGAAAAAGTACTGTCAAAACGCTTGCTTTTTTCTTTTGGATTTTGTATAATAAAAAAGCTGTCGGTGAGACAAGCTGATATGGCTCAGTCGGTAGAGCAGCTGATTCGTAATCAGCAGGTCGCCAGTTCGAATCTGGCTATCAGCTCCATAAAAATTCCTCGGGATTTCCAGATGGATTTTTCGGGGGATTTTTTTTATTTTTCGGCCGCTTGACAAACGGAAAAAAACAAGCTATAATAAAACTATCATTGAAAAAAGGATTTGAGAGAGATGCAGGGATGGGTATTTCTGATTTGGTGTTTCCTGCCGTTGCTCATTTTGTTCTGGGCCGCGTGCGGCTTGAAAAAGCGAGCGGCAGTCGTCAGAAAACATCTAAAAAATAAACGATCGGAAACGAAAGGAGATGAGAGAGCGATGTTGAATCTTATCAGTCAGTTTATCGGGAAAAAATGCGATATTCTCACGCTGGAAAAGCAATATACGGGCGTTATCGAAAGCGTTGAGGAAAATTGGATCGTCGTCTGGGACAGCTATTTTGATACGAGGGAAATCATCAACCTCGAGTATGTCATGGGTATCCGCCAATGCAAGGAGAAGGCAAAGAAAACGGCGAGGGAAAAATAAAATATCGGAAGTTATTCCGCTGAAAATAAAAGCCGTTTCCGTAAAGGAGACGGCTTTTTTACTCGATGAAAGGTTGCTTTTTTTCGGGCTGCAGATTTTTAACTAAAGCAAATATTTCGTCTGCAAAGCGGTCGATTTCGTAACATTTCTCTGCCGTTCCATACAGCATTTCCGCGTCGCCCGCCCGAACCAGAAGCGGATAATCCGCTTGTCCGAGAAGGGAGAGTAAAGCTTCGTTTCCTTTTTTTATGGCTAAAACGTTGAGATAAAGCGCGGAAGCGAGGCAAGCTCTGATTTGTTTTTCCGAGATTCCGAGCATATTTTGCAGCAATATCCGCCTCAGCCGCGCGGCGGTATAGCGTTTGGAGGTAAGTGCGGAAACGATGTTCGCCGTATTGTTTTTTGCGGCTCTTTTCAAGGCGTTTTCCAATCCCTCTCTGCAGTCGCAAATGCCTTTAAGCTCTGCGGCCGAAGCGCGCATAAGCGCGTATTTTTCCAATACTTCCAACTCGCTTCCGCCGTTTTGGATTAAATCTTCTTCCACGTATGAAGGCACATTTTTATGAATTTTTTCTTTTTCGCCCCGCATAAGCGCCGCGCGGACTGCAGTCGCGGAAGAAAAGTTTTCGCAAAGGGTTTCGTCGGAATAGCCGCTTCCCTTTCGTCGGACGGGGATAAGGTCGATTTTTTTTCCGCAGCTTCGGACGGCGCGCGCGTATTCTATACCCAAAATATTGTTCGGTGAAAGGAGAAATCCGTCGGGAAATCGTGCCTGCCAGGCTTCCGCCCGCGCTTTTGCGTAGCCGGCGCCGCGCTTCATCAAAGCTTTTATTTCACGGGAAACCTCCGCGGGCTCGTTGTCCAATGCCTCGGCCGCTTCGAGAAAATTTTTCGAAGCGCCGCTTTCACAGCCGAAACAGAGCTGTGAAAGGTCGGGAATGGCGGTAAGAAGCTTTATCGCACCTTTGGCAAACAATTCCGCGGGGGAGGTGGAAAACACGGCGGGGAGTTCGATTACCGCATCCGCGCCCGCCCGCACGGCGTGCCTCGCGCGGGTGTATTTGTTCAGGACGGCCGCCTCTCCCCGCTGAACGAAATTCCCGCTCATTATACAGAGGACGAAGTCGGCGCCCGAAGTTTCCCTGGCGGCCTGTAGGTGGTATAAATGGCCGTTGTGAAAGGGATTGTATTCGCAAATTATCCCGCAAATTTTCATTTTAACGCTAACCTTTTCCTTTACAACCTGCAAAATGTGTGCTATAATTAATAGCGAATGAAAAAACGGCGTTCCGTTTCTTTCCGATACTTATTATACACGAAAATCATAAAGAAATAAAGCGTTTCCAAGGAGATATTTATGAATAATATTCTTGACGAAATCAAAATCAAGGCGAAAGCCCTGCACAAGAAAATCGTTCTCTGCGAGGGCGAGGACAACCGCGTCGTAAAGGCGGCCTCCGACGCCGCGAAAGAAGGGTTGGCGGAGATCGTTCTGCTCGGCAACAAGGCGGAGATCAAGGCGGCCAATCCCGACGTCGATTTGACGGGCGTGACGATCGTCGATCCGCTTACTTCTCCCCGACTTGCGGAATATAATGCGAAGCTCTGCGAGCTGCGCGCCTCGAAAGGCATGACGCCCGAGCAGGCGGCGAAGCTTCTGACGGACGGTACTTATTTCGGCGCGATGATGCTGAAGATGGGGGAGGTTGACGGCCTCGTCTCGGGCGCGTGCCATTCTACGGCGAATACCCTTCGTCCCGGGCTTCAGATTATCAAGACGGCAAAGGGAGTTTCTTCCGTATCGAGTTTTAATCTCATGATCTGCCCCCCGCAGGGAAACCAATACTGTCCCGACGGACTCGTCGTATTTGCCGATTGCGGGCTCAATCCCACTTATACCAGCGAAGGGCTGGCCGACTGCGCAATCGCTACGGCCAAATCCGCGCGCGAGATCGCAGGCATTGATCCGAAAGTAGCCATGCTTTCTTTCTCCACCAAAGGCAGTGCGAAGCACGACAACGTGACGTTGGTCGCGGAAGCGGTGAAGATAGCGAAGGAAAAAGAGCCCGGGCTGAAGATCGACGGCGAATTGCAGTTCGACGCGGCCATCGTACCCTCCGTGGGAGAATTCAAGGCGCCCGGTTCGGCGGTGGCGGGGCATGCCAACGTATTTATTTTCCCCGATTTGCAAGCGGGTAACATCGGCTATAAGATTGCGGAACGCCTTGGCGGATTTATGGCCGTCGGCCCTATTTGCCAAGGCTTTGCGAAGCCCCTCAACGATCTGTCGAGAGGCTGCAAGGCGGAAGATATCGTCGCCGCGGTAGCGATTACCGCGCTTCAGACGCAGTTTTGACGGAGAGAAACAACGTTTATGAAAATTTTAGTCATCAATTCGGGAAGCTCTTCCCTCAAATATCAACTTATCGACATGGAGACGGAGGAGGTCATCGCCAAGGGCAACTGCGAGCGTATCGGCATCGACGGCTCCAAGCTCACGCATAAAGCAAGCGGAAAGGAAATTGTCGTCGAACAGCCCATGCCCGACCATAACGTCGCCGTACAGTTGGTGCTGAAAGCGTTGACGAATAAAGAAGCGGGCGTGATTTCTTCGATGAAAGAAATCGATGCGGTCGGTCACAGAGTGGTCGCTTCGGGCGAAGCATTCAAACAGACGACGCTCGTTTCGTCCGAAACCATGGCGGTGATGGAAGAGATCAAGGATCTCGCGCCCCTGCACAATCCCGCCGCAATCGTCGGCGTCGAGGCCTGCCGCGCGGCGATGCCCGAAACGCCCATGGCTTTGGTCTTCGACACGGCTTTCCATTTCACGATGCCCGAATATGCGTATATGTACGCCGTAGATTACGCAGATTATGAGAAATACAAAGTGAGAAGATACGGCGCGCACGGCACCAGCCACAAATTTGTTTCCCGAGAAGCGGCGAAATATCTCGGGAAAAAGCCCGAGGAGCTGAAGATCATCACCTGTCATTTGGGCAACGGGTCGTCAATTACGGCGGTAAACGGCGGAAAATGCGTCGATACCTCGATGGGGTTCACGCCTCTCGCGGGCGTGCCCATGGGTACCCGCAGCGGCGATATCGATTATGCGGCTGCGGAATATATCGCTCGGAAAAAAGGATTGGACGCCGCCGAAACGCTGACCTATCTCAATAAAAAATGCGGTATGCTCGGCGTGTCGGGCGTCTCCAGCGATTTCAGAGACCTCACCGCGGCAAAGGCGGCCGGAAATAAGCGTGCGGCGCTCGCCCTCGATATGTTCAACTATGCGTGTAAAAAATATGTCGGCGCGTATGCCGCGGCGATGAACGGCGTGGATTGCCTCGTCTTTACGGCGGGAGTCGGTGAAAATACGCCGGGCGTTAGAAAGGGAATCTGCGAAAACATGCAGTATCTCGGCCTGGAGATAGACGAGGAAAAGAACGCGGAAAAGAACAACGGCGAAATTCGCGATATCACGGGAAAGAACTCTAAAGTGAAGGTACTGATCATTCCCACCAATGAAGAACTCGTCATAGCACGGGAAACGATGGAATTACTGTAAATTTTCCGCAAATTCCTCGAAAAAAAGTTGACAAACAAGCGGAAATATAATATACTTTTATAGTCGGTTTTATGATGATTATCGATGTGAGAAAACTCAATGCCGGAAAGACGTATTCCGGAAGGCTCGAATTCGAGTATATGGCTCCCGAAAGCCTGATAGACATTCCTTTCGTCAGATTCTCTGCCCCCGTAAAGGTGGAGGCTGAATTCGAGCTCTACGAGGACGACTCGTTGGAGCTGAAGGGGAAAGTGAGCTATGGCCTCGAGGGACAATGCTCGAGGTGTTTGAAAGAGGCCTCCGAGCGGGTAGAAGGGGAGATAGATGCTTATTTCCAGCCTTTCGAGGACGGCGAGGACTATTCCTATTCGAGCGGAATTATCCATCTTGAAGACGCGGTGAACGACGCGATCATGGCGAGCATGCCGCGAACGCTTTCCTGCGGCGAAAATTGTCAGGGCATCCGATATTGAAAAATCAAAGAAATTAAACAAGAGGTGTAAATATGGCAGTACCCAAGAGTAAACAGTCCAAGAGCAGAACAAACAAGAGATTCGCAAATTATAAAGCCACTGCGGCCACGCTGGTGGAATGCCCTCATTGCCACGAACTGACCGAGGCGCACAGAGTGTGCAAAAGCTGCGGCTACTACGACGGGAAAGAAGTAATTTCCCAGAAAGAAGACAAAAAGAACTAATCGTCTGAAGCGAAAGAATTTAGGCGGGTTGCTTTGCGCATCCCGCTTTTTTGCGTTATGTCCGTCTCCCTGTTTTTTCTTATTAATTTTTTCACCATGGTTAATATTGGAAATGCTTGACAAATAAGTTTTCGATATGTTATAATGCAGGCGCTTCAAAAAGAGTTTTATTGCACATACTGCCGAAAACGATAACAGAGAAGGAGTCCGCATGAAAGAAAAATTTACGGTGACGGGAATGACCTGTTCGGCGTGTTCCGCAGGGATAGAACGAACCTTGAAAAAAATGGACGGCATCAAGAGCGTCGAGGTTTCGCTGATGGGCGAATCGATGAACGTAGAGTACGACGAGGCGATCGTCTCCCGCGAGGCGATCGTCGCCGCCGTGAAGGAGCTGGGCTACGGCGCGACCCTCTTCGACGCCGCCGAATGGAAAATACAGAAGCCGCAAACAAATACGTTAAAGCGTCGCTTTTTTATTTCTTTGCTCTTTCTTATCCCTTTGATGTATTTTTCCATGGGCGAAATGGTGGGGCTGCCGCAGCCTTCCCCGACTGTCAATTATACGGTGCAGCTCATATTGACTGCACTGATTACGGCCGTCAATTTCCGTTTTTTCACCAACGGCGTCAAGGCCCTTCTCAAACGGGTGCCCAACATGGATACCCTCGTGGCGCTCGGCTCCGCGGCTTCCTTTATTTATAGTTTGGTTTTAACGATTCAGGTCTATGCTGGCAAGCTCCACCATGCGCATATGTTTTACGAATCGGCGGCCATGATTCTCACTTTGGTCACGCTCGGAAAATGGCTGGAGGAAAAATCCAGGCATAAGACGGGCGAGGAGGTAGAAAAGCTCATCAAGCTCATGCCCGACGCCGTGACCGTGGAGAGAAACGGTTTGCAGTCCGTCGTCGCTTTTTCGGAGATTGTGCCCGGCGACCTTTTGATTGTTAAACAGGGCGACTATATCCCCGTGGACGGGAAGATCGTCGAAGGGCACGCCTTTGTCGATCGGGCGGCGATCACGGGCGAAAGCATGCCCGTCGAGCTCGGGGAGGGGGATGCCGTGACGGGCGCGGATATCGTAAAGAGCGGTTTCGTCAAGGTTCTCGCGGAAAAGGTCGGCGCGGAAACCACTCTGTCCCAAATCGTCCGCATGGTGAAGGACGCGGGCGCCAGCAAGGCTCCGCTTCAAAGGATCGCCGACAAAATCGCGGGCGTGTTCGTGCCCGTGGTGACCTTGATCGCCTTGATCACGTTCGTCATTTGGCTCGCCGCGACCAAAGAAATGGGCTTGGCCGCAAATTATGCGATCAGTGTCCTCGTCATTTCCTGTCCCTGTGCGCTCGGGCTCGCCACGCCCGTGGCGGTGATGGCCGCGACGGGGAAGGGCATGTCGCTCGGCATTTTATACAAGGATGCAGAGGCCCTGCAAAAGGCCAGAAACGTCAATTGCGTGCTCCTCGATAAAACGGCCACCCTCACCGTCGGTCGGCCGCAGGTGACCGATTTTGAGCCTTTAACGGGCGACGAGAGCTTTCTGCTCGGACTCGCGGCGTCGATTGAGGCCCATTCCAATCACCCGATTGCGGAATGTGTGCGTGCCTATGCCGAAGCGAAAGCGCCCGACCAAAATTTACGGACGGAAAACTACGCCTACGAAATGGGCAAGGGCGCAACGGCGGACTATGAGGGAAAAACCTACCGCTTGGGCAACAGAAAACTGCTCGGCGCCGCTCTGAAAAAAAGTGCCGCGGAACGGGAGAACGCCTATTCCGCCGAAGGCAAAACGGTGGTATTTCTGGCGGACGATAAACACATTCTGGCGATTTTTGCCGTGGCGGATACGTTGAAGGAGACCAGCGCGGAAGCCGTAAAGGCGCTCAGGGAGCGTAAAATCCGCGTCGCCATGCTCACGGGCGACAGCGAAAACGTCGCCAAGGCGATTGCGGCGAAGGTAGGGCTGGACGAATATTTTGCCGAGGCCTTGCCCGAGGACAAAACGAAAGCGGTGCTTCGCGTGAAGGAAGCGGGCGGAAACGTCGCCATGGTCGGGGACGGCATCAACGACAGTCCCGCACTCAAGGCCGCGGACGTGGGCGTGGCGATGGGTACGGGCACGGATATCGCCATAGACAGCGCCGACGTCGTACTCGTCAGCGGCGATCTCCGCTCGGTAAGCACGATGGTCGATTTGAGCAAAGCGGCCGTAAAAAATATCAAGGAAAACCTCTTTTGGGCGTTTTTCTATAACGTGGTGGCTATTCCCGTCGCGGCGGGCGCGTTTGCGTTTGCAAATTTCACGCTCAATCCCATGATCGCCGCCGCGTGTATGAGCCTGAGTTCCCTGTTCGTCGTGGGAAACGCTTTGCGGCTGACGAGATTCGGGAAATCTAAAAAACAAGACGGACAGAAAAAGGAGGAGACGCATACAATGACGAAAACTTTAACGATCGAAGGCATGATGTGCAATCACTGCGTCATGCACGTGACAAAGGCTTTGGAAGGCTTGACGGGCGTCGAAAAGGCGATAGTGGATCTGAAGAAAAAAACAGCTGTCGTCACTTTGAACGGCGAGGTATCGGACGCCGAATTGACGGACGCCGTCAAAGAAGCGGGCTATGAGGTGACAAAGCTCGACTGACGCGCGGGAATATGACAAAATAAATTTTTCCGCGACAAAAAGAGACAGGCAGACGACGGTTGCATATGTTATCATATTCCCGACGAAACATATAGGAGGGAATACATATGTCCGAAATGCTGCTTCTCGACAAACGCACACAGGGCCTTATCGAGGATTACGTCCCGCAGGGGGATATCCTCGAGGGCGTCGTGTGCTTTTTTTCGGTCTTTGCCGATTATACCAGGGTAAAGATCTTATCCGCGCTTGCCATCAGCGAGCTGTGCGTCACCGATCTTTCGCGAATCCTCGGGATCAACCAGACTACCGTCTCGCACCAGCTGCGCTTTCTCAAGAGCGCGGGGATCGTAAAATGCTGCCGACAGGGGAAAGTGATCTTTTACAGCCTCACAAACGACTCTGTTAACGACGTTTTGTTAAAAGGAATCGAGTTTTTAGGCTGTTAAGATAATTATTTCCGTCGTATCCCTTGCAAAATCGCGTAAATTGGTATATAATAATAACGTCGGCTGCGGAAGCCCCGCTTCCGCGCGCCTCGGAGGGATATGGGCGAATTACAGGAAAAACTGAAACTTCTTCCCGACAGTCCGGGCGTGTATATCATGCTGGACAAGGACGGAATCGTCATCTACGTCGGAAAGGCGCGCGTGCTTAAAAACCGAGTGCGCCAATATTTTCACGGCTCCGAAAAGCCCGAGAAGGTCGCCGCGATGGTGGAGCATATCGCGGACTTTTACTACATTATCACCAAGACGGAAATCGACGCGCTGGGGCTGGAAAACAATCTCATCAAAAAATACAAGCCCAAGTACAATATTCTCCTGAAAGACGATAAAACGTATCCCTATATCAAAGTTCATACGAAGGAGGAGTTTCCGCGTTTTTCCATTACCCGCAAAATCAAAAAAAAGGACGGAAAATATTTCGGGCCGTTTATGGGCGGAATCCGCTGTAAAGAGATCCTCGACGTAACCTCGTCCGTCTATAACGTCCGCCTCTGCGACGTGGCAATCGGCGAAAAGCCGAAAAAGCCCTGTCTCGCCTATCACCTCCACCGCTGTCTTGCTCCGTGCGCGCACTTGTGTACCAAGGAAGAATATGCGGAGCGCGTAAAAAAGGCGGTGTCCTTTCTCGACGGAAACTACGAGGAAGCGGAGAAGCTTCTGCGCGAAAAAATGATGCAGTTCGCCGCCAACGAGGATTTCGAGCTGGCGATGGAGTACCGCGAAAAGCTGGCGATGCTCTCCAAGCTTAAACTCAGGCGGATCACGTCGCTCAATCGCTGTATCAATGCGGACATCATTGCCTTAAAGACAAATTATCTCTATTCCGCCGTCAATATTCTCATTACCCGCAGCGGAATCATGCAGGGCGGAAGCAATTTCGCATTGGAGGACGCGTCTTTGTCCGAAGCCGACGCGCTGACGGCGTTTATTATTCAGTATTATTCCGCTCACGAGATACCCGAGGAAATCATCACCGCGGAATATTGCGAGAAAGAGCTTCTCGAAAATTTCTTTCTCGAGCATTTCGACAAGAAAGTGGAAGTTGTGTTCGCAAAACAGGGCGTTCGGCGTCAGCTGCTCGAAATGGCCGAACGCAACGCGGAGGACTATCTCTCAAAATCGATCGACAAGATCAAGCATAAAGACGATATGACCAAAAATGCCTGCGCGCGGCTGAAGGAGATACTCGGCTTAAAGCGTTATCCCAAACGCATGGAATGTTACGATATTTCCAACATCAGCGGAGTGGATAAGGTAGGCTCTATGGTGGTTTTTTCCGACGGCGAGCCGGATAAAATGAGTTATCGGCGGTTTAAAATCAAGACGGTGGAAGGCGCAAACGATTTCGCTTCCCTCCAGGAGGTTTTGAAAAGGCGGCTTTCCAAGCTGGGGACGGCGGAAGAAGCGCGCTTTCCCAAGCCCGACCTCATCATCATCGACGGCGGCAAGGGTCAGCTTTCCTCCGTGGAGGAGATATTTGAGGAAATGAACGTCACGGACATCGACCTCATCTCGCTCGCCAAACAGGAAGAGGAAGTGTTTACCCCTTATCGAAGCGACAGCGTGCGCATCGACCATCGGGATTATGTGCTGAAAATGCTTCAGCGCATCCGCGACGAGGCTCACCGCTTTGCGATCACTTATTTCAGAAGTCTCCATTCCAAACGCAACCTGGCCTCCGTATTGGCCGAGATCGAGGGCGTGGGCAAGAAAAAACAGATCGCTTTGATGGAGAAATTCGGGACGATCGACAAAATTATGCACGCGGGGATCGAAGATCTGACGCAGGCGGAAGGCATCGGCGAGGAGCTCGCCAAACGTATCAAAACTTATTTCGAGGAAAAACTGTAATTCATGCGAAAGATAAACTATCCTTTGATTATTTCCGATTTCGACGGCACTTTACTGCGTTCGGACGGCACGATCGCCCCCGAAACGAAACTCGCAATCGACGGCTATATCGCCGCGGGCGGCAAGTTCGGTATCTGTACGGGGCGAATGACGGGCTCTATTTTGCCGCGGGCGAAAGAGCTCGGGCTGAAAGGCCTTGTGGCGTCTTATCAGGGCTCCGTAGTTTCGGACATCGAGAGCGGGGCGCTTCTCGTCGATGGATTTATCCCGTTCGACGGTGCGGTAAAAATTTGTAAAGTTTTCGAAGAAATGGGGCTGCACACCCACGTCTATACGCTGGATAAATTTTACGTCAATATGGACGACGAAGCGTTGTCCATGTATGAGAGAGTGTGCAGTGTGAAAGGCGACGTCGTTTTGAGCGAGCCGCTTTCCGCGCTGGTGGCGCGCGAAAAGCTTAAAGTGCGTAAGGTACTCGCCATGGTGGAGCCTGCGGACAAAAAACGCATATTTTCCGCCGTGGAAAAGGCGTTGGGAGAAGAATTTTACGTCACGTACAGCGCCGCCAGCCTCGTGGAAATCACCAGCAAAACGTTTAACAAGGGCAGCGCGGTGCGGTTTATGGCGGACTATTATCACGTTCCCGTCGAAAGGACGGTCGCTGTGGGCGACAGCCTCAACGACCTGCCCATGCTGGAAGCGGCGGGGCTGGGGCTTGCCGTCAGAAACGCCGACGAAATGCTGAAAGATAAAGCGATTTCCTTCGAATATTCCAA
The DNA here is from genome assembly GCA_900540805.1 of uncultured Eubacteriales bacterium. Lineage (GTDB taxonomy): Bacteria > Bacillota > Clostridia > Christensenellales > Borkfalkiaceae > Scatosoma. The sequence continues at coordinate 86,124 of UQHL01000010.1, forward strand.
CGACGAAAACGCCATAGGGCGGATTATAGAAAGGTACGGTTTTACGGGAGAAAAGGAATGAACGAACGTGTGACGGAAAGCGTGATGCTGGATAAACTCGCTTCCGATCTCAATCTGGAAATCATCTATACGGGAAGGGGAGTGGTCACTCTTTCCAGCATGAGCGTGGAACGCCCCGGCTTACAGCTTGCGGGCTTTTTCAGCTATTTCGACCCGCGCAGAATTATGGTGTTCGGCCTTTCGGAGCACGAGTATCTGCGTTCCTTTTCCTCGGAGGAAAGGCGGGAAAAGCTGTCGAGGCTGTTCGATTACGGCGAGGTACCATGCATCATTTTAAGCCGCGATCTGCCCTCCGTGCCCGAGCTTATGGAGGTTGTGAGAAAGGCGTCGTGTCCCTTGTTCAGAAGCCCGAAGGTGACAACCGACCTCATGAGCGATCTTTATATCTATCTCAATCGTATGCTCGCGCCCTCGGTGACGGAGCACGGCGTGCTGATGGAGGTCTTCGGCGTGGGAATGCTGCTGACGGGCAAAAGCGGCGTGGGAAAAAGCGAAACCGCCATGGAGCTGATTAAACGCGGACACCGCCTGATTGCGGACGACAGCGTGATTATTAAGGAAATCGCCAACGATTTATACGGTACGGCGCCCGAAATCATTCGTTACTTTATAGAGCTGCGCGGCATCGGTATCATCAACGTCAAGAGCATGTACGGCTCGGGCTCGGTACTCAACGAAAAGAAAATCGAGCTCGTTATTCAGCTGGAAAATTGGCAGCAGGGGAAGGAATACGACCGCATGGGCGATACCGCGGCCTTTGCGGAATATCTCGGGATCAAGATCCCGAAACTGACGATCCCCGTCAGCCCCGGGCGAAATCTTGCCATCATCATCGAGGTCGCCGCGCGTAATTTTCGTCTCAAGAGTATGGGCTACGACGCCTCACAGGAATTGATTACGCGGAGCATCGGGCGTTGAGGGAGAGTACTATGTCTGAAATATTGGCGCCTGCGGGAAATGCAAAATGCGCCGCAGCGGCGATTGACAACGGCGCGGACGCCGTATATCTCGGGTACCGTGCCTATTCGGCGCGCGCAGGCGCGGAAAACTTCGACGGAGAGGCCCTCGAAGAGATATTGAAAAAGGCGCATTTCGCGGGCGTAAAGGTGTATGTCGCCATGAATACGCTGGTGAAAGAGTCCGAAACGGAAGAGTTTGTAAAGACGCTTCTCGAGGTTTGGAATTCGGGTGCCGACGCGATTATTATGCAAGACGTACTACTCGGACGTTTCGTGCACGAGCGCTATTCCGATATCGTGCTCCATTTAAGCACGCAGGCGGGCGTATGTAATACCGAGGGCGCTCGTTTCGCCAAAAAATGCGGCTTTTCGAGGGTGATTTTGGCTCGGGAAACGCCGCTTGCGGAAATAGAAAAAATCGCGGCCCTTATGGAGACCGAAGTATTTGTGCAGGGCGCCCTTTGCACCTGCTTTTCGGGACAGTGTTATTTTTCTTCCTTCGCGGGCGGAAACAGCGGCAACCGCGGAAAATGCAAACAGCCTTGCCGTAAGATGTATTCCTACGACAGAAACGGTTTTGAGGAGAGGTCTTACGCGCTGTCTCTATCGGATCTATGCGTGGCAGAGGAGATTGAAAAACTCAAACGAGCGGGCGTTTCCTCCTTTAAGATCGAAGGACGAATGAGACGCCCCGAATATGTGGCCGCGGCAGTGCGCTATTATCGGCTGTTGCTGGACGAGGGAACGGAGAAAGAAAAGGTTGCGGCGCTGTCCGATCTGAAACGGACATATAACCGCGGAAATTATACGAAAGGGCTGGCGTTTGGTCAGGATAAGCGTTTCCTTTCGCGGGCAGTGCAGGGACATATCGGGGAAAGAGTCGGCACGGTAAAGGTTTTGAGCGGTAAATATTACGTTGAGGGTACTTTCAGACCCGTTTCGGGCGACGCCTTCAAAATTTTGAGAAACGGGCGCGAAGCGGGCGGCGCGGCGTTTGTCGGTTCGACGGAAAGAGGTTTTTATATTTCCTCCTCCGCGCGGCTCCTGAACGGGGACGGAGTATTCGTCACCACCGATACCGCCGTCAACCAAAAGGTTTTATCGGGGGAAAAGCGTATTCCCGTTTCGCTTACGTTGCGTTTTTGCGAGGGCGAAAACGCCGTGGCTGAATGCGGAGACGTGCGTGTATTTTCGGAAGATTTTCTCTCTCATGCGCAGGCACACCCGTTGACAACGGAGGAGCTTGAGTCGTGTTTTTTGAAAACGGACACTTTGCCGCTGGACGTTTCGTTTGAGAAAATTACATTGGAAGGGGAAGTATTTCTGGCTAAATCCCGTCTCAACGCCTTGCGCCGCGCATTTTATGAAAAATTGTTCCGCGCGCGCACGGAAATATGCGGGCGATGTTATGCGTTTCAGCCGATACCGCGTTCTTCGCGCGTCGGGAAAAATGAAAAAACCGCTTTGATCGCTTCCGATTTCAAAGATATAGAAAATATCGACGTCGCCGTGTTCAAGCCCGACGATTACAAAGCAGAGCCGCCCGAAAGTTTTATGCGGGGCGGTTTCGAAAAATTTATTTACTATCCCGCGTTTGCTTCGGAAGCCGACTTAAAGGCCGTCGAACGGCTTTTGAAAACGACGGGGGCGGACGGGATTTATGCCGAAAATTACGGCGGAATATCTTTTGCCGAGGATAAAAACGTAAAGTTATTTGCGGGGACGGGGTTCAATCTCACCAACGCGGTTGCCGTAAACGAGCTTTTGAAAGAAAGCGTCGTCGCCTATTACGCCGTTTCCAAAGAGCTTGACGAGCGGGAAGCGGCCGCGCTGGGCGGCGAAAAGGCGTTTTTGCTTTCTTCGGGAGATATCAAGCTGATGGATTTATGTTATTGCCCGTTCGGAAAAACCTGCGCTTCCTGCGATAAAAAACGTGTTTATACCCTCACGGACGAAAACGGCAGGGCGTTTCCCGTGCGCCGTTACGTTTCCGCGGCGGGAGACTGCCGCTTCGAGGTATTCAATTGCGCCAAATTGGTCGGCCGCGGTCTTGCGGGCATGGGAAAACTGCTCGACTGTTCCGCGATAAACGACGGCGGCCGAGCCGCGGCGATTGCTGAGGACGAGGAAGCTCAAAGGGCATTTTACGGCAATTACACCGCCGGACACCGAAAAAAGAGCGTGCTGTAAAGGAACATTATCATGAACCGAAAAGCCATAGAAAAAACGGAACTGAATAAAATTTTATCGTTGGTCGCAGAATACGCGGTGCTGGACGGAAGCAGGGAGCGGCTGAAAAGCCTTTCTCCCGAGACCGACCTTTCTGCCGCGAAAAAGAGCCTCGAGCTGACGGAGGAGTGCGTCAAACTGCTCTTTACCTACGGCGTGGGGAAAATCGAATACTTTCCGCCCTTCGCGGACGAATTGGAACGGGCCGCAAAGGGTTCGGCGCTTTCCTGCGGCGAGCTTTTAAGCGCCTGCAGCCTTCTCCGTGCGGCGCGTATCGCCCATTCGGGCATTGCGGGGGTGACGGACGAGGAGCTTAAAGCCGTCCGCGTCCTTGCCGACAGGCTTTATTTCGACGCGGCTCTTGAGGAGGATATTCAGACAAAAATCTTAAGCGATACGGAAGTGAGCGACTATGCCAGCGACAGGCTCTACACCATTCGCCGGGAGATACGTTCGCTCAACGAGAGAATCCGCTCGAGGCTGGCCGAATATCTGACGGGAGAAGAGGGGAAATATCTCCAGGATGGCATCGTCACCATGCGCGATAACCGTTACGTTCTGCCCGTCCGCGCGGAATATAAGCGCAACATCAAAGGCTTTATCCACGACCGTTCCGCCAGCGGCGCGACCTTCTTTATCGAACCCGAGCAGGTTCTGGAAATGAACAACGAACTGCGTTCCCTCGCCATCGACGAAAAAGAGGAGGTGGAGCGTATCCTCGGCGAGCTTTCCCGCCGGGTGGGATTTATGGGCAAGGAGCTCGTTTCAGATATAGAAGTGCTGGAGGAGCTCGACGGGTTTTATGCCCGCGCCGAATATGCCTATAAGCTGTCCAGCGTCAAGCCCTCCGTCAACGCTTCGGGGATCGTCTCTTTCGATTGTGGCCGCCACCCGTTGATCGACCGCAAAAAAGTGGTGCCCATTACGCTGTCGCTCGGCAGGGATTACCGTTTTCTGCTCATCAGCGGCCCCAATACGGGCGGTAAAACGGTTACGCTGAAAATGGTGGGGCTGTTTTGCCTCATGGCGATGTGCGGGCTCTTTATCCCCGCAAAACGGGCGGAGGTTTCCGTCTTTCGGGAAATTTACTGCGATATCGGGGATTCGCAAAGCATTGAGGAGAGCCTTTCCACCTTTTCCTCGCACGTGACCAATATCGTGGAAATCGTCGATAACGCCGATAAAAACAGTCTCGTGCTCATCGACGAGCTGGGGGGAGGTACCGATCCCGACGAGGGGCAGGCCCTCGCGAAAGCGGTGGTTTCTTATCTTCTCCGTGCGGGAGGGACGGGCGTGGTTACGACGCATTATTCCGCCCTGAAGGAATTTGCTTTCGCTACGGACGGCATAGAAAACGCCTGTATGGAATTCGATTCCGATACGTTGCGCCCCTTATACGTCATCAAAATCGGCCTGCCCGGGTCGAGCAACGCCCTCGCTATTTCTAGGCGTCTGGGGCTGAAAGAAGAAATTCTGGAAGAGGCCTTGGGCAATTTGTCCGAGGGCGCGCAAACCTTTGAAAATATCGTCCGAAGCGCCGAGGAGAGCCGTCTCCGCGCCGACGAGGCTCTGAAGGAAACTAACCTTTTGAAATCCGAATGGCAGGAAAAGGTGAAGCTTCTCGAGGATGAGAGGGAAAAGCTCCAAAAGGAAAGGGAAAAGCTTTTCACCTCGGCGAAAGCGGAAGCGCGGCGGATCATCAACGAACGCACGGCGGAAGCGGAGGAAATTTTAAGCGAAATCGAGGAAATTTTCGCTCGGGATTCGATTTCGGAAGCCGATCTCATCAAGGCGAGGACATTGAAAAACCGCCTGGGCGACAAGGCTTACGATAACGAAAGGGAAGAGTTTTCCCGCCCGCAATACATTCCCGCTAAAATCGAGAAGCTGAAAGCGGGCGACAAGGTATTTGTAAAAAACATCAATCAGGAAGGCGTCGTGCAAAGCGTGAGGCCGCAGAAGAACGAAGCGGAAGTGCTTTGCGGAAATATCCGCGTAAGAAGTAAAATTTCCGATTTGTCCGTGTTAATTTCCGAGAGGAATGCACAAAATGATAAAAAGAAGCCCGCGGGAAAGCGCGTTTCCGACCGCGTACAGGTCTCTAAAAATCTGACGCCCAAGCCTTTGCCGAGCCTCGAGCTCAACGTTATCGGTATGACCGTACAGGAAGCTCTGCCCGAGGTGGAGGCATTTATCGACGGCGCGGTGTGCGCCAACCTCGAGGAAGTGCGCATCGTGCACGGCGTGGGGACGGGAAAGCTTCGCGCGGGGATACAGGACTATCTGAAAAAACACAGAAACGTCGAGGAATTTCGTCTCGGAAAGTACGGGGAAGGGGAAACGGGCGTCACGATCGTAAAAATAAAATAAGGAAATGCGTTTTTCCCGCTTCCGAAGCGGTTAAAAAATCATAAACCCGAAAAAAGGAAACATAGAATAGAACGGAATCTTTTTTCGAGGTAATCAGATTTGAAACATAACCGCAACCGCGCCGTAAAAAAGGAGCGCCTGAACAAAAACGTAAAACTCAACGTCGCCACCAATTTCGCTTTGGCGTTTCTCATCTTTTCCGTGGGATTTGTCTGTCTGTTTCCCGTGGAGGACGCCGTGACGACGGACGGAAGCGAAAAAAACGTCTATCGCTCCGCTTCGGCGGAGACGGACGGCGTTTCCCTGATGTTCAACGTCTATTGGGGGACGGACGAGGTGTATCGCATTCTCGACACGCTGGAGACGCACAAGGCAAAGGCGACCTTTTTTATCGGCGGCTGCTGGGCCGACGACAACGTAGCCTGCGTCAGGGAAATTCTTTCCCGCGGTCACGAGCTGGGCAATCACGGTTATTTCCATAAGGATCACGCCTCCTTGAGCGAAGCGCAAAACAAAGAGGAAATTTCCCTGTGCAACCGTTTTATTCAGCTGATGACGGGCAAGGCCATGACGCTGTTCGCGCCGCCGTCGGGCGCTTACGGAAAAGCCGCGCTCGCCGCCTGCGAAACGCTGAATATGAAAACGATACTCTGGTCGCGCGATACGATCGACTGGCGGGACAAAAACGCTTCCCTCATCTATTCGCGTGCGACCAAAAATATCAAGGGCGGCGAATTCGTCCTCATGCACCCCATGAAGGAAACGGCCGACGCATTGGACGACATACTGACATATTATGAAACCTGTTCGCTCCGCGCGGTCACCGTATCGGAGAACTTACAGGACGGAGGATAATAAATTATGGTTTACGAAAAGAAATACGGCAACGGGCTTCGGCTGGTGGTAAAACAGATGGAGGGGCTGTTGTCCGTCACGATGGGGATTCTCGTCGGTACGGGTTCGTCGTGGGAGACGGATTCCGAGGACGGCATTTCCCATTTTATCGAGCATATGCAGTTCAAGGGCACAAAAAAACGCACCTCCTTTGAAATTTCCGACGCGTTCGACCGTATCGGCGCGCAAGTCAACGCCTTTACGGGAAAGGATATGACCTGCTATTACTCGAAATGTACGTCCGATCACACGGCGGAGGCCTTCGAAATTCTTTCCGACCTCTTTTTGAACAGTACCTTTCCCGACGAAGAGATGGTCCGCGAAAAGGGCGTGGTCTGCGAGGAAATTTCGATGAACGAGGATACTCCCGACGACCTTTGCCTCGACGTGCTCTCGTCGGCATTTTACGGGAAAAAGAATTACGGCAGAAATATTCTCGGCCCTGCCGACAACGTCAAATGTTTTACGCGCGAGGATATTTTCCGCTATAAGGCAGCCAGGTACTGTCCCGAAAATATCGTTATTTCCTTTGCGGGCGGCGTGGATATTGCCACGGCGGAGGCGTTGGTGGAGTCGTATTTCGGCGTTTTGGAAAAAGGCGTCTTTGAGATGCGTGAGAAGAGCATCGATTTCGCCCATCTCAGCCTCCTGCGCAAAAAGCCGATCGAGCAGGTCCACTTGGCAATCGGTTATCCTACGATTCACCGCGATCACCCGCTCGCCTACGCCCTCCAGACAATGAACAGCGTGCTGGGCGGAAGCATGAGCTCCCGTCTCTTTCAGGAGGTGCGGGAAAAGCTCGGGCTTGCGTACTCGGTCTATTCCTATATTTCCGCGTTTTCGGAGTGCGGCTCGCTGATCGTCTATGCGGGCGTCAATCCCTCCAGCGCGGATAAAGCCTATGACGCAATCGGCAAAGTAATCGCAGAGCTTATGGAAAAGGGGATCTCGGAGGAGGAATTTCTGCGCGGCCGCGAACAGATGAAGGCTTCCATGCTCTTCTCGCAGGAAAGCACTCCCTCGCAAATGCTCCTGTACGGAAAATATATGCTGTTTAACGACCGGCTGTTCGACTTCGAAGGCAAGCTGGACGCGATCAACCGCATGACTAAAGAGGACGCCAACGAGACGATTGCGCTTACGTTCGACGACAGCAGAAAGGCGGTGGGGGCCGTGGGCAATTTGGACAAGCCCTTCGCGTTATAAACGATGTCTGAAAAAGAATTGCGGAAAGCGGGCTTCGAACCCGTTTTCGATAAGGAGAGCCGCCTGCTCGTGCTGGGCAGCTTTCCGTCCGTAAAGAGCCGCAAAATTCAGTTTTATTACGGCAATAAGCAAAACCGCTTCTGGAAAACGGTCTGCGGCTTTTTCGGGGAGGAAATTCCCGAAAGCACGGACGGGAAAAAGGAATTTCTGCACAGAAGAAAAATCGCGCTCTGGGACATGGTGACGGAATGCGAAATCGAGGGCTCAGCGGATTCGGCCGTAAAAAACGCCTCCGTCGCCGACCTCGGCGTCATTCTCCGGGCGGCGCCGATCGAAAAGATACTTCTCAACGGAACGCTGTCCTATAACCTCTTTACGGCACACTATGCCGACCTGGCCGTTCCCTATTTCAAAATGCCTTCGACAAGTCCTGCAAATCCCCGCTTCGACGCGGAAATCTGGAAGGAGCAGCTTCGTGACTTACTCTGAATTTTTAGAAGAATTAACCCCTTATGCGGAAGCTGATTTTGCGAAATTTCAGCAACGGATCATCAACAGTCCCTCGCAGGAATTTCTCGGTATCCGCACGCCGACCATGCGCCTTTTGGCCAAGCGCCATAAAAACGATCCTGAAACGCTTTTTTCCTTTCCCGACCGTTATTACGAGGTGACCTTTATCAAGCTTTCAGCGGCGTCTCAGCTGCCTTACGGGCAGTTTTGCGCCTATCTTGACAGGTGCGTTTCCCTCATAGACAATTGGGCGCTTTGCGACTGTTTCAAGCCCGCGTGTCTCAAAAAACACCTCGACGATTTTTTGCCCCGGCTCGAAAACGTTTTTGCCCATGGCGGCGAATTTTATCAGCGTTATGCGCTGGTGACGCTGCTCGGGTATTATGTGGAGGAAAAATATCTGCCGCTGATCGAAGAATATCTGAAGCGGGCGGATACGGAAAAATATTACGTACATATGGCGGCCGCGTGGCTGACCGCAGAGATTCTCGTTAAATATTACGACTTCGGCTTAAAACTGCTCCAAAATAAAGTGTTGCAGCCGAAAACGCACAACAAGGCGATACAAAAGGCAAAGGAAAGCTATCGCCTCACCAAGGAACAGAAGGGAACTCTCGAGTCCCTGAAGATAAAAATCTCAAAATAATCGGCAGGTAGTATCATGGACATTTTACAAACGATCACCCAGGAATTCAACCTCAATCCGACGCACGCGAAAAATATCCTTTCGCTCATCGACGAGGGGAACACCATTCCCTTTATCGCCCGTTACAGGAAGGAAATGACGGGCAGCTGCGACGACCAGGTGTTGCGCGCGCTGTCCGACCGCCTCACCTATCTCCGCAACCTCGAAAAGCGGAAGGAGGAGGTTTCCTCCGCGATCGGGGAACAGGGAAAGCTCACGGACGAGATCAAGGCCGCCCTCGAAAAAGCCGTCACGCTTACCGAAGTGGAGGATATTTACCGCCCGTATAAGCAGAAGCGCAAAACGCGCGCTTCCGTCGCCGTCGCAAAGGGACTTCAGCCGCTGGCGGACGCCATCCTCGCGCAGGATAAAGCTCTGGACGTAAGAAGGGAAGCGGAAAAATACATAACGGAAGAAGTCAAGACGGCGGACGAGGCAATTGCGGGCGCGCAGGATATCATTGCGGAAATAATCTCCGACGACGCGGCGACGCGCAAAAAAATCCGAAATTTCTTTTTCAATCACGGGGAAATCGCCTCCTCCTACGTCAAGGGAAAAGAGGCGGAGGACGAAGCGAAAACCTACGAAATGTACAAGGCGTATTCCGAGCCCGTTTCGGAGATCAAGAGCCATCGCGTTCTCGCGCTCAACCGCGGCGAAAAAGAGGGGTTTTTGAAGGTTTCGATTGTCTGTGACGCCGAATTTGCGAAGCGAATTACCGCGGCCTCTTTTCTGAAGGACGGGGGCGAAGCCTCAAAGCTTGTCAAAGCCGCCGCGGAGGACGGGTACGACCGGCTGATCGCGCCTTCCGTCGAGCGTGAAGTCCGCGCCCGGCTCTTTGACGACGCCAGCGAGCAGGCGATTAAAATGTTCGAAATCAATCTCAAGCCGCTTCTCATGCAGCCGCCCGTGAAAAACAAAGTGACCATGGGCTGGGATCCCGCATTCCGTACGGGCTGTAAAATCTGCGTTGTGGACGGCACGGGTAAGGTGCTCGACAAGACGGTGGTTTATCCCACGCCCCCGCAGAATAAAAAAGACGAAGCGAAGCGCGTTTTGAAAGGTCTGATCGGGCAATACGCCGTGGAAGTAATCTCCTGCGGCAACGGCACCGCCAGCAAGGAAAGCGAAATTTTTATCGCGGAATTGATTAAGGAAATCAAGGAAGAGACGGGGCGGGAAGTAGGCTACGTCATCGTCAACGAGGCGGGCGCCAGCGTGTATTCGGCTTCCGCGCTCGGGGCGGAGGAATTTCCCGATTACGACGTCACGGCTCGCAGCGCGGTGTCCATCGCCCGCAGACTTCAGGACCCGCTGGCGGAGTTGATCAAGATCGATCCCAAGTCGATCGGCGTGGGACAGTATCAGCACGATATGAACGAGAAACGCCTCGACTGCGCGCTGGGCGGCGTACTCGAGGACTGCGTCAACAGCGTGGGCGTCGATCTCAATACTGCCAGCGTCTCCCTGCTCAAATACATAGCGGGCTTAAATTCCGCCGTGGCGAAAAATATCGTTTCGTTCCGTGAAGAAAACGGAAAATTTACTTCGAGAAAACAGCTTCTCAAAGTGCCCAAGCTGGGAGAAAAGGCCTATACGCAATGTGCGGGCTTCCTTCGTATAGACTGCGGGGACAATATTCTCGACAACACCGCCGTACATCCCGAATCCTATGAAAAAGCGGAAAAGCTCCTTTCGCTGTTCAATTACACAAAGGAGGACGTCAGGGCGCGCCGCATTGCCGACCTGCGCGAAAAGCTCAAGGCGTACGGGGTGGATAAAGCCGCGAAGGAGAGCGAGCTCGACAAGGCGACCTTGACGGATATCGTCACCGAACTGATGAAACCGGGCCGGGATATCCGCGAGGCGCTTCCCGCGCCCATGCTTCGCAAGGACATCATGGGGATCGAGGATTTAAGGCCGGGTATGGAAATTTCGGGTACGGTGCGCAACGTAGTGGATTTCGGCGCGTTCGTCGATATCGGCGTGCATCAGGACGGCCTCGTGCATATTTCGGAGATCACCGACCGTTATATCCGTCACCCGTCCGAGGTGCTTCGGGTAGGCCAGGTGGTAAAAGTTACGATTAAGGAAGTCGATGTCAAGAAAAACCGCATCGGCCTGACCATGAAAAAGAAAAACAAATAAACGGAAAAGCACTTGACTTTTCACCTGTCTTGTATTACAATAGTATCATAAAAAAGCATTACAAAGAAAAAACGGAGGAATCGTAGCATGTTGGAAAAAGTTCAGGCAATGCTGGCGGACGCGCTCAGTATTTCCGTAAGCAAAGTGACGCCCGACGCGAGAATCATCGAGGATTTGGGCGCTGATTCTTTGGACGTGGTGGAGCTTCTCAGCCGCCTCGAGGACGAATACGGCGTAGTCATTCCCGACGAAGACGTGGAAAATATGAAAACGGTCGCGGATGTCGCGGCAACGCTCGAAAAGATCATGAAATAATTCCCGCAGTTTGCGGCAAGGAAGCCCCCGAAAGTTTTTTCGGGGGCTTTTCTGCGTTTTTAATCGGTTTTTCGGGCCGAATTGTTTGCCTTAAACGCCGCGATATGGTATAATCTTCAAGGACTATAAATTTTTGAGGTATTTACATGTTACAGGTCACGGGCGTAAGCCTTCAGTACGGCAGCAAAAAGCTGTTCGAAGACGTTAATCTGAAATTCACCAAGGGCAACTGCTACGGGATTATCGGCGCAAACGGCGCGGGAAAATCTACATTTTTGAAGGTGCTTTCGGGCGAGATCGAGCCGCAGAAGGGATACGTTACGCTGGATAAAAACGAGCGTATGTCGGTATTGCAGCAAAATCAGAATATGTATGACAACGAAACGGTGCTCCGCACCGTTATGCGCGGCTACAAACGTTTGGTCGATATTATGGACGAAAAGGACGCCTTGTATGCCAATCCCGATTTTTCCGAAGAGGACGGTATCCGCGCCGCCGAGCTTGAAAGCGAATTTGCGGAAATGAACGGCTACGACGCCGAATACCAGGCGGGCCAGCTTCTCAACGCGCTTGAAATTCCCGAGGCGCTTCATTATTCTCTGATGTGCGATCTCGACGCGAAACAAAAAGTCCGCGTCCTTTTGGCGCAGGCGCTTTTCGGAAATCCCGACGTGCTGCTTCTGGACGAACCGACAAACAACCTCGACATCAAAACCGTGCGCTGGCTGGAAAACTATCTGATGGATTTTGAGAATACCATCATTATCGTATCCCACAACCGCCATTTCCTCAACAGGGTGTGCACAAATATCTGCGACGTAGATTTCGGAAAAATAAATATGTACGTGGGCAACTACGATTTCTGGTATCAGACGAGCCAGCTCCTGGCCCGCCAGCAAAAGGAACAGAATAAAAAGGCCGAACAAAGGGCAAAGGAATTGCAGGACTTTATCGCCCGCTTTGCGGCCAATGCTTCGAAATCCCGACAGGCAACCTCCCGTAAAAAAGAACTCGAAAAGCTTACGATCAACGATTTCAAGCCGTCTCTCCGCAAATATCCCTATATCGATTTCAAATTCGAACGGGAAATCGGCAACGATATACTCATCGTGGAGGGGCTGACGAAGAAAGGATATTTCAAAGACGTTTCCTTTACGGTGCAAAAGGGGGAAAAAATCGGTATTGTGTCGGGCAAAAGTACTACGCTGACCATGCTTTATGACATTCTGACGGGAAAAGAACAGCCCGATGCGGGCACCGTCATGTGGGGTAAAACGATTTCTGTATCATATTTCCCTCAAAACAACAACGAATTTTTCGAAAATTGCGATCTTAATCTCGTGGAATGGCTTTCTCAATTTTCACAGGACCATTATGAAGAATATTTGCGCGGCTGGCTGGGGCGGATGCTCTTTTCGGGCGAGGAGGCCCTCAAAAAAGCGAAAGTGCTTTCGGGCGGCGAAAAGGTGCGCTGTATGCTCGCCAAAATGATGCTGGAAAGCAGTAATTTCCTCATATTCGACGAACCGACCAATCACCTCGACCTCGAGTCTATTACCGCCCTCAACAACGGTTTAAGCAACTATCGCGGGTGTATGCTACTCACTTCCCACGATCAGGAGCTTATGAATACCGTAGCCAATCGTATTATTGAAATAGACGATACAAAAATATATGACCGACCCGTGACTTATGACGAATATGTCGATGAAATGAATTAATTAATACCTCCAAATTTGGCAATATCCATAATTCGACATACTTCGCTATGATAATTTAAAATAAGTGCGTCTCTTTTTAAATAATTTCTCGAAATACTACCTTATCGCTTTACGAAAAATGTTTTTTGTAGTATAATGTCCTTGTTAAATACGGAAGTCGACAAGACTGACGAAAAATGTTAATTCAAGGAGACGTAGTATGCGATGTAAAACAATTGTAGTGCTGGAGTCGAACGGTGCGCTTCTGGTTCAGTTAAAGGAAGCGCTGGGGAAAAGCGAAGGCTTAAGCGTGGTCTATGCGGGCGACGACGGGGAAGCGGGGATCCAACAGATCCGTCAGCTGAAGCCCGACCTTGCCATGGTGGGAATGTTCCTGAAAGGTACGGACGGCTGCGGAGTGATCCAGGCGATCCGAAAAGAGGGAGCGGACACGAGAATTATAGCGACGGGCGTACCGAGCGATACGCTGATGGAAAAAGCGATGCGCGAGGGGGCAGATTACTATTTAGTAAAACCGTTTTCCCTGTCGGGCGCGCTGGAGCGAATTGCGGAAATGCTGAGGGATACGCCGGAGACGATGGTCGAAGCGAAAGAATATGCGGGCGCAAAACGCAGGCCCGTCACCTTGGAAGAAAAAATCAGCGATATTTTTATTTCCATAGGGATTCCTCCCCATATCAAGGGCTACGGATATCTGCGTTCGGGCATCAAGATGACCGTCGAACAGCCCTATATCATTAATAATATTACAAAAGGTCTTTATCCCAGCATTGCCGAAAAATTCGGAACTACGCCCAGCAAAGTGGAAAGAGCAATCCGCCATGCGATTGAGGTGGCCTGGAACAGAGGAAGGATCGATGCGATCAACGCCGTGTTCGGCACCCGCGTATATCTCGGGACGGAAAAGCCTACCAACAGCGAATTCATAGCACTTGTCGCAGATAAACTTATCCTTGAAAATATGATATAATATTAAAACCTTATAAATAAAAACTCTCCGAAGCCCGGAGAGTTTTTATTTTCCCTTAAACTTAACAGTTATGTTTGAAAAACATTGCAATAAAAAAGAATAAGTATTTTACATTGAGGGTAAAACGGTTTATAATAAAAGGGAAAGAAAAAACGAAAGAAGGAGAAGCGTTATGCTTACGATAGAAAACAAAAGCTTCGCTGAAGAACGCGCCCTGTATCATCTGACGGATGCCGCCGTCGTTTTTTGCCGTTTCGAGGGCGAGGCGGATGGAGAATCCGCGTTAAAAGAAGGGAAAAATCTTGAAATAAACGGCTGTTTTTTTGCTCTCCGTTACCCCTTATGGCATGTTAAAAATCTGAAAATGCGGGACAGCCGTCTGACGGAAAGCTGTCGTGCAGCCCTGTGGTACGGCCGCAGCGTCCTCCTGAAAAGTTGTGCCCTCGACGGAATCAAGGCCGTTCGTGAATGTCGCGGCGTGAGGCTGGAAGACTGTTATGTGCATTCGCCCGAATTCGGCTGGAAAAGCTCGGATATACATATCGAAAATTCGACGATAGAAAGCGAGTATGCCTTTCTGGACAGTCGCGGTATCACTGCTGCGAATATGGATTTTTCGGGGAAGTACTCCTTCCAATACGTACGGAATATGACCGTTTCCAACAGTCGCTTAAAGTCGAAAGATGCGTTTTGGCATACGAAAAACGTAACTGTAAAGGATTCTCTCATCGAGGGCGAATACCTCGGCTGGTATTCGGAAAATCTGACGCTTATTCGCTGTCATATAAAGGGAACGCAGCCTCTCTGCTATTGCAAAAATCTAAAGCTGATCGACTGCACCACGGAGGAGGCCGATCTTGCGTTTGAATACAGCGGCGTCCATGCGGACATTAAGGGCGCAATCCTTTCCGTAAAAAATCCCCGGCGCGGAAAAATCGAAGCCGACCGCTACGGTTCCGTCATTCTGTCGGACGGCGTTTATCCCTCGAAAGCGAAAATTTTGAAACGCATAAAATAAAAACAACTTTCCGGAAAATGCTTGACAGTATAAATTTTTAGGCGTATAATAGTGGAAACGAAAAACGAGAAAAAAGTTTCCATTATGAAAGAACAAATTATAAAAACTGCCGTAGAGTGTATGAAAAAGGAGGGGCTGAAATTTTCCCTCGATATGCTCGCGGAAAAAATGAAAATTTCAAAAAAGACAATTTACAAATATTTTCCTTGCAAGGAAATCCTTGCCAGGGAAATATATCAGGCCTATTACGACGGACTGGATAAAAGGTCGGCCGAGCTTCTGGCTTCACAGCATCTCTCGGAGGAAGAAAAATCTAAAGAATTGCTTTCGGTCTATTTTGAATCGGTGCGAATGAATCGCGACGATATCTTCAACAAATTCAATTTGAACGATTTGATACGCGGATACGCTTCTCAACGTCAAAACGGAATATGGGCCGCCATTTCTCCGCAGTTGGGAAAATCATTAAACGCTAAAGAAACGGCCTCCCTGCGGGTTATTCTGGACGGAGCTTTCGAGAAAATGCTTCAGGGAAAAAGTGGAGGAGAGGAAGTTTTTTCTCTGTTGGGGAGGCTGATATGACGGTGGGGTTTTTGCGATTGTTCGCCGTTTTTTGCGTCGCGCTTATCGTGGGAAAGCTGGTTTCCAAGCTCCGGCTTCCCGCCATTTTGGGCTGGTTGATTGCGGGAGTCGTATTCGGTCCGTATTTAACGAATATTGTGACCCTCGAAATCATGGATGCTTTATGGTATAAGATCACTATAAAAATATTCGAATGCTTTGCCGGCGTCATGATCGGCCGCGAGATTATTTTCAAAAAAATAGCGAAATCGGGGAAACAGATCATCGGGATCACGTTTGTGCAGTCGATCGCGACGTTTTTGTTGGTTTCCTTGGTTTTTGCGCTTGTCTTTCTGTGCGTGGATCTGCCTATTTACCTGGCGTTTATCTTCGGCGGAATTGCACTGGCTACGGCGCCCGCTCCCGCTCTTTCTATCGTAAACGAGTATCATACGGACGGCCCCGTTACCAAAACGCTCATTCCCTTAGCGGCGATTGACGACGTAATCGGAGTGATCGTATTTTTTACCGTTATCTCAGTCGTCAACGTGACGATGGGAGGCGCGTCCGTTTCCGCGGCGGCAATCTTAGGAATGATCTTTCTGCCTTTCGTCGTCGGCGTCGTTACGGGCGGATTGGGAGCGCTCGTTATCCGAAAAATAAAAAACAAGTATCTAAATCTCGCTTTGCTCGTTTTCTTTCTGGCTCTTTCCATAACGGCAGGATTATTCATCGACTATTTTGTTTACGGTTCTTTCAGTCTGAATTATCTTTTGATCGGCATGGCGTGCAGTGCGACATTTGCCAATTTCGTTGACGAGAAAAAAATGACCGAAGTTTTCGAGCTTTATCAGCCGATTTTATTTGTATCGCTGATCGTGGTCATCATAAATCTTGGTATGCCGCTCGATTATCGACTGATTGCGGGCGCCGGCGTTTTCACTGCTGTCTATATTCTGTCCCGTGCTGCGGGAAAAATCGGCGGTGCGTTTTTGGGCGGTAAAATCACCAAGGCGGAAAAGTCCGTAACAAAATATCTGGGCTTTACCCTGTTGCCGCACTCGGGCGTTTCCCTTGTATTTACGGGGATAGCAGCTTCCACTTTGGCGGGATTTGCGCCGGAGCTCGTATCGGTAATACAGGGTACCATTGTTGCCGCGGCCATTATCAACGAGCTTATCGCCGTAATCGTTGCGAAATTTGCGTTCAAATGGGCGGGGGAGATCGGCCCCTCCGAAAAAGCTTCCGTTAAATAGAAATTACAAACCCCGTCCGTAGAAGCTTTACGGACGGGGGTTTTTGATATAAAGAAAAACCACGCGATAGTCGCGTGGTTCGAGAAAGGTTAACCGAT
>UQHL01000011.1 GCA_900540805.1 uncultured Eubacteriales bacterium
TAAAAAGAATAAAAATTTCATTATTTTGCAAATATTTTATATATTCGAGAGCATATAGAACAAAAAAAGAACGAATTTTGAAAAATTCGTTCTTTTTCATGGTGTGTCCGCCGGGGCTCGAACCCGGACCGGGAGCGTCGGAGGCTCTAATGGTATCCAATTCCACCACGGGCACATTTTGTATTTTTATGCTATATTTTCAAAAATTTTCTAAAATATATACAGAAAACAAAATAGAAATTTCAGAAAATTCTTCTTTGGCTATTTTTTGCCGTCGGGTATCATTTTATCTCTCAGAGTGTAAAAAGAGTGTAAATTTTCATTTTGGATAAATGAAACCGCAATATATGGTATATAAAACTCTTGAAGACCACAATATATTGTGGTTTGCTGTGGATAACATATTACCGTCGGAGGCTCTAATGGTATCCAATTCCACCACGGGCACATTTCTATTTACAAGCCAACATAATCCTTTTTCAAAGGGACTACTATATTTTACCCTTTTTCGCTTCCATTTTGCAAGCGTTTATGCTATACTATTTTCAAAAAAGTAAAAAAATTTTTCGTCGCAGACCCTTTTTTCCTCTTATGCGGCGGCAAAGGCGGTAAATTTTATGTCGAAAACGGTAGTAGTGGGCATGAGCGGCGGAGTGGACAGCTCGGTTGCGGCGCTTCTTTTGAAATGGCAGGGCTATAACGTGATCGGATTATATATGCTCAACTGGGAGGAAAACGACGAAAACGGCTGTTGCACGTCGGAGCAGGATTATGCCGACGTGCGTCGGGTCTGCGGACTTCTCGACATTCCCTATTATACGGTCAACTTCGCAAAGGATTACCTCGACCGCGTTTTCTCCTATTTTCTCGCCGAATACAAGGCGGGCCGCACCCCTAATCCCGACGTACTGTGCAACCGCGAGATCAAGTTCGGCCCTTTTTTAGAAGAGGCAAAAAAATTGGGTGCCGACTATATCGCCACGGGACATTACTGCAAAATCTCCCACGAAAACGGCATCCACCGCCTTTTGAAGGCCGCCGATCAAAATAAGGATCAGACTTATTTTCTCAATCAGCTGTCTCAAAGGCAGCTGTCCGACGTACTTTTTCCGTTGCAGGATATTCAGAAGCCCGAAGTGCGTAAAATCGCCCTTGAAAACGGTTTGGCGACGGCGAAAAAAAAGGACAGCACGGGTATATGCTTTATCGGCGAACGCAACTTCAGAAAATTTCTCAGCTCGTACCTGCCTGCTCAAAAAGGAAAAATCCTCGATCTTTCGGGGCGCGAAGTCGGCGAACATCTCGGCCTGATGTACTATACCCTGGGCCAAAGGCGGGGCCTGGATCTCGGCGGCATAAAAGGCGAGGAAGAACAGGGCCGCTGGTTTGTCGTCAAAAAGGATCTCGCACACAACGTCCTTTACGTTTCCCACGGCGACGAATCGCCGCTCTATTCCCACTCCTGCGAAGTAAGCGGCTTCAATTGGATCCCCTTTCCGCCCGAAGAAAAGGAATTCGAGTGCGCTGCAAAATTCCGCTACCGCCAGCCCGACCAAAAAGTAAAAGTGACGAGGAAAGCGGACGGCAGGCTTCATATCGATTTTTGCGAACCGCAGCGCGCCGTCACGGAAGGACAATACGCCGTGCTCTATCGGGGCGACGAATGTCTCGGGGGCGGCGTGATCGAATCCGCTCAATATTAAGTCGCCCGTATTAAAACAGAGAGAACAGCCTTTCGGCCGTTCTCTTTTTGTTTTTTGATTTGTTTTAATTGAGCATGTCGGGATTTTCGAAAGAGAGCGTAGCGTTCTTTTCTCCCCTGTCCTCGGGGAACATCGTACCCGCGGGAATCACGGGCAGGATCAAAGGATTGATAAAGGCGTTCGCCGTCAGGGCGGAAACCGCGCTTCTCAAATAGGGATAGACGATTTCGGTGGTGCTGATGGCGAGAACCTGTCTGTCCTCGTCGGTGTTGACCTCCTCGGCTTCGAAGATACCGACAAGGCGCGCCTTCAGATTGAAGGGTTTGGGTTCCGCCTCGGTGGATTCCACCTTCACCTCCAAAGAGACGAAATAAAGCTTGTCGTTTTCCTGAACGCGGCGGATCGTGCGGGAGAATTGGGGCTTGATCTCGAATTTCGCATTTCTTTCCATTTTCACCCGATTGATCGTGTAGGTAAGTTCTTCGGCAGTAATGCCTCTCAACGCATATTTCATAAAATACCTCGTTTTCAAATATTTTTAACTTTTTTTATTATACCATACCTTTCCCCCTTTGTCAATAGAGCGCCGCAAATTCGTTGCCTTTATTTTACAGCGCGGAAAAATTTTGTGATATACTTGATTAATTTATCCGTTATATGCTATAATATTGCAAGGAGGAAAAAGAGAATATGTTGGAAGCAGTACATCTTACAAAGGTCTATAAGACCAAAGGCGGAACGGACGTCCGCGCGCTGGACAACGTTTCCCTGCGCTTTTCCGAAAGGGGCATGGTATTTCTGCTGGGCAAAAGCGGCAGCGGCAAATCCACACTTCTGAACGTCTGCGGCGGCCTCGATTCGCCCACGAGCGGCGAAATCGTCGTCAAGGGCAGAAGCAGCAAAAACTTTACGCAGAGCGATTTCGACAGCTACCGCAACACCTTCGTCGGGTTTGTATTTCAGGAATACAATATCCTCAACGAATTTTCCGTCGAGGACAATATCGCCCTCGCCTTAGAGCTTCAGGGAAAGCCCAAGGACAAAAAGGCGATTGCCGCCCTTTTGGAGGAAGTCGATCTGACGGGCTACGCCAAGCGCAAGCCCAATACCCTGTCGGGCGGACAAAAACAGCGTATCGCCATTGCCCGCGCCCTCGTCAAAAGCCCCGAGATCATCATGGCGGACGAACCGACGGGCGCGCTCGATTCCGCAACGGGCAAGCAGGTGTTCGACACCCTGAAAAAGCTGTCGAAATCGAAGCTGGTCATCGTCGTTTCGCACGATCGGGAATTTGCCGAGCTGTACGGCGACAGAGTGATCGAGCTTAAGGACGGAAAAGTTATTTCCGACGTCACCAAAACGCAGGAAAAAAGCACGGCCTTGAGCGGCAATCTTTCGGCCGCGGGCGACACCCTGTGCGTCAGATCGGGCGCGGAGCTGACGGCGGCGGACTTCGACAAAATAAAGGCCTTTTTATCGAAAACAAAGGGCAGCGTCGTCATCGCGGGCGGCGAAAAAGACGTAAAAACGTTTAAGCAGGCGGCGCGGCTCACGGACGACGGGGAGAAAGAGGTATTCAAAGAGACCTCCCCCGACGCAGCGCCCAAGAAAAACTATTCGCCGCAGGAAAGCAGCTTTATCCGCTCTAAGTTGCCCGTGCGCCACGCCGTCAAAATCGGCGTCTCGGGGCTGAAAGCCAAACCCGTCCGCCTCTTTTTCACCATTCTTTTATGTATGGTGTCTTTCGTTATGTTCGGCCTGCTGTCCACCATGATGGTGTACGACGAAAGCGCCACGCTGAAAAAGAGCCTGCTCGACTCCGATTATACCACCCTGCAACTGAATAAAAAATATAAAGTTATATACAGAAATTACGAGGGCGGTAAACTGACCGCTGAGTGGGAAAGCGAAAGCGATACGAAATTTACCGAAGAGGAAGTAAACGCGTACAAAGCGCAATACGGCGAAAAAGTTTTGGGAGCTGTCAAATACGGTCTGGGGATAAATAACGTTTATCCCGGAGACTACGGAGAATATTACAATTCTTCGATTTCCTACCTTTTGTCTGCGTCCGACGGGGCAGACTTTGCCGATCGGCTTCTCGCGGGAAAATTTCCGCAAAACGAAGACGAGATCTGCATTTCTTCCTATACGGCGGATTGTATTTTGAAGACGGGTTTATACAATCCCGAAACGGGTTCCGACGACAGATACACGCTGACGGAGGACAGAACTTGTCTCGTCGGCAAAAAATTGGGTATGGTTCAAACCTTCACGATCGTCGGGATTTTCGACTGCGGAACTCTGCCCGCCCGTTACGATACGATTAAAAACCGCACCAATACCGATTACAGCCTGTCCAACTCGTTTGGAAGCGATCTTCGGGGAGGCCTTTATCAGGCGGCGTTTTTCCACGACGAATTTATAGAGAAAAATATTTCCTCCGGCAGCGGAGAATATATCGATTTCTGGCAATATTTCAATTCCAACCGTACGCTCGAAATGAAGTATGACGATGAAAGCGACGGAATCGCATATTCCGCTTATTACGCCGAATTCGATACGGTAAAAGACGTCTTTACGCCTCTTTTTGTCGATTCCGAAAAAACCTCTCTTGCCAAAAACGAAATTTTGCTTTCCGCTTCCTATTTTGGCAGGCTTATAAACACGCAGCTCAGGCAAAAAGATTCCGAGCTTAACGACGCTATCTGGAACGCCGAAACGGACGAGCAACGCAACGAAGCGCAACAACGATACAACGAGTTTAGCTCCGAACGATACGACGCTTACGAGTACGACGAAGACGGAAATCCCAAATTTGACGAAAACGGAAATATGGTTGTTTTGTCTCACGGAATAGAATCGAAGCTCGACTTTCTAGCTTACGGATATAATTATAACACCGGCAAAAATTTCACAAAACAGGAACTTCTCGGATTTTTCACCGAAACGGCTGCTTTTATAAAAAAATGGGAAATCGCCTTGCCCGAAGTCTCTCTACAGCTCGATTCGGCCAGCTATTCCTTCTCCGAGCGCTGCATTCCCGTGGGCATACTTTGCCCGGAAGCGGATAAATATTCCTCAAACGAAGGTTTTATCATCCTCGACAAAGAAAACTATGAAAAGGCAAAAACCGTTTCCGACGAGCTGTATCCCGAACAGGAATTTTACCGCAGAGAAATCGTCACCAAGTACGTCGAGCCGGAAAACGCGGTGTACGGCGCCATATTTCTGCCCTATGACCGTAACCCCGCGGCGACGGATACAATCGTTTCCTCCGTCGGAAAATTCGCCGACGACGACAGCAAAATACTGCTCAGCAACGCCCTTTCGCAGGGGTTGACGGAAGTCAATTATATGGTGGAAACGCTCTCGCAGGTATTTTTGTGGGCGGGGCTGGTTTTGGCGATATTCTCTGCCCTGCTGCTGTGTAATTTTATTTCCGTCTCCATTTCCTACAAGAAAAAGGAGATCGGTATTCTCCGCGCGGTAGGTGCGAGAAGCTTCGACGTGTTCAAAATTTTCTTTTCGGAGTCCTTCGTGATCACGGCGATCTGCGTCCTCTTATCGATTGTGGGAGGAGGCGTCGTATGCGCCGTGCTGAACAAAGAATTTGCGGTACTGCTGTCGGGCGCGTCCGTATTTGTATTCGGGCCGCTGTCCGTTCTCATGCTGATCGGCGTGGCGTTTTTGACGGCCGTCCTTGCCACCTTCCTGCCCGTCTATCATGCCGCCAGGAAGAAGCCCGTGGAATCCATCCGCGCTCTTTAAGCGCAAAACGGGCGCGGTTAACCGCGACCTATTATCTTTATGATTACTTTTACTTTTCCAAACGAATATTTTTCCCCGAAAGCCACCCTCGAATGCGGGCAAACCTTCCGCTTTTCTCCCTGCGGGGAAAGCGCCTGGCTTGTGTTGTGCGCAGATAAAGCCTGCCTTTTGAAGGAATACGCCGCAGAGGTGCACGTCTCCTGCGAAGAGGCGGACGAGCAATACTTTCGCGGCTACTTCGACCTTGAAACCGATTACGCCGCGCTTTTGAAAGAAGCGGAAGCGTTCGGCGTGCCCGTGCTTTTCGAAGCCGTCCGCTTCGGCCGCGGGCTGCGCATCTTGAATCAGGACAAAGCCGAATGTCTTTTGAGCTTTATCGTCTCCCAGCAAAACAATATCCCGCGCATCAAGGGAAACCTGTCGCGGCTGTGCGCCGCGTTGGGCGAAAAAAAACGTTTTGCGGGATATGATTATTATACCTTTCCTTCCCTCGAGCGGCTGGCCGAACGGGACGAAGACTTCTATCGTTCGCTGGGGCTCGGGTATCGGGCGAGATACGTCGCGGCTTCCTCGAAAAAGCTTCTCGAAGAGGGGTTTTCTTCCGTCGAGGGAAAAACGGGAGCCGAACTGAAAAGGGCGCTCACCGCATACCCGGGCATAGGGAATAAAGTCGCGGACTGTATTTCACTGTTCGCTTTCCGCGAAACGGCGGCCTTCCCCGTCGATACCTGGATTGCGAGGCTGTATCGGGAAAATTTCGGCGGAGCCGAAACGGACAGAGAAAAAATCAACCGTTTTTTCGTCGAAAAATTCGGCCCCAACGCGGGGATTTTCCAGCAATATCTCTTTTATTACAAACGCGAACGGGGCGATGCGGCCGTATAACCGCGGCCTTTCAAATTATTCCGTCCGATCGCGGCCCAACACGAAATTCACGTCCTTATCGCCGCGGCCCGAAAGGTTGACGACGATACTTTTTCCTTTGCCCAGCTCTCGGGCGAGCTTGAGGGCGTACGCCACGGCATGGGCGCTTTCCAGGGCGGGAATGATGCCCTCTTTGACGGACAGCAGACGGAAAGCGTCGAGCGCCTCCTTATCCGTCGCCGTCACGTAATTCACCCGTCCGATTTTCCTGAGATAGGCGTGCTCCGGCCCGACGGAGGGATAATCCAGACCGCTGGCCACCGAATACGCTTCGACGGGCGCCCCCGTTTCGTCCTCCAATACCAGACT
This sequence comes from uncultured Eubacteriales bacterium, assembly GCA_900540805.1. Taxonomy (GTDB): domain Bacteria; phylum Bacillota; class Clostridia; order Christensenellales; family Borkfalkiaceae; genus Scatosoma. The sequence goes on from UQHL01000011.1 coordinate 6,708, forward strand.
TTTGAAACCGTGCATAACCGAGGTCTTGCCGAACGTGACGCTGGCGGCGTTGTCTCCCGCCGCGGGGCCGCGGCCCAACGGTTCGACGCCGTACAGACGAACGGCGGAGTCGGCCAAAAAGCCGCTGAAAATACCGATGGCGTTGGAGCCTCCCCCCACGCACGCAACCACCGCGTCGGGCAGTTCGTTTTTAAGCTTTTTGAACTGCGTGCGCGCTTCCCTGCCCACCACCGACTGAAAATCGCGGACAATCGTCGGATAGGGATGAGGCCCCACTACGGAGCCGATACAATAAAGCGAGGCTTCATAGGTGAGGGCATACTCTTCAAACGCGGCGTCCACGGCGTCTTTAAGGGTCTTTCCGCCGCGCGTGACGCAGACCACCTCCGCGCCCAAAAGGCGCATTTTCTGCACGTTGACAAACTGTTTTTTTACGTCCGTCTCTCCCATAAAAATGCGGCATTTCAAGCCTAAAAGCGCGCACGCCGTCGCCAGAGCAAGGCCGTGCTGTCCCGCTCCCGTTTCGCCGATCACCGTGCTTTTTCCCATGTGTTTGGCAAGCAGCACCTCTCCGATGCAATGATTGATTTTGTGCGCGCCCGTATGATTGAGATCCTCCCGCTTGAGATAGATGTCGGCGCCACCCGTTTCCCGCGACAGCTTTTTGCAGTAGTACAGGGGCGTAGGTCTGCCCTGATACGTTTTTTGAAGCACAGAAAGCTCCGCACGGAAGGCCGCGTCCTTTTTCAGTCGAAGATATTCGGCATATACGTTGTCGAGTTCCCGTTTCAGGCTGTCGGACACATACGCGCCGCCGAATTCACCGAAGTACCCCGTGCTTGTCGTCTTGGTCTGTTTCATGATAAAATTCTCCTTAAACGAATAAAATAAAAGACCCGGGGCTGCTTTTACAAAACATACCGTCGGGTCTCGTATGATAAACGTATCATTCTTCCGATATGCTCTGCGTACGCGAAAACGCATCCGCAAAACATAATCGTTTCTGCGAACGCTGAATTATCCGCGCCACCAAGCTTTCGAAAAGAACATTTTCTTCTCCTTACCTAAGAGGATTTTTTTTATTATACCCTTTTCCTTTGCCGTTGTCAACGATATCGCACAATTTTTTTTGAAAAAACGGAAAAAGTTTGAAAACGGGGCGCAAAAATGCTTGCAATTCGGAAAAAGATGTGGTATATTATGAAAGCATAAGGACGGCGGGCTGTCCGATTGCAGGAGTTATGCGGGAATAGCTCAGTGGTAGAGCGTTACCTTGCCAAGGTAAATGTCGCGGGTTCAAGTCTCGTTTCCCGCTCCAATTCATCAGGATCCGAATCTGAAACCGATTTCGATCGGCGGTATGGTCGGATCTTTTTTATTGCAATCATTCCGATTCCTTTGGGCTTCCCCCTTCGTAAAGCCGCAAGGCTTCCAAGGGCCAAAACCCGCGAGAGATTTCATGCGGGAAATATGTTCCTTTTTTCGTAAAATTTTTCTCAAAAAATTTTTTGAAAGCCTTAAAAAATGCTTGCAATTCAGGGCGAGATATGATATAGTATATAGGCTTTCGGAAGTTTAGCTCAGCTGGGAGAGCATCTGCCTTACAAGCAGAGGGTCATAGGTTCGATCCCTATAACTTCCACCAACAGAAAAACAGTGCGGACGGAGTATGCGGGAATAGCTCAGTGGTAGAGCGTTACCTTGCCAAGGTAAATGTCGCGGGTTCAAGTCTCGTTTCCCGCTCCAATTTATAAAAGTTCGCGCTGTTTTTTTCTACTCCCCCACCCGTAAAAGAAGGGAGTTTCGGCGCTATAGCCAAGTGGTAAGGCAAAGGTCTGCAAAACCTTTATTCCCCGGTTCAAATCCGGGTGGCGCCTCCAAAAAGAGCACATTCGTAATACGAATGTGCTCTTTTCAATAAATTTATCCGTTTCAAAAAATACTTTATCCATAAACGGTTTCTACGACTTTTCCGATTTTGCATAAATCGGAGCTTTAACGGTTAATTTAAGATGGAGTTTGTTTTGCCGTCTCCGCTATTCAAGGTTTTTTGTTTTTCGGTTTGAAAAGCGTTTGTGCAATACATAAAAAGATATATCCCCAAGCAGAGGTGTCCTATGTGCGGAAGATTTGAATTTAACTTAAGCGATCCTTATATGCAGTCCGTTTTCAAAGACCTGCAAGGAAGGCACAATTACGAGCTTTTACATTCCGGCGAGATTTTCCCTACCGACAGCGTCCCCGCTCTCGTGATGAAAAACGGAGCGGTTGTCTCCGAAATTCTCACCTGGGGCTACGAAAAATTTAACGAAAAAGGCGTAATCATCAACGCCCGCAGCGAAACCGTCACCGAAAAGCCGATGTTTCGACGGGACTTTTTCGAGCGGCGTTGTCTGCTTCCCGCATCGGGGTTTTACGAATGGTCGCCCGAAAAGCGCAAATACCTCTTTTCCCGCCCCGACGGAAAACCCGTTTTTTTGGGCGGGTTTTATAAAAAACAATCCGATAAAAAAGCCTTCATTATTCTGACGAAAGAAGCGACGGCTCCCGTGAGCCGATTTCACAATCGTATTCCCATTCTGATCGATGAAGCGAATATAGAGGACTGGTTGGGCGATATAGATTTCGCTTTTCACTACGTTCAGACGGACTATCCTTCCGCGCTCGTCTTTCACTCTTAAGCAGCAAGAGTGCTGCGGGAGGGAAAGTTTACTTTATTTTTCAGCTTGTCTTAAGCTCGGCGCTTGGATTACAAGCGCCGAGCTTTTTGTTTATATTTCAATTTTCGGGGTCTTCCCGACGATATTTACAGCTTTTTGTCGAGGGTTCGGAAATGACGTTTCCGTAAATATCGAACCGCGACCCATGACAGGGACAATCCCAAGTATTTGTCTCCCCGTTCCATTTCAATTCGCAGTGCATATGCGGGCACTTGTTTCCGATCACGTGTAATTCTCCCGAAAGGTCACGATAAACCGCGCGTTTCTTTCCGTGATGGAACACGATCATTCCGCTTCCCGCGGGCACGTCCTTCGCCGTCTTCAGCGTTATACGGCAATACCCCAGAAAAATCCCCCCGACATTGGTCAGGGCGTTGGAGACAAAATCCCCGAAAGACTTTTTAATATGCCTTTGCGGCGAAAAGATCTCCGCATAGGGATTTTCCTTTCCGAGAAGGAGGTCGGTCAATACGGACGCGCATACCATGGCATTGGTCATACCCCATTTATTGAACCCTGTCACCACGTATATGCCCTCGAGACTTTTAGAATATTTTCCCGCCATAGGCATACCGTCAAACGTCATTACGTCCTCCGCGCACCAGCGGTGCGTGACGTTTTTTCTCCCAAACAGCTTGTCGGCGCTGCTTTCGAGAGCGGCAAAGTGCCTTTTGTCGTCGATTCTGCCCGTGCGGTGATCGCCGCCGCCTAAAAGCGTGCCCTCCGCATAGGGACGAACCGACAGCCCGTCCTCCCGTTCGTCGAGGTACATGTCTTCCGCGCCCTTCCCGCTTACCGCGATCGTATAGGACATGGACTGCCTCAATTTCATAAAATATCCGCCATGCGAATTGATCATCGGATAATGCGTCGCCACGATTATTTTTTTTGCATAAATCGATCCTCCGTCCGTACGAAGAATTTTCTTTTTCGGATCGATATCAACCACCCGCGTGTCTTCGAAAATCTCAAACCTCACGGGCAGCGCCGACAAAAATTTCAGCGGGTCGAAGAGATATTGTCCGCTCATTTTCAAAGCGCAGCTTTCCTTAAAAAGCTCGGGGCTTTCCACAACCTCGCAGTCCGCTCCCACCCGCCGCAATACTCTGTGCAGTGCTTCTATCTTATAACGGCGGTCTTCGGAAAAAATATATCCGTCCCTTTCCGCCCAGTCGCATTCGATTCCGTACCGATGCACAAGCTCTTCGAAAAGTCGGATTCCCTCCGTTTGGGAACGGTAATACAATTCCGTCACACGCTGTCCGTAACGCTCGAATAATTCGCTGTAAACGCAGCCCTGGTTGGCCGAAGTTTTTGCCGTAGTCCTTCCCGTCGTCCCTGAAAACAGCCTGTCCGCCTCTAAAAGCGTAACCTCTTGTCCCGCTTCCGCAAGCCGAAAAGCCGTAAGATACCCCGCGATACCGCCGCCGACTACGACGATATCACGATCGGCGTCTTTTTTAAGCTGCGGATATTTTTTCGTCTTTCTTTGCCAAACCGATCGATACTCCACTTTACTTTCCCCTTCTGTCGTTTATACCATTAGTTTAACCATAGAAAAAGGCAGTCATACGACATTTTATATTTTTGGGACACACAAAAAGCCCGCCGACGTCAAAAGGACGCCTGCGGGCTTTTTTCGAGACTTTGCTCCGATTTGAAAATACTATTTATTGCCTTGTGTGATTTCTTTTATTTTTGCCGTATCAAATTTACGTTTCCGGTCGGCATAAAGCAATCCGTTGACTTCCTGCTGGACGTCCGTGAGCTGCGTATAGCAGAACCCCTGAAAATCCGCGCCATAAACCCCGCGAAGCAGGTCGGCGTAACGGGATAAAAATTCCGTCTCGTCGGCCGCGCCCGAATTATAGCCCCAATTTCCGTCCCCTTCCGTTTCCCGTAGCGCAATACCGCCGAATTCCGTAAACAGGATGGGCTGTCCCGCGTATTTGCAATTTTCGGCCATCAGCTTGCGCCCCTGCGGGTACAGACCGTCAGGCTCCGGCCGGCCGTATTTCTTCGAAAAATCCGAACTGTCGAAGGCGTAGTCGTGCACGGAGACAACGTCGGTCGTATCTACGTTTTCCCAGCCGTCATTGGTCGAAATCAGACGGCTGCCGTCTATCGCTTTGGTCAAGTAATAAAGCGCCCGCGCGTAGTTCTGCTGATCGCGGTCGGAAAGAATTTTTCTTACGCCCCAGCTTTCGTTAAGCGGCACATAACAAATATTTGAAGTAAAGTTTTGCGCCGTTGCCAGGATCTCCTGCCATTCCCTCGTCTGCGCCGCGATCTCGCCGGCATTGAATTGGTAGGCGGACGGCATTTCGCACCAGGTCAGGAAACCGAGCTCCTCCGCATAATAATAGAAATACGGATCTTCCAGCTTCTGGTGCTTTCTGGCGCCGTTGAAGCCCATTTCTTTGGCGAGCAGGATATCCTCTTTAACCGCGTCGGCGCTCGGCGGGGTAAGGCCGCTCTCGGGCCAATAGCCCTGATCGAGAATGAGCCTCTGATACAATTTCCGGCCGTTCAGACACACGTTTCCCGACCCGTCCACGGAAATTTTGCGAAGGCCGAAGCGCGTGTGTGCAGTATCCGCTTCCCTGCCCCCGTCAAACAGTTTGAAATCGACGTAAAATAAATTCGGCTGTTCGGGCGTCCAAAAGAAGCTTTCATCCACAAAATCCAGTTCCATCAGCCGCACAGTATAGCGCGTATGCTTCCCGTCGAGAGAAATACGCTGTTTTTTTATCCTTTGACCGTCGTAGGAGACAAGAATCTCCACCTCGTCCGCCTTGCCGTATAACGTGGAAAGCTCGCCCGAAAAAGAACAGGTATCCGTATCGGGGATTAAAGAATAGGCGGAAATGCAGTCCGTACCGAAAAAATCGATCCAGACGCTTTGCCAGATCCCCGTATTAGGGATATACCAACAGCCGAATTTTTTGCCCGTCCAGCTCTGTTTGCCGCGAGGGATAGAGGGATCGAGCGGATCGCGGCAACGCACGACAATCGAATTTTCCCCTGCCGTCAAAAAGTCGGTGATATCGGCGGAAAAGGGCGAATATCCGCCCGTATGCGTTGCGGCACAGCCGCCGTTTATCCACACCTGCGTCTCATAATCGCAGGCGTTAAAACAAAGCAGCGCCCTTTTTTTCGCAAACTCCGCCCCGACAAAAAAAGTACGGCGATACCATACCGTTTCGTGAAATTCTTCTTCTTTTATCCCGCTCGCGGCGTACTGATAGGAAAAGGGAACGTTGATCTTTCTATTCAACGCAACCCTGCCCGTGGGTAAGCCACGTTTTTCCCCGTCGTTTTCGTCGTCAAGCTCAAATTCCCATTCGCCGTTGAGCGGCAGCCATTCGTCGCGCCTAAACTGCGGACGCGGATATTCGTTTCTTTCAAAGCTCATATGTTTTCCTTTTTTATAAAATTTTTATCTTGCTTTTTATAAAGCACATTTACAAATATGTTGTAATATTCCGCTTTCGCGTGGATTTTATACTTGGGTTTATTGCCTGCCGAACCGAATTTTTCAGGCCGTGAAGCCCTCGCAGAGCATGACCTCCACCTTTTCAGCGATCCGATCCTCTTTTTCGTCCTCCACCTTGGGCAAAAACAGCTCGAGCGCCAAGGCGATATACCGCGCCTTATTGACGCCGATCGTCGTAATGCGGAAAGGAAAGCCGATATCCGACTGCAAATCGTCGTATCCGATTACCTTTACCTCCCCCCTTCCGAGCTTTTTCATTATACTTATAAAGCGGAACGCGACCATGTCGCAGGAGCAAAAAATCCCGTCGGGAATTTTTTCCTCCTCTTGCAAACTTCGGAATATCTCTTCCAAATCTTTGGTATTATCGATCAGCAGCGGCGCGACGCCCGTGCTTTGCAGAGTATCGCAAAACCCTTTGAAGCGGTCGTCGATACAAGTGACGCCGAGCCCTTCCGCTACGTAGGCGAAGCTTTTACATCCGTCTTTCAAAAGCCGTTCGGCGGCGAGACGGCCGCCTTGAACGTCATCCGTAACGAGATAATCCAGCTCCTGCATATCGGTGCGGCGGCCGAGAATCAAAAGCGGCACCCCGTAATTTTTGACGACGACGCCCAGCCCGTCGTCCGCTTCCAGAAAGCTGATTACGCCAACCGCACCCATGGACAGCGCCGAACGGTAAACCTCTTCGGTAATGGTCGGGCTATCGGCAAAAATCGTCTGTAAGGAATATCCCCTCGCCTGAACTTCACGATGCAGATAATCGATCATGACCGCGAAATAGACATTAACCAAGCAGTCGAATACCACAGCGATATTTTTCGTCTTTCCCATCCGAAGGGAAATCGCCGCATTGTTGGGTACGTAATTCAGTTTATCAGCCGCCGCCAGCACAGCCGCCTTTGTCTTTTTTGAAATATAGCCTTGATTTCTGAATACTCTCGAAACCGTCTGTGCCGTAACCCGAGCCTCCAGCGCTATATCTTTGATCGTGACTCTGTTTCTGCGCAAATTTTATTATCCCCCCCGAAAATATTAACGTTAACATATTTCATTTCTCTATTATAGCATAAAAACAAAATTTGTCAATAGTTTTTCAACACTTTTCACAAATGGATTCTCTTTTAGATTTCGCTTAATAATTTAGAATTAGAATTCATGAAATTTATTGACTTTTTCATCGGGATATGATATAATCTTGGACAGAGTGAGCTACAAATCTCTCTCAAACAAAAAACGCCTTTGCCCGCGTGGCGGAATAGGCAGACGCAAAGGACTTAAAATCCTTCGGGGCTAAAACCCCGTGCCGGTTCAAGTCCGGCCGCGGGCACCAAATCGGAACAATTCGAACCATTTAGTAATTTTACAATGGTTTCGGATTGTTTTTTATATAAACTTTAAAGATTTTTATAACACAAAAATATGATAAACTTACTTGGATTGATTGATAACCTTTTAGTTTTCATAAAAATGTTAAATGTTGCCGGCATAAAATCTAATCTATAAAAATTTTTTTACTTACAAAAACAGACGATTATCAATGAAAATCGCCTGTTTTTTATCCATTTTGAAAAATGTTTTTTATTATATGATTAATCTTTCAGCTTCCGTTGCCTTCCCTTCCGTAAAGACAACCGTTTTTACTTCATATTTTTTTAGATGTACTGTCAGTTTTTCCCGTCCTATCGTCAATACTGTATCCGCTTCTTTGCAGCTGTTATTTAGAAGCCTAAAAATATAGCCTTTTCCCGATTGATTTTTTTTGATAGTCACGATACAGACGTTTTTATTGTCGATTGAAATTTTCATTTTTCTCGTTGTTTTACAGCAGCCGAGCGGGAAAACGTTGAGCGAATAGGGTTTTTGATTAAATTCCTGCGCGAGCCTCTCCAACTCGTTTTCCTGTGCAGGCAGAAGCCTGAAATGGAAATTCCGTTCACCCTGATCGATCTTTTTAACAAATCTATCGGACGGGATTAGAGGACGGTCAAGGATAGGATGAGCACAGTATGACACACCTCGCGTCAAAGACAAATATAAGGTACCGTTTTCAAAATGGCCGGCGTACTGACAGTCGTTGAGCACCGCGATGCAGCCCTCTTCGCCTTTCAAAGCCACGAAACGATGCGCGACGTTTTCCCGCCCGTCTTCGAAAAGCTCCTGATATCCGAAAGCCGTCTGCCCGATCAAGTTGCCGCCACACGCAAAGGGAATCGCGAGCTTAACAAATTTATCCGCTTCCCCGAAAAAGAGATCTACATCCACATCGATATAATCGGCGGCCTTATAAATTTTATACACGATCCTCGCTGCGGTACGCTCCTTTTCAAAAAAAGCCTCTACGCTCAGATAGATTTCCCCATCCTCTATTACCCTAACGCTTTCCAGACCTTTGAAAATCCCCGACTCCCCTTTCGATAGCTCAAAAGCTTCGCCGCACGTCCCCATACGCTTCAGTTCTTTCTCGCTCATCCCCCAAGGATCGGGAGTATCCGAAAACATGATGGGCAGAAAAGCGTCTTTCACCCATTCTCTTCCGTCCGTTTGAAAGCTTTTCAAAAGCCCGCTTTTTCGGTCTATCTCCACAAACTTGTGCCCGTCCCGATAAACGAATGAATCAGGAGAAATTTTTTTTACTTTTTTTTCAAAAGAAACGGTTACGCTGAATCGTGTAATGTCCAGAGGCCTGAGTTTTCCGCGGAACACAATACGTTTTCGCCAATCAAGACTGAGGTTACTTTCCTCTTTTATCTCCTGACAAGGAAGAGTGCTTCCACTCTCGTCCATCAGTATAATTTTTGAGACGAGCGTCTCACTCCAATTTTGTTCCGCGAGCATAAATTCGCACTCAATCTCGGTTTCAAACTCATAAGCGTTGGGATTGAATACTAAAATCGGAATTTCGCCCTCTTTGGCGACGGACAGATTTGTCGCCAGGGCAAAAAACGCCCGATTCTTGAGCTTATCGATTTCCAGCAGACCGTGATCTAAAAGGGCGAGTCCGTGTTTTTCCCCTGCCCTGATCGAAGTGCCGGGAAGGATATCGTGAAACTCCGCAGAGAGAAGGTCTTCGACAACGACGTCAAGTTGTTCCTGCGGATACTCGATAAGCCCTTTCAAACTTGCGACAGACAACATTTTTTCGGTCATATACAGTTGATTTTCAAGTTCTATGTGTTTAATTTTAAGAAGGCTCATAGAAGTATAACAGCCGGGCATAGAGATCAGCAAAGATTTGTCAAAGCGATATTGGGGCTCCGATCCGCTGAAAAAATTTTCGGGCGTCGAATGGAATATCTCCTGTCCGTCTTCTTTCATTAAAAGTTCGATTTCAGCAAGATCTTTTTTTGACGGGCCGCCGCCGTGATTTCCAACGCCCCATAAAACGCAGGCGGAATTTTCCCCCTGCCTATCTATTCTTTCCTTAATGGCTTTTGCGCTCTCCCCCAAAGGCGTGTTATATGTTTCGCTTCTCAATACCTTTACGGTACTGCCGTCGAATCCTTCCCAAAGGAAGTTTTCCTTTTCCAACGGCAGCTGAAATTTAGAAGGGCGGCAGACCATATAGCTATCCTGACCGCACTTTCTCATGATCTGCACAAGCCCTCTGGTATGTCCGAACGGATCGAAATTAATGGCTGTCGTCGGTTTTATTCCAAATTTTTCCTCAAAATATTTCTGTCCCACCAAAATCTGTCTGACAAAACTTTCGCCCGAAGGCATATTACAATCGGGCTGGAGATACCATCCGCCCATGATATGCCATTTCTTTTTTTTAACCAGCTGTTTAATTCGTTCGAACAGATCGGGTGCATACACTTCTACGTATCGGTATGCCGACGCTTCATTGTGGCAAAAGATATAATCGAATTCATCCGCCAGCTCTGCCGCGGAACGGAAGGTGGATAAAATTGCGCCGACCCCTTCAGGCCAATCCCATTGCCATACGGGATCGATATGGGCATTGCAAATCAAATGTACTTCTTTCATAATACGGCTTTTCCTTTTTTCAATGCACGGTAATACGTGGCCAGACTGTCAAAGCCGTTCCGCATGATCACCTCCGTCAGGCTTAAATGACTGAATTTTTCGTTATCCATCATGGCCTTAACGTTTTGACACCGAACCATATTCAAGTAATCGATAAACCCCATACCTACGTTTTCCTTAAACAGCGTCGAAAAATAGTTGGGAGAATAACCCATTCTGTCGGCCAAAATTTCACGGGTGATCACATTGTCGTAATTTTCGTTGATATAGATGAGAATATCTTTTATTTCATTGGTAAAAGAAGGTCTCTTTTCCAGCTTATAATGGGCTGCCAATCGTCCCAGAAGCAAGTTTATATAGCCGCTCTGCGCCACGTAATTGAGCTCTTTGCCGTTTTTATAAAGTTCTTCAATTAAAGGAAGCAGAGTGAGATTAAATTCTTTATCCGTCAAAAAATTTGAAAAACTCATGCCGAAAAAGATATCGGTAAACAGCTCCATATTATCTTTTGAAAAGGAAACAACGTAATGCCTGTCTCCATGTTCCGATTTCAAAGAATGTGTGTCGAAGCTGTTGACAAAACAGATATCGTCTTTCGTCAGCTGTTTTTTTATGCCGTTGACCACAGCCGTATGCATTCCGCTTAAACAGTAAGAGAACTCAATCTTGCTATGAAAATGCAACGAACAGCCCAAATTCCTGTCGTACCTTGCCTCTACAAATCTATTTCTATCTTCATAATCTCGAAATTCTCCTCTCATCTCTTTCACTCCGTTTTGACTTTGGCGATCCTGACGATCATATTGCTGCCGTAATCGAAATTTTCGGCAAAGATGGTCAGCCTGTTTCCCTCGTAAGAAAAAGGCAGCTCTTTTTTGTTGTCCTCGTAGCGTATTTCTTTTACCCTTACAGGAAAGCGTTCGAATGTGAGCGTTTTACCCCGTCCGTTTTTCTTGATTACGTTTTCGTCTCCGTTTACGCCCAGTCCGAATACGACGAGATATATCTCCCCATCCAGTTCTATAAAGAAATCCTTTCCTTCGTCATGGTAACAAAGTGCACGCATCGCAAAAGGATATGTACGATTCCAGGCCCCGATCTGCTCGAGCAGACCGAGATTGATATGCGAAAAGGAGCCGTCACCCTCGAGCGGAACGTTTAGCAGATAGTTGCAATTATACCTTCTGCAGTCTATCATGCTCTCTATCAGATATCTTGCGGATTTATAATCGATATCGCCCGATGCGATTCCCCAGTGGGAATTTACGACGTCGCACATCTCGCCGGCCAGAATTTTATTTGGCGAATCGATCTTTTTAGGCTTTCCACGTTCGAACGTGACGCTATCGATCTCGGGATTTCCCGTTCTGCCCAACTCGTTCAATCCTGTATTGTTGATGATAATTGCTTCGGGCAGACGGCTTCGGATCGTTTGATAGAGCAAATCCTCCTGCCAGTCGTCGTGCCTTTCCCAGGTTCCGTCAAACCAAAAGCCGCCTATGTCGGGATAACTTTCGCACAACCGTTTCACACTGTCACGCAGATATCCGAGATATCCTTTGAAATCGTTTTGGTAAAGCGGGTGGTGCCAGTCCACGGTCGTATGATAAACGATGGGCAAAAGCCCGTATTTTTTGCAGGCGCCGACAAACTCGCCCACCAGATCTCGCCGGGGACCGTAATTAAGCGAAGAATATTCCGAAATCCCCTCCGTATCGTACAGCGAAAAACCGTCGTGGTGTCTAGCGGTAAAAACGACGTATCGGAACCCGTTTTCAAATGCATTTTTGCAGATTGCGTCGAAATCCAGACGCGCGCAGGTAAATCTGCCTATCGCCGCTTCATATTCGTCTTCGCCGATAGGACAAAGCTTCCGCGCCCATTCCCCCCGCCCGATTACCGAATAAATCCCATAGTGGAGAAACAGCCCCAGTCCCGCACGCCTGAAACGTTTTATTCTCGTTAAAATTTCAGTCATTTTCGGCCTCGTTGATTTCATATAACACCGATTGATAATCGGTATTTGTCGTTTTATGCTGGATTCCCATATTCATGAGAGTAGAACCGTACGCGCAGACGCCGAATTTCGGAACAGAATATTTCTTTTTCGGATCGAGTCCACGCAGACGGATCATTTTTATACCGTCCCCATAAGAAGTTTTCGACTGATAAAATAACCCGTAGCCCTTCGTCTTTTGCCTGTTCATCACGATAAAGCCCGTAAATTTACTTTCGAAGGGATTCTCCGTCCGAAAAAGTTCACCCTCTGCAAGAACCGAGCGAAGCTGTTTGGCAAAAAGATTATAATCCGCGATAAACTCGCGCTCCTCCTGCGGGAGAACGTCCAGCCGCAGCTCGTAACCGAATGCGCCGAACGCGGAAACATTGCACCGCGATTCCAAAGGAATCGATCTCGAAGTCTGGTGGGCGGGCGATGCCCCGACGTGGCTGGAAACCGTTTTTAAGGGATAGAGATAGGAATAGCCGTATTGTATTCTGCAGCGTTCCTCGGCGTCGCACGAATCGCTTGCCCATACAGACGAAAAATATTTCAGCATCGCGATGTCGAAGCGGCCGCCGCCGCCAGCGCAGCCTTCAAAATAAATGTCGGGAAAACTTCTTGTCAGATAATCGGCCAGCTCGTAAACCGCCTTGACATATCTGTGCGCAAATTCGCCCTGATTTTCCTTTTCCAGCCCAGCCGAATAAAATTCTGTCAGCGGTCTATTCATGTCCCACTTGACATAAGAGATATCGTGATTTTTTAAGAGAGCATAAAAAGTTGATTTCAAATAATCCAGCACTTCTTTCCGCGTCAGATCGAGCACCAGCTGGTTGCGACTAGTCCGGGGTTTGAGAAATTTACTTTTAACAGCCCAATCGGGATGTAACGTATAAAGCTCGCTCTCTTCCGAAATCATTTCCGGTTCGATCCAAATGCCAAATTTCAGGCCGTTTTCTTTACACTTATTTATGACGGGCTCAAGCCCGCCGACAAGTTTTTTTGTATTGACCTTCCAATCGCCCAAAGAGGTCCTATCGCTGTCCCGCCGTCCAAACCACCCGTCATCAAGAACAAATGTGTCTATATTCAGCTCCTTTAACCCATCGATAAAGCCGAATAGTTTCTTTGTGTCGAAGTCAAAAAACGTCGCTTCCCAGCTGTTCGCTACGATAGGCGGCACGCCGCGTTTCAAAATATACCTGTCGATCGCCCGATGAAAATTTCTGCTCATGCCACCCAAGCCGCACTCTGAATACGTCATGAGGACTTCGGGCGTAACGAAACTTTCCTTTTCCCGCAGTCTATACCGAAAGTCCAGCGGATTGATTCCTCCGCACACGCGAATGGTTCCAAATTCCCCCGTCTGCGCGCTCAGAAAAAAGTTACCGCTGTAAACGAGGCCGAAGCCGTACACGTCCCCCGCGTTTTCCGTCGCGTGTTTTTCCGCCAGAGCCATAAAGGGATTATGTACATGCGAAGATATCCCCATGCAACTCGAAACCGAAAATTCTCCGTGTCCAAGCGCCTGCCGATCAATTTGCGCCTCACAGCTATGTTTTCCGTAAAGCGTGATACAATCGTAGCCGCAATCGGGCAGATCTACGCAGAACCCCAGCGCTCTTTCGAGAAACACCGTCCCGCCGAGAGGAGTGATCTCCGCGTGGCGAGTCAGACAGCCGCATTCCTCGTAAACCGTATAGTAAAGCTTTAACTCGAGCCGTTTCGCCGCATCAAGCAGCCGGACGACCAGCGTCTCTCCGCCTTTGAGCATAGGCAAGTCGCTATACGAGGGCTTTTCCGTAAGAAGTTCAAACGAGTCGTATTTGAGATCAAATACCTTTCCTCCATCCTCGCCCGTCGCCTTAAAACACGACGTACGATAGTCCCCCAGGCCGAAAAACGATATCTCCTGGGGAAGGGTCTCTAAAGAGCCCCTCCCCGACGCGGAGGCTTCAATGGCCACCACGTATCCCGCCGGGTGATCGAAAAGTAGTTGATCGATATCGTCTCTTTCTATTTTTTTACCCCAATACGCATGGCGCAGATAACCGTCGCTGACGTCAATTGCATAGGTAAAGTTTTCTCCTTCCAGAAAAAACGCTTTCTTTCGCTCGTCGATATAAATCATTTCTACCTCTCAAACTCCCGGCCTCGCCGTTTATTTTTTTATGAACGTAAAATTTTTCAACAACACCGACAGCGCGGGATCATTTTTGTCCTTGTCGTTAAAACAGATAAACAGTTCTTTTCCGTCCTCGGAAACAAAACCGACTTCAAGGGAAACCGTATACCATTTGCCGTTGGTTACGTTCGTTTTCTCCACCGCCTCCCCCGTTGCCGAATCGGTAAACGCCATCTGTCTATACTGATCGGCAAAGAGATAGAACGGGAAAGAAGGCCTGCCCGATTCCACGAAAATATCGAACGTCACCGTCGAAAACTTATTCATGTTGAAAGACGTTTTATACAGGTCGGAAAGGAATTGAAGCCGACTATCCCAGGTACTCGCTTCCCCCGTATTTGTAAAACGCAAGGCGTTTGCCTCCGCATCGTAGGTCATGGCGCTGCCCCCGTCATATTGGAAATACTTTACGTCCTCCGCCGAATCCCCGCGAAGGTCTATCCCCTTAAACGAGAAATTCCGCAAATACAGCTCGACATTTTCGCTGCCGTTTGCAACAAAATACATCGATAAAAAAGCCGAATCGGTAACCCCCGAAATGTCCAGAGTTATTTTATACCATTTTTCCGCAGTGAGTTCGCTTACCGCTCCGACAGCACGGCCGTCCGCGTCCTTAACCCCTCCGTCTGCAAACATCGAGGGCATATTAAATCCGCCTTTATCAAACCCGAAGCTCATCTGTTGAGGAATATTTTTCACGATATACATTTCAAAGGAATAGGTGAGATAATTTCCCAGGTTGTATTTTCCCTGTCCGATGAGAGACGTATTGAATTCCAGCTTCGCCCCATCCGTATCTCCCGCCTTGGAAAGATATCTCAAGGCCGCAGGGCTTCCGTAAACGTTTTTGTCGAGATTAACAACGCCGAGATCGACGTTGGCGTCCGTTTTGCTGAATCTCGAGGCGTCGGTAATCGTTCCGCCGCTGGCGTAAGAGCACAAATTGTCATCGAATACAAAATTTCTCAGCAACATAGCGCAAGCCGCATCCGTTTCGTCCGCAAGACACAAAACGAGTTCCTTATCGGCCTTGTTTACTCCGCTTAAATCCACCGTCACCGTGTACCATACGTTGGCTTCCACGGCAGCCTTATCCACTGCGCTCCCCGTCGCTTTTTCGTTGATACCGAAAGGAAGATATTGTTCATTTACGATACAGAAAGGGAAAGACGGGTTTCCTTCCGTTACAAACAGATCAAACGTGAGCTTATTATAATTTTTAAGCTGCAATCCGCCCGTATAGAGCTCAGGGAGGAACTGAAGACGTTTATCCCACGTATTGAAACCTGCGGCCACTTTGTATTTATAGGCACCCGAAACCCCATACGTCGTCGCGTCCAGCTCCTCAAAAAGAAGAGAGCACGCGCCCCGATGGTACAAAAATTTATCGCCCGCCTGTTCGTTGTCACCGCTTGCGAATACCTTATAGTATTCTTTGTCGTCCAAAACGCTGAAAACCACCGTCTTTTCTTCTTTTCTCTCTCCTTTTGCTGCGGAAACAGTCAACGCATACCTGCCCCGCGTCAATTTCGATCCGTCCGCCTGTGTCACCGCGATTCCCTGCTCGGATACATCTATCCTGTAGGAATTGACATCGGAGCCGTTTTCCCGACAGACTTTATACGAAAGAGCAAAATCCTGATGCCCCTTTACGGCGGGAAGCTTATTGATGACGGCGTCTTCCGCCATACGGAACATATAATTGTTCATTCCGGAAAGAGTGAAGTTAAAAGGCTTTTCTTCTTTAATCGACACGGTAAACTCGCAGTATCCGTGTTCCGTCTCCAGCCTGACAACAGTTCCGTCCGCGAGATCCTTCAGCCAATTGCCGTCCAATTCCACACCGTCGGACGTCAGCTCATACTTTGAGGACAATACCCGTTCCTCTCCCACATACAGCTCGAAATCTTCCGCTCCTTTCAGTTCGACGTTGCAAACGGCGTTTTCGTCCGCGAGGTCGAAGGAAATATTTTCCGCAGTGGGAGTCAATTCGTCCTCCGTCACCTTCACCTTTACTACGATTTCCGCCTCATTATTCAGCAAATCTTTGGTTTGGTACGTAACGTCGAATTGTCCGTAGCTTCCGTCGAAAGCTTCACTCCCGCCTTTCAGCGTAACCTCCAACTCCTCGCCGAACGTGTCGAATGCCTTGACGAGCCCTGAAAACGAAGCGTTCTCTTTTGCCTCTTTATATCCGCAGGTCAGCGTCGCACCGTTCTGCACGGCTGTCGGCCCGGCCTTGAAAACGGGCGAGCCGTAAACTTTCGCGCCATAAGAAACAGAGGCACGATTTCCTACCCGATCCACCGCGGAAAGTTTTACGGAAAATTCTCCAGCGTCACCCGTAAAATTTTCGCTGTCCTCTCCCGCGGAGATCTGCAGCGGCGCTCCGAAGCTGTCGTAGGCCTTGACCATGCCGAAAAGACTTTTGTCCGCCTCCGCTTGAGCCACGGTGTATTCCAGCGTGTAGGCGTCGGTTACGACGGCTTCTCCCGCTTTGAATACGGGCGTGCCGTAAACATATACTTCCGCGGTCCTTTCAAAGCTTTCATAGAGATATTTTATCTCGTACTTTCCCACCTCGCCCAGCTTTACCTTCGAGGCGTCAACCGTCGGCACCCCGACGCTTCCGTCGTCAAACTTAATCGTCACGCCTTCGAGATAGTCCGGCGTTTCGGCGTTGAGCGCCAGATGAAAATCCTCTACTCCCTCAAAAGCCTCCACTTCCTTTTCCGAAATTTTCCCGCACGCGGCAAAAGCCAGGCATGCAATCGAAAACGCGCACAATGCAACGATTCTTTTACTCTTCATCATCTTGATTTCTCCTTATCTTGTCGTTCGCCCTATTGGTTGGGCCTTGCTATAAAAACAGCGTCGCCGCCGTCAAGCGTTATATTCAGTTCGTCCGCGGCGACTTGGAGCTTTTTATCCGAAATCAACGTGACACACGTCGTTTGCCGCAGCTTCAAATGGACCGAAGCTTCTCTTTTAATGCTGTTGTTGACCAGCAGAAACCCGCTGTCGAATTCGCCTATCAATACCTGCGAGGACGCTTCCGCCCTTTCGATATCCGAAATACTTTTCAGCATATATCTTTCGCCGTGAGGAATGTTTCCCTGAAAGATCGTTTGGCTCCACTCAACGTTTTTCAGCATCTCGGCCGAATATTTTCCGTCGAACTCTCCGACACTCATAATCCCTTTCAATGTGCTTTTAATAAGTACGGAACCGAGATTTTTTAATACCCCCAACGCTTTTTTTATCGAGGCTGCCGTATCTGTCGGCCTGCCGTCGCAATCGATCGCGCCGCAGCGGTCGTTGGGAGAATCCAACCAATCATTCGGGAAGCAATAGGGAAAAAACTGTATTCCCCGCGCGCCGAACAGCAGGGAAATATTGATCTGATGCCGCATTTCCGCGTCGGTCACCTTTCTCGCGGAACCGCCCTCCCATTCGCCGCCCGCCTGACAATACGGCATAAACGGAAGAGAATATCGGCGGCTGTACTCGAAGAACAGCCCCAACATATCGTAAAGCCCCTCGTGAATCGTATCCGTCAGGGATCCATAATTTACGTAGGGATAAACGTCGTAGGAAAGGACATCTGGTTCGGTTCGTATATATTTATCCAGATAATGCACATATCTTTGATAATTCGGGCGGCTGTAAGCATAATTTTCGTCCGTAAATTTTCGGGCGTCCGTCACGTACCCGTACTGATATTGCTCGGGCGTAATATAGTAAGGCATTAAATTTACATAAAACAGTTTATCGCCGCATACCCGATCGAATACTTTTTTCGCCCGCGCGATCCCCTCGAAAGAATCGGAGCCCGGTTCGTCGAAAAAGGTGATGCCCGCAAAGGCCGGATAGTCCGAATACCTTGCCAAAGATTGGGCAAATCTTTCGTCGAGCTTGCGTTTTTCGCGCTCCGAAAGCAATGAAAACGGCCGATACCCTCTGTTCCCGAGAGAGATATACTCCTCGGCGATACTGTCTTTTACAAGGTAATCCAAGCCCGCTTTTTCCGCAAGCTCCAGCGCTTCGAAAGCATATTTTTCCGTATCCGTATTCACGATCTCGTTGTGACCGTAAACCGTTGTGAAGCCCAACTCTTTCGCGCGAAGATATTGTTCCAAAGTGATCTTGTTTGGAAATTTTCTGCCGTTTTTTTCCGCGGGAGGCTGCGGGGAACAGAACATTGCCACAATAAATTTATCGAATATTTTTTTCATGGCTATCTAAGCACCACCAATGCGCCTTCGCCCGCGGCAAGCTTTAAGGTAAACGTCTTGCCCAAAGTGCTTCTTCTCACCGCCCTCTGCGTGACGTCATACATATACGAATCGTCGAAAGTCAACGTGATTTCCGCCTTTTCTTTGGTAATCGAATTATTCACCACATAGTAGGCGGACGCGCCCTCATAATTGAAGCAACCGATCAAAGCGTCGTCTCCTCCCACTTTTTTCAACTGACGATAGTCCTGAAGCACCGCCGTCCCCGTAATGGGCGCGGGCGTACCGCCGTGGACGATAACCCCCTCGTTGACGCTGCTCATCAATACCTCGTCGATCGCGGCGATCTGTCGATTGGCTTTTTGAGCGAAATACCAGGTTTGGTTTTTCTTTCCGTCCATGTTGATCAGCCCCGCGCCTTCCTCGGGAATCTGCGCGTATTCGGGCGGCTGGTAATAGGGAAAATATTGAATACCTTTCGCCCCGTAACAAAGAGAGGTGTTCACCTGCCACAGTAATTCGCCTTCGCTCGGAATTCTGTAATTGCAGTTTTCCCATCCGCCGCCACCTTGAATATAGACCCAGAAAGGTTTTTTATTTTCGGCAGCCACCTTACGCGCCAGCTCCAGATTGGTGAAATGGCTGGTATGCACTTCGGTTCCCTTTCCCTCGAAAGGATACATATCGTAGCTTAAGGACACCGGATTTGTCTTCATAAAATCGGAGAGATACGTTTCGTACCTCGAGCCGAGTACCATAACGGGAAAGAGGTTCGCATACAGCATAACGTCCAGATCGGCCGTCGCCGCCCTGAAGTTTGTCTGCGCTTCCGCGATTTTATCGAACTTATCCTCGTACGGTTCGTCCATACCCAGTAGCCCGCCGAACGCTTTATACCCCGAATATTTAGAGACGGCAGTACGTATATCTTCGGTGCTCGCCACCAATCCCTGACGGCTTATATCGATCACGGAGGTATCGTAAAACAAATATTTAATACCGTACTTTTCGGCATACGTCAAAGAGGAGATGATATCTTCCTGCGCATAACGCCAATCTTCCTTATGCCCGTAGATAATGTTCAATCCGCAGTCCTTGATAGTCGCGTAAGATTCGTCTGTAATCCGATTGGGAAGAAGATTTCCCTCATAGGGATATTCCGATGTGGGACCGATAAATCCCGCAATCGGCATCACTCCCTCGCCGAAATCTTTATAAGTCCAGCTATAGACCTCCCCCGCTTCTGTTTTTTTGCTGATCTTATAATCTTTTCCTTCCACGGGATTATCAAAATTTATCTTACCGCCGCCGCAGGAAACGGCCGACATACAGCAAATTAACGTCAGGACGAGGGAAAGGGTCGCCGTTTTTTTCATGGTTATACCCTCCTCTTTACGACGGCGATCAGCGCCGCCAAAATTCCCGAAACGCCGCCCAGCACCTTTTCGCTTCCTTTGATGTAGGGAGAAATTAAAAATTCTTCGTCGTCGTCTTTTTCCTCGTAGGGATAATCCTCTCTTTCGGGACGTTTCGAACTTTCATATTTCGAGTCCACTATATTTGGTTTTTTATCGAGATTACTAACGGAAATATTATCGAGCGTAAATTTCCCGACCATTAAAGCGTCCCCGCCGGTAGAATCGTAGCCCAAGTCTCCCATCCCCCAGAATTGTACGAATCCGAGCGGCGTGAAACCAAAATCCTTCATGAGAACAGTTTCGTAAAATCCGTCGTCGTATTTCATCTTCACCGTCAGAACACCGTCCTCCATGGTCATTTTGATCTTTACAATCTTATCCGCGTTGGCGGCGTCGTAAAAATCGAATTTATCGGGAAGCTCGAAACTTTGATATGCGCCGTAGTTATTCAGCATCAATTTGGTCTTGGAAGTTTTTTCCCATGTTTCGGCGTCGAGATCGACATAAAAATACAACAGCGGCGCCGTGCCGTAAAATTCCCCGAAATTAACGATGTCTTCCACGTATTCCCTGTCGCAGCCGAAGCTCACGCCGATCCACGAGGAAACAGGGTACGTTTTGTTGCCTTTTTCGTCATAAACCACCCGCCTTCTCAAGTCGGTGATATCGAATCTCAGTTCAAAATTCGAGTATTTTCTACGCGTCGCAAACGTCGTGTCCTGCGCCACATTGTTAAAGTGAAGCTGTCCCTCCGAAACGTATAAGCCGCTGGAGATCCCGCCGAACCCCGTCGATTTTATATACCAGTCATTGACATTATAATCGTCGTCGTTAAAGTCGGCGATGATCTCGGAGTTCTGCGGCCGATCGTAATAGTTGTTAAGTATCACAACGTTGTCGATCTCCGCCTCGACTGCGCCTGCCGCCACGCTTTTCTGCCCTAGGCAGATATATCCCTCCGCGTTTGTTCCTTCCGCACGCAAAATCATCTCCCCGTCGATAAAAATTTCCGCCGTTCCGTCAGCCGAAACCTCCGTTTGCAACGTAAATTTGCCCGTCGGCAGCAACGCTTCGCCTTTCGTGACGACGGCGTTTTCGTCCGCGTATTTCACTGTCATTTTCCAGGCTTCCGAACTTTTTGTAAAACCGATATAGGTGGAGCCTGCGCTCAAAATTTCCGAATTGAGCTTTTCCAGTCCGTAGCACAAACCGAACTGCCCGCCATTCGTTATTTTTTTAATATCTACGTTTACTTCCGCAGACAGGCAGTTTTTATTTATGTCCTTTGTGGCCGTCGCTTTTCTCCGCGCCGTGAGATTGTAACCCTCTTCGTTTTCCTCGGAAAAAAGCACCCTGCCGTCGTGTCCGAATTTTAATTCGCTGGCGGGGGAAACACTGTAATAATAATCCTTTAATACGTCTTCCTCGCCGAATCGTGCAATCTCCTTACATCCGTTTTCGGTTACGGAACCTACTTTTACCTCGTAGAGTTCTGCGTCGAGAACATGCTTGGACGTATCGGTACTCTCCATAAAATACACGCCGACCTGTCCGCCTGCGATCGCGGGAAGTTTTTGAGAAGACGTCTTCAACACCGTCTTATAGTCCGCCGCGGACAAACTTTTGACGGACAGGGAAAAATCTCCATTATACAAATAGTCTATCTTCAGGCTACCCTCCGCAACTTTTCCGTCACGGAAAATATCCGAAACGTCGAAAGCGTAACCGTCCTTGTTTTCGACAACGTTTCCCTCGCCGTCCACCAGCTTTCTGTCCGTGACGTAAGGCGTTTGATATTTTATTTTGCCGTTTTGCATCGTGAGGGTATGCAGCCCTGCTTTCTGTTCGATCACTTTGTCGATCGTCGAAGAAAAAGCGGATTGTCCGTCGCCCGTGATTCCCGACGCGCCGAAAATGATCCCCATCCAGCCCGTGTTTCCGCTCGTCTCTCCCAAAAACAGCTCCTTTATATCGATCTCCACGCGAGCGCCTGCGCCCCCAGTCGGTGTTTTCGTCGTGATCCCCGTACCGTTGCTGCCGTTTTTTACTTTCACGACGTTTTTGTCGTAGGCCAAATCGATACCGCTGTCGTAGTACAGCCACTTTTCGACGTCGATCTTATCCCCTGTAAAATCGTCGTTTACGAGGGTTTTCCTCGTAGCCCCCGCGGAGACGGAAACAGTACCAAAACCGCCTGCCGCCGAGCATATCGTCACAGCTAAAACCGCCGTTAAAACAACGAATACATTCCTCTTTTTCATCGGATTAAACGTCTCCTCTTTTATTTCAGGCCTGCGATACTCAAAAGTTGTTCCCACCTTCTCGAAATATCGTTGAAATCGTCGTCGAAAAATTCCTTCGCCGTTTTTTTCGCGCTGCCCTGGGCGGATAAGCTCAATTCCGGCTTCGAGACGAAAGATTCCGTCAGATCCGTTTTATAAAATAATTCGTAACTAAATTTTTTGAACAGATATTTTCCGCTCTGCTGATACGCAAAATGAGATTTCATGAAAGAGTTCCAGGACGACATATCAATCTCCCGACCGTCGCTGAACTTCGCTACGGGCTGGGATTTCAGCGTGTCCACGGCGATCTGCAACGCCTCGTCGGAATAGAAAAATTTCATAAACCTCTTGGCCGCCTCCTTGGCCGTGGCGTAATTGGGAATAAACGCCCCCAGCTCGTAGGAACTCGTCGCGACCAACCCCCGAGCCTCGCGCACCCTTTGAAGCACCTGTTCGTTCGTCAATCCTTTCGAAGAGTTAAATTCGGGTGCTTCAACCGAAACGCCGTCCACATAATCGACGAGCTTCGCCAAGGTCGATTCGCCGATGCCCAGCACGTCTTTTAAGGAACTGATCACGGGGATTTTCATCATCAAAAATTCTTTGCCCTGTGCTGCCGAGTTGCTGGCAATTTCATTCTGAAGCCAACCGCCATTGGGCATGATCGCGCCCCTGTTATTGACAAACTGCGTCTGCGCCAGCGTATGCGTCCACGAATTGGAGCCGTCCACGACGTATCCCTCGGGACTGATCAAAGTCTCTAGCACCTCCAAAGCCTTCAGCCTGCCTTCCTGTTTAAATACTTCCAGGCTAGGTTGTTTATCGCCCGATTTTGCCTGCCAAAAATTATTGTATTCCTCTACCGTGGAATACTGCGCCCACCACACGTCGAGGGAGTACGACCAATATCCGCCGTTGCTGTTGTGAATAAAAGGCGTCACCCCTTCCGATTTCAAATCAGCCGCCAGCTTTGCCAGTTCTGTGGTCGTCCGCGGAATATTCCAATCCGTTCCCAATGTCTGATCGATCAGCGTTTTATTATAGACAATCCCACCCGCGGAAACAGTGCTTGGAAGGTAATAATTTACGCCGTCCACCGCAAAGTCCTTCATTACGCCACCCAACTTTTCACGGATTGTCATGCTCTCGCCCTGGAGGGTCGAATCCAGAACGTCATCAATCGGCTCCAGCATGTTCTGAAAATATCTGAATTTTGGAAGATACCCGAACATCAGATCGGCGCTGTTTCCCGACGCTCCGCTCTCCAGAGCCGTTTTAAGATAGTTATAATCGGAATTGACAATGAGCGGTTCTACCACATTGATATCGGGATTTTTCACCTTAAATGCGTCCACGATTTTTTCGAAATATTCTGTGCCCGCGCCCGACTGGCAAAAATAGATTTCGAGATCGGCTACCGAATCGCCGCCCTTATTACCGCAGGACGCAGCGCCGAAAATCGTCACGCAGGCGAGCGCCGTCGCCGTTAAATATGCTATCTTCTTTTTCATTTTCGTTACTCCTTATCCTTTTAATCCACCCGCTACGGTGTTATTCATAATGGTATCCTGGCACACGACAAACACGATCAAAATGGGAACGATGGAAAGCATGACGCCCGCAAACAGTAAGGGATAGCTGTTCGGTAGCAGACTGTATCCGATGTTCAAGTTGAAATCCTGTAATCCCACCGATAACGGCGGCAATTTATTAAGATACATGAGCGGCGTTTGATAGTCGTTCCAGAAGCCGATTGCCGCCAAAATCATCAGCGACAAAACTGAAGGAACCGCCTGGGGCAGAATTATGTTGAAAAATACCTGAAAGTCGCTTGCGCCGTCGATAAATCCCGCCTCGGCATAGCTCCAACTTACGTTGGAAAAAAAGCCATACATGACGATGAAATTAAAACCAAACCCGCTGCAAAACATGAGCAGCAATAAAGGCGAATTGTCTATCCCCATATTTTTAACGAGTCTAAACTGCGCGGGTAAGCTTCCCACTATGGGCAAAATCATCACAACCAAAGAGATGTAAAACAAAATATTCCGCCCAAAAAATTTGTATTTATTCACTACGTACGCCATGGTCGTAGAACAGGCCACGCTCAATACAGTCGCGCCCACCGTGTACCAGACGCTGTTGAACAGCATTCCCAACATGGATGTCTTTCCTGATTTTACCATCGTAAAGGCCTGAACGTAATTTTTGAAAACGAATTTTGAAGGAACTTCAAACGGATGCAAGATAAAGACGTTGTTGTCCTCCATCAATCCCGCTACGACGCCCCACAGGAACGTATAACAGATGGATAAGGCATAGGCGCCAAATAAAATAAAGACAATGATATATACCGTATTTATTTTAATTTTTGCTTTCTTCATTTCGCCTCTCCTTACTAATACTGGATATCGTCGCACAGCCTGTTCATAACTCTTCTGACGAACAGGACGATCGGCAGGGCAATCAGCGTAAAGAAAAGACCTACTGCGGACGCATAGCTCTGCATGTTACTACTGGTGGAATAATAGACTTTATCAAATATCCAAAAGGAGATCGTCGTCGTTTTATGCGCGCCGCCCGTAAAAAGCAGAATGGGGCCGCTCGCCGTAAAAATCCCGATAAACGTAAACGTGATCAGCGTCGTCAACGTTGGCCATGTCAACGGCAAAATAATTTGAAACAGTTCCCGCACTCGTCCAGCACCGTCTAGTCTCGCCGCCTCCAGCACCTCGGCGGGAATACGCGCCATCGCGCCGTTCAATAAAATCAAATTTGTCCCGAATCCCGTCCAAATACAATAAACGACAATTGTACCCAGCGCGTATTCATCCTGACCAAGCAGTTCGGGAACCCTTTCGAGGCCCAATATCTTTTGCATCAGAGACGCCACAGGTCCATTTACACCGACTATATTCGCAAACAGCATCGTCAGTACGACGGAACTTATGATCGACGGCAGAAAAAAAACTACTCTGAAAAATTTATAGCCGGGAATCTTTTTATAAATGAAGTAAGCCACAAAAACGGTCAGCGGCAAAATGACGAGGAGCGATGTCGAAAAAAATACCATTGTATTTTTCAGCGCCAGCAAAATACTTTTATCCGAGTTGATGCCGCCCGAAAACTCTTGGAACATCATTTTGAAATTGTCCCAGGTGAAAAACAGCTCCCCACCCTTTTCCTGACGAAATGCAAGAAGTATGGAATCGATATTGACATACAAATAAAACAACAAAAAATTTATCAACGGCACGATTATCATCGCAAGGATGAAAATCCCCCTTTTATAATTGATTTTTTTACCTTTTCCCGCCGTTTCCATTCGCTATACCTCTCAATCCGATACCTAGATTATATCATAATCCGTTTTATCATTCAATTCATTTTATATTCTCCTATTCTCACTTTGTACGATTTTTCAAATAAATTAATAAAGCAATCAAACGTTCTTTAACTTTAATAAATAAGCCGAGTCAATGTTAATACGAGCGATAAAAGCCTCTGTTTATGTAAGAACAGAAATCACAGAAAACGCTTTTTCTTTTAATATAATATGATTAAAGCGACAGAGCAAGGTGTTTTACTCACCGCCACAAAACACGTATGGAAGAACTCGGGCAACAGAAAAAGAACTATCCGAGCTGTTTCGGATAGTCCTTTTTCTCTTATTTCATCTGCTTTTCGCTTTTGGTTTCTTCGTATCGCTTCCGACTTTCTAACCGTTTTCTAACGTTTTTTCTTTCCGCCCGCCTTTACCGAATACTGCGCGCTCGGAGCGTCATCACAGGTACCTTCCGTTATTCCACCCTACTATTTGCTGCTTATCATTCAAGCACAACGCCCTTCAGTCTCTCTTCTGTATATCCTTTTCATCTGTCCATCGGTAAATTTCGACGTCTTTTCCATCAGCCGGTTTCAATATATATTTCGGTGCTTTCAACGTTAATATATACCCCGGATTGCTTTGCCAAGGTGATATATTTCTGTTTTCCTTAACGTTTTTTCTATCTTTCTTTTTCGCTTAACCCGTTTTCCATTATATCTTCTTTTTTAGTGCCCTCAGTTTATTTTCCGACTTTTACAATCTGAAAGCCCCGGGTAAAGCGTATCGAACCGACGATATTGATAAAACGGCCTTCTTCACGGCATTTAGGGGCAAAATTCGTTTCGGTTAGTTCTAACCGCTTAAATATCAAACCATTCAAACGGTTTTTTCAGCGCCTTTCTCGCAGTATCGAGCATTCCCATGAGATCTATCGTTTCTCCGCTATCTACTTCGGGAATACCCGTGGCAAAAAAATCGACAAGGTGTTCCATGGCCCTTTCCTGATAACCGTCCTGAATGCTGTAATAACGCGCAGACCCGTCGGGCATTTCCGCAGAAACGATAAACGGTACGCCGCAATCATCCGTATGCATCTGTAAAAATCCAGCATATCTGCCTTCGCCGTAATCGACGACGATGTTTCTGTTTCTTCCGTTCTGGACCGCCATCATGCGCTTCGCTCCACTCTTCATGACCGTGCACATCATCTCAAAAATATGAATCGCATAAATATCGAATACATAACACCCGCACACCATGCACTGCGCCGCGCCGACGGGATTTTCCCGATACGGTTTCAGCTCGTCGGAAAACCGCAGGGCAGACGTGGAATACATCGGCGTCCCATGCTCTTTTGCCAGAGCAAACAGCTTTTCCGCCGTCGCCTTATCGGGCGAAAACGTCTTGTCGATATACGTCGGCTTTCCGCTCTTTAAGGCGTATTCGGAAAGCTCGTAATGCAGTTCGGGATTATCGGGAGAAAGAACTACGATAAAGTCCGATTTATCTACAAGCTCCTCCACACTATTACACCGTTCCGTCCCATGCGCCTTGCACCATTCGTCGGTAGTTACTCCATCATAAGGGGAAACTTCCGTCTTTGCATAAGCATAACACACATCGAAACCGAGTTCCTTTGCGCGCGGATTATTACGAATCATATCCGGATAATTATTCGCATGCCATTCACTTAAAAAGTTGTCAATAAAACCTATTTTTTTCATTGATATTTTTCTCCTTTTCACATTTTCATTATGTAAAGCCTGAATCATTCCTCCGCCTGATCGGATAAAAGAAAATAGCATAAAAATTTTCTGAACAGGCTATTAGCCATTTCATCTATAATCAGCGTTAAAACAAATCTATCGAGAACAAGCGTCACCAAAGCCTTGCCTGTTCAAATAAAAAATTTTGCGCTCCGAGGCACGAGATATACCGTCCGTGGATGCAAAAGCCAATCTCTCTCCTGCCACGCGGGATTTCAGGAATGGACCGCCTTTTCATCGACAGACGGCTTTATTTTTATCGGCAAAATATAGGGCGTTGCTTTTGAGGTAAGCGCCGTCAGTCAAGTCCTGAGGATTTTCCGTCACTTATTGAAAAGACGACGTTTTTTGATTCACATAAAAATTCTTAAATCGTGTTTTTTACGAAACTGCCGGCAACATAAAATACCTTTCATGGCGAAAATCCATCGCTTGCGTCCGTTATCGGCGGCCAAGATAAATAATCCAAACATTCTCTCATCATCGGCCCCGACTGCGAACCGGTATTAGGACGGCTTTTCGGTAAAATGTATATTATGCCCGTTTCGTTTCTCTTTCGGCCGCAAAATTGTTTATAGCGCATTGAAATCCCCAATCCAATATTGAACGGAATAGTTTCAGGCGCCCCCGCCGAAAGCTGTCAGGAATCTGTTCGATTTCTTCAAGCGGGCAATCTTCGGATTATCCATGCATTCTCTTTGACGGTATAATGCAATCCCGGACGCAACTTTTGAAGCTATACAAATTCCCTTTTTCAAATGTTTATTCGGCGGCGATATTTGTCAAAACCATTACGCTGTTCGGCCTGATGATGAGATTCAAGGCTCCGTTTTCCACAGATACGGTATTGCTCTTGTCAATGCCGAGCGTCTGTCCGTCCATGGGAATAGAATTTTCCGTCACCTCGTATTTATCCATGCTCCCCGATGAAAAATTTGCGTTTACGACGGATAATTTTTCCTGCGTAGCGCCGCTGTTTGCCAAAAGATACGTCCATTTTCCGCCCTCGTTTTGCAATGCAACCATGCAGACGTTTCCAAATTCGTTCAAATCCGTGCCGTATATCGAACTGTTCCTATCCGTATATCTCGTAATGAGCGAATAGGTGTAATATTGCGGACGGAGCTCCCAATTTTTATTTTTATACTTCCAAAGCCCCAGGTCCATCATCGTACCGTCGTAATAGCTGTTTCCGAGGACCCAATAGCTCATATATGTGAAACCGCTGTCGAGGGCGTTTATCGCAAACCTCGCGACATACATCGCCCGTCTATACGTATCCGTATCCATCTGTGCGGCGGCCGACGGGGGATTTGTCGTCTCGTTGGAACCGAATTCGCTTACGCCGTAGGCTTTGCCCGCCGTATCCGCCAATTCCGCAAAGGGTTTCATGCCCATTTTCATCGTCGCGTTATCGTTGCTGTTTCTGAGCTTATAAAACGACCCCGTATAGCGATCGAAAAGATCGCCGACGCTTTCGAAAACCTCTTCAAAGATTTCATAGTCGGATACTTCGGCGGGGCCGCTCAAACAATAAGCTTCGCGGATTCCTTCCTTTGTAAGCTTCGCATCGACGGCCTCTATCATCCGACGAAAACCGCCGCTGCGGACGTATTCCGTACTCGGCTCGGGATAAAAGCTGATTTCATTGATGACCGAACCGTAACCCATTTCCGTCAAATGCTTTAAGGCGGCATATACGGACTCTGCAAACTCCGCGTCGTCTGCGGGAAGATCCAGCCAGCCCGGCGCTTCGCCGTCCCGGTTCAACGCATTCCAGCTGGCGGGATAAATACCATACCAACTGAGATTCATCCTGATATCGTGCTTTTTGCACAAATCGAGAACCTTATACACGCATTGCATTTTTACGGTATTCCAATTAAAACCATCCTCATTCAGTACCTCGGGGTCGTCGTTATCGTTCTCCAATTCGTACCAATCGGGAATGATACACATTCTCGTGACGTCTATCTTCATGTATTCCAACCGTTCCTCCCAAACGGCGACGTCTTGATCGGTGATGTTCGCGTCGATTCCGTCCAATCCCACATAGCTTCCCGAAAACAGGCACTGGTCCATCTGCGCGCCGATCCCCTCGAATTTATACCTTTTTGCCTCGTCGTCGATATCGACGCGAGTATATCCGTCGGGAATCACGGCGTTTTCCGAAGCAGACGGGGAGGAATCCCCGCCTGCCGCGCAGGAGGAACCGACAAGTATAAATATACTTCCCAGAATAACAGAAACTAATTTTTTCATAAATATTTCTCCTTCTTTTTCAAAACCGGGATACTTAAAAGCGATAATGCGATACCTGCCCCCGTCAAACCCGATAACTCAAGCAAAGAGCCGCACCCCCGGGCCTCGCCCGAGCCGCTTTCCGCAATCAGCGTGAAGGGTTGGGAATAAATATAGTACTCTCCGAGAGAGGAAAACATTTTATATCGATAAACCGCGGTGGAAGTCCCCTCCTTTACCGCCTTCAATCGATTTCCGTCCGTCACCTCAAAAGCTTCGCCGGAAACGAGCATAGGTTCGGCAAGGCTGTCATCCGTCAAATCCGCGTCTGCCGTTGCGTTGCCTTCATAATCGCTTCGGGAATAATATTTGCCCGAGAGCCGCACCTCCGCCTCTTTTCCCACGGCCGTTTTATATTCCGTCCGATCGGCGGAAATCGTCCGAATCGTTTCGGCGAGCATCGCAACTCCGTCGATCGTTAAAGAGGCACACCCTTGCATCCTGTATTGGTCTATCAGATTTGCACTCGTCAATGTCCACGCATGAACGCCCACGCCGCGGAGCTGAATCTGTCGGATCATTTCCTCCGTAAGAACATTGAAGCCGGGATTATATACGCAATTATAATTTTGAATTGCCCCGAAAACGCCGCGCAGGGTATCGCTTAAAAGAAGGTCTCCGTTCTTATAAATATCATGTTTTTCATCGTAAATTTTTTCATATACCCGAAAATCGTCGCTCGAGAGCGCACCCAATCCGACCGAGGGAAGAGCTTGATACATATATCCCAGAGATTGTTTGGAAAAACAGATCACGACGCATTGATTTTCAAAGTCATATTCGCGGATAAGCGCCGCGACGGCTTCCGCCAGGGGCTTTGAATAATCTTTCAATTCGATGACCAGCATGCAGTCCGTCGGTTTGAAATATTCGATAAACTGTCTCAGAGTGGGAATACGGTAGGAATCGTCAAAATTTTTATATGTATAATTTTTCAGATCGGCATAACTCGTCGTCTCTACCGTTCCCTTCGCGTTCATCATGGTCCCAATCAGGCTGTCGTGCATGACGACGAGCTCTTTGTCCAAAGTAAAATGCACGTCTATTTCTATATAGTCCGCGCCGTCTGCAAACGCCTTTTCGGCGCTTTCCAGCGTATTCTCGGGGCCATACACAGAATATCCGCCTTCGGTAGCGCCCGACCCCCTGTGTCCGATAATAAACGGATCTCTCACAACAGAATTCGGCTTTCCGAAAAATTTCCGATAAACCTCGGAATACGTTTGAGGCGAGTCCGTCGCGATTCCGTTTACGCCCGTCAAAATCGTCTTAACGGCGCTGTTCGCCGTAGAGCCTCTGTCCTCCGCCCATACGGAAAGATAACGCTTGCGGAGAGAGTTGACAAATTCTACCGTCAACGGTTCGGCGTCCAGAAAAACGATTTTTGAAAAGCCCTCATTGACGGCTTTTACGATTTCGTCCGCCGACAATTCCCGTCCCCGCAGATCCAGCGCCCCGCGGGAAAGCGGAAACTGTTTCCGCGCCGAATATAGCAGCTCCGGCTTTTTCGAGACGATGAACACGTCCTCCGTTCCGTTCTCTTTCAAAGCCTCCAGCAACGACGAGAGACTTTCTTCCTCTTCGACTTCGAATGCCGGAACGGAGAAATCGCTCGTTTCCGCTATAAATTCCGCGACCGAACAGAGCTTTTCCGAGCCGTAAACGACGTTCAACGCCTTATCCACCGCCGCGAGGACGATATTTACGCGCAGCTTCTTCACCTTCGACAAGTCGGCCGTTTCCCGCAGTTCGAAGATCGTCGATGCGGGCTGGACGACAGAATCGACGCTTTCCAGCTCCTTATATCCGTCGGATGAGACCTCCGTCGCAGCGGAACGAGAAGGCTCGGCCCCGACGGAAAATACGGGAACCATTCCCGAAAATGCGATCGACAATGCTGCCGCCGCAAAAAAAATTTTACGAATTTTCATCTTTTTTCAGACTTACCGATTGCCCGAAAGGGCAATCGGTAAGTTCTTCCTCCGCTCAATGCTTCTTTTTAAGGATCACTGCGCCCGCGGCAGACAAGAGGAACAGCGCGGCTGTTCCAAATGCGGAAATACTGCTGCCGCAGCCCGCTTCTACCGGGGCAGACGTCGTTTCGGAGCTTCCCGAAGAGGAATTACCCGACGCTTCTTCCTCAATATTGATATCTACGATATTGAACTGCGTCTTGCCGTCGTCGGTATTCGCGGTGATCTTTATCTTGAAAAATTCTTCTTTCGTCGCCGCATATACCCACTGGCCGTTGACAACTTCTCCCACCGCCTCCTTTGTTTCGTTATTCACCACCGTAAAGGAAAGAGCGGAATCGCCCTCATATACAAACGCATTGATAAGATTGATGCGAACCGTCTCCCCCGTATAATATACGTCCTCCGCACGGAAATCGTAGTTCCTTTCTATCCGGTAATCGGGCTTTTGGGCCTGCTCCATGTATTTCCCCTCGGGATCTTCATCGTAGGAAACGACATACATCTCCTTAAACAGGCAGGTGGAGCTTTGGGCCTTGGGTTCGGTATTATTCGAACCCGTCCACATGCAGAGATACCCCGCTCTTTCGTACACGTCCCAATCGTAAGTAACGCCTTTATCTTCCACTTTCTTATTGTAATCGGTGAGCGTAATCTCGCGTCTGCCGTCCAGCCAAAGCTCCATGGAAACGCCCTGTCCGTTTTCGTCGTCCACATTTCTGACTTTCAGAACAATCCAATGGTCGTTGCCGTCCACGAGATTGTAGCCGAACTTATAATTGACGTAGGAGTCGAGCCCCGTACTGTCGCTGAAGCCCTTATACCGCGCGAAAGAAAGGAAACAGCTTCTGTCTTCGTACGAACCGGGTATCGCGCGGTAGTCCTTGCCGATAGCGAACCCGTAATACATATTTTTGAACGACGACTGTGCGCCCGTGGGGACAGTCCCCGAATCCATCATGAAACCGAATTTCAGCATGCTGTAATCGTAGAGATCCGTCACGTCGTCGGGCTTTCCCGTTGCGTCCCAATTGGAATACAGCGACAAATTGAACTTGAACGCCCAATCGAATTCGTTCACCTTTCCGTTCGTAATCGAAAAACCGTTGCCGATCCCCGAAACGATATTGTTGAGCGACAGCCCCGAGGCTTCCATGGAGACGAGCGCTTCGTCGTAAGCGAAGTTATATTTATTGGAAGCGAGGTTATATGTATCGTCGTAAATTTCGTCGTAATCGGGAAGCACCTCTTCGGGCGCATAGTCGGAAACGCGCAGTTCCGTTACGTTAAGATACTGGCTGTCGTCCGAAGTTCCCTTGACGGGGAAATTGAAATAGATACCGGTGGAAAGGAACCAATTCCCTTTATACTCCTCTCCGGCCAGCTCCGCGCCCAAAACGTACCATTGCCCGTCGATGACGATGGAAAGCTTCATGCCCGTTTCCGTGTCTTCCGTGAGGAGAACTACCGTATGCTCGTTCCCATCCATGAGCTTCGTCCCCGCGTAAAAATCGCCGTTGCCGTTCCCGTCCGCGATAACCAGCTTTTCGGAAGGATCCATCTGTTCCTGGTATTTCCCCAATGTAAACGTCTTAACGGAAATCCAGCCGGTAGCGGAAAATTCTATGAGGATTTCTTTCCCCTCGGCGCCCGCCTGCTGCCAATAATCAAAGGAGGTATCGTACAAGGCGGCGCTCTTTGTCAAAGCGATTCCGAAACGGCTGATGCCGTTTGCCGGATAATTTTCCGCGTCCGCTTTCTGCGCATCGGTAAACTCCCCGTTTGCCTTAAACTTGAAGGTAACCGTCGAATCCGCCGCAATCTGCTTTTTCAAAAACGCGGCGGCCGCCTTTTCGTAGGCGTAATTTTTCAGCATGACCCCGTTTTCGTTTACCGAAAGGCTGTCTTCCGCCGCACGCGACGACCCCGTAAACCAATCGGCCTTTGCCGAAACGTCCTCCGAAACCGTATCCGCCTCGGGTACGGCGGGAAGCGGATCCGCTTCTTCATAGACGTTAGAAACGGTCAGCTCGGAAACGGAAAGATATTCCTCCTCGGAAAGCGTGACGTCTCCCCACGCCTGCATGCCCGTCGAAAAATAATAATCGCCTTGCAGCGCCGTTTCCTCCAGCGCAAAGTTCTCGACATAGGCCTGGCCGTCCACCGCGATCGTCAACGAAATTCCCGTTTCCGTGTCGCTCTTGCTCACCGTCACGACATGTTCCGCCTTGTCGAGCACGTTATACGCCCCCGACAACGGACCGTTTTTATTCGCGTTCCCCGACGCTACCGTTTGGGAATCATACGTCCCGTTATCCTTCGTGGTGAGCTCCAGCCAAGCGGGCTTGAATTCCATATTGATGACCTTGCCCGTATTCCCCGCCGTAGCCCAAGGATACAGGGAAGCATTCTGGCAGGTCTGCGTCATACCCAACTGAATAACGAATCTGCCGTTGTTCCCGTTTTGGGAGTATCCGCTCATTTTTACGGAAACGGTTTCTCCGACGGCGACTTTTTCCTTATAGTACACGCCCGCGGTACCGTTGGAAAGCGAGGTGCCCCAATCGGAGATACGGATTCCGTCCGTCCCGAACGCGACGGCGTTTTCCACGATATTCGAGTTCGTTACAAACGAGTCGGCGTCTAGCGCCAGATTTTTAAGCGTCTGTTCCGCCGCGGAAGCAGGAAAGAGAAGCATCGTTCCCAATCCCAACGACATCGCACAGACGGACGAACAAAAAGCCGTTAAAAGTTTTCTTTTCATAATTTTCATTCCCCTTTATTTTTGTTTTTTAAGCTTTGTTCAATAAATATTGCTTGGTCATCCAATCGACGTAATCGGAGGCTACGGAATAGAAATATTTCACTCCGTCCGACTCGCCCGGCTGCGAGACTTTCGGGTCGATACTGCCGTTCCAAGCCTTATAGATGACCTCCGTCACCATTTTGTTTTGGGCGGAGATAAAGTTGTTGTACGTTTCGTCCGCGGGTTTGAACAGAAACATTCCCGTCAACGCGTCCTCGTAGCATTCGGCGTTCCGCGCCGTGGCTATCCACTTTTTCTCCGCCGCCGTATATCCCGTATAAGTTCTGTCGGAAATATTTTTGTTCTCCAAAAGCTTCAGCGTCCCCGAATAGCTCGGTTTTGTGATGTAGGATTCGGAGGGATAGGAAAATTCGTCCTCGCCGACCCTGATCCAATCCTCGCCCTCTATTCCGTAAGCGCAGAGCTCATAATTTTCCTTGCTCGCATATACCCAATTGAGATATTCGAGCATCAATTCCTGATTTTTACTTCTGGGGTTGATGACTAAACCGCTGTAAGCCGAGGCTTCCGCGCGGAAGCCTTTCAGCTCTTTTCCCTGCGCGTCCTTCGTCACATTCCCGTCCGCGTCGCCCGCGCTGAGCGGGCCGATGACGGTTAGCTCCGCCTCCGGATTATACTCTTTCAGCCGACGCGAAATGCGAATCAATTCGTCTATTTTCGGATTGCCCACATACACCCCCACCTGTTCGCTATAAAACCATTGTTCGCGGGTCGTATAGGTGGTCGTGGATTCAAACTGTTCCCAAAGGCCTTCTTTCGACCATTGATACGCATAATCCAAAACCTCGTCGTAGTTGTCGTGCAGATATCCGGGAATCACTTCCGAAACGCCGCCGTCGGCGTTATAAATCACCGAATGGGAAGCATAGCTCGGCTGTCCCTCCACCACGCCCGAAGTGAGGACGTATTCGAGATCCCAAGGCGCGCCCGCGAGCGGGATCGTACAACCGATGTCGGTCTTGAACTTTTTAAGCATGTCCTCGAACTGTCCCATAGTTTTCAAAAGCTTGAGGCTCCCTCCCGAGCTTTCGGCCTCGGCGGCATCGTCCGTGTACCCGACTTGCTTCATCCAATCCTTTCTGACGAGGATTCCATAATCCTTTTGTTCGCTCACCGACGGGATTCCATACACCGCGCCCGTGACGGTCGTAAGAGAAGAAATATTTTCCCCGACGGCGTCCGCGATATTTTTACAGTAATCCTCAAAAAGATAGTCCTGCAAATCCGCCGCCGCGCCCTGACGGATCAGGTTGTCGTCCACGCCCGCAATGCCGAGATAGGATACGGCCGCATCCCAGGAAGAGCTCGCTTTCGAATTCTCGACGGCGCTCGCAAAATCGGATTTGTTATAAACGAGGAAATTCAGTTTGACAGCTTTCCCCGTATCCTCTTCAAATTTTCTTTCCACCGCCTCCGTGACCTTCGATTCGTTCGTCCCCTTTACCTTGTCGCTCGCAATAAATACAGTCAGCTGCGTGGCCTCGCCGGGCGCTGCGGAGGACGAATCCTTGCCGCTCTCCCCGCAGCCAACTGCCGCCAGCGCAAATACGGCCGTAAAGGCGCCTGCCAAAGTTCTTTTTACAATCTTTCTCATAAAACCTCCTTATTCCGCTTTTGCGGTAATTTCTGAAATTTATTTTTACAACCGCCGAGGCCTTCGGGAAAAATCCCAAATCTATTGCACGCCCCTATCGCGCGCCTCGGCTCATTCCGTCATTCTTTTACGGCCCCCACGATCGTGCCGTTGATAAAATACTTCTGCAGAAACGGGTAAATACAAATAATCGGCAGCGTGGCTACGATAATCGCCGCGTTCTGCACTCCGATTTGAGGGACGTTGGAAGCTCCGCCGCCCGTTCCGCTGGAAATAGAGTCCATATTGATGATCATGTTTCTGACGACGTATTGAATCGGGTACAGTTCGCTGTGATTCGGGTCGATAAACAACCTGGTGGTCGTCCAGCTGTTCCACTGATTGACCGCCGCGAACAGCGCAACCGTCGCAATCACGGACGCGGAAAGCGGGATATAAATTCCGAAAAGTATCTTTAGACTTCCCGCGCCCTCTATCCTCGCGGATTCTTCCAGCGAGTCGGGAAGCGCCGCGAAATAATTCCTCAGCAGAATGACGTTCCAGGCGCTCGTTACGACGGGAAGAATCAACGACCAAAGATTATTGAGCAGATTGAGTTTTTCGATCAACAGGTAAAACGGAACCATACCCCCGCCGAACAGCATCGTGATCACCACATAGATATTCAGCGCTTTTTTTCCGAAAAAGCCGCGACGGGAAAGCGGATATGCCAGCAGGGAATTGACGAGCACGGAGAGCCCCGTCGTAAGCAAAGTAATATATACGGATACGCCCAAAGATCTGGCGACCGTACTGCCCGCCGAAAAGATATAGCGGTAGGAAGCAAAGCTGAAATCGCGGATAAAAAGGCCCGGACCGTACTTTGCGAGAGCGCGCTCGCCCGAAAAAGAAGCGCTGACAATAATGACGTAAGGAAATACAAAAACCGCAAACAGCGTCAGCATAATGACGACGTTTATGATATTGAATGCTTTTTCGCCTTTACTTTTTATCATAATTCCGCCTCCGTTTACCAAAGCCCCGGATGATCGCGTTTTACCAAAATATGATTGGCGCCCATAACCAGAAGCAGGGAGATTACGCTTTGGAAAAGCCCCATCGCCGCACCGCCGCTATATTGATCCGAGCTGGAAAGCGAACCGAATACCGCCGTTCCGAGCACGTTGACCTTTTCTTGCAGATAGGCGTTATTCTCTCCGCACAGGGCGAGAATCTGTTCGTAATCGTCCTTGATGAGATTTCCCATATTCAGGATAAACGTAAAACTGATGACGGGCATCAGCCCCGGCAAAGTGACGGTAAATATCTGCCGCCATTTTCCCGCCCCGTCTATCGCTGCGGCCTCGTACAGCTCCGTATTGATTCCGCAGATTCCCGCAAGAAAGACGATCGTCCCGTACCCCACGCCTTTCCACACCGAAGTCAATGTGAGGATCGTCCACCAATGAGACGGGTCGGAATACCATTTGACGGGCGGTTTGCCCAAGGCGCCCAAAAGATTATTCAAAATCCCGTTATTCGCCGTGAGGAAGTTATACGCGATCCCCGAAATCATGACCCAGGACAGGAAATACGGCAGATAGGAAACCGTCTGCATGACCGATTTGAATTTTTTCGAAACCAGATAGGTAAACAACAGCGCCAAAATGATAGACCCAGGATAGCCCACCACAAATTTCAAAAGGGCGATGACGATGGTGTTTCGCAGCGTTTGCCAAAATTCCCATCGCGGGTCAAACATATTGATGAAATTTTGCAGGCCGACAAACTCGCTTCCGAAAATCCCGTCCACGGGATTGTACTTCGTAAACGCCGTATAAATCCCCGCCATAGGTCCGTAACAGAATATCGCAAGCAGAACTACGCCCGGAATAATCATCAGATAATAAGCATATTCCTTTTTTATGTATCTGACCCCGCGGCTCTGCGCTATTTTTTTGAACCACTTTTTCCTGATAGCAAAAAACAGAAGAATCCCGATTCCCAAAATCAAGCAAACCAGCCCTGCAATCGCGCCCGCAGGAAACGATTCCTCATAGACGATAAAGCCGACGTAATTCGAGGCGGTCTTTGTTTCGCGCTCCGTCGAGCCGTCCGCGGCCGTCAATATGGAAATTTCAAATTCCGTAGGAGTGATGAGCACCGTTTTTCCGCCGTTTGTCACCTCCATATTTTCCGAGCTGTAGTATTTGACTTTTCCCGGAAGATTGAGCGTTACCTGTTCCACCAATTCCGCATCGTAATTGAGAAAGGCAAAAATCTTCAGCTTATCGTCCGGCAGATAATTTTCCGTAAACTCGTCCGCGTCGATAACCTCGCCGCTCCCGTACTTTACGGGATATATCTTTATGTCCTCCGCAAGGGAAGAAACGAGCTTCCCGTTCGAGTATTCCAAATTTTCAAATTGCCCCCGGCTCCATTTTTTCAAAAGGTTCCGGGTGTTGGAGTCCGCCAAAAAATCGCTGCCCGTTTCCAGCTCATACCGACCTACGTTGTGAAGATTCTGAATCCTCGCCAGCTTGAAATCGAGAATAAACGCTTCGTCCGTTCGGCTGATGTCCTTCAGCTTTACCTGTACGATCGTCCAATCGGTATTATAGTCCTTCAAAGACTCCTCTACGGCCGCCTCGAGCTGTTCTTCCGTTTCGATGCCGCGTTCGGATAAAGCCTCGCGCGAAACCGTAAGCGTGGCGCTTCCGGAGCCGTCTCTTTTCAGATTGACTTCCAACGTTGCACAACCGCACAGGGCGAAAAATATGAAAAGCGCCGTCAGAAAAATTGTACACCGTTTTATAATTTTCGTCATTTTTCCTCCCCCGACGGCTCACAGCTTCGTCCGGATAAACTTTATTGCGCCCTCTATGTCCGCGCAAGGATTGTCTCCCGCTTCCCGTTCGATCGTCAGATAGCCGTCATAGCCGATTTCTTTCAACGCTTTTATATAGCCGTCCCAATCTACGTCGCCCCGTCCGATCGGCAATTCCTCAAACCCCTTACACGCGTTGAGCTCTTCCACGCCGCCGACGGCAAAAGCATGATACACCGTTTCGGGGTTTAACTCAGGATCGAGACGCCGTCCGTCTTTCAGGTGGGTATGCACAATATAGTTCTTCAAAATTCCGACCGCCTCCACCGCGTCCTGCCCCGTCACCATTGTAAAGTTGGCAGGGTCGAGATTGACGCCGACGCCGCCCTCTGTCCTTTCGAGGAATTTTCTGAGCGTATCCGCCTTTTCGGGCCCCGTTTCTATGGCCAGCGTCATACCTTTGGCACACGCATATTTTCCGCACCCGGTCAACGCTTCGAGCATGACGGAGTATCTCGGATTTCTCTCGTCGGACGGAATGACGCCTATGTGCGTAGTGACGACGCGCGCGCCGAACTCCTCGGCCAAGTCAACGATACGTTTTGTTTTCTCTGCCCGGACGGCATTGTCGGCTTCGATTTCGAAGCCGT
This sequence comes from uncultured Eubacteriales bacterium, assembly GCA_900540805.1. GTDB lineage: Bacteria > Bacillota > Clostridia > Christensenellales > Borkfalkiaceae > Scatosoma. Next base: position 46,284 of record UQHL01000011.1, read on the forward strand.
AACCGCCCATATCCCCGCAAAGAGCGGAAACTTCCAAAGAATTTTCCCGAAGCAGATTTTTATAGAACGCTTTGCGTTCCTCCGTCAGCGCTTCGGGACTGAAGGCGCCCGTCGTCGCGTATATCTGCACCCCGTCAAGTCCCAGACGCCGCGCGGTCGGAAGCGCCTGCTCCAAGGGCTGTTTCAAACAATCTGTAATGACTCCGATTTTCATAGCTTCTTTCCTCCGTCAAAAAACTTTTTCCGCTTTTCCGCTCTCCATGGAACGGAAGCAGGCATCCAACACCTGCATTACCAGCCTGTTTTCCTCATGGCTGATCGCAAGTTCGGCCCGCCCCTCCACGGCCGCGACAAAATTTTTGTAAAATTCCTCCCATTTCGGAAGTTCGGGAACGGGCGGAGAAAATTCCTTCAAATTTTCTATCGGGCGAGGCGCCATAGTGCTGGAACGTCCGTTTGCCGTAAAGACAAACCCTTCCTCCCAGCCGATTTCTTTAATATTCGCCTTGACGACCTTCCCCTCCGTTCCGCCCCAGATCGGGACGACCGCCGTTCCGTCGTCGCCGCTGATATGCCAACGGTTTTCGCCTATGTAACACCAGCTGTCCACCACGATCTGATAGCTGACCCCGTTTTCAAACCGCACGAGAATTTTATTGCAGTCGTCCACCTCCGGAAATCTTACATTCACCGCATCGACAAAAACGCTTACGGGGCGGCTGTGAATGAGGTCGATCATCTGATCGAGAAGGTGTACGCTCCAATCGTACATCATTCCCCCGCCCGACACTTTTGCGCTCCGCCAATCTCCCGGAAGCCCCTTGCAGCCGAACAGACGGGAATCGATATAATACGGCTTTCCTATCAGATTCTGTTCGATGATATTTTTTACAACCCGGTAATCCGCGTCCCAGCGCCGATTTTGATGCACCGTAAATATCCGTCCCGTTTCTTCCGAAACCTTCAAAACCTCGTCGAGCTCCGCCGTATTCATGCAGACGGGCTTTTCGCAAACGACATTCTTGCCCGCCCGCATCGCGGATATACTGTATTCTTTATGGAAGTTATTCGGCGTAGCGATCAGGACGATATCCGCTTCTTTGCAGGCATACGCGTCCTCGGCCGACGAAAAACTTTTCAGACCGCATTTTTCAATGACTTCGGCTCTTTCGGGACGAATATCGTACGCCCCGACGACTTCGATTTCGGGGATTCGGTCCCGTATGTTTTCATAATGCCATTCGCCTTGATTTCCGAAGCCGATAACGATCAGTCGATGTTTCATAAATTTCACCCTTTACAGCTCGATTTCCGATTTTTTCTCCGCCGAGCGATATAACGCGTCCAACAATTTCGCCGATTCGAGAATGTTATCCACATACGTCTTTGTATGTTCGCCGCTTCTCGTCGCTTCGAGAAACGCTTTATCCTCACACTCCATCTGATTGGGAATATTGTAATGGTATTCCACCGTCTGCAGCTCGCCTTCCTCTCCCGTCGTATAGTATTTGAACATACCGCCGTAGGTCAGGCGCGCGCCGCCTTTATCGCCGAGAAAATCGATAAACATTTCGTCTTCCCCGATATTTTGTGCCCAAGCTCCGTTGAAGGAAATCGACGCTTTATCCGTACGGATATATCCCGAAACGAAATCTTCCACATCGTTTGTTCCGTTCAAATCCTTCGTATCCTCCGCCCACATACCCAAATAACGATATTCGGACATGTCCTTTGCCATCTCGCCGTATGTGTCGCAGGTGACGGTTTTCAGCTTCGCCCCGCCGAGGATATATAAAATCAAATCGAGAAAGTGAACGCCCCAATCGATCAAAACGCCTCCGCCCGACTGCGCTTTCGTCGTGAAATCGCCGCCCAATCCGGGGATACAGCGGTAATTTCTGAACGAGCAGCAGACGTGATAAATCTTGCCGAATTTGCCCTTCCGATTCATTTCTTCGAGGAGCTCCACCGATTTATTATAACGGTTGCAGACCCCGATATTTAGAAGCTTTCCCCGGCGTTTTGCCTCTTCCGCCATTTCCACAGAAAGCTTATAATTGACCGTAATGGGCTTTTCGCAGAATACGTGCTTTCCCGCTTTCAAAGCGTCCATCGCAACGACATAATGCGCATAATTGGGCGTCAGTACATACACAGCTTCGACTTCGGGATCGGCCAAAGCAATTTTGTAATCGGTGATCACGTTTTCCACAAAATCGTATTCCGATTTTTTTTCCGCCGCCTTGCGTTCGATAATATCGCAAGCATATTTTACGCGCACGTTTCCGAGCGCCTTAAAGGCGGGAAAATGCGCATTGGCAGCAATCCTTCCGCAGCCGACGACCGCGATGCAATATTTTTTGTCCATTGAAAATCTCTCCTTTCAGCCAAATATTTCTTAACCGCGATTAAAGTATATCAGAAAAAATTTTGTTTGTCTTTATCATAACTTTTTGATTTCTTTAACAATATTTTTCCTATATAGAATAGGCTCAATTTTATCGGGTAATAAAACAGCCGAAGCAGATCAGCTCCTAATCGGGTTAAAACCTTGTTGTTCCCTTAAAAATTCAACCCTCTTCAACAAAAATTTTTTTATTTATATATTCCTTGTTGCATATTGCAACTTTTTATTTAACATCATTTTACCTATATAAGTTTGCCCATTGACTTCCCTTAAATTTTGGTTTATACTTGCAAAAAATGAAAAAATCCAAGTATTGAGAGTTATCGCATGGATATAAAAACAAAATATCATTTCAGAAATAATTTTTTTGAAAACCCGAAATATTACAATGACTTGATTCTGTTTCAAATCGGAGAAGCGCTATGCGAAATCAGCACCGAATTAAGCAACCATGTTCATCTCGATTGGTACGAATTTTCTTATATCGTTTCGGGAAAGGGAGAAATATTTACAAATAACATAGGCACTCCGGTAAAAAAAGGCGACCTTTATTTTTCTTTTCCTAAAGAGATACATCACATCTCTTCGGACAATATCGAACCTTTAAGATACTTTTTTGTCGCCTTCAACTTTCTCGAAAATTCGCCGTTAAAATCTCTGCTTGAAAATTATAAAAATTTGGCCTTCTCGGAAAAAAAGAGAGTATATCATTCCAATTCGATTTTGGGACATTTTCAACATTTGCTTTTCGATTTGGAAAAAGACACCCTTCTTCATAATCTTATTTTTGAATATGAGTTAAAAACAGTCATCTTAAAAGTATTCGCCATTATAGAATCCAACGATTCAGCGGCTTATCCTCCTCAGCGCAACAAGCAGCAGCTGCTTTGCTTCAATATTATGAACTACATCGACAACAACATCGCAAACATGGATAACGCCATGTGTCTGTCCGAATTTTTCGGATACAATTATACCTACCTTTCAAGATTTTTCAAAAAAGTCACCGGGGAAAATATTTCTTCCTATATCATCAATAAAAAACTTACGCTCGCAAAAGACATGCTTGCTTCCAGCGACATTTCCATTACAGAAATCGCCAATGAATTGCACTATTCTTCCATTCATGTCTTTTCCAGAGCTTTCAAAAATAAGTTCCGCCTGTCTCCTACCGATTACAGGCAATTTCTTATCTCGAAAAGGCGATAATATAAATAGTTTTATTTTCTAATACTATTTTGCAGTGTCAATGACAGAATTAATCGTAAAGCCGCCCGTTCGAACAATCGAACGGACGGCTTTATTTTATTCTTTGAAATATTCTCTTTATCGAATAGCTAGTGCCCGATAGATAAATTGCAAAATGCAAAAAAGCATTTCACTTGCTTTTATATAAAAAGTATGATATAATAAATATAAATTAATATAAAAGAACCGTCTTGGTAAAGAAGGGCTTTTGATATTATGCTTCCCGGCATTATATAAAGAGCTCTTCTTTTTTTATTATAGTTTCATATGTACAATCTGATTGCTTTCAATAAACGCGACCGGATTCTATTTTGTATAATATTAAGGAGGTTATAATATGGAGTGGTTATTCAAAGATATAGAAGGGAGCAATGAATTATGTACCCTTTCTATAATTTTGCGTATTTTCTTTTCGATAATCATGGGCGGCATTCTTGGAGCCGAACGAGGATTCCGAAATCGCCCCGCAGGCTTTATGACGTATGTCTTGGTGTCTGTCGGAGCAACGCTGTTTGTGCTTACAAATCAGTTCATTCATACTGTTTACCCAAATACCGATGCGACGCGTTTCGGTGCGCAGGTAATTAGCGGAATCGGATTTTTAGGCGCCGGAAGCATTATCGTTACACGGCACAATGAAGTACGAGGACTTACAACCGCAGCAGGACTTTGGGTAGCGGCAGCTTTAGGCCTCGCCGTCGGCGCGGGCTTTTATATCGGGGCAATAATCGGCGTTATTTTTTCCGTATTTGCATTGTTGGTTCTTAAAAAAATAGACGTATATATTAAACAGCACGCTAAAAGCATGGAAATTTATATGGAATATACAGAGCCATTTTCTTTACAAACTTTACATAGCTACCTCAAAGAACAAGAATTCGAAATTTATGAAATGAAACGTGGAAAAGCTAAAACATTGGAAGAAGAATTCGGCACCCTTACTTTTTCTATCCGCTTACCCAAAAAGCTTAATCACCAAGAGGTTCTGAATAGTTTTTATAACATAGAAGGAGTGGATTATATAGAAGAAATTGCTTGATTTTAATTTTATATATCTGCATTATTGTATTATAAAAAAGAATTTGATTACTCATATAAAAATGAAATTTAATAAGTTAAATCGACTAAAATTTTTTCGGGTGGTTACCGCCATAAAAATAATGCAAGCAAAACTTTTACGGTTCAACTTACGTTATGCGGTGCACCCAAAAATGACTATCCGAGCTGTTTCGGATAGTCATTTTTCTCTTATTTCATCTGCTTTTCGCTTTGTGTTGGTTCGTGTTTTTTTCAACAGCTTTCTAACGCTTACAGATTTCTTATACCGCGAAATATTTTTTATCATATTTTTTTGGTATGCTATGCAATCAGCCTGCCGCCCCCGATTTCCCCCTCAAAACGGACGAAAGGACGGCACACGAAAACAGGCCTGCAAGTGAAAGCTGCAAGCCTGTTTTTCTTAAATATTCGATAAATTACTTTCGTATGCTCGACACGTCGGCTTTAGCGCCGCAAATTTTATTTTTTACGTTTTTTGAGAAGGACTGCCGCCGCGCCGAGAGCCCCGACAAGCGGTAAATTCAACGCACTGCCGCAGCCGGAAGGCTCGTCTTGCGACTCTTTCCCGCCCTGCGCGGCTTCGATCAGGCCGTCCAATGCGCCCTGTAAATTACGGGAAACGATTTCCACCTGCTCCGCAGTGGGCGCGGCAAGCGCCGCCACCTTTTCCGCTTCCGCGACCGCCCTTTCGAGCGCGGCATAGGACTCCGCCGTATATGCGGTTTTGTCTGTCGCTTTTACCTTTGCGATCTCCCGGGCGAGAGCCGCCTTGTCGCCGAGGGCCACGAGCTTCTCCTCCGCCTCTTTAAGCGCCGTTAAAGCGTCGTCAATCGACCTTTGAGAGGCAATGTTGCTCGCGCATACCTCTTCCGCGGCGGCAAGCTTCTCCGCGTAATTCGCAAAAGAAACCGCCGTATATTTGTCCGCAGTATGCGCGGCTTTTCCGCTCTCTATCGCAGCGGCAAGCGCCGTCTTGTCCTGCCTGATATTGACCAGCGCGTCTATCGCGTCCTTGAGCTGGAAGCTGGCCACGCCAACGGAATTCTGCACCGCGAACGGGTCGTTGATGATCTCCAGCGCGACGGTGAGCTTCTGCGCCATTTCCGCCCAGCTTTCGGGGGTATAGTCCGATTCGTTGAGGCTCTCCGCCAGCTCGATATAGATACTGATGGCGTCGATATCTATGCCTGCGGACACCCATACGCGCGCAGCGCCCCGCACCCCCAGGGCATTGGACATTCTGCCCAACCCCGACACGTCCGTTTCGGCCGTGAAATTATACCACCCCGCGGCCTTGCGGTCGTAATCCTCCGAAACCCAGTTCGTTACGGGCACTTTCACCGCCGCGCCGTTGATCGTGGCAAATTCCAGCGCAGCGGGCAGGCGCTTCAAGACCTCCTCTTGCTTTTCAAACAGCGGAACGGCAACCTGCACCGTCTCCGTCTGATAGTCCAAAGCGTCCTCGTACTCCGTCACGCCGCAACCGTGCGTTTCGTCCAATTCCATGATCCAAAGATCCTTTACCGTGATGCCGATAGAGCCGGCGTGGACGGCGATATAGCCCGCTTCCATGTCCGCGCGGTCGTTCCTCACCGTAAACACGGGCGCGCCGTTGATGCTGACGGAAATGATATCGTTGACAGAAATAACCCGCATCACGAAATCCGTCGGGCTGAAGCCTATCGCCTGAACGTTGGTGGGGCCGAACTCCTGAGACCCACCGTTCTGGCCGTCGTAGGCGCCTACCCTGCCCCCGTTTTCCACAAATACCACGTAGCCGTTGGAGCCGTTGAGACTGCCCGTATAAGTCGTCTTATACAGCTCGAAGCCGACGAGCCCCGCCGTGATCTCCTTCATGGAAAATCTGCCCTCGAGGACGAAATTTTTATACTTTTTATCCTTGAGCGCCAGCGCGCGCGACCAGCCACCCGTTCCCTTTACGGCCAAAATGCCGTTCTCCAGCGTCCATTCGGAGCCGCCGAGCGCATTCCAGTCCTCCAGCCTCGCCTCTGCGCCGAGAAGGTTTTCCGCGCCTTCAAGCTCGGTTCCCGCAAAGGTGGTAAAGACGGAGATTTCCTGCCAGACGCTTTTGCCGTTGAAGCCGCCGCCACCGCGCCCGACGTTATACGCGCGGATATAGCGGAAGGATTTAGGCCCGTAAGCAATGACCTGCCCCGCCCACATGGCGTCCTTGTACGCTTTGTCCGCGCCCGTCTCCCCCGTCACGTCCTGCATGGAACCGTCCGTATCGCTGTTGTAAAGGCTTTCCCACGTCTTAAAATCGGAAGATACCTGCACGATGACGTCCTCGAAGGGCCAATCGTTCCAGAACGAAGTGACGACTTTATCCGACACATACTCTCCGCCGAGATCGACGACCGCCCAGCCCGTCTCCCCCGCTTCCTTGGTAAACACCTCGGTATAGGGATCGTGATAGCCGTCCGTCAACACGGCGCCCGTGGCGGATTCGCTTTTCTCGTCCCGCACGCCGATCTCCCTTTCAAAATTTCTGTCGTAGAAGGAAACGGGCTTGCCGAGAGCGACGTTTTCGCTGTTTTCCGTGATGAAGAAGTCCCTGTTGACCGAGCGGCTGACTTCGCCGTTTTTGAAGGAGACGGCGCGGAAGGGAATATATTCCCATTTACCCGTTTCCCCGAGGGTTATTTCGCCTTCGTAGAGATAGGTGCCCTCGCCCGGCTTGCCGTCCGCGCTCACTTCGGGATAGGAGCCGTCCAGCGTGTAGTACAGAGAAACGTTTTTCTGCCCCGTGCTGAGCCTGAGCGTCTGCGCGCCCGTGTACGTGCCCGACTCGAGGGAAATTCTCGGGAGCTCCAGCCCCTCGTCTATGACGATTTCGTCTCCTTCGAGCTTATAAATCCTTACCTCGCCGGGGAGAAACTCGGCTGTAAATTCTCCGTCCGAGAGTTCCACTGGGGTTCTGGAAAGTTCGCCGAGCGTGTTTTCAAGGTCGGCATAATCGGGCAGCTTCTCCCTGTCGATGGTGTCGTCTATCTCCGTAAGCCCCGTTACCCCCGACTCCGAAGCCACGGTAAAAGCGGCCGTCCTGCTTTCGGACGTAGAGTTGTTCATGAGCATGATATACTTTTCGGAATCGTCCTTGGAGGTAAACAGGCTGACGATGAAGTTATCCGATTTGTTTTTCGGCTGAAGAAGAAAGTTTTTCGGAAGCAGTTCCACGCCCTCGGGAGTATTCGCGCCCGAATGATAGGCGTGCACGCAATCGATCCCCATGAGGAAATCGCCCAGCTGGCGTATCTGCCAGTTATAATAGACGGCGGGCTCGTACAGAGCGGTGCGGTTGCCCTCCTGGTCTATCACGTGATCCCGCATATCCTCGCCGCCGTCCTCGACGGAAACGCGGTCGGGGGAAGCCCAGCAGAAATGGGAGATGCTTTTGAAGCCGTAGGCGATAAAGGTGGAAAGGTTCCAACGAAATTCGTCCGCGTCCGGCTTTCTCATGCCTGCCCACCATCCCGACTGGGAAAATCCGCCCGTCTTCATTCTGCCGTGCTCGAAGCCCGCGCGGCGAATGGTCTCCATGTCCGAGAAATACGAGCTTCTCACCGTCTCCGTACCCGTAAACGGATAGTGGTCGTAATAGAGATACTCCATATTTTCCTGCCCCACCGTGTCTATCCAGTTGTTTACGTACTGTTCGTACGTGCCGCCGAGCGCCGTGGTGCCCGCGTAGTTGGGATAGAGATTGACGAACGGGGAGCGGGAAGGGTCCGCCTCCAGAAACTGATGAAAGAGCTCGCCCGTCGAAACGAACTGGGACGCGCTCGGCTCGTCCTTGACGTAGTAGCCGACGCAGTTTTTAAGGTCCTTCATAAGCTCCGCATCGTAATTGAACTGACCGTTGGCGGTGAAGAGATATTTCATGCCGTATTTCGCATACATCTCTTCCGTGGAACGGTAATCGGCGGGCGAGTCTCCAAACCCCGAGGCATAGCCGGGGTGCCAGATGAAATTCATGCCCGCTTCGGCGAGTCCCTTGGTCTGCTCGTCGTAAGAATCGATGTCGAAATTGTAATACGCCTTCCAGGTAGAGAGTAAAAACTCGTCTATCGTATTTCTGGGCATAGGCTCTTCCTCCGTCTCTTCCGCGGCGGCCGTCATCAACCCGTATGCGCCCGTAATCGCCAAGGCCGAGACCATGAACGCCGCCACGGCGCGTTTTATTATTTTTCTCATCATTCATTTCTCCTTTAAGAGATCGTCGGGCCGCTCGTCCGAGCGTCCCGACGAGATTTTGTTATCGGTTATTTATCTCTGCTTCTTTTTGAGAAGGATCGCGCAGCCCGCAAGGAGCGCGATTGCGCCCGAAAATCCTGCCACGCTGCCGCAGCCGCTCTCTTTTTCGGAATTGGAATCGGCTTTGCTGTCGGCGTCGCTGTCGGAGGTAATCGGGGGGACGGGCGTTTTTTCTTCCAGCCCCTCGACAGCCGCGTTCACCGCGCCGACCGCGGCAGTAATCTCGTCCGCCGTGGCATTCGCTTTCGCAAGCACAAGCTCGGCTTCCGATAAAGCGGTTTTAAGCGCCGAATAGGAAAGCTCGGTGTAGCCTTCTTTTTCGTACTCCTTCGCCTCGGCGACGGCTTCCTTCAGGGCAACGAGGGAAACGAGCGCTCCCTTCTTCTCTTCGAGAGCCGCCTTGGCCGCGTCGTATATGCTCTGCACGTCCTTCGTTGCCGCGACCGCTTCCGCGTTCGCTATTTCCGCGGTCAGCGCGTCAAAGCCGTTCTTCACGTAGTCCGCCGCACTGAAAGCCTTCACCTCCGCGATCAGCGCCTTGAGCGCCGCGGGATCGCCGAACGCGACAAGTCCCTCCACCGCCGTTTCCAGAGCCGTTTTCGCCCCGTCCGCGTCCGTTTTGGAAATTTCCGCCTTCGCAAGAAGCTCCTCCGCTTCCGCGAGCGCGTCTTCAAGCGCCGCAAAGGAGGCGGCCGTATAGTTCTCTCCGTCGTAAGCCGCGGCCTTGACCTCCGCGACCAACCCTTCGAGAGCGGTCGTGTCCGCCTTTTCTTCCAGCGCCTCCAGCGCTTCCGTCAAAGCCTTGAGGGCGTCCGCCGCCTCCTTTTCGGAAGCCTGCGCGTCTGCATATACGTCTTCGGCGGCCCCGAGCGCCTCGCCGAGCGCCGTTACGCCGGCAGAGAGATACTCCTCTCCGTCTATCGCCTTCGCTTCGTCGATCTTCGCCTTCAAAGCCGTCTTATCCTTTGCGAGGGCAACAAGCTTATTTATCGCGTCCTCCAGCGCCTTTGCGCAGGAATCCGCTTCCGCCTGAGTCACCTTTCCGTTATCGGCCGCGGACCGCGCCACGGCGAGAGCCTCGCTTACCGCCCCGAAGGAAGCCGCGGTATAGTCGTCTTCGACGAGAGCTTCCGCCTTCGTGATGGCCGCGTTGAGCGCCGTTTTATCCGCCGCGGGAAGAACGGTGACCGTAACGGTCGTTTCCTCCAGCACGCCGAACAGGTCTATGGTATTCGCGGGCAGGGCTGCGCCGAGCGCAAAGGTATAGTCGCCTGCCGCCGCGCCGTCGTAATTTTCGCAGCTCCAGCTTGCCGCAACGCTGACTTCGCCCGAGGTGGTGACGAGGGTCACGTTTTCGGGAAGGAGCGCAACGGCTTCCTCTTTCGTAGTGGCGGCGGGAACTTCGACGCCGTCAAGGTCTGCCTTTACGGCCGTCACCGCGCGTTCGGTCTCCACATCTGCGGGAACCTTCGCGCCGCCGTAAATTTCGATTTCGCTGAAATTTGTATTGGAATCCGCGCCGCCGTTGCCCAAGTTTGTATTTGTAAGACGCACGTACCTCGCAGAGACGTTGCAGGCGAAGACGTTGCCATCAACGGGTTTGGAATCCACGCCGTGCGCCCCGTTCCAGCCCGTCTGCGCTCTCGTCTCCTCCGAACAGCCCGTGCTGCCTCCGTCATATACAACTGTTTCGCCCTCTTTCAAGGTTTCCGTTACGCTGAAAATCGTCGTCACGCCCTCTTTGAACAAGGGATCGTTAGAAGCTTGGATAACAACGTTCTGGAAGCACCATGCCGAAAGGAAATAAACCTTGATTTCGGAAATTTCGACGACGTTTCCGAGATCGACAAACGCCCAGCCCATGGTGTTTCCTGCCGTCGCGTTGGTATTGTGATCCCAGTTGGTCGTTCCGTCCGTCATCACCTGACCTTTGGCGGAAAGCTCATAGCACCCCGTTTTGTTTATCCCGTTTCCGTCGGGGAAATAATCGTACATGGGAAGGACTTCGTTCATATCCGACAGCTTGCGGAAAGTAACTTCCCTGCCGAGCGCCTGATTTTTATAGGCGCCCTGCACTATTTTATACTGATAGTCGGCGGGGCGGCTCTTTTCGCCGTTGACTACGGTTATTGCGCGAAGCGCGACCGCGCCCTCCTTATCGGAGAAGTCGATAGGTCCCTCGTAGAGCGTCGATTTTTCGGTGGGATAGCTGCCGTCGAGGGTGTAGTAAATTTTCGCGCCCTCGTACAGGGCGGACGCGGAAAGGGTTACGCTCTCCAGGCTTTCGTATGTACCCGCGGCAACCGAAGCCTTGGGCGCTATAATGCCCTCGGTCTGCGCATATACCTCGATTTCCGTAAAATTGGTGTTGGAGTCCGCGCCGCCGTTCCCCGCGTTGGTATTCGTAAGGCGGACGTATCTCGCCGTCACGTCGCAAGGAAAAACGTTTCCGTTTTCGCGGGGCGCCATGTCCATATACGAATCTACTCCCGCGGCGCCGTTCCAGCCCGTCAGGTCCTTCGTTTCCGGGTTACAGCCGATTTTTTCGCCCGCATACACCGTCGTCTCTCCCACGGTCAAACTATTCGTACTGCTGAACACCGTCGTCACGCCTTCCGTAAACGAGGGATCGTCGGACGCCTGAATGATGACGTCGGAGAATACCCATTTGGACAGGAAGGTCACTTTGAAGCTCGAAATGTCATAGACCTGCCCGAGGTCGATAAACGCCCAGCCCACGGTGTTTCCCGCCGTCGCGTTGACAAAACCGTGACCCATCCAATTTTTGTTTTGTCCGTCCGTCATAACGTTGCCGACGGAAGCATAGCAGCCCGTTCCGTCTATGCCGCCGTTATCGGGGAAATAGTCGTACATGGGAAGCTCTGCGCTCATGTCCGTCAGACTGCGGAAGCTCGCTTGTTTGCCGCAGGCGACGTTTTCCGTCTTGGCCGCCGCGGGGACCTTGCTTCCCGCATGCTCCTGTGTTTCCGCAAAGGCGATACCGCCGCCCAGCGCGCCCGCGCCAAAGAGCGCGGCCAGCCCCGCGGAAACGAGTGACTTGAATACGTTTTTCATAATTTTCCTCCAAGGAGTTTTTAGTTTTTAACGAGTGTCAGATTATCGACGGTGATATCGCACGCCATCCACACGTCGAAAGTCAGGGTGGTGCAGTCCGCCGTAGGCACAAAGCTGAACGAGATGTGATAGAACCCGTCCTCCCCCTTTGCGGGAACGTTGGACGCGGTGCCGAGCTGCTGCGTTTCGTTCGCCACCATTACCCCGCCCTTGCCGTCGTCGGAAAGACGGATATAGGTAACGTCCTTGCCCGACCCGAAGGTGACGGGCATAAAGCAGCTGTTGCCCGCGATGACGAAATTGGTAAAATCTATATCATTGATTTCGAGGTCAAACTCGAAGGTGTAAGAGACGCCCGCCTCAAAGGTCAGCGGATAAAACACGCCGCCCAGGGTCAAAAAGCTGGCCGTACCCGTATTGACGAGGTTATACCCATTTCCGTCCTTCCCCGCCGTCTCCTTCGTCGCAAAGCCGATCCCGAACCCCTTTTCGGGAACGCCGCGTCCGTCGAAATCGACGAGAAACACCTTATTCGAGGTGACGGCAAAGCCGAGCTTGGCTTCCGCCGAAAACTCCAGCTCTATCCTTTCGGAAAGGACGATTTTTTCGAGATATGTGCTTTTCAAAGTAAGCTTATCGCCCGACACCTCGTAATCAGCCGCCGAAAGGACGCCCTTCGAATCGGAAACCTTCGCCGATTTGAGATCGAAGCCGGAAGCCGTAACCGTAAACTCCAGATCTTTGCCGTCAAGGGCGTAGTTGAAGGCTTCGCCGTTTACGGAAAGGTTATATTTATTTACGTTTATCGTCACGTTTTGCCGACCGTGGGAAGTATAAACCGTAAGCACGTTTTTCGAGCCCGCCGCAAGAGAGGCAATAAATCCTCCCTTAAGGGTGAATATTCCCTCCTGCGCCGACCAGCCTTCCGAAGAGAGGGCCGCACCGCCAAGCGAGGCGCCGAGCACGCTGACGTCGCCGAAGTCAAAAACCATGTCTGCGTCATAGCCGAGGGGAACGTTCTTTTCCGTCTCTGCGAGAATGGTCATAGAACCCGTCTTGGGCGCGATCTGGAGATTGTCGATGAGGAAGGTGGATTTCATCCATACGGGAAGCTCGAAGGAGGCATAGGAACCGTCGTAGGCAAATTCCGCACAGAAGCGCACGGCTCCCCCTATTTCTTCCAGCGAATACGCAAGGCACTTATTTTCGGCAGTGAAATATAACCCGTCCGTTTCATTATAGCGGATAAAGCCGATATCCCCCTTACCGCCCGCCGCCGTGACGAAATATATGGGCATCAAAAGATCCGACACGCTGCTGGTGCCCGCGGTGATGGACTCTATCTCCATTTCGAAGGAAAGCGCGTAAGTAATGCCCGTCTTGAAATTGTATGCGACGTTCCCCGCGCCGATATTGAGGAGAGTGCCCGATTTCGCGTTTTCGACGCGAAGGGAAGCGCCGTCGATCCCGTTTGCCTCCGTCGAGATCTTCAGATCCTGTCCGAAGCCGTTTGTCTCGTGAGAGAAGGCGTCCGCGTCGAAGCGGAGAAGGTCGGCGGGCTCCATGCCCTTGACGACGACGCAGTTTTCGTACTTTCCGCCGTTATCGAAGATGCGGATATCATAGACCCCGTCTGAAAGCGGCTCGAGGTAGGCCTTTTTGAAAGTGAGCGCGCCGTCCGCGTAAGTCCACGCCTCCGCGCCGACCTCCGCGCCCGCAACGGTTACCCTGGCGGGCTGATTGCCGCCTAAATCCACGGAAAAGCTCACGTTGGAAACGGAATATTTTTTCACTCGTTGGGTATCCGTGAAATTGATTCCCGAAAAGTTGACCGTGACGGTGAACTTCGCCTCGCCCCCGTCCGTGACGAGGGTGAACTCGTGAACTCCCGAGGTCAGGGTTTTGAGATACCCTCCCTTCAGGATAAGCCTGCTCGCCTGCCGTTCGTAAGCGGAAGACTCCACCTCCCGTCCGTCCGAAAGGAGCTTTGAAAAAGTCCCCTTATTATATCCGACCGTGAAAGTAAGATCCGCCGTATCGCCGCCGACGTCCGCCGTCGCGGCCGCAGGGGTTACCGTCGGAACGCCGGGCGTCTCGTCGGGCGCGGAAGAGTTTCCGCCCGAAACGGAATCGGAAGAGGACGTCGCGGGAGGCAGGGGATCGCTTCCGCTGCCGCTCGAGGGGAGCTGCTCGCCGCACGAGCCCGCAAACGCGAGCATGAGGCATACTGCGGCGACAAAGAAACCTTTTGCTTTCTTTACTTTCATTCGTCTGTCTCCTTACAAATTTATTTGATGAGTTCGTCCAAGGGGGTGCCCTCGTCCGCGCGGTGATAGAGGTTTTCTTCATTTTTCACCTCCGAAGCGGAGGAGAGGTCGCGTATTTTGAAGTTATCGAAGGAGCAATCGTTATTTACCGATTGCAGGGAAACGTAGCCCTTCACATAGTCGGTAGAGAGCACGGAGGAGGAAAGCACCTCCGTGCCGTCCAGATAAACGGTGAGCACGGTGCCCAGCGCCACAATGCGCAGGTTGTGCCATACCGAGGGATAATAAGAGGAAGCGTCGGGCGTATCCTTTTCCACGATGCCGCCCGAGATGGGACCCCAGAGCGTGACTTTGCCGTTCTGCTGCATAAACACGCCCGTACCGCCGCCCTCGGTGGTATAATATTTCCCGGGGATCTGCTGGCGCACGCCGACGACGGGCCAGTAGGAGGTAGTCGTACCGCAGCGGATATCCACGCTGAGCTCGAAATCGCTATATACGTTGCCCGTGTAGGTCATGATGGCGATGTTTCGGGTGTCTCCCGCCGCGTCGATATTGCCGACCCGCTTCGCCGCGCCGTCCTCCAATTTCCAGCTGTAATCAAACTTGTCGCCGCGGCGCTCGTTTTGCGTGGAAACGAAGTGGAAAACGAAATTTTCCTCCACCTCCTCCACGCTGTCGAAATTTATTTCGTTATCCCATTTGCTTTCTTCCGCCGTTACGCACGGCGCCTTGGCGGCGCAGGGAAGCAGCAGCAGCGCGGAAAGCGCCGCGCAGATCACGGAACGCAATTTTTTCATTCTATCAACCCTCCACCAATTTATTTTCGAGCGTGATATACCAGGTTTTTCCGGCAGGGAGCCTGACGTAGTATTTTCCGTTCTTTAAGGACACCTCCGGCTCGGCTATCGTCTTGTTGACCTCGATCGAGTATATCCGATTGCCGTACTCGTAGGAACTCACTCCCGCATAGCTCATGTCCGAAGGCAGACAGCCGTCTATCCTGAGCCCCAAAAGCTCGGGCGTTATACCTACGATGTCCGTGACGAAGGTCATGGGCACCAGACCGCTCTCGGGAAACTCGCCGTTGATGCTCACCTGGTAAACCCCGAAGGAGGTTCTGGGATCGCGGCGGAGCTGGTCCTTATGAAACTCGTCCATAATGACGTTGAAGCGCTTCATCGCGTTGTCGCCCGAGATGCCCGTGCGCCCCGAAATATCGTAATAGGAAGTATAGAAAATAGTGCCGCCGTTCTGCATCTGCAAGCCGTACTCGCCCCACATGCCGGGAAGCACGTCGTTAAAGGAATGGCCGTTATACCACCAATAGTGCAGCCCGTCCTCCTCTATCGTCTCCACGGCGACCGTGTTCGAACGGGCGGAGACCTTAAAGTTATAGATATCCGCGCCCTTGGAGGTATCGCCGTCTATCACGCGCTCGCCGTCCACCCACGAATAAATCTTTTCAAGCTGTCTCTCGTCCGCCAGCCCCGCGGAGGCCGCCATAAAGTTGACGAAGGTGAGGCCGAAGTCGAGCACGTCTCCCTTCTTGTTGATGGAGGTGATGTATCTTCCCTTCGTCCCGTCCCAGAAAGTTTCGTTAAACACCTTCTTCACCCTGGCGGCGACATCCGTATAATACGCGGCGTCCTCCGCATTGCCCAAATAATTTTCGATGTCTGACATGGCGAGCACCGATTGATAGAAGAGCACGTTTTCATACGCGGAATTCCAGCCGAAGAAGTTTAGCGAATCCCAGTAGTTGGAGGACACGCCGTACACGGTGCCGTCGTTTCTCGGGTCGTAGATGGTCATCAGCCCCGATTCCCCGTTGAGCGTGGTGAGCATATAGCCCATCGCCTTGCGGAGTTTGTCTATCATCTTCTGCCCGCGGGCGTTGGCGGAATCGAGAAATCCCGCCGTGTTGTTGCCCGTCAGGAGATAGTCTCTCGAAGCGATGATGAGAGAAGAATTGTTGGTGTAGTGGTTCTGCTCGCCGAGGTGCTGGGGAGCGCTCTCCGTCGCCCAGATAAAGCCGTCGTCCCGCTTGTTGTCGTTATACTCGGAGGTATCTACCTTATACTCGCCGTCCGCCTCGTCGTAATACCAGCCGTCGCCGCCATAAACGGCGTTTTTGAGGGAATTGACGTGAATGTTGATGGCGTCGTCATAACCGCTCCAGTTGAGCTGCTGACCGTTCCACATCGTCCACTCCACGGAGGCCGTCATCGTCTGCCCCGAGCGGAAGGGCTCCACGTTGGTAGCGCCGCCGCGGAGGGAATTATACATTCTCGGTTCCGTCTGCGCGAGGCCGAATATCGTCCACATGTTGCTCAAATCGGCGTTATAGTACCCGTCGTAGGAGGTATATAAAGGCATTTCGTCCTTGCCGTACACCCGCATTTCCGAGACGCTGAAATATTTGGCGCCCGAGCTCGCCACGGGATACATCAGCGATCTGACCCTGACGCCGTTTGCGGTTATCCCGTCGAGAGGCAATACCAGGGTTGCACCCTTCGGGTTGGGGAAGTTCATGATACAGGAATACTGTCCTTCCGAGTTGGGAAGCACGTAATAGTAATGGGGCAGCATATACCAATTTTCGCCGCCGTCCGTCGTGTACTCCACGGAAATGTTGGAGGGGAATACGGACAGGGAGGAGGGTATCTTGAGCTCCAGGGTGTCGAGGGTATAATACTTATCGAAAAGATAGCCGATATAATCGTCCGAAGCCACCGAGTCGGAGACCTTGCTCTCCCAGGCCGTGTCATTGTCGTTGTCCGCAATGAGCTCCGCGCCCGTCGAAGCCGATTTGCTGCCCGAGGAAACGGGTTTAACCGACCTGATCATGCTTCCCGTATAGTCGGGGCCCTTCACCTCGAGGGTTTGGGGCGCCGTCCAGCCGTACAGCGTACCGAGCGCCAGATTGACGCCGCAGGCGCGTATCTGATAGGAGCCCGCCTTTTTATAGGTGTGATATACCTCGCCGAGCACTTTGTGCGCGTCGTCGTAAACGTAAGGGCCGTTGTAGCTCCATGTGCCGTCCCCCCAGTCCACCACGTAATAATTATAGTTTTCAAGCGCGGTGTCCATCATCACGTAAGCCGTGAGCTTCGCGCCCGTCACCGCGGACGAGGAAACGGGAATGACGAGGTTGACGTTGCTCCCTATCTTTCTCGGATTGGAGGACTCCTCATATACGATCTCTTTAAGGTCCGAACCGATAAAATCTCCGCCGCCCGAAGGGGAGGAGTCCCCCGCCCCCGAATTGCAGCTTTGAAGGGTCACCGCCGCCAAAGAAGCGAACGCCAACGCTATCGCTTTCGCTTTCTTTTTATCAGCCATTTTTTCTTCTCCTCCTTGCAACCGCTATGCACGCGGCGGCCAAAGCTGCCGCGCCGACCGCCGAACCGCCGTCGACAACGGATTTGCAGCCGCCCTCGCTTCCGCTTTCCGAAGAAGCACCCGCCACGACGATCCTGCACTCCGCTTTGTAGTTTCCGTAATAATCGCGCACGGAGACGACGCATTCGCCCTCTTTGAGCGCGGTCACGGTGCCGTTGTTGACGATTGCCACCGACGTGTCCGAACAGCTCCACTTAAAGCCGAGGTTTTCCGCGTCCGCGGGATAGTAGCCCGCCTCGAGATACAGCTTTTCTCCCACCTTAAGCGTGCCCGTATCGACGTTTAAGGTAACGCCCGCGATCTCGGCTTTCGTCTTTATGATCTGCACCACCGTCTCGGCGACAAAGCCGCCGTCCTCGGTGATGATCTTAATAACCGTCGTGCCCTCCTTCAGCGGGTGGAGATAGCCGTTTGTATCCACCGTCGCCACGTCGGGATTTTCGGCGAGGAATCTCACCGACGGCTCGGCGCAGTTCTCGGGCAGTATCGTATAGCCCAGCTTTACGGGCTCGTCGGCGTAATTCATTTCGATAAGCTCTTCGTCGGCCTCGATCGACTCGACCAGGGCGGCGGCTTCGAAGTCCAGCCTGTTTCCCTCCGCGTCGATCGGATAAATCACCGCTTCGCCGCCAAAGGCGCCCGCCGTGTTCGCAGTGAAAAGACCTATTCTGCCGTAGTCGATAAGCTCCGCGGGATATTTCGTATCTATCCGCAGAACGCCGTCCACATACACGCGGAAATATTCCTCGCAGACAGCCATTTTCAATTCGTAAAAGTCGTTTTTGGCGCCGAATTTGGAGGAGGTCGTCGCCTGACTGATGGACAGTCCCTTGACCTCCACGCAGGGATCGGGCATAAAATACACGCCGTTTCCGCTCGCCATGTGCCGAAGCCCCATGTTGCCGTTTCCGAAGATAACGCCCTCGAGTCCGCCCTGTCCGATCCTGACGTCCACGCTCAGCTCGAAATAACGGAGATAGCAGTCCTTAAAAAATACCGAAGCGTAGCTCCCGGTCACGTCGGAGGTTCCCAGGTCGTTCACGCGGGTAAGCGTTCCCGCCGACGTATCGTGCTCCCAGTGCGCGGAGAGCTCCTCCCGCGCGCCCGTGCCGTCCGTGGGAATGTAAACGGGAATCAGCTGCTCGGCAGCTTCCGCGGAGAAAAAGTCCACCGTATAGGGGACGGGCTCCGCGTTATCCTCCGCCCCCGCCGCAACGGCGGCAAAGGGCAGGCACGCCGCCGCGAGCGCCGCGGCTGTCAGGGTCAAAAATAATTTTTTTATCATAGCTCGGTTTTATCTCCCCCGTTTTTTCAGCTTATCCAGCCGTAGGCTCTGAACTGCCTTTCCGCTTCCTTCAAAAGGTCGTTGCCGCCGCTCTTTTTCCAATCCGCGACGAAAGCATCGTACATTTTCTGAGCCTCCGCGGCGGTCTTATTAACGTTGTTGACGTATTTGTACTCAAACTCCTGCATTTTCTTGGTAAGCGTGGAAATGACGGAGGAATCCAGCTTGAGCACGGAACCGTACTGGAGGCGGCGTTTATAGCCCGCCGTGGTGGAGTTGTGTTCGATAACCTTATTGACGATAGAGGTCACCCGGGGGGAGGTGGTACCCTGCACCACGCCGTCGTCGGTGGAGCGGAAGAACATGCCCCAATCCCAGGCGCCGGGATTTACCGATCGGTAGGCGCGCTCCTTGCCCGCCTCGTCGCCCGTGTAAATGTAAACCTGCGGGGAGTTGTTAATCGTCTGGAACTGCAGATCCTTTTCGATGCCCACGCCCCAGCGGAGCGCGTCGTAAGCTTCCGAGCGGTTGTAGGTCACGCTGCCGTCCTCCCCCACCGTCTTGGTCATTGCGAGGTCGTCGAGGAATTTAACGATTTTTTCCATCTTCTCGCCGTCGTTTGCCGCCTTCACGGAAACGGTGATGATGGTGCCGAGGAAGCCGTCCGAGGCCTGATACCCGCCGTAAACGCTGTCCTTGTCCTTGGGCACGGGATAGGTTTTCCACCAATCCCCCGTATCTACGATCTCCCCCGTCTCGGGATCGATTATCTCGTTTCTCGTATGATACGCCTGCGTGGTTTCGCTGATTTCACCCGTGTACCACTCTATGCCTATTTTGCCCGCCGTGGAGGTCTTTTGGGAGGCGTTCTGGTAGTACCAATTCGGCTCGATGAGCTTTTCCCCGATGAGGGTGGAAACGAAATCGAGCATCTTCTTTTCCGTCCCGTCCGTGACGCCGAAATCCACCGTCCCGTTCTCGTCGAAATAAATGCCCCAGGGCAGCTGGCAAACGGCGCCGTACATCAGGGGAATCCAGGTTCCCAAAACGCCGAAATCTTTCTGCTCGCCCGCCGTGGAGAATCCGAAACAGCTCAGCTTGCTCTGGTCGGCGTTTTTCTGTATTTTAATAAACCGCGCGAAGTTGAGAAGGTCCTCGGGCGTATCGGGCTGCCATTCGCCGCCGTTTGTGGCGGTAGCGCCCGCGGGATAATACACCCGGCCGTCGAGGACGTAATCGGTTGTGGTGGCGCGGTATTCGTCCGCCCAGTCCTCGCGGATCTTGAGCGACCACGTGGGCGGATCGGGCAGCGTCCAAAGCGCCGTCAGCTTTTCCTCCTCGGTAAGCATGAGCCTGGCGATGGAGGGTTCCCCCGGCCTGTCGGCGTCCTCGGTGTTGACGATTTTGGAAAAGTTGGGCATTTTTTCGAGGTAGGGCGTCCAGTCGGACATGAGCACGCCCTGGTTGAAAATGGTGCGGAAGGAATCCACGTCGCTGAAAGCGACGATGTCGGGCATATCCTCCGTGTTGGAGAAAAGGAGCTGCGCCGTCGTGCCGAAGTCGGAAGCGGCGATCAGGGTGGCATTGAGCCCGTATTTGTCCTTGATGTACTGCTTATAGGGATCGTCCGCGGTCGTGGGAGTGCCGACCGCCGCGGTGGTAAGTATGGTGATATTATCCGAAGTTTCCACTCCGCCGATAATATTCGGCTTTCTGTCGCCGCAGGCGGCGAAGGAAAGGGACAGCATAACCGCCAGCGCCGCGCACAGCCCTCGTTTCAATGATTTCATAATATATCCTCCAAACTTTTAGATTTTTTATTGCTCAGCCCTTTACCGCCCCCAGATACACGCCGTCCTTAAAGAACTTCTGGAAGAAGGGATAAATGCAGAGAATGGGCACGAAGCCCGTGATGGTCAGCGCCATGCGCAGCGTTTCCTGCGTCACGCCGCCGCCCGTTATCTCTATCACCGACGAGTCGATGTTGGAGAGGTTGTTGAAATTTATCATGATGTAATACTGCAGCGTCCAAAGGGAAGAATGCGCCTGGTCGATATAAATCATAACGTCAAACCAGTTGTTCCAGTGCCCGACCATGGTGAATAGGCCTATAGACGCCACCACCGGCGTGGACAGCGGCAGTATGATGGACACAAACAGCCTGAACTCCCCTATGCCGTCCATGGTCGCCGCCTCCTGTATCTCCGCGGGGATACCGAGGAAGAACTGCTTAAAGATGAGTATGTTCCATGCGCTTACGATATTGGGAAGAATGAGCGCCCAGAAATTGTTGAGCAGGTTCAGTTCCTTGATGACGAGGTAGTTGGGAATAAGCCCGCCCGAGAAAAAAATCGTGAACAGCAGGAGATAAATGTATTTATCCTTGCCGGGAAATTTCCCGCGGGAGAGGGCGTAGCCCACCAGCGCGTTGATGACCACCGAGGTCACGGTGCCGACCAGCGTCCTCAGAAAGGACATCCACAGCGCCCTCAGGACATAGCTGCCCACGCCGAATATCTTCTTGTAGGCGACGATCGTGGGCGAGGAGGGAAAAAGCACCAGCAGGCCGTTTTTATCCGTCCATTCCGCTTCGCCGCACAGGGAGAGCCCCACCGCGTACAAAAGCGGGTACAGGCAGACGAGCATAAACAGGCTGGCGATTACTATACATACGATTTCGAAAATTTTATCGTCCTTGCTTCTTATCATTCTGCCGTCTCCTTTACCACGCGCCTATCCCGACGAGCCGTTGCGAAAGCTTGTGCGCGCCGATCACCATGACAAACCCGATCACCGCCTGCACGAAGGATATCGCGCCCGAAAGCCCGTACAGCCGCGGGTTCATTCCCTCCCAATACAGCCAGGTGTCGATGACGAGCGCCTTGTTGTTCTGCACCGCGTTGGTGGAGAAAAGGAGTATCTGCTCCCCGCCCGCGCCTTTCAGGAGGTTGCCCACCGACATAACCACCTGATATACGAGAATGGGAATCAGACCGGGCAGGGTGATGTGCCAAAGCTTTTTCATGGCTCCCGCGCCGTCTATGGACGCCGCCTCGTAGAGGGCTTTGTCTATCCCCATAAGGCTCGCCATAAATAAAATCGATCCCCAGCCCGCCTCCTTCCATATGGAGGACAATATCATATTTGTATAAAAAAGCTCGGGCTTAGAGAGGAAGTCTATCGGTTCCCCGCCGAATACGCCGACGATGATATTGTTGACCACGCCGTTGGGGGTTAAAAAGGCCGAAATAATGGCATAGATGACGACCCAGCTGAAAAAGTGCGGAATATACACGATCGTCTG
The DNA here is from genome assembly GCA_900540805.1 of uncultured Eubacteriales bacterium. Taxonomy (GTDB): domain Bacteria; phylum Bacillota; class Clostridia; order Christensenellales; family Borkfalkiaceae; genus Scatosoma. Next base: position 68,609 of record UQHL01000011.1, read on the forward strand.
CACGACGGAGCGGTATTTCTTCGAGGTGATGTGGTAAAACACCAGCGCGAAAAGCACCGCGGGAATGATGCCCGCGAGCAGGCGCAGAAAGCTGAGGTAAACCGTCTGCCATATGACCATCTGCATACGCGCGTCGGAAAAGATGAACTTAAAATTTGAAAGCCCCGCCCATTCGCTCCCCCACACGCCGCTGCCCAGATAATACTCCTTAAAAGCGAGAATGGTCTGGAGTATGCTCGGATACACGTTGAATACAAGTATGAGGAGGGTGGGTACGATGAGAATGACGTAAAAGGGGAAAAAACGCTTGACGGCAGGTATCTGCCCCAATTTACAGCCGTAGGCGACGCCGCCCGCAAAAACGAACAAACACGCCGTCAGAAGAAAGAGCGGGCGTATTTCGTAGAGCTTGTAAAAGGGCAGCTTCTCCCCCGACGCGCTCGTCGCGGCCATAAACTTACCGACCAGGCAAAGTATGTAAAAAAGGAGAAGCAGACCGCCGAACGCCATCTGCGCGATCCCGACCGCCGCCGCGTCCTTTTTCCCGGCAAATCCGCTTATCGCCGTCCACACCGCAAAAACGACGGCGGCAAGGACGATCAGAAGCCCCGCGCCTATGGCGTACCAGGGAATGGAAACGTACAGAATCTTGCCGTAGTTGACAAACCCGACCTCGCCGCCGTAGAACAGGCTGGTAAGCACGTCTATGCCCGTCATGGGAATGGTCACGGTCGAATCGGAATAGGTGAGATAACTGCCGGAAAGAAAGAGCACGGCGACGGCCGCCATGATGACAAGCTGTAAAATCGTCTTAATGACGAGGGCCGTCTCCTCTTCCCTTTTGCTCTTTTCCGTCCGAAGCTTTTTCGTAGAATTTTCAGCGGTCATTCCCTGTTTAAGCCTCCTTGCGATTGTTTGTATTGAATGGGGGTCATTCCCACGATTTCCTTAAACTTCATGTAAAAATATTTGATATCGTTAAAGCCCACCAGCTCGGCCACCATCGCCACCGAGTGATCGGTGTTGATCAGGTACTTACAGCTCTGCTCTATCCGGTATTTGATGAGATATTCCTTGATGGAGGTATCCCGTTCTTTCCTGAACAGGCGCTGAATATACGCCTTGCACACGCCGCAGGCGGAGGCCACGTCGTCCACGCTGATCGGGCTGTCGTAACGGGTCTGTATAAACCTTATCGCCGTATCTATATAGTCGGTGTTCTGCTTCTGCGTGCTTACGTCCCGCTCCGCCTTTCTCCGCTTGACGGACGTGAGGCGGAAGATCTCGCTTAAAAGTATCTGCGTCAGCGCGCGGGTCATATCCCCGTAGAGCCATTTCTTTTCCGCATATTCCGCGCGTATCTGCCGCACAAGCGCCTCCCCGTTGGGGATTTCGCCCAGCTGATAGACGTGCTCAGGCTTCAGAAGATAGTAGTTGAAGCGATAAAATTCATACGGAAAAATGATGTTGAGAATGGTAAATTCGTCCGCATTCCCCAAGGGAATGATCGAATGGGTCACGCTCTTGTCCGCGATCACAAACAGATTGCCCTTTTCTATTTTCACATGCCTGTCGCCGATGACGTGTTCCCCGCGGCCTCCGGTGACGCAAACCGTCTCCACGAAATCATGGGAGTGCGGAACGATCGAACCGACGCCCCCGCTCTCCACCACCGCGACATTCATTTTTGAATCGAACATCTTCAGACTGAACGACATACTTTAACCTTTACCCTTTCAAAGCTGTATTTTTTTCCGCTTTCTATCTCTATCGAGCCCTCTTCAAACCCGCTCCCCTTTTCGAAAAACAATTCGCCGTTGCAGCCGTCCGCCTCGACGAGGACTTTTTTCCCGTCATACGAAATCTTTATTTTACCGCCCGCGATCGGGCAGGAGAACTCGAAGGGCGGCAGCACGGAGAGCTTGGGCCTACAGACAAACCCGCCCTCCTTCGGCATAACGCCGACGACGTATGCGGCCAGCAGATACACGGGGGAGGCGCCCCAGGCGTGACAGAGGCTCTTGCCGTATCTCCTGCCGTACATGGCGTACTTTTCCGCCCCCGTCTCCGCGGGGTCGAACGCTTCCCAGAAGGTGGTCGCCCCGCAGACGAGCATGCCGCCCCAGTAGCTTCTCAAAGACTGCATAACCTCCCCGTAGAGGCCGTATTCCGCCATCGTTTTCAGCTCGTAAAACTTCATATACGGCGTAGTAATCGCCTGCACGTCGGGATTTAAGAGGACGTTTCGGAGGATATCCTCCCGCATCTTTTTGTCCGCGAAGCCATAGAGTACGGCAAACAGGTTGGCGTATCTCGTCACCTTGCCCGTCTGCACGCCGTCGATCTCGCCGTGGAGGAACCTGCCCTCCCGCCAAAACCTCTCCACCGTTTTTTTCCAAAGCGCCTCCGAGGCTTCGAAATACGCGCGCCCGTCCTTTCCGCAAACCTTGCAAAGCTCCGCGTACCCCTTGAGCGCCGCGGCGTAGAGCACCTGCTCGAAAGAGGTGATCCCGCGGTTATCCATAGGCGCCCAGTCGATAAACATCCAATCGTCGGCGTGATAATACAAAAATCCGTCTTCATCCGCCCTGCCCGCGAGAAAATTCATGTACTTCTCCGCCCAGGGCAGCATTTCCCCGATAAATTCTTTATCCGCCGTATAACGATAGTAATCGCACAGGGAGAGTATCCAGTAGAGGGTGTAATCCGTGATGTGGTTGATGTGCGCGTTTATCGGGTCCTTGCCCTTGAGCGCCCGCAGAGAGCGTTTCACCACCTCCGTATCGAAATGGGAATAATAATTGACGAGCGCGCTCTGATAAACGTCCCCGCTCCACGTCCAGCGATCCCTTTTCACCCCGTCGAGAATGAATTCCTTTTTGCAAAGCCCGAAGGTGTAGAGGGAAACGTCGAAGATCTCCTGAAGCTTTTTATCTTCGCACTTAAAGGAGCATTTCGGCTCGTCGGGCGCTTCCTCTATCGCAACGAGTTCTTGATACGGCCTTTCCGAAAGGGCGAACAAATATCTGAACGCCTTCGTGCACTCCGTCGCCGCAATCCCCTTTTCGGGAACGACTACGTCCGTCTGCTCGCTGTGCTCCTTGTCGAGCGCCTCTTCCCTCGATTCGCCGTAATAGCAATAAACGGGAGCCTGCGCGCCGTCAAACCGGACGCATGCCGTCATTTCCCTGCCGAAATCGTAAAGTATTCCTCCGCCCTTAACCTCCTTTTTGAGGTACGCCGTCTCTTTGACGGGCAGGCGGTAGGCATTGGGGCTATCGTCGGGGGAGTCGAATATCCAGCTCGCCGCGGGGTAAAATACGTTGTCCTGACAGGTGACCCGAAAGCTCTCTTTGTTCGACTTAAGCTGTTCCCCCTCCACGTAGATACAGGGGAGCGCGGCGACGTTGTTGACGAGTATCTGCATCTCGTACTCGCCCGCGCCGAGATCTACATACCCCTTGAAATCGCGTATATAGCCTATTTTGTCTATGAATATATTAAACGTTCCGTCCGCTTTTATGTATATCCGATCCTCTTTCCCGAGAACGAAATTCGCGTAAAATTTTACGGTCACGAAATGGCTGTCCATGCGCCAGAAAGGAGTGATCTGCACATTTCTCTCGTACCGCCGCGCCATGCACCTGTTGAACAGCGAGATTTCGAAGTCTCCCGGATACCATATCCAAGTAGCTTTATTTTTCATATGTTCAGATTCTTACGCTTACGCCGCCGTTGTCGAGCGATTCGTCCGCCGCATAAACGATCAGGTGACCGTTGATGGAATCCTCGATGACCGTGGAGGAAACGGAACGGGGAAGCCCGAGCTCCATATTCACGAAATCGTTGACGATACGGCTGTCCCCGCCGCTGTGGCCGTCGCCCGCCGTCACATTGGTTATTTCTTCCACGCGCTCGGTATAAAGGCAGTTTGCGGGGTTATAGAGACGTACGACAAATTTGTTGTCCTCCAGAAAGCCCTGAAGCTCGCCCTTTGTGCCGACGACATGTATGTTTCTGCCCGGCCTCGCCACGCCCGAGATCATGCTGTGCGTCGCCACCACGCCGTTCTCAAACTCCACGATCACCGCCTGTCTGTCCACGAGGTCGGCGTCCGTCTTGAAAATACATCTGCCCTGCGGGTTATCCGTCTTTAAGGAATATTCCTTTTCCTCGTAAGTAATCTCCTCGTACTTTTTGTTGAGACAGGTAAAGGCGTACTCGTTGAAATACTCGTTGTCGAGCAGGAGCTTTTTGCAGGAATACGGGCATTCCTTTTCGGCCTTGCAGTCCGCAAGGCATCTCGTACCCGCGCCCTCGGGCGCGTTGGCGGGAATAAAGTAATGCCTGCCGCCGTAGCTGGTCGCCTTGAGGGGCGCCGCGCCGCTGTTGAACCAGCAGAGGAGATCCATGTCGTGGCAGCATTTGGCCAGGAGCATGGAGGAGCCGCACTTCTCCCGATTGTTCCATTTGCCGCGGATATAGGAAGCGCTGGCATGCGCCACGCCCACCATCTCGTTGGTTTCCATGGCGACCAATTCTCCGATTTCGCCGCTGAGAAGCAGCTCTTTTATCTTAAGATAAAAAGGGGTATAACGAAGCACGTGGCAGATCATCAGCCTGCAGTTCTTCTCGTCCGCCGCCTTTTTAAGCAAGGTGAGCTCCTTCTTATTGTTGGTGATGGGTTTTTCAAGCAGCATGTCGTAGCCGAGGTTCAAAAAAGGCAGCGCCGTTTTGATATGCAATTCGTCCATGGTGGTATTGATGACCGCGTCGGCGAATTTTCCTCGCCTTACGCAGTCCTCCACGCACGAAAAAAGCATATCCTCCTCAAGGGCAAATTTTTCCTTTGCCAATTCCCTTCTGAATGGATTGGGATCGACCACCGCGATCACCTTCAGACGGTCGGGATTGTCGAGCGCGTACTTCGTGTACGCCGCGCCTCGGTCGCCGAAGCCTACCACAATTACCTTTACGCTTTCCATAGTATCTTTCTCCATATATTCAAAATTTGATTTTTTCGCATTTGACCAATACTTTTCCGTCTCCGACAGCTTCGGTTTTTCAATCTCTTTTGCTTGATTCGGTCGGGGAATTCCCGGAAAAACGGCGAAACAGCGCGCTTTTTCTTATTTTTGCACATTCCCTTCCGCTTTTTCGGGACAATTTTATTATAGAATAAATTTTTTTATTATACAATGGACAAATACGCAACAGTTTTTGAAAGTTTTTCCCGTTTCACCATGTGTTTTTCGCCCCTTGTTCCGCCTTTATTTTCATAGAAAAAATCCCCGTCCGAAGCTTTTTCGAATAGGGATAAAATAAACTTTTGCCCGCAAAGCAGCCGTATTTATGTTTCAGATATAGTTCAAAAAAGGCGAAGAAACCCGCCCCGCTCTCCGCCTCTTCGGTTTGGGAAATCAAATTTTTGCAGATAGGCCGCTTTGCCGCCGCTTTAACGCGTTTGCATTGCCTGCCGACAATTTTTTTCCGTCAAGGCGCACGATTTGACTTTTTTCCGTTTTATGATATAATTTAATAGTCGGGCGGCGAAATAATTTTCAATACCGCCAATAAAAAAGGCTTTTCCGTCGTTTAATGAGTACGGGAAAGCGAAGGAAACGGAAATGAACAAGCGCGAGATGGATACGCTTATGAAAAAGGTTGCGGAGGGCGACAACGACGCCTTCGCGCAGCTATACGGCGCGGCCGCCAGGGGCGTGCTGGCTTTCGCGTATTCTTATCTGCGCAATTACGCCGACGCGGAGGACGTAACGGAAGAAGTTTTTTTCACCGTCAAGAAAAAAGCGTATCTCTATCGGGCGGGCACCGACGCGAGGGCTTGGCTTTTTCAGATTGCCAAAAACCTGTCGCTGGACGAATTACGGCGGCGAAAACGCCGCGCGGAGCCGTTGGACGAACTCGCCGAAGCAAAGGCGTCCGTGCCCCCGAAGCTGCCTCAGCTCGACCTGATGACCGAATGTCTCGACGAAACCGAGCGGGAAATCGTACTTTTACATGCGGTTTGGGGCTATAAGCACCGCGAAATCGCGGAAGCGACAGGCCTGCCGCTGGGCACCGTCACCTGGAAATACAACGCGGCGCTCGCAAAATTGCGCGGATATCTGGAGGAGGAAAAATGAAACAATCCGATTTTTTTGAAAAACTCAATCGGGAACTCGAAAACGCCGTCCCCCCCATGTCCGAACGGCTGAAAGACGAACCCATATGCACTCATAAAGACGAGCCCGTTCGCACGCAGGCGGAAGCGGACACCGCCGAGCGCGCAAAAAAAGCCCCCGTCTCCGCAGGAACAAACCCCTCTCCCGCGGGCGGAAACCGAAAAAGGAAGCGCGCGCGCTTGTGGGGGGCGGTCGGCGCGGTGGCGGCGGCGGTCCTCATCGTCTGCTCCGCGGTGCTCGGCGCCCTTTCGACGCGCCCCGTCTCGCCCCGATACGCCTGTATGTATATCGATATCAACCCTTCCCTCGCGCTTACCTTAGACGAAAATTACCGAGTAAAAAAGGCCGTCAGCCGCAACGCGGACGCGGACACGTTTCTCAACGATGAAGCGTTCGCCGCTTCCCTGATAGGGGTCTCCGCAGAAGAGGCCGCCCTTTTAGTGGCGGAACGCGCCGCGCAGACGGGATATATCCGCCTGGAGGATACGGGCTCGGAGGACGCTTACAATCAGATGAACGTCACCCTCCTCGCTTCGGCGGAAGCGCCTGCGGAACAGGCGCAGGCGATAGAAACCGACCTGACGGAATATTTCCGTGAAAAGGGCCTTTACGTCTATGTCAAAGCAGAGGCGCAAGCGGACGCGGAGACGGAGGCTTTGGTCAAGGATTACGAAGCCCGCCCCGCCGCCTGGTACAGCCTCGCCGCCGCGGAAGCCGACTTCGAAGAGCTGAAAACGCTTGCGGAAAACGCCGTTTACGACTATGCCGCATACCTTCTGACCGACGCCCTCGCAAAATACGATCTTCTGGGCGCAATCGGGGACCTCAACGCACAAATCGAGGCCGACCCCGACAATAAAGGCGGCGCCCTTTTCGGCAATTATTGGACGGTGGACGAAAACCTCAACGGCAACGTGCGCGCGCTCTGCGACAAAATGAAGCCCCTGCTCGAAAAATTGTATTTCCTCTACGGGATCGACTGTCGGGAACGGGGAGGACTGCAGGGCGCGGTCTCCTATCAGAAATATATCGCCGTTTCGGCCTATCGCGCGACGATTTCCGACGACGCCCTCGAAGCCCTGCGCGCGCTGGATAAAGCGGGGATAAACGACTCGACTTTCGGCGGAATCGAAAATCTCCCCCTGCGGGTCGAATATTACAAACTCATCTCCAACAAACTTTTCAGCGACGTTGCGGCAAATATTTTGGACGGCCTCTCGACGACGGCCGAAAAACTGACGGAGGACATCTCCGCCTTAATCGACAGCCGGGCGAAGGAGCTGTACGAAAAGTATTCCGCTCTGTTTGCGCTTCCCCGTCCCACCGTAACCGAAAGCGACTACGCCGAATTTCTCGAAAGGATCGGCAAAGCATGACCCGTAAAAAAATCAAAAAAATTTTTCTTTTCCGCCAATAAAACGCGTTTCCCGTTCGTTTAATCGTTGAATTCGGAAATCGGAATCCCGACGACCGACGAAACAAAACAGAAAAGAGGTAAAATTTATGAAAAACAAGCTTTCGAAAATTTTAGCGGCAAGCCTTTCGGGCGCGATGGTCGTATCCCTGGCCGCAGCCTGCGGAAACGGCGGCAAGGACGAGGGAAAAGCGGTTTCCTACGTGGGGATCGACGTCAATCCTTCCGTCTCGCTGGTGCTGGACAAAAACGATACAGTCCTCTCCGTCCTTGCGGACAACGAGGACGCGCAGGTGCTTCTCTACGGGGAAAACCTCGTCGGCATGAGCGCGGACGAAGCCGCGAAAAAAATCGCGGAGCTTTCCGTAGAGCTCGGGTATCTGAACGAGAACAACCGCGGCGTAAACATTACGGTGGAGGGTAAGGCGGACGCGGAAAAGCTTTCGAGCGCCGTCGAGGGCTCCTTCGAAGCCGCCGCCGAGGGGCTGGATCTCCGCTTCACGTCCGAAGGCACTTTCTCCCTCAACCGCGAGCTCAACGCCGTCAAGGCGGAATATAGCTCCGATGCGGCGATCCAAGGCCTGACCGTAGGCAAATTCAAGCTCATCGCAGAGGCGCAAAGCGTGGAAGGTACGCTGACGTTTACGGCGGCCGCGGACATGGACGTATCCGAACTGTTAAACCTGATTTCCCAAAAGGCGGAAACGATAGAGCCGTATGCCACCGCCGCCTACACCGCGGCGAAAAATATCGCTTACCGCGCGTACTATAACACGAAATCCGCGGTGTTAGACAGCCTTTGGGCCGCGCCCTATACCAAAGACGCCCTTGCGTCTCTGGTCCCCGGATACGAGAGAAAATACGACGTAAATTACGGCGCCGTTTACGGGGTTTACACAAACTCCGCCCGCGCGCTGAACACGGCGCTGGACGTTGCGGAAAAAGCGGCCGATATAGCGGAAAAGACGCAGGTCTCCGACGAAACGCTTAACGCGATCGCCTCCGCAATGGGCATGTCCGATACGGAGAAGGCGGCGTTTATCGCAGAGATTACGGAAAACGGCAAGACTGTCGCCGCACTCGACAAATATTTCGACGCCTATTTCAAAAATTTAACGGCGGACGAACTTGCCGCCGCAAAACAGAAGATGAACGAAGTAATGGAAAAAGTACAGGCCGAGGCCGAAAAAATAGACGCGGCGATCGCGGAGGAATATAAGGCGGCGCTCGATAAGTTTCTCACGGATTCCGCGGCGGCGATTTCGGCGCTGATTCCCGAACAGATCAAGGAGACCGTGGGCGCTTATCTCGACGAACTCAACACCCTGCTTTCGGAAATCAAGTCCGCAGCCGAGGGCAAGGAGCCGAAGGCGGCCGCCTATTCGGCGCTGAAAGTGCTTGAAACGCGCGCGGAAAAAATCCTCGGGACAATGCGGACCGACCTCACGGAGGAAGATCTCAAAGCCGTCGAGGAGGCAATCGCAAAGGTCGATGAAACCCTCACGGCTGCGGAAAAGAAATTTACCGAAGCCTTGGAAAAGGCCGAACAGGAAGCAAAGGATTACCTCGCTTCGTTAAAGGCCTCCAGGACGCAGCCCGCCGCCTGAACGGCCCTATTCTTAAAAAAATGCCGTACGGAGAACTCCGTACGGCTCTTTTTTCACGTGAAACGCAGTAAAACCGCGTTTTCTGTCGAAAACTCATTTCAGGATCTCGAGCAGTTCGGAAAGCGCGGCGATCTCGTAATCGGGGCGCACGGAGGCGGGATTTTCGCGGCGGTCGGCGTTCAGCCAGCAGCTGTCTATCCCCGCGCCCGCCGCGCCCGCGATGTCCGATTGCAGGGAATCCCCGATCATGAGGCATTCGGCAGGCGTCGCCCTGAGATCGTGCAACACGCGGAAGAAAAAGGCGGAAAGCGGTTTAATCACCCCCACGTCCTCGGAAATATACAGCCGATAAATATACTTTTCCAAAGCGCGCAGCCTGCCCGTCTGAATGCTGTGCAGGCCGTTCGTGGCCACACAGATCTTATATTCTCCCCCGTGCGTTTCGGAAAGCACGGTCAGCACCTTTTCCGCGTCCTTCAACTGCGCGCCGCCGTCCTCGAGATATTTCAGAAATTTTTCCCCTACCTCGCGGGGCGCGGGCGCGTTTTTCGGCGGAAACTCGCGAAAAATGCGCGCAAAAAGCAATTCGAGGTGGCTTTTATAGAGGTCGTGATAGGTGCGCTGAATGGTTTCGTCGTTCACATTGGACAGCCCCGCGTCCTCCCAGGTCTTTTCCGACCACCAGCGGCACCGATCCAGCATGGCCCCGCTCGTCTCTACGCCGCATTCGGCAAAAATGCGCTTAAACGCCTCCCGTTCGTCCGCCGCGAAATCGATCAGCGTATGATCCGCGTCGAATATGAGATACTTATACCTTTTCATGTTTCCCTCCTTTTCGGCCGTTTGGGCCGCGGCGCAGCGCGCGGGCCGTCCCGCCCGTCACCAATCCTGCCGCTTCATGGATTTATCCTTCACATCATCATAATATTCAAAATATCTCTTTTTGAATTCCTCTTTCGTCAAAGGCAGGGACTGTCCGTCGTTTTTCATCCGTTCGATCAGCTCCTGCAATTCCTCGGGAGAGAAGTCCGCAATCTCCACCTCCCCGTCGTAGCCTTCCAAAAATTTCAAAAGGTCAAGCTTGGACATCTCTATTCGCCCTCCTTGAAATATTCCACGTCCGCGGGAATAAACCCGTAATCGTACATTTTCGGCAGGAGGACGTTTCCCAGCGCCTTATGCGCGGCCTTAAGCCCGTTCAGCAAAGCCCTGCCCCCTTCATCCGCCGCCGCCCGAAGCTGCGGATAACCCGCGTCCCAGATCTCCGCCATGCCGCCGCGATAACAGTATGCGTAAAAATCCCGCGCGGCTTGCATCACTTTTTCGGCTTCCTGCGACAAGGCGCGCCCTTTCAGCCATCTGTAAAAAAACGCTTCCTCCTCGTCGCCGCCCGAAAGCGCGCCGCCGCTCCACGTTTCCGCCTCCGCCTTGGAAAAGGGAAACAACTGGTTCCTGACGCGGTAGATTTCGCCCTTATAAACCACCTCTTTCAGCGAGCAGGCATTGTCCGAATCGGAAAATACGCTCCAGACGACGCAATCGGACAAAAATCCCTCGTCCGCTTCGCGGACGGGCGCGTAAAACTGGTCACGGTTATTCGACCAGGACGCCTTGGGCAGCTTGCGCACGGCGTGCACCGCCATGGATTTTTCGAAGTTTTCCGCGGTTACCGAATAGGAGCCCGCGCTGGCCTGGGGGCCGGAAAACAGCGCCGTCTGATTTTGATGCTGAAAATCGTTGCCGCAGCACATGAGCGAACAGAGAAAGCCCTCCGCGACGCGGTCGCGTACGTCCACGTTCCTTTCGCATACGCGCGTCGCCCCCGTAAAGGGCGGAAACACCCGTTTCGTGGGCGGGCGCTTCACCCAGGCGCTCAACAGCCTGCCGCCGCCGTCCGTGCGCACCCGCTTGACGCCCACTTTTTTCGCTTCGCGGTCGAATACGTCGAAAACGAGCGACTGGCTTTCCAGCGACCGCTCCTTTTCCAGGCTCCACACCGCAAACGCGACGGGGAATTTCCCCTTGCTGCCCTCGAAGTTTTCCGAGGAAAAAAGGAAGCCCCGTTCGGCCGTATAGCGGAAAAATCCCTCGCGCAGTTTTCTGTCGTTGGGCGCGTTCAGATATTTGAGCGTGGAAAACAGCCCGAGATATCCTTTTTTCCCCTCAAATTCCCGCGAGATACGAAACAAGAACTGCGAAAATAGCTCCCTGCCCGTTTCCCCGTACCCGTTTTTCAGCATTACCCGACGTATTGCGGTGTCGGAAACGCCGCTTTTGGAGACTTTTCCCGCGGAAAATGCGGAAAGATTGCTGGTGGCAAAGGGCGGATTGATAAAAATCAGCCATTTAAGCTTGGGGTTATGCAGATCCTTCCGCAATTTCTCGGGCATTTTCCGCCGTTGTCCGTCCCCCTCGCCGAACAGCTCTTCGACGTCGTCGTTGAGGTAGTCGTACTGAAACACCTCCGCCGCGGAAAAAATACGGCGGCAGTAATTGGCATCGTCCTCCGACAGCGTGGAAATATAAGTGTAAGGAAGGGCGGCCTGCGGCAGGGTAAATTCGAGGTTGCCGCTTCCCGCCGCCATGTCCCAGATGCGGTAGGCGCCGCTCTCGAGACGGTTTTTTCCGATCGTCTTGACGAGATATTCGTACGCCTTGGCCGCAAACGGAACGGGCGTGTAAAATTCCCCCTCGAACCGCCGCGCGAAATCCTCGCTGAGGCGGTCGATCTTTCGGCGGATCGCAAAGATCGTCCGCTCGTCCTTTACGCGCTCATATACGCTCCAGAAATAGTTATACTCATACACAGGCAGGCTCTTGGTCACCTTTTCGCCGCCGAAGGAAAATTCTACACGGCCCCCGCGGTCGAGCTTTCTGCCCGTCTCGATGTCGGAAAGGAAATATTCCGCCAGTTTCCTCACCTCGCCGTTTTCGCTCAACGCTTCGGTAAACAGGGAAGCCCAATATTCGTAAACCTTCAAAAAATTATTTTCGTCTATCGTCTTTTTTTCGCGGCGGAACAGGGACAGCTGAACGGCGCAGGCGCGGGTATGCGCCGCCAAAAACGCCGCTTCCCCGCCCTCGTCTTTCAAATCGTAAACGCGCACCCGCGCGAGCGCCGCGCTTTCGCTCAAATCCCCGATCAATCTAGGACAAGGCGAAAGGGGTGTGCGGTCCCAGTCGTATTTTTCTTCCCTTCGGCGGGCGTAAAACCGCGCGAAGGGCCGCGTGGGAGCGATAAAGGCCTCCCCGCGGCACACGCAGCACACGTACGGCGGCAGCGGACAGGCGGCCCCGCCGTATTTCAGCTCCCTCAAGACGTACAATGCCTGCGCCAGCGGCGACGCAATCCCTTTCGGCGGCAGAAAACGCCGCTCCTTGCGGAATATGTAAAGAACCTGTTCGGTGCTGTCAAATTTTTGTTTCAAGGGAAAAACCAACCCCGTTTCCTCGAAAAACGACGCGCGCACCTCTTCCCTCGTCGTACAATTTTTCAGTTTTTCGTAGAAGCCCATAATCCTTCCTCTGCTTTCAAAGCGCCGTCTCTATCCGTTCTCCGTGGACGGGAACCGTGACGCAGGTAAAGCCGATCTCCTTAAGCGCCGCGGCGATCTTTTCCCGATTTCTCAAAATACTCGGGGTACTGTGCGCGTCGGACGCATAGGAAACCTTCCGCCCGCCCAATCGGTAATATCTTTTCAGGATATCTCTGTCGGGCAAAAACTCGCTCGCGCCTCCCCTGCCCGCCCCGTTTACCTCCAAAATCTTGTCTTTTTCGATGATTCGCAGCAAAATTCCGTCGATTTCAGAACGATATTCCTCATAGCGCGCCCGCTTGTCCCCATACGGCGCATAGCGCGTACAAAAGCCCAGATGCCCCACGATATCGAAAGAATAAGGCGCCTCCAAGCTCTTTTTTACGAGGGAGAAATATTCCCGATAGACCTCCTCTTTCGGGCGCAGTCCGCCGTTTTTATCCAAATAGGCTTCCTCCGTCGAATAGTCGGCGCGCCCGTCGGTATGGACGCTGTTGACGACGAAATCGGGCGAGTACTTATCGATAACCTCCGCATAGAGCGCAAACGCCGCAGGATTGTCCGTATAGCCGAATTCTCCGCCGACCAGCACCTCCATTTGTCCCGCATACGCCGCCTTCAGCGCCCGCGCGCGAGAAAAATAGAGCTCGGGATCGGTATAAGAGGCCGACGCGCCGCCGTAAAACGGAATATTATTTACCTTATAGTCGTAATCGAAATGTTCCGAAATCCCGTAATACGCGACGCCCCTTTCGCGGGCCGCCGCCAGCATCTCCTCGATTGCGTCCTGTCCGTCGGGAGAAAACCGCGTATGGTTATGTACGTCCGTCAGCAATTTTTCCATACCTTTATTATACCATAACCGCGCAAAAACGGCAAGTAACGGATACGCCTTTTGCACATCTTTCGCCACAGGCTTCAAATCGGCGCATAAAAGTATTATAAAAAATATTCCTTTTATGCCTTTTTTTAGAAAAAAACGGCATAAAAGCCTCTTTTTTTCTTGTTTATTCCATTAATTGTAAAATTTGTGACTTGCAATTTGCATGAAAAATCGTTAAAATCAATATATTATCATTTAACTTTAGGAGGTTTTCATGAAAAAATTATCGAAAGCGGCCGCGATCGCCTTTGTGCTTTCCCTTGCTTTCCTTTTGCCCGTCGGCTGTAAAACAAATCCAACGGGGGAGACTTCCTCTGAGGAAAATTCTTCCTCCGAGAGCGTCCCCGACGTTGATTCGTCCGTACAGACTCCCGACGAAACGCCAACGCTTCCGGACGACACGCCCGAGCCGCCCGACGACACGCCGCAGCCCGAGCCCGAACCCGAGCCGCCCGCGAAAAGCTATGCCTCTTACATAAAATGCACGCGCGACGGGGTAAACATACGCGCGGGCGCGGGAACGGAATTTCCCGTACTCGGATCGGCGGAAAAGGACACTGCTTACGTGGTGGCCGGCAAGACGGGCAACTGGTACAAGACCTATTATAAAAACCAGACGGCGTATATCAGCGCCTCTTACGTCACCGTCTTCGAAATCGAAAAAAGCGACGATACGAGGGTGGAAAACGTGCTTTGGGAAGCCTATAAAACGATCGGCGTACCCTACGTCTATGGCGCGGTGCGCCTGCATGACGGATACGGTAACTTTCTGAAGGGCTTTACCACGTCGAAATACGACTGCTCTTCGCTTGTCCAATACGTCTTTTATCAGGCGGCGGGTGTGGTTCTCCAGACGACGACCCGTTCGCAGGTGGTACAGGGCGCCTATGTCCCCCGCGACCAGCTCAGCCGCGGCGACTGCATCTATTTCACCAACTCCACCCGCAAAGACTATACGGGGATCGAGCGAGTCGGACATGTGGCGATCTATCTCGGAGATAATTATATTCTCCATACGGCCTCCGACTACGCGCGGATCGAACAGATAAGTTCTCTGCGCTGGAGCTATTATATCGAAACGCGCGACTTTCTTTAATCCATCGGATTAAACGACCCGCCCGCCGAAATACTTTCGGCGGGCGGATTTTCGCTTATGCGGCTTTTATTTTTCAGCCTGTTCTCCATTTTTTCGTCGGCTTTTATTTTTCGGAATCCTCCGGGTTTTCCCCGTCGGTCTGTTCGGCCTTATCTTCTCCGCCCGCCTCGTCGGTCCGCGCGGTCTCCGCCTCTCCGTTTTCGTCGGGGGTCCCACCTTCTTCCGCCTCGGGTTCTTCTTCGGGCTCATATGTTTTACGGAGCTCTTCCTCCTCCGCCGCTGCATTTGCGGACACTATTTCGAAATCCTCTTTCGCAATCCTTCCTTCGTCCAAAAGCGCCTCTGCGTACGTCTTTTCCGCCGTAACGCCGAGATAGGAACGACCTTCCCCGCGGGCCTTTTTCAAAAGCCAATAGAAAAATATTTTCCAATCACCGAACAGGCTCATTTTTTTCGCATAACGGGTATCGGAATGAAACATTTCCTCATAATCCGTTTCTCCGTCGCCCGTCGCGGCGAGAGGATTGATCAAGCCGGGGCGCACCGCATATCTTCCCTCGTCGCTTTCCGAAACGAAAGCCGCATCCTCAAAGGACAGCGCCCTTACCCCCAGAAAGCTGAGCGAACCGCAGAATACGTCGAACAGATAAGGAAGTTTATAAAACCCCGTACGTTTCAGCCACCTGCCGTAGCGTCCCGCTTCGTTTCCTTCGTCGTCCGTCGTGCGGAAGACGTGCAGAGCGATCGCCTTCGCCTTTTTTCCCACAAAAAACTCCCGCGCGGTCAGCGTTTCCATGCCGCCGTTTTTCTTTTGATATATCTTCCCGCGCACAAATATCGCAAGATACAGCGGCGAAAGAACCGCCATACAGACGATCGACGCCAGCGCGTCCCACACCCGTTTGAATACCCAGCGGTAGGCGATCGCCATAACGGCGAGCACCGCCGCGGCGTCAAAAATAATAAACAGCGTAAGACCGTACCACGTTTTCAAAAATTCATTCATCGGATACCTTCACTTTCCTTTCGGGATTTTTTCCGTTTGCCCGAAAAAGGAATTTTTTCGTTATTCCCGCACAAGCTCGGCTTCTTCGCCGTCTTCTTCGCTTTCGTCTTCCGCCGCTGAAGCCTCCGCCGCCGCGATGACTTCGGCAATCTTCCCCAGCACGGCTTCCTTTCCCAGCCCCGTTTCGGCGCTGGTGGGCAAAAGATTTTCCACGCCCATATACAAGTCCGCCGCAATCGCTTTCACGTTTTCTTTCAGTTTCATCCTCGACAGCTTATCCGCCTTGGTCAAAACGACGGTGAAAGGAATGATATGGTGATTGAGAAACTTTATCATCTGCACGTCGTCCGCCGTAGGATCGTGACGGCTGTCGGCCAGCATAAAGACATGGGCAATCGTTTGCTTGTTTTTGAAAAACGAATCCAATGTCTTTGCCCAGCGTTCCTTTTCGCTCTTGGACACCTTCGCAAAACCGTAGCCGGGCAAATCGGCCAAAACAAACTCTCCGAAGTCGAAATAATTCACCAGCCGCGTCCGCCCGGGCGCGCTGCTTGTTTTGGCCAGCCGCTTGCGGTTGGCCAGCATATTGATAAACGAGCTTTTGCCCACGTTGGACTTGCCGCATACGGCGATCATCGGCTTATCCGTCGAGATAAACTGTTTTTCGCTCGCCGCGGAGGTGATAAACGTCGCGTTTTTCACGACCAGCTTTTCGGTTTTTTCGTTCGTCTCGTACATGGGTACCTCGTCCGATCTTTACTTTTGTCAATCAGCAGCGCACGCCGCCCGAAAGGGGCACGCCCCCGTCCGTCACGGGAAGCACGGGCTCTTTCTTGGGCTTTTGCAGCCGTTTGGGCTTCGCCTGCTTGGAATTGTCCGTATCCGCCGCCGCGCGTACCGCAAACGAAAATACCTCGTCCGCGTCCGTCACGGGGATAAAGCTTATCTCCCCTCTCACGCTTTCGGGGATTTCCTCTATATCCTTTTTGTTTTCCGCGGGGATAACGATATTTTTAATCCCCACGCGGCGCGCGGCCAGCGCCTTTTCCTTTAACCCGCCGATGGGCAGAACCCTGCCCCGCAGCGTAATCTCGCCCGTCATGGCGACGTCCTTTCTCACCGGCCTGCCCGTAAACGCCGAAAGAATGGCGGTGGCGATGGTGATGCCCGCGCTGGGCCCGTCCTTTGGGGTCGCCCCTTCGGGCACGTGAATGTGAATGTCCGTCGTCTCAAACTTATCGGAGGGAATACCGTATTTATCGGCATGGGAGCGGATAAAGGAAATCGCCGCGAGGGCGGATTCCTTCATGACGTCGCCGAGCTTTCCCGTCAGGCGGATTTCGCCCTTGCCGTGCATGGCAGACGCTTCCACCGTCAGGGTGGTGCCGCCCACCGCCGTCCAGGCCAGCCCCGTCACCGCGCCCACCTCCTCTTTCCCGCGCGCTTCGTCCGCCGTAAAGCGGGGCGCGCCGAGCAGCTCCTCGGCCTTCCGCTTATCCACCTTCACCTTTTTCAGCTTGCGGTCGTCCGCGTATTTCACCGCGATTTTGCGGCAGACGGTGCCCACGGTGCGCTCCAGCGTCCTGACGCCCGCTTCCATGGTATATCCTTCGATAATCGCGCGCAGCCCGTCGTCGGTAAACTCCGCATTCTCGTCCGTCAATCCGTTTGCGGTCAGCTGCTTGGGCACGAGATACCGCCGCGCGATTTCCTTTTTCTCTTCCAGCGTATAGCCCGACAGCTCGATGATCTCCATGCGGTCGCGCAGCGGTCCCGGAATGGTGTCCAGCGTATTCGCCGTCGTGATAAACAACACCTTGCTCAAATCGTACGGCACTTCGAGATAACGGTCGCGGAAGGTGGAATTCTGCTCGGGGTCGAGCACTTCGAGCAGCGCGCTGGAGGGGTCGCCGCGCATATCCGAAGAAATTTTGTCGATTTCGTCCAGCAGGAACACGGGATTAACCGAGCCGGCGTTTTTCATGGCGTAGAGAATGCGCCCGGGCATCGCGCCGACGTAGGTGCGCCGATGTCCGCGCACCTCCGCTTCGTCCTTGACGCCGCCCAGGCTCATACGCACGAATTTGCGGCCGAGCGCGCGGGCGATAGAGCGCGCGATACTCGTTTTACCGACGCCCGGAGGGCCGACAAAGCACAAAATGGGCGCTTTCATATTCCCCGTCAGTTTCAGCACGGCGAGGTATTCGGTAATGCGTTCCTTAATCTTTTCGAGGCCGTAATGGTCGGCGTCGAGCACCTGCACGCAGTCGGAAAGCTTTTCGGTGTCCGTCGTTTCCTCGTTCCAGGGCAGGTCGAGTATCCAGTCGAGATACCCCGTAATCACCGTATATTCGGGCGAGGCGGACTGCATTTTGTCGAGGCGGTCAAGCTCCTTGAGGCACTTCGCCTCGATCTCCCCGGGCAATTTTTTTGCGAGGATTTTTGCACGGTACTCGTCCTCCTCCTTGCCGTCGTCCCCCAGCTCCGTATGGATCGCTTTCAGCTGCTCGCGCAGGAAGTAATCCTTCTGCGAGCGGTCGATATTCTGCCGAACGGCGGAAGCGATCTTCTTTTCGATTTTGGCAATCTCCAGCTCGTCGTTGAGGCAGCGTTCAAACCGCTTCAGCCGTTCGATGACGGATTCCTCCTCCAACAGCTCCTGCTTGACTTCGAGCCGCACGCGCATGGCCGCCACGGTCATGTCGATATAGGCGTCGGGGTCGGAACAGGCCTCCAGCTGCGCGAGAATATCCTTGCCGATTTTGCCGTCGGCCAGAAGCACGTCCCGCACCATCTCTCGCGCCGTGCGGAAATAGGCTTCCTCGAGAACCTCGTCGCCGTGCACGGACACAATCTCGTCGGTGACCGCGTAATAGTACCCCGATTCGAACTGCACCGAACGGGCGCGGGCGCGATAAACGCCCTCCGCGAGGACGCGCAGAGTGCCCCCGGGAAGCTGCGTCACCTGTTTGATTCTCGCCACCGTCCCGACGGTATAGATATCGGCCGCGGTGATTTCGTCTTTTTCCGTTTCGCGCTGAGCGCAGATAAACAACAGACGGTCGGCCGACGCAGTGGCACGGTCGATCGCTTTCAGGGTAATATCCCGCCCGACCTCGAAAGAAGTGAGCGTATTGGGAAAAGCCACCTTGCCGCGAAGGGGCACGATGGACAATATATTCGTTCGTATCGTTTGTTTTTCCGTATAATTTTCCATATAATTATTTTTACCCCTTTAGCAGCCTTTTCAAACAAATTTTCCTCACGGCTTTACAAATCGGCTTTTTCTAAACGACCGAAAAGCTCTTTCGCTTTTATTATAACGCGGGCGACAATATTCGAATGGAGCGCGAAAATATCGATAAATACTTCGTGCTTCCGTATTTCCGCTTCTATTATAACATCGCTTGCGCTATGTTTGAATAGGGCGCGGAAATGCCCGTAAATACTCTGTGCTTACGCATTTCCGCTTCTATTATAGCACACTGTATGCGAAAAAGCAAAGAAGTTTTTCCGAAAATTCTTTCACATTTCCGCGCACTCGCGTCGCCTGGTGTCGAAAAAAGGATTTTATAAAAATGCAGCGAGACAAACTATTTTTTCTACTTTATAAACGGACGGCGTTATTTAACTTTTTCCTTTCTATTTTTAATTTCAGTATTGACTTTCATTTTTTAATATGTTATACTGTATATGAAAATAATTTTCATCTCTATTTTATAATATAATTTATACAAGACGGTAACGGAGGATTAAATGAAAAAAAGGCATTGAAAATCGTAATTCCCCTTTCCCTCGCGGCCGTTTTGTTGATCGGTCTGCTGTTGTTTTTCCTTATCCCTCCTAAGCAATCTAATTTTCGATTTGCTCTAAACGCCCATTATCTTGATGAAAACGGATATCTTATAGACGACGCAAACACTTATTCCTATGAGGACTCTCGGAGAGAAGAAAATAATTCTTTAACCTGCCCTGTCGGCAGTACCATTCAATTCAGAATGATGATGGGGCAACAGGACAAAAGGTGGTATAAAACCGTTTATAGAGGCACACAGTTTATCGACGTGGAAATTTCCAAAGGAGAAACCGTTTTATACACTCCGGATTTTTCGGAAAAACACTCTCGCACTCTGCCGAACCTTATGGGACGAAAAACGCTTTGGTCTGTAGCAGATTGTTATAATTCCTACACGTTCGCCGAAGCGGGGACTTATACCGTAATCGCCAGCTCGAAGTTCAAGACCAAGGGCAAAAACTTCGGCTGTTCCACTTATCCCTTGACGATTATCGTAGAATGAAGTTCAAAAGGCTTATACCTTCCGCAAAAGAGAAAGGCGGTACGGAATTTTCCGTACCGCCTTTCTTTTTACCGCACTTCAGGCGGACTTTTGCTTATAAATCACCTTGGGCCGCGCGCCGTCGGTGAGACATTCCTTCGTGACGACCACTTCCTCCACGTCGTTTTCGGACGGAATCTGATACATCACGTCGGTCATCACCCCTTCGATAATCGTGCGCAGTCCCCGCGCGCCCGTCTTTAAGCGGATCGCCGTCTGGGCGATTTCGCGCACCGCGTCCTCTTCCACAGTCAGCTTGACGCCGTCGATGCCCACCAGCTTCTGATACTGCTTGATGATGGCATTTTTCGGCTCGGTCAAAATTTTCACCAAGGCGTCCTCGCCCAGCGGGTCGAGGTTGACCACGATGGGCAGCCTGCCCACAAATTCGGGAATCAGCCCGAACTTGGTCAGATCCTGCGGCTTCACGTCGTCGAGCGCGGCGTAGTCCACCTCGTCGGCGCCCAGCTTCACCTTGCCGCCGAAGCCGAGCGTCGTGTCGTCCTTTCTCGAGGCCACGATTTTATCCAGGCCCACGAAAGCCCCGCCGCAGATAAACAGAATATTCGTCGTGTCGATTCTGAGACACTCCTGCTGGGGGTGTTTTCTGCCGCCCTGAGGGGGAACGGAAGCGAGCGTGCTTTCGATGATCTTCAAAAGCGCCTGCTGCACGCCCTCGCCCGATACGTCGCGGGTAATGGAGACGTTTTCGCTCTTGCGCGCAATCTTGTCGATTTCGTCGATATAGATGATGCCGCGCTGCGCGCGCTCGATGTCGTAATCGGCGTTTTGAATAAGCTTCAAAAGGATATTTTCGACGTCCTCGCCGACGTACCCCGCCTCCGTAAGCGTGGTGGCGTCGCTGGTGGCGAAGGGAACGTTGAGGATCTTTGCCAGCGTGCGCGCAAGCAGCGTTTTACCGCACCCGGTGGGCCCGAGAAGAAGAATATTGCTCTTTTCGATCTCTATCTCGTCCTCCGCCTTTTTCGTCTTCACAAGCGCGTTTATGCGCTTGTAATGGTTATACACGGCGACGGAAAGCACCTTCTTCGCCTTGTCCTGACCGACGATATATTTGTCCAGCTCCTCTTTTATCTCGGCGGGCTTTTTCAAAGGCACTTCCTCCGCCTTATCCTTCTCGATCGTCTCGTCCACCATTGCCTTGCAGATATCCACGCAGTCGTCGCAGATGAACACCCCGTCCGGCCCCGCGATGAGGCGGCGCACTTCCTCCTTCGATTTTCCGCAGAATGAACAGCGTTGTTCGTTTTTTTCCATGTGTCACACCCCGTTTGATTGATTGAAAAATACCGCGCAAAGCCCGTTTGCAAGGAGCTTTGCGCGAGAATATTTTGTCTGTTCCGTTTTCGCCCGTCGCCTCAGCGTCTCACAAAAACTTTATCGATAAGTCCGTAAACCCGCGCTTCCTCCGCCGACATATAATTGTCCCTGTCGGTATCGCGTTCGATCGTGGCGAGATCCCTTCCCGTATTTTCCGAAAGGATACGGTTCATCTTCGCCTTGGTCCGCAGAATATGCTCCGCCTGAATTTTGATGTCGCTCGCCTGACCCTGCGCGCCGCCCAAAGGCTGATGAATCATGATCTCCGAATTGGGCAGGGCGAAACGCTTGCCCCGCGCGCCGCTGGAAAGCAGAAACGCGCCCATCGAAGCCGCCATACCGATACAGATGGTCGATACGTCGCACTTGACGTAATTCATAGTGTCGTAGATCGCCATGCCCGACGTCACCGACCCGCCGGGGGAATTGATATACAGATTGATGTCCTTGCCCGGCTCCTTGCCCTCGAGATAAATGAGCTGAGCCACCACCGTGTTGGCCACCGCGTCGTCGATCTCACCGCTCAAAAAAATGATTCTGTCCTCCAAAAGCCGGGAATACAGATCGTACGAACGTTCGCCCGTACTCGTGCGTTCCACGACATAAGGGATCAAAACATTTTTTTCGTTCATTACTTGCTCTCCTCTACATACATTTCGTTGTTTGCCTTGAGGAAATCGAACAGCTTCGTGATGATGATGTCGCTTTTGATATAGTCGTACTGACGGGGATCCATGCCCTTCTTGTACTCCTCGGCGCTCTTATCCACCGACGCGGCCTGTTCGGCGACTTTCGCTTCCACTTCCTCGTCCGTCGCTTCTATCTTTTCGTCTTTGATGATCTGGGAAATGACGAGCTGGTTCAAAACGTTCTTTTTCGCCTGCTCCTCGTAATTCTTTCTAAACTCCTCTTTCGTCGTCTTGATAAAGTCGAGATAGTCCTGAAGCTTAAGCCCCTGATACATCAGTTGATACTCAAATTTCTGCACGAGGCCGTCGATTTCCCTCTCGATCATGGCCTGGGGGATTTCCGCCTCCGCCGTAGCCGAAATCGCGTCGAGAATGCTGTTCTCCGTCGCGTCGAGGGAATTTTTATCCGCCTGCTGCTGCAATCTTTCCTTGGTCTTGGCCTTGTATTCCTCGATCGTCTCCGAACCCGTCGCGTCCTTGATAAAGGCGTCGGTCAGCTCGGGCAGCTCCTTACCCTTGACGGAGTTGAGCTTGACGGCAAACACGGCGTCCTTGCCCTTGAGCTCCTCGGCCTGATAATTTTCGGGGAATCTGACGTTTACGTCCCTGCTCTCGCCGACGTTCATGCCGACGACCTGATCCTCGAACCCGGGGATAAACTGTCCGCTGCCGAGGGTGAGGTCGAAGCCCGCCGCCTCGCCGCCGTCGAATTTTACGCCGTCGATCGTGCCGACGAAATCGATGTTGACCGTATCGCCGTTTTGGCAGGGACGATCGGAAACTTCTATCTTGCGTGCGTTTCTGTCGAGCAGCCTTTCGATTTCCTTATCGACGTCGGCGTCCTCTACATTATACGCGAATTCTTTGATTTTCATACCTTTGTAGGAGCCGATTTTCACTTCGGGTCTGACGGGGGTCACGGCCACGAGGGTGACGCCGTCGTCGGAAAGATCGTCCACGGAAAGCTCGGGATCGCCCACCGCCGTAAACTTCTTTTCCTCCTTATCGAGAACGGTGCCGTAATTCTCGGAGAAGAGAACGTTGAGCGCATCTTCGAAAAATACGCCCTTGCCGTAGGCGTGCTCGATGACGTTTCTCGGCGCCTTTCCCTTGCGGAAACCGTTGACCGAATATCTTCCCTTCGTCTTGACGTACGCCTTGTTGAGGGCGTCCTTCCACTCGTCTGCGTCGAATTTCATCGTGATCTTCATCGTGCTTTTTTCTGCGGCTTTTGTTGTGTACTTCATAATATCTTTCTCCTAAAATAATGCTTCTTTATCTCTTGAACTCTTTCGGCGGCAGAGCTTCTCTCCGCCGTGCAAGCTACATTTTATCATATTCTTACGAGAAAAGAAAGCATTTTCGTTTACAATTTGCGAAATTTACGTTATAATTTATAGAAAACACCCCGCCGTAAAAATCTTTTCGACCCGTTTCGGGCTTTTTCTCCCTTTCGGGGGCGGTTTACAAGGAGGAACAGGATGCCTCAGGACGCATTTCATATCCGCCGGTCGGCGGCGGAACTCGACGCGCTTTTGAAGGGCGGAAAAATCAACCGCGTGTCGCAGGCCGACAAGGACGAGGTTACCTTTATTATATACACGGGAAAGACGACGGTTAAACTCGTTTTGAGCACAAACGCCTCAAACGCCCGCGTCTGTCTGTCGCTGACGGAAAAGGAGCCCGCTCCCGTCGCGCCCAATTTCTGCATGCTTTTGAGAAAGCACCTGCTCGGCGCGGAAATCCTCTCCGTCTCCCAATACGCCTTCGAACGCATCGTCGAAATCCGCCTGCACTGCACCACCGATTTTTCCGAGTGCGAAAGGGTGCTGCACTGCGAAATCATGGGCAAATATTCCAATCTGATACTCACCGAAAAGGGGGTGATTTTAGGCGCGCTAAAAACCTCCTCTCTCGAGGACAACGCGCGGCGGGTGCTGCTGGCGGGCGCGAAATACGCCTATCCCGAGCCGCAGGATAAGCTTTCCCCCTTCGACGGGAAAGGCTTGAAGGAGCGCACGGAAAGCTTTCTCTCCCTCCGCGCCGAAGGCGCTTCCGACGAGGAGCTTGCGCGGTTTCTCTTCGAAAACGTCGCGGGGCTGGCCCTGCCCACCGCGCGGGAGCTGCTGCGGTTTCGTCCCCGCGAAACGCCCGTCTGGAAATTCGTCGGGGAATTTTGCGAAAATCTGCCGTGCGAGCCTTGCGTAAAATACGAAAACGAAATCCCAGCGGATTTTTTCGCCTTCTCCGTCGCGGGCGGCGTCCTCGCTCCGTCCTTGAATAAGGCCGAGGACGAATATTATACGTTCAAAGAGACGAAACGCGCTTTCGAGGACAAGAAGCGGAAGCTGGAAGCCGTCGTCCGCGCTTTGAAAAAGAAACAGCAGAAAAAGCTGCAGGACACGCTGGAGCGGCTGAAGGACTGCGAGGACATGGAAGCCGAACGCATCAGGGGAGAGCTTGTCACCGCCAACCTCTGGCGGCTGGAAAAGGGAATGGCGGAATGCGAGGCGGAAAATTGGTACGCGGAGGGCGAAAGGGTGAAGATTCCGCTCGACGTCAGGCTGTCCCCGTCGCAGAACGCGCAGAAATACTTCAAGGCCTACGCCAAGCGCAAGCGCACGCTGGACGCCCTGCTTCCGCGGCGAAAGTCGGAGGAGGACGAGCTGGAATACACGGAGAGCGTGTTCGCCTCCCTCTCCGCCGCCGACACGCGGGAGGATCTGAAAGAAATCGAAGCGGAGCTTATTTCGCTGGGCCTCGTCAAGCCGCAGAAGGAACGGGCGGGCGGAAAGAAAAAAGATACTCCCGTCCCTTTCCGCGAATATACATTCGGAGGCTTCCGCATTTTCGGAGGCAGAAACAATCTGCAAAACGACAGACTGTTAAAGAGCTGCTCGCCCGCCGATATCTGGCTGCATACGCAAAAATATCATTCCTCCCACGTCGTAATCGCCACGGAGGGGAAAAAGGCGCCCGACGAGGTGCTTGCGTTTGCGGCGGAGGTATGCGCCTATTATTCGGACGGACGGGCGGGCGGAAAGGTGCCCGTCGATTACTGCGAGCGGAAATATGTGAAAAAACCGCCTAAAGCAAAGGCGGGTTTCGTGACGTATTCAAATTATAAAACGCTTTTGGTGACGCCCGACAGGCACGCGGAGGAACTTTCCGAACGGACGGAATAAACCGACGAGCCCCCTCGCGGGGGCTCGTTTTTATTTTCCGAAACGGATCGACCAATAGTTTGGGAAATGCCCCGTCACCAGCATACCGCCGATCATGATGCAGTAATCCGCGGCGATCAGCACGCCGAATATCAAGGCAAGCCAAAAGCAGAGCTTTCGCGGCAGGCGCTCGAAAAAGGCGACCACGGGGCGGAACACGAAATGCATCAACAGGGTGATGCCCGTCGTAAACCCGAACGTGGTGGGAATACTTGTGTAGCGGGTGATGTGCAGGGGAATATTTCGGTAATCCCAAGCCTGTACGCCGAAGCATTTGTCGAACAAAAGCCCCACGCTCATCTCCCCGAAGAGAATGAGCACAAAGACGAGGGCGTAATACACGACGACGCGCAGAGCGTGATTTCGTTTGGTATTTTCGGGCAGAATACGCTTTTTGAAGATACGCATTTCGGTGGGCGTCCCGAAGACGAAAAACAATACGAAAATGCCGAAGCCGTAGGCGGCGAGGAAGGGAAGAATCTGATGTCTCGAATCGAGCACGCCGATTGCGAGCATACGGAACACGTTTTCCACGCACCAGCCGCAAAAAGAAGCTATGTACGCAACCAACAAAAGGCTGGTGACCCGCACGCCGAACAGCCGTTTTCCGGACGGGAGAGCGGGCTGTTCTCCCGCGCATTCCGCAGCGGCAGCCGCCTCTTTTTCCTCATTTCCCTCGTTTTCCCCCCTCGTTTCGGGAGACGTCTCGTTTTTCATATCCTTTCTCCAACACGTAAGCGGCGGCCGAAAGGCCGCGATATTTTGCAACAGCGGTTTTATTATACCACACTCTCCGCAAAAATGCAAGGAAAAAGGGCGGCACTATACAGAGTATGCGGCGCCCTTTCTTTTTGAACCTCTTTCAGCTTTTTAGTTTTCCGCAGCCGATTTATTTTGCGGGCAGACGGGTGACCGCGCCCAGAAACAGCGGGTAATTGTTTTCCGTATCGACGATCGCATAAACAAACGGCCGATCCAGCCGCACGACGTATTCCTCGGGCGCCGCGGATTCGCATCTCATGCCGATCCCCGTGACGGCGGCCGCTTTCGTCCCCGCCGCATCGACCTCGATCCGCGTCTTGTGTATCACCTCTCCGATATAGGCATCGGGGAGCAGACCCGAAAAATCCGCTTTCTCCCCGTCGAACGCCGCGGGCATGCCCATCTCTTTCAACAGCGGCGAGGCCTCGAGCTCGAAATCGTAAGAGAACGCGGGCAGCGTGCATTTTACGGCGACGGGCGTGCTCTTATCGAACAGATTTTTCCATTTCGCCGCGGACATGGCAGCCACATATTGCGAAATCGTCACGCCCTCATCGGGAAGGAACGCCGCAAAGGCAAACTCCCCGCCCTTGTAGGGTTTAAGAAATCCCGTCGTGTTTTCGTCGGAAAAGTACAGCCCTTCCGTCGAGTTCATCATATCCACCGTGGAGACGCTTCCGTCAAGGGAAGTAAACCTTCCGTCGGAAATCGACTTCTTCTCGTACTTTTCCGCCCATTCGCCCGAAAAGTAGAGCGCGTTGATGAGGTACATAAACGTATCGGGACTTATTTCGTCGATCAGCTTGTCGATCATGCCCTCGGTTTCGTTTTCCGTCCAGGTGTTGATATCCTTTATCGTGGTCTGATCGAACGGCGCGGAAAAAATCTGCGCGTCGTAGTAATCCTTATTCGTCTGCAAAAAATCCCGATTTACGTGCGGCGCAACGTTGTCCCTGATCCAGATGGAATCGGCAAGCGAAAGGGTGATCTCCCTGCCGCTTTCCCCCTCGAGATAGCTCATATAGGACGAAAGCCCGCCGTTTATGTCCGCGAGCGGCGCGCCCAGCACCCCTTCCATCTCCGAAAGCGTGTTCCCGCCCGCCCCGTTCGCCGTCATTGACAAAGCGACGGCCAGAGACAGCGGCGAAACGAGCGTGTTTGCCTCCTGAAAGGAACGCTTGAAAAATTCCGTCGCAAAGCCGATATTCTTTTCCGTAAACGACGCGGCGACGCCCCCTTCCTTCACCTTTGCGTCCGCGTTCAGCGCCGCCGTGAGACTGACGGCATTTTCCGAAAGCGGCTTGGGTTTATAGCCGTCGCTGCACGCGGCAAGGCTGCCCGCCGTCAACACGACGGCCAACGCCGTACATACGCGCCCCGCCCTTTTTGGATGACTCATACGATTTTCCTCCTTTTGCTCCTTATCCTTATATTTCCCCATCGGGGGCTTTCTACTCCTAAAGACGAAAAAAAGAATTTGTCGGTTGCAGTCTTTACAAAAAAATTTTCGCTTCGGGAAATGAATTTTCCTCACGCCTCCATTACGGGGCAGAGCTGCTGCAAGAAGCTTTTTCGGATGAAAACCCCGCGTTTAATCACGGATCGCGGCCGTTTGGGGATTTTTAGGACTGACAATCCGCGCTTAGTCGCGGAATTCTACTCTTTCGGGGAATTTTTAAGGCTGAAAATCCGTCTCTTAACGACGGAGCGCGGCCGTTTGGGGAAACTTTTTTCAAATAGGCAAAACCGTCCCTCAAACGCTTGCTTTTTCGCGCGTTTCCGCTATAATGATAGCATTGAATATGAGCAAAGACAGGACCTTTATGAAATCTTCGAAAAACTTTCTCGAGACGGACGCGCCGCTCAAAGTGGTACTCAAGCTTGCAATCCCCTCCATGCTGGCGCAGTTCGTCAACGTATTATATAGTATCGTCGATCGTATTTATATCGGAAACATGCCCGAAGCGGGCAAGCTTGCCCTTGCGGGCGTGGGCGTCTGCGGCCCCATCGTCACCCTGCTCGCCTCCTTCGGGACGTGGGTGGGGCTGGGCGGCGCGCCCGCCATGTCCATCAAAATGGGAGAAAAGGACCTCGACGGCGCGAAGAAAATTTTAAGCAACGGCGCCATGCTGCTCGCGGTGATGTCCGTCGTCCTCACCGCCGCCGTATTTGTCTTTAAGGAGCCTCTTTTGCGACTGTTCGGCGCGGGCGGAAACATTGCGGGCTATGCTTCCGATTACCTCTCCTGGTATGCCGCGGGCACGGTATTCGCCGTGGTCACCACGGGACTGAACGCCTACATCGTCGGTCAGGGACACGGCAAGGCGGGCATGGCCACCGTGTGCATCGGCGCTATTGCAAACATCGTCCTCGACCCGCTGTTCATTTACACCTTTCGCATGGGCGTCGCAGGCGCGGCACTCGCCACCGTTCTTTCGCAGGCGCTTTCCGCGGTGTTCACGGTACTGTTCCTGCTGGGGAAAAAGGTGGACGTGCGCTTAAGCTTCGGCGGCTATGACAAAAAAATCGTAGGCAGAATTCTGCTGCTCGGGCTTTCCCCCTTTCTCATCATCGCCACCGATTCGGTAATGATCCTCGCCCTCAACGGCGTGCTCCGTTCCTACGGCGGCGAACGCGGGGACGAGCTTATCTCTGCCGCCACGATTATGCTTTCGTTTATGCAGATCATCACCCTGCCCCTCGGCGGAATTTCGGGCGGCACCCAGCCCGCCCTGTCCTATAATTACGGCGCCAACCGCCCCGACCGCGTCAAAAGCTGCGAGGGATGGATTTTGACCTTGTGCATCCTTTACACCGTCGCGCTGTTTCTCGTCGCACGGTTTGCCGCGGCCCCCGTCGTAGCCGTCTTTACCTCCGACGCGGCGCTGAAAGCGGAAAGCGTGCGCTTTATCCATATCTATACGCTGATGATTATTCCGCTCGCCTTCCAATACGCTTTGGTGGACGGGCTGACGGGGCTGGGAATAGCGCCCGTGGCCATATCGCTGTCCCTGTTCAGAAAGCTTGTGCTTATGCTGACGCTCACCCTTACCCTCCCCCGCTTCCTGGGGGCGGAGGGCGCGTTTTACGCGGAGCCGATTTCCGACCTCGCGGCCGGGATCATTTCGACGATCGTTTTCTTCTGCCTCATCGATAAAATCCTGAAAAAACGGGATCGGGAGGTCCGTTCGAAAACAGGCGGCGAGCCGCCGTTACAGGCGCCGGAAAGCCCCGCCGCGCAAGGATAAAAGGAACAAAGTTAAAAAAACGATTATACGTCACGAAAATAGAGCGGACCTTAAAAAACGAAGCTACGGAGAAACGGAAATGAAAATCATTCAAATAACAGACAGAAATCCGTTATTGATAAAACAGTTGCTGGACGTGTGGGAAAGCTCGGTAAAGGCAACGCATCTGTTTTTATCGGACGAGGAAAGGGCAATTATCAAAAGCTACGTCCCGCAAGCGTTAAACGAGATTCCTCTCTTAATTGTCGCAGAAAACGAAAATCAAGTTCCCGTCGGCTTTATGGGGATAAACGGACAGCACCTTGAAATGCTGTTTATCGCCGAACAAGAAAGAGGCAAAGGCTTTGGGAAAAAACTGCTTACCTACGGGATCGAACGCTGTTCGGTCAACGATTTGGCGGTCAACGAACAAAATCCGCTCGCCAAAGGCTTTTACGAATATATGGGCTTCAAGGTTTATAAACGGACGGAAACCGACGAACAAGGCAATCCTTATCCGATTTTATATATGCAGCTGACGAAATAATTTTTGGTTTTTAACTGTGCGGAAAAACAAACGCTTCCCATTCGTCCCCGCCGCGCAAGCATAAAAAAATCCCGGCGCCGCAGTTTTGCGGCGTCGGTTTTCGTTGGAGCTTTAGCGAAAATAAACCCCCAGTTCTACTGGGGGAAGAAAAAACACTT
>UQHL01000012.1 GCA_900540805.1 uncultured Eubacteriales bacterium
AAGTGTTTTTTCTTCCCCCAGTAGAACTGGGGGTTTATTTTCGCTAAAGCTCCAAATAGAATTTTACGATTTTACAAAAAATCGTAAAAAAGGGTATTGACAAACATCGGAAAATGTGTTATAATATCTTTAACAAAAGAAAAAATGTTTGCGACCCGAAAGGGCGGCAAGCGAGGGAGTAATTTGCGGCTCGCGTCGTGCGCGGAAAAGCGCGGCGAGGCGTAACAATACCCGTCAATCGACGGCAAACGTAACGCCGTCCGGGATTGTTTTCAAAAATGAGACTCATTCGTCGTGCGTTGTGCGTGCGGGGTATGAGTCTTTTTTTCAAGCCTCGTGCACCGCTTTTGTGAAAAATCGGCATACCGCCCGAACGGGCCGTCATACATTTATCTGTATATTATCATATTATAAGGAGAAAATAACTATGATCTTTGCTTTCGTTACCGCGGTGCTTTTTCTCGCGGTGATTGCAGTCGGCATCGTCCTTTTCGTCAGGGCGCAGGTAAACAAAAAAAAGAGAACGGGAAAGCGCGGCGCCCCTGCGGGGCTTTCCCTCTCGCTCGTCGCGGCGGCCGCGCTTTTACTGATTATGCTTCCCGGCTCCTTCCATACCGTGGAGGCGGGAGAGATCGCCGTCGTTAAACGGCTCGGCGTGATCGTTAAAACCGAAACCTCGGGCACGTATTTCGATTTTTGGCTGACGCGGAGCTATGAGAAATACGACGCCAAAGTACAGCAGCTGGAAATCAATACTTCCGCTTATACCTCGGACGCCCAGCCCATGGATATTTCTATGACCGTACAGTTTCAGATCCGTCAGGACAACGTACAGGACATCGCAATAGATTACGGCAGCTTAACCGCCTTGACCAACCGTATCCAGAGCGTGGCGATCGAGCGCACCAAAGCGGAGCTTTCCAAATATCAGGCGGAAGTGCTGATCGCTACCCGAGAAAACATTTCTCCGTCCGTGGAAAGCACCATCTCCCAGGCGATCGGCGATAAATATTACGTCACATTCAAAAGCGCCGTGTTGACGGACATTTCTTTCTCGGACGCTTTTGAAGCCGCCGTCGAAGCAAAAATGATGGCTCAGCAGGAAAAGCTTCAGGCGGAATACGAAAACGAAAAAGCAAAAGAAAAAGCGGATACCGCCCTGTATGTCGCAGAGCAGGAAGCCAAGGCTCTGCTCGCCAAAGCGCAGGCTCAGGCGGACGCCGACGTCGCGGCGGCCGAGGCGGAAGCAAAAGGAATTATGCTTAAAAGCGTGGAGGTCGCCCGCATGCTGGGCTATACCGTCGAGGAAAAAAAGGAAAAAGACGGCGAAACGGAGGTTACCGTATATACCATTGTTTTCGACGATTTACATACGGGCAAGGATATTGCCGAATACATGAAATATATAGAGTATTTGTCCAAATGGGACGGTAAGCTCCCGCAAGTGGTGACGGGCGACAGCGGAATCATGATCACGGTTCCCTCGGACGGTACTTCGGGAAAATAAACAAATTTTTTAATACGAAGAAAACAGGCGCGGATATATTCACCGCGCCTGTTTTCGTTTTGTCTGAAGCTTATTTGAAATCCTCCGCGCGACGATGACGTCGAGCATATCGGTACGGCCTTAAAATCAAATCCGACTTTTCGGTTTACCATTGCGGCGTTTCTGTGAGCATAGCTTTGTAAGCCCGCGGCGCCGTTTTTTGAAAGAACGTACTTATCGAGCGGACTTCAATACGTTTTTATGCTTCGTTTTTGCGTTTTACGGCATAGATTACAAGACCGAGCGGCACGGGTAAAGCTTCGAGAAACATACCTATTCCCAGAAAAATTTTGGATAAATCCTTTTCACGGCAAAAAGAATACCTCCCCTTCTTTTCCCGAACGATACTCGCATGACCCGCCGCCCATTCGTCGCCATCTCGGAGAAGATAGACGTCGAATTGTTCGCTGTAGCGGATTCCTCTTACGATAGAGTAACTTGTTTCCATAAGCCCGTCCGTGCTCTCCCGCCAAAAGAGGGAAGCTTGATATGCCGTTATGCCGTCCCCCGCTCCTACCAATAAATTTCCGTAATCCTTCGCCAGAAAAAACCCGTCGTCCAAATCCACTTTTTTTTCGGAATCGTCGCTTTTCAACAATTCCTCCATAGCCTCCCCGAGCTCGAAATAATATTCTCCCGTCGGAAGTCCGCCGAGTTGAACGGGAATATCATACGCCTCAAAATTTATCGATTGAACGTATTTCTTCAGTTCCGCTTTGTCCGGGGTGGAATAAACCGTCTTGTAAAACACAAACAACGAGGGCAGGGCAGCGACGAGCGCACAAAACGACGTGCAAACGCCCCAGCCGATCAATCCCCCTGCGGTACAGCGTTTCAGAAGTTTTCCGTTACTCACGAAAGCGGACCTTTTGCGTTCGGAGACGTATGAGTTTATCGCGGAACGATATTTTACGTTAATAAAAAGCAGAATAAGCAAGGCCGCGAGCGGCGCAAACGTCGAGGCGACCCCTAACGCGTCCCATACGTAGATATTCCCCAAGAAAGGCCCGACAAGCAGCGGACAGACAAGCAGGGCGAAAAGCAACGGAACGAGGAGCAACAGAATTGTAACGTATTTTTTTGTTACCACACGTCTTTTATACGCCGCCGTTTCTTCGCCCGCCGTCTTATCCTCCTCGTCCGCAAATCCGAGCGCATTTTCGGTAAACACGTGAAGCAGTACGAAAAGCGTCACGGCTCCGCAGACGAACAGCACGAAAAAAATGACCGCCGCAACGGTGTTTACGTACATAAAAAACAATATCCCCGCCAGCAACAGCACCCAGACGCCGACGGCGGCGCCGCGCAAAACAGAGTTGATATTTCCGATTTTTTTCTCCTGCCGACCAAGCAGGGCCCGAACGCTTTTCGCGGCCCTCGCTTCGTCTCTGTTCCGTTCTTCCTCCGAAGCGGCACCGCCTGTTTTCCTGCGTTCCGCCCGTAGAATTTCGTCCGCGCTGACGCCGTAAAGATCGGCCAGGACAGGGATAAGGGTGAGGTCGGGACAGGTTTTGTCCGTTTCCCAGCTCGAAAGCGTTTTATTTGAAACGCCGAGCTTTTCCGCCACTTCCTGCTGGGTATAGCCGTTTGCTTTTCGAAGGGTGGCCAAAAAGCCGCCTATCGTCTGTTTTTCCATTCTTTATACTCCTTATTCTTTTTTCGTAAGGCGCTTTACGGCTACCATTCTACATTATTCCGACATAAAAATCAATAACGCAAACGCGGATTTTGTCTCGAAAATATAGAACCTTGCCTTTTAATCAAAAAATATTCCCGAAAGGAGCAATCCTTTCGGGGGTTATTCTTGTACCGTCCGCCGCGGCCGCCTTTTGAACAGGATATTTCTTTCCCGAATTGCTCCGCCTGCCGTTTAAGACGACGGCTGCGGAAGGCCGCCTGAAGCAGCCGACGACGGGCCGCCCCTCCGCATGCTGCCTAAACGGTCTCTTGCGCCGCATGAGGAAAACCGCGGCTATTTCAGGCGCATAATCGAAAATGTTTACTTGCTTCCGTCCCCTATTTGAAATCCACCGTAAACGTGGTTCCCTCGCCGAGCACGCTCTCCACCCGCAGCGGCCAGCCCGCCTTGCGGCATATTTTTTTCACTACGGCAAGCCCCAGCCCGAAGCCGCCGTTTTTTCCGTTATGCGATTTATCCACGGTAAAAAAACGCTCGAAAATACGTTCGAGATTTTCCTCGGCAATCCCGATTCCTGTATCCCGCACCGTCAGCCTCGCACCGCCTTCGTCCCTGCGTTTAAGCCCTACATAAAGGCTTCCGTCGTCCTTGTTATAACGAATCGCGTTTCGGATTAAATTCCCCAGCACCTCCCCAAGCCGTTCGTGCCGGCTCGACACCGAGATATCGGGATCGATATCCTCAGTAAGAGCAATATTCCGCTTGGCGATATCGGGGGCCAAAATATCGAGCGTCTCTTTCGCCAGCCTGGAAACGTTTACCTCATAGGAGGGAAGTTCGTCGTTGTCAATCTCGTTGTAATTGATGATGCAGGCAATCAGGTTGGAAAGCCTGTCGCTCTGCTTTACCAACGTGCGCGCCGCCGCCTGCGTCTGCTCCGCGTCCAGCACCCCCGTGGAAAGCAATTCCGAATACCCGCGGATGGAAGTGAGCGGCGTGTTCATTTCGTGCGTAATATTGGCGATAAAGTCGTTTTTAGACCGCTGCGCACGTTCTACCAGCTCCTTTTCCTCCGAAAGCTCCTTAAACTGCTCGCTCACTTCGCGGTTGCGGTTGTTCAAAATATCCACGATTGGCTGCAGCTCGGAATATTTTGTGGAAAGGGTGAGATTGAGGGCGGCGTCTTTGGCGAGCTTTCTGACGGGATTGATGATGTATTCCGTCTCGACGTACGTAAAAAGCAGACAAACGAGAAAATCCAGCAGTAAAACCCAGACGATCGTAGGCAGGACTTTGGCAAACATCTGCCATTCCGACGCGCCCGAAACGGCAAGCCGCACGAGATAGACCTTATCTCCGTCCGACAGCTTACGGCAGTAATAGATCATATCCTCGCCCAAGGAAGCGCTGTGGCGGACGGAATATCCCTCGCCCTTTGACAGGGCGGCAAGCACCTCTTCGCGGTCGGCATGATTGCCGAGATCTTCCCTTTCGCTGTCACCGAGCACGTTTCCCTCCCGGTCCATAAACGTGACACGAAGCCCCGAAAGGCTTTGAGAAAACGCATTTGCGCCGACGTCGTCCCAGGCATATTCGCCCGCGTCGAAAAGGTTCATATATACTTTCAGGCTCTCCTTTCGGTTTTCCACGAGGCCGCCGTAAAAGACCTGCGTCGAAAGCACCGTATAGATTATCAGCACCGCCGCCATGATCAATTGAGATATCCACAATATTTTTTTACGCATCGCTTTATCCCCGTCCGTTTACAAAAAACGGATAGCCGCAACCCTGCCCTATCCGTTTCTTACGTTTAGCTTTTTCTGAAACGGTAGCCCACGCCGAACACCGTCTCAAAATTGTCTATCCCCAGCTTTCCCAACCGCGCGATATGATTGTCGAGCGTCCGCGTCTCCGTATCGACGTACCCCCATATTTCCGTGAGCAGCGTATCGCGGGAAAGGACAATATCCGCGTTGCGCATGCAGTATTTCAAAAGCTCGAATTCTTTTTTATTGAGCTCGAGCGGGCGCGAATCGAGCGTAACCGTCATGGTATCGCTGTTGAGTTCCAGCCTGCCGACCTTCAGCACGTTGTTTCCCGCCCTGCGGCGGAGCGCCGCCTTGACGCGCGCGACCAATTCCATTACGCCGAAGGGCTTGGCGATATAATCGTCCGCGCCGAGGTTAAGCCCCGTCACCTTATCGCCTTCCTGTCCCAGTGCGCTGAGCATGATACAACACACGCTGGGATAACGTTCCTTCACCGATTTCAGCACTTCCAGGCCGTTGCCGTCGGGAAGCATGATATCGAGCAGGACGACGTCGGGCGTCTGCTCCCGCAGCCCCGCCGTAAAATCGCGGACGCACCCGAACGTACGGCAGGTCAGTTGTTCTCTTTCCAAAGAAAATTTTATCAGCCCCGCGATGCTTGCGTCGTCCTCGAGGACATATACGATGCCTTTCACTTTGCCACCTCGGAAAAATTTTTTCCAATACGAGCGTTCAAATATTGTCGGTGCTGTGCGCGATATAGCTTAAATGGTCTCCGATACGCTCCAGATTGGACACCAGATTGATAAATACGGTATTGTTTTCGGGACGGCATTCCCCGCGCCCCATGCGCGCGATATGGTCGGCTATCAGTTCGCGGCGCATATCGTCCACTTCGTCCTCCAGCTTATCCGAATCGCTCATCAGAGTATATTCCTTATCCAACGCGATACGCTTTACCAGCTCGTACTGCTTGCGCAGCAGGTCGTGCATAGCCGTCACCTTTTCCCCCACGACCGCCGAAAACGTCAGGCTGTCGTTTACTTCCTTGCGCGTATATTTGGTGAGGTTGTCCGCCAGCTCCGAGATACGCACGATATCCCCGACGTCGTTGTGCAGCGCGCTGACCAGCTTCTCGTCGTCCAGAGAAATACCGCTCGCCGAAACCTGTACGAGATAGTCGCTGATCTGTCCGCTCAAATGAGAGATCTCTTCGTTTTTCGCCATGACCCTATCTACAGCCGTGATATCCCGTTCGATAAAGCCGTCGAACGCGAGCTGCAAGCTCTCCATGGACATATCCGCCATACGGAAGGTCTCCTTCGTCAGCTGATTGATTGCCAGCGCGGGCGTCGAAAGGAAACGCTTATCCATAAACGTCGCCTCTACGGGCTTCTTCTTTTTGTCGGGAATAAGCAGCGTGGCCGTTTTCACCAGAATTTTGGTGAACGGCAGGAACAGCAAGGTGCAAACCGTATTAAACAGCGTATGGAACATAGCCAGCTGGGTGCCGGGGTATGCGAACCATTTTTCAAACGTATTCTGCTGAAAGGTCGGCCAGCAAAGCAACAGAATCATGAAGATCAAAGTGCCAAACACATTGAACATCAAATGGATTAAGCTGGCCCGCCTGGCGTTGGTATTGGCGCCGATAGACGAAATGAGCGCCGTTACGCAGGTGCCGATGTTGGAGCCGAGAATAATATAGAGAGGCGCGTTTCCGCCCCCGCCGATGATGAGTCCGTTCGCCGCCATCGTGATGATGACGCTGGTCACCGCGCTCGAGGACTGTACCAACGCGGTAAGCAACAAGCCCACGCCCAACAATAAAAAGGGATTTTTTATCGTTTGCAGCATCGACTGAACGCTTTCGTTGCCCGCATATCCCTTCATCGTCCCCGACATGACGCTTAAGCCCATAAACACGAGACCCAGCCCCGCCAACGCGAGGCCGCAGCTTTTCACCCTGTCGTTTTTGGAAAACATCTCCATAAACACGCCGACGGCGGTAAACGCCATAAAAAGCGTATCTACCTGAAAAGACTGCAGGGCGACGATCTGCGCCGTGATCGTAGTGCCGACGTTGGCCCCCATAATCACGGCCGCCGCCTGATTGAGCGACATGATTCCCGCATTGACGAACCCGACTACCATAACCGTGGTGATGGAGGAGCTCTGCACGACGGCCGTCGTCACGACGCCCATTCCCACACCCACCATCTTTTTTTCGGAGGTTTTGTTGAACAGCGATTTGAGGCGGTTGCCCGCGATCTTCTCCATATTGTCGCTGAGCAGCTTAAATCCCAGAAGGAACGCGCCGCAACCCGCGAGAATCTTGATCACCGCATAAAATACTTCCATTTATTACTCCCTTGTAAAAACATTACATCCGTATTATACAATCCGTTTCCTTTACCATCTAATTATATAATACCTTGCGGCGAATGTCACCTCAAAGTTGTAATAAAAATGTAAAAAAACTCGAAAAATATCGGTTTTTGTATTTTTTATCGATAAAATAGTATCGGTTATCCGTTTTCCGTATTGACGTGAACGCCCGTGATGGAAAAAATAACCCATTCCGCAATATTTGTGGCGTGATCGCCGATCCTTTCGAGATACTTGCTCACGAGCATGAGATCGAGCGCGCGCTCGGCAAGCTTTTCGTCGTTGCGGATACAATCGAGAAGCACGTTTTTGGCTCCGTTGAATAAATTATCCACCTCGTCGTCCGATTTGCAGACTTTTTTCGCAAGCTCCAGATCGGAATTGGTGAAGGAGAGCACCGCCTCGTCCACCATACGGATGACGGCCCTGCCCATGCGGTCGATCAGTTCGATGTGATAGCCCGTGCCCGTGCGGCCGCCCTTTGTAACGATCTCCGCAATATCCGCCGCAAAATCGCCGATTCGTTCCATATCCGTAATCATCTTGAGCGCCGAAGAGATCATGCGCATATCCGTAGCGACGGGCTGTTGGGTGAGCAGCAGTTTTAAGCAGAGATTTTCTATCGTGCGTTCGGCGTCGTCTATAATACAGTCCTTATTGATGACCTCCTGCGCGAGCAGGAGATCGTCCTCGACGAGGGCGGTCATCGTGTTTTTTATGGCGTCTTCAATGTAGGCGCCCATCTGGAGCATATCTGTTTTCAATTCTTTCAGTTCGCTTAAAAAAGTAGTTCGCATATCCTCTTACCCGAATCTCCCCGTGATGTAGTCTTCCGTCCGCTTGTCTTTGGGGACGGAAAAAATTTGCTCGGTAGCTCCCATTTCCACCATTTCGCCGAGCAGAAAAAACGCCGTTTTGTCGGAAATACGCGCCGCCTGCTGCATGTTGTGCGTCACCATGACGATCGTGATGCTTTTTTTGAGCTCGGCGCACAATTCCTCGATCTTTCCCGTAGAAATGGGATCGAGGGCGGAAGTCGGTTCGTCCATGAGCAGAATCTGCGGCTCGACGGCGAGCGCGCGGGCGATGCAAAGCCGCTGCTGCTGGCCGCCCGAAAGCCCCAGCGCGGATTTATTCAGGCGGTCCTTAAGCTCCTCCCACATCGCCGCCCCCTTCAGCGAACGCTCGACGATTGCGTCGATGTCCGACTTTTTGCGTATCCCGAAGGTGCGGGGACCGTAGGCGACGTTGTCGTAAACGCTCATGGCGAAGGGATTGGGCCGCTGAAACACCATGCCGACGTTTTTCCTCAGCATGGCGAGATTTGCGCCGCGCTCGTAAATATTCTGTCCGCCGATTTGTATCGTTCCCTCCACCTTACAGCCTTCCACGAGGTCGTTCATGCGGTTGAGCGATTTCAAAAGAGTGGATTTACCGCACCCGGACGGGCCGATCATCGCAGTGATCTGCCGCTCGGGCATGGTCATATCTATCTCTTTAAGCGCCTGAAAATTTCCGTAAAAGAGGTTCATTTTCCGCACTTCGATCGCCGCGCCCTTTTCAAATTTGAATTTATCGATCGTTTTCATAGCCTTTTAATCCCGTTATTCGTTTTCCGACGCGGCGGCCGCAAGCTTTGCGGCGACGGCGTTCCTTTTCGTATCCTTCCTTAAAGCGCGGGATGTCTTTGCGTCCCGCTCTTCTCCGTTCGCTTTTCGGGCAAATTTTTTCTGCACCAGCGTCACGAGCAGATCGAGAATCACCACGATCGCCAGCAGCACCACCGCCGTCGCGTACATCTTTTCCATGGCGAGCCCTTCCACCTGAAAGCGATACATCATCACGGCGAAGGTGGAGCCTGCGCCGCCGTAGCCCGACGGCATACGGATAGACGATCCCGCCGTATAGATGAGGGCCGCCGATTCCCCGACGATCCGGCCGATGCTTAAAATGACCGAGGTGACGATACCACGGAGGGCGGAGGGCAAAACGATCTTAAAAATCGTTCGCACCTTCGACGAACCGAGCGCAAGCGAGCCTTCGCGCATACTGTCGGGCACTTCCCTGAGGCTTTCCTCCGTAGAACGGATCACCGTCGGCAAAACGATGAGCACCATCGTGAAAGACCCCGCCCACAGGCTGTACCCCAGGCCGCAGATATTGCAGAAAAAGATCATGCCGAACAGCCCGAACACGATGGACGGAACGCCCGCAAGCGTGTCGATGAACAGCCGCACCGTTTTGACGAATCTGCTCCCCTTTTTGGAATATTCGTTGAGGAATATGGCCGCGCCGATCCCCAGCGGCAGGGCGATCAGCAAGGTCATAAAAATGATCAGCCCCGTCGAAACGAAAGCGGGAAGCAGGGTTTCGTCGCCGTTTCGGCTCTCCCCGAACAGGAAATGCAGGTTGAGATGCGGAATCCCCTTGACGCAGATAAACAGGACGAGAAAGGTCAGTACGAAAGCGATAAACAGAGACAAAACAATGCTGATATATTTCAGTACCTTCTGCGAAGCGCCGCGCTGCTTATAGACATATACCTTTTCCGCGGCTCTATGCTTTCCGATTTTTCCGCCGAACAGTTTATTGCCGCCTGCTTTATCCCGTTTGATGACGTTGAGTGCGAGATTGATCAGCAGGACGAATACCAGCAGAACAAATCCCGTCGCGATCAGCGCGCTTTCGTGGATACTGCCGGGAGAGGCGTAGCCCATTTCCAGCACGATCGTCGTCGTGAGGGAGGCGACGGGCGTATAGAGCGTCTCGGGGAAATTTCCGGGCGTGCCGCCGATGACGAAATACACCGCGATGGTTTCTCCCACCGCCCTGCCCACGCCGAGAATAATCGCGGACAGTACCCCCGATTTCGCCGCGGGGAGCATGACGCGGAACACCGTCTGATCCTTTGTGTTTCCAAGCCCCAGCGAACCTTCGTAATATTCCTTCGAGGCGGCTTCGAGGCTGTTTTTTGCCAGAGAAGCGATCGTGGGCATAATCATAATCGAAAGGACGATGATTGCCGAAAGCACGCCCGTGCCCGTCTGGTGAGGGGGAAGAATATCCCGTACCAGCGGCACGATGACCACAAGGCCGAAAAAGCCGATGATGATTGAGGGAATACTCGCCAAAAGATTGATTATCTGCTCGAATATCCCCTTTAACGGCAACTTGTTGAGTACGGGGATTTTTTTCAGCACGGGCACGTTTTGGAGATTTTTCGGGCAATAAAACGCCATAAATACGGCGGTGAACACGCCGAGCAGTCCGCCGAACAGCACCGATCCGCCCGTTACGGCGAAGGAGGTGACGATCATAGGCGCGACGCCGAAAATATCGCTGAACTTATATTCGCCGTTCCAGGCCTTGTCTTCCCAGGTAGGCTTCCAGCCCGTCCCGAATATGAAATTGAAAACGCCCACTTCCCGAAAAGCGGGAATACTGCGGTAGAGCACGAAAACGATGATCGCAAATACCGCGAATATGGAAAACGCCGCACAGAGGCCGAACGTCACCTTTGCCGCGTTTTCTTTTGTAATAGCGTCCTTTAGTTTTCTCATTGCGTTGAATCCGATGGGAAATTTCCCGTTTCAGCTTATTTTACTGCTTTGATATAACCGTCTTTTTCGACGATCGCCTGCCCTTCCGCGGAGAAAATAAAGTCATGGAACTTCTGAGCGGCTTCGCTTAAGGTCTTACCCTCTTTCGACAAAAGCAGGAAGGGACGGGAAAGCTTATACGCGCCGCTTTCGATATTGGCGACAGTGGCTTCCACTCCGTTGTATTTCAACGCTTTCACCTTTTCGCTGAGAGAGCCCAAAGAAATATAGCCGATGAGATTGGTATTTCCCGCGGTAGAGATCTGGGTGATCACTGCGCCCGTGGAATTTTGCGTCTGAACGCATTTTGCGAAGCTTTCCGCTTTATCCAGCGTTTTACCCTCGCTGTTTTTTACCAGCTCGTCGAACGCGCCCCGCGTACCCGAGCCCGATTCGCGGGAGATCGCCGCGTTTACCGTCCCGATCGCCGTTCCCTCCGCATATAAGCCGTAAACCTCGTCGGGCGTCACGTTGTCCAGCGTACAGCCCGTATTGACGATGATCGCAATCCCGTCCGTGGCTATTTTTTCAGCCTTGATCCCCGTTTCGCTGTCCTTCAGCTCGCGAGACGCCATGCCGAAATCGTTTTTATCCGTCTGCGTATCGGAAACGCCCACGCCGCTGCCGCCGCCGTTGACGACGATCTCTATATCCCCGTGCGCTTCCTCGAACGCCGCGCCGAGCTTTTCCATCAAGGGCTGCACGGAAGTGGAACCGCTGAGCGTCACGGTTGTTTTATCGCTGCCGCAGGACGCGAATGCCGCCAAGGTACCCATCGTGACCGCCGCCAGAGCGATCGCCATAAATTTTCTCGATCTCATAGTTTTTTATCTCCTTTAACTTTGTGCCTATATCATAAACCCTATTTGTAAAAAAGTCCGCACGGATTTGTAACAAACAAGTAATAAATCGGTCACTTTTTTGTTACAAGTGTAATAAATATTTTTACAATTTCCCCTCTTTGTTCCATACGCGCTCTTTCGCTTGCCTTTTTCGCGCATATGTGCTACAATACATTTTGTTCGCCCGCCTGTCCGCAGGGCGCGCAAGCTTTACTTTCAGTTTCGGCAAAAGAGAGAAATTTATGTCCAACACCTTTTCTTCCAAAGTAAAAAAATTTTTCGGGGAATGGAACCTTTTCGAGATTCTGCTCCTGTCCGTCAGCCTCGTTTCCACCGTCACTATTTTCTGCCTCGGCAAAGAAAAAAGCGTCTGGTCGCTTTTGTCCTCCGTTTCGGGGATCGTCTGCGTACTCTTTACGGCCAAGGGCAATCCCGTCGCACAGTATCTGAGCATCATTTTCGCAATTTTCTATTCGGTCGTGGCCTATCAGTCGAAATACTACGGCGAAATGCTGATCTATCTCTTTTTAATGACCCCCATTCATATCGCCTGCATCGTGTCGTGGATCAGAAACCGCCGCGACCCCGAATCCGCCGAGGTTAAAATCAATCTTCTCCGCC
This sequence comes from uncultured Eubacteriales bacterium, assembly GCA_900540805.1. Taxonomy (GTDB): domain Bacteria; phylum Bacillota; class Clostridia; order Christensenellales; family Borkfalkiaceae; genus Scatosoma. The sequence continues at coordinate 12,405 of UQHL01000012.1, forward strand.
CGCGCGAGTATATTATTATGGGAATAGGCGATTGTCTCGTCACCGTAGCGTTTTATTTCCTTCTGAAAGCGCTGCATACCGATCAGCTGATCGTCAGCACGATTTCCCTCGTCTCCAGCGTCTCCGCCGCCTATCTCATGCTGCGCAGAAGCGAATATTATGCAGTGTGCTTTATCGTCAACGACCTTATTCTGCTTGTCCTTTGGGGCCTGCGCGTCTATAATTACGGCGTCGCCTCCCTTCCGACGCTGATTACCTTCGCCGTGTTCCTCGTAAACGACGTCTATGGCTTCCTTGCGTGGAGAAAACGCAGAAAAAAACAAACGGCGCCCGTTGCGGCTCACTGACGTTTCCTTTCCTTTTTTTGCTTTGCTTCTCTTAACTGCAAAAGCAAAACCGCGGACAATGGCTCCCGCGGTTTTTTTATAAACTTTTCTGCCTCTCCCCCTTTACAAACGCTTTTTTTTATGATAAAATATAAATGATTGAAAAAAGGAAAAAGGAGAAAGCGATGATCTATTCTATCGAAAACAAAATTCTCAAAGCGACGGTCGATACCTCGGGGGCTCAGCTTCAGTCCATTTATTCCAAAGCGACGGAGACGGAGTATCTTTGGCAGGGCGACCCCGCCTATTGGGCGGGCAGAGCCTATAACCTTTTCCCCACGATCGGAAGAATGTATAAAAATACTTATACGTATGACGGAAACGAATATTCTCTGCGCTGTCACGGGATCGCCCGCTACCGCGCGTTTCAGCTGACCGACCGCACCGCCACAAAGCTTACCTTCCGCCTTACGGAAGACGAGGACAGTCTGAAGGAGTATCCTTTCAAATTTGAGTTTTTTATCCGTTATGAGCTGAAGGAAGCGACGCTGGAAATCTCGTTTATCGTAAAAAACACGGACGAAAAGGAGCTGATTTTTGCGCTCGGCGGGCATCCCGGCTTTAACGTTCCCTTCGGAAACGGCGCCTTCGAGGACTATTATCTCGAATTTTCGGAAAAGACGAAGGTGCTTTTCCATACCCTTTCGGAATCGAAGTTTATGACGGGCGAAAAACTGCCTCTGCCGCTGACGGAGGGGGTACGTCTGCCGCTGCGGCACGAGCTGTTCGACAACGACGCGGCCATTCTCGGCAATACCTGCCGCGAAATTTCTTTGAAGAGCAAAGCGGATCCCCGCTACATCACGGTAAAATATCCCGATTTCCGCTATCTCGGCGTATGGCACACGCCCGAAACGGACGCGCCTTTCGTCTGTATCGAGCCGTGGTCCGCCCTCCCCGCAACGGACGGCGTCATTACCGACCTTTCCGCAAAAGAGGACATGACGAGGCTGGCCCCGGGCAAAACCTATAAAACCTCGTGGAGTATAGAAATACACGAATAAATCCGAAAAATACGGATAATCGTATCCGACGGCAAAAGCGCCCCGCTATAAAATCGGGGCGCTTTTTTTACCAATTTTGTTCCTTCAAGCTGCCGTTTCTGTACGCTTCGAGCAGTGTCGTCAAGTCGGCTATTCGCTCCCGCAGCTCCTTTCCCGCGTCGGTATCTTCCGTTCGGAGACGGCGCGGCGACCTTGAAACGATCTCCGCCGTGGAATGCATTTCCCGCTCGCTTCTCACCGCTTCTTCGGTGGAGACAAACGGCTCGTGCGCGATGAGCTTGACCATGCGGGAATCGGATACGAGGGTATAGCCCGCGATCCCCGTCACGCCCTGGTACGCGCGGGAAAAGCCGCCGTCTATGATGATGAGCCTGCCGCCGCAATGAACGGGAGTTTCGCCCTTTTTCACTTTAACGGGTACGTGGCCGTTGATAATGTGCCCCCTTTCCATATCGATGCCGAACTCCGCAAAAATACGCTTCACCGTCGCTTCGTCGTCCCAAAGGCGGTAATAGGCATTTTTTTCTTCCGTATAACATTCGGCGTCCGCGATAAAATACCGCTCGAACGTGGCCATCTTGTCTTTGCCGTAAAGGGGGGACTTTTCGTTTGACCAAACAAACCACATTACGTCCCTGCCGTAAGCCCGTTCCTTTGCGCTCGCCGAGTACCTGCCTTTCCGTATCCACTTTTCAAGGACGTCGTAAAGCGCTTTTCCCGCATAGCTTTTCCCGGCAATTTCCGCGCTTTTGAAACTGCCGTCCTTCTCCAGCGGTATGCAGCCGTGATACAAAAGATTTCCGTTACAAATGCGGTACATGCTCCCGCAGGAAAAGAGAAATTCGACATGACGGCGCAATTTTTCGCTTCCGCGGAAGGCCTCTTTCAACCTCGCGCATACCCGCGCTTCCCCTGCCGTCAGCTCGTACGGACGGGCGGGATCTACGGTAGGAAAATAGGCGTCCGCGAGCGGATAAGTTTTTTCGCCCACCCTGACGGTGCCCTTTTCCCGATCGATTTTGTCGAGAAAAATCCGTTCCCTCATACCGAACTCGGGCCGCCGCAAAGCGAGCTGTCCCTCAAGCTTCAGTTGAATCACAGCGATCGCCTTATGTATTTTCGCCGTCAGAGCGCGTTCCTTTTCGTCCTCCCCCGCCTCGGGGTAAAACCTTGCGCAGTCGTCCCCGCCGTAAATTTCGGAGGCAAAACGCTCCAGGGGAATAAGGTTGATGCCGTATCCGTCCTCGAGCGTGGATAAATTTCCGTAACGCGCCGAAATGCGCACGACGTTGGCAATGCAGATCTCCGAGCCGCTTGCCGCGCCCATCCAGGAAATATCGTGGTTTCCCCACTGGATATCCACCGAACGACGGTTCTCCAGCGCGTCCATGACGGTTACGGCGCCCGCGCCTCGGTCGTAAATATCGCCGATGACGTGCAGGCGTTCCACCGCCAGCCTTTGGCTCAGTTGACAAAACGCCGCGATCACGGCCTTGGCCCGTCCCGTCCCGAGGATCGCCTGAATGATCCCGTTATAATATGCCTCTTTGTCGGGCAGCTCGGCCTTTTCCGTGAGAAGCTCGTCGATGATATAGGCAAATTCGGACGAAAGCGCCTGTTTCAGCTTTTCGCGGGAATATTTGGACGCGACTCTTCGCGTCACCCGGATCAGCCGCAACAGCGCCGTACGGCACCAATCGCCGAAATTTTCCCTCTCGTTTTCTTCGATCTCCAGCTTTTCGGCGGGGTAATAGATGAGGGTGGCAAGCTCCCGCTTTTCCGACTCCGTCAGTTCCTCCGAAAATTCGTCGTCTATCTTTTTTCGGATAGAGCCGGAACCGCTTTTCAGCACATGCAGAAAGGAGGCCGCCTCGCCGTGTATGTCGGAAACAAAATGCTCGGTGCTTTTGGGCAGATTGAGCACGCTCGACAGCTTGATGATCTCCAGCGCAGTCCGCGCGGCGTCGGGATATTGAGCGGATAATAATTTCAGATATTTTTCGCCTTGCATCTTTTCCTCTTTTTAATTATGCCGGCAGGCGGGGCGCGGGCGGGGAAACAGCTCCGCGTCTTCCCCCACGATACTGCCGATGGCAAAGGGTTTTCCGTCCGACGTATAGAGACCGTCTGTTTCAATGCCGAGCTCGGCGTAACGACCTGCGATTTTATCTGCGGCTGCTTGCGTAAACGTCGTGTCCTTTACGAGATAGTAGGCGTCTAAAAACTCATTATCTCCGTAAAGGGACAGCTTTACATACCTTTGAGAACGGGTCCAGACCGCATACAGCGCTATTTCCCCGCTATCGGGAACAAGGCCGTCGAAAGGCCGTTCGCCGTCCCGATCGTATGCCCAGCCCGAAAAATGATAGACGGGCTCCGAAGTCGGCTCACCCCCCGTCGTCAATAGTTTTGCCTTCGCCGCTTTTTCGTTGAGTTTGATAAAAGCATTTTCCGCGTTGTCCAGCTCGGCCGTTTCGCCCGATTGGGTACCGACGAGGACCTTGTCCGCCACGGGAAAAGGACTATTGAAATGCAGATAAAAAAGGACTTCCCGCACCTCCTCCGAACTATCCGACGAGGACTCTTTTTCAGGAGAATCCTCCGAAGAAGCTCCGAACGAGGAATTTTCCGCTTCCGAGGAAAAGTCCGAAGCTTTTCCGTCCGTGCTTTCAAAACCGTCCGTTTCGTCGCGCGAGCCGTTTTCGGTTTCTTCGCTCAACCAATCGGCGCTGCTGTTTCCGCCGATTTCCGCGGCTCCGCCGCAGGCGCCCGCAGACAGAAGCAACGCGAGCAACACGGCCGAAATCACCCTTCGACGTCCTTTCATATTTTCCTCCCGTCTCTATCCCGACAAACGTTTTCTTTGCAGCGACGGACAAAACTCCGCCTTGAAAAATTTCCCGTTGTTTCTTTTTAATAAACGCTCTCTCCTACCAAAACGGGATAGACTTTTTCCCCTTCAACGGTAAGATAACAATAGCCGCCGCCCTCGCCCGCTGGACGGCGAAGAGAGCCGGGATTGACGAGCAATACGCCGCCTTCCTCCGAAATATCGGCGCGGTGGGTGTGGCCGTAAAGAGCGACGCGGCATCCCCGCCGCCGCGCTTCTTCCGCAAGAGAGGAAAGCTCGGATTTAACGCGGTATCTATGCCCGTGGCAAAAAAAGATTTTCACGCCTTCCACTTCCAGCTCGCCCTCGGACAGAGCGGGGACAAAATCGCAGTTTCCCTGACAGACGAATACTTTTTCGGGGAACGCATTGACGACTTCGCGCATGTCGCCTGCCCCGTCGCCCAGATGAATGACATAATCGTTTTCCGAAAACAACGGCATCAGTCTTTCAATCCCCTCCCTATGCCCGTGCGTATCGGAAAAAATGATCATCGTTTTCATTTTTGCCTCCGTTTTACAGCCCGTCCTTCAGCATTTCGAACAGCTTTTGAAGGGCGCGGAAACGATGGGAAACGGCGTTTTTTTCCTCAGCCGAAGCCACGCCGAACGATTTGCCCAGATCTTCGCTTTCGAAAACGCAATCATAGCCGAAGCCGTTTTCGCCGGTTTCTTCATAAAGAATATTTCCATAGGTGCGGCCTTCGGCTATCAGGCATTTTCCGTCGGGATACACCAGCGCGATCGCACTTTGGAAATATGCCCGACGGTTTCTCTCGCCCTCCATATTTTTCAAAAGCAGCAAACGGTTTGCCCGATCGTCGCCGTGTCCGCCCGCATAGCGCGCGCTGTAAACGCCGGGCGCTCCTCCGAGCGCCTCCGCGCACAAGCCGCTGTCGTCCGCCAAAGCGATACACCCCAGAGCCCTCGCCACCGCTTCGGCTTTCAGCCTGGAGTTTTCCGCAAACGTTTCGCCCGTTTCCTCCACTTCTCCCTCGAAGCCCGCCTGTTTTGCGGAGATTACTTCATAGTGCGGAAATATCTCGGCGATCTCCCTCAGCTTGTTGACGTTTCCCGTCGCCACCACCAGTCGTTTCTTTTCCTCTTTTGCCGCCATATTTTACTCCTTCACTACTTTTTCGTAAGCGATCCGTTCTCCGCCGTAGGCGGGATAAATCACCCCGCACTCGATAAAACCATTCTTTTTCAACGCGGCGCGCATGGCGAGGTTATCCCTGTGCGTATCCGCGCGCAGACTTTTACGCCCGCAGGAACGCACCAGCGATTCGGCAAAGGCATATAATTTTTTCGTAAGTCCCCGCCGCCTGAATTTTTCCCTTACGCAGACGCGATGAACGGCGAGATATTCCCCGCTTTCGCCCGTCAGCCATGCGCCGCCGTAAATTTTATCGTAATCGGGCTCCCGCTCCACGATCGCCATGCCGGCGGCGGGTTCTCCGTCCGCCGTTAAAACATAGGATGCGCACGATTCTATATCCTCAAAAACGTTTTCGAGGACAGGATAGTTATCGGTCCACTGATCGACGCCCGAGGCGCGCAGAAACGCCCGCCCTTCGTCGTACATTGCGGCGACGGCTTCCGCTTCCGCAAATGTCGTTTTCGAAATTTTTATCTCCATAGCTTCTCTATTATATCATATTTTTCCGTCAATGCAAAGCGTTTGTTTCCCGTCTTGGACGAAAAAAACGGACGACCTTAAGGCCGCCCGCATATTTTTCATATTTCTTCGCCCTTGATTTTCAGACGCATGCGCAGGGAGTTGAGCACCGCCAGAAGCATGACGCCGACGTCCGCGAACACCGCCAGCCAAAGCGGCATGACGCCGACCACCCCGAGAACCATAAACGCGACTTTCATAAAGATGGAAAACGCTATGTTTTCGGTGACGATCCTGCGCGTCTTTCTTGCGATCCGTATCCCGCGCGGGATAGCCTTAAGGTTATCGGAGATGAGCACCAGATCGGAAGCCTCCACGGCCGCCGCACTGCCCAGCTTACCCATCGAGACCGAGCAATCGGCCGCCGCCATCACGGGCGCGTCGTTGATTCCGTCGCCCACGTACATCAGCGCCCCGCTCTTTTTGAGCTGTTCCGCTTTTTCCAGCTTCTCGTCGGGCAGCAATTGGGCGTTTACCTCGGACATGCCTATCTCTTCCGCCACTTTTTCAGCCCGTGCACGGCTGTCTCCCGTCAGCATTACCGTCCGCGCGATCCCCAAGGCTTTCAGCTGCGCGACGGCCTCTTTCGTTTCGGGGCGGAGCTTATCGCCGATCTCTATCCGGCCGAGATATTTCCCGTCCCAAGCCACGTAAATGAGCGTATAAGGGCTGTCGGCCTCGGCTGCCTCCACGCCGTTTTCCCTCAAAAGAGCGGCGTTTCCGACCAGGACGGTTTTGCCTTCGACCTCCGCGGCAACGCCCCTGCCCGCAAGCTCGCGGATATTTTCCGCCGCATAGGCCGTTTCTACATTCTTAAAAGCCTTGGCAATCGGGTGGGACGAACCTTTTTCCGCTGCGGCGGCGATTGCAAGGACTTCTTTTTCCGATACGCCCGAGGCGACCCGAGTACCGCAGACCGCAAAATTTCCTTCCGTCAGCGTACCCGTCTTATCGAAGGCGATCGCACGTACTTTTGCGGCGGTGTCGAGATACGTCGCACCCTTGACCAGGATACCGTTACGGGCACAGCTTCCGATACCGCTGAAATAGGTGAGCGGAACGGAAATAATCAGCGCGCAGGGACAGGAAATAACGAGGAAAGTAAGCGCCGTCTCTATCCAGCGGGAGAAATATCCTCCGTAGCCGCCGCCGTTGATAAGCCCGAGGAAAACGGGGACGAGCACCGCGATCGCCGCGGCCAGGCCGCACACGATCGGCGTATAGTAACGCGCGAATTTAGTGATAAACTTTTCGGGCGCCGCCTTTCTGGAAGCGGAATTTTCCACCAAATCGAGAATCTTCGCCACGGCGCTGTCCTCGTAGGCGCGCACGATCTTCATTTCGAAAACGCCCCCCGCATTGATACAGCCCGACAGCAGCTCGTCGCCCTCGTTTGCCTCGCGGAGCGCAGCTTCGCCCGTCAGAGATTTTGTATCGAGAGACGCACTGCGGCTGAGCAACACTCCGTCCGCGGGCACTTTTTCACCCGCTTTTACCAAAACGACGTCGCCGATCTTCAAATTTTCGGGCTTTACGCTCCTCTGTTCGCCGTCCTCCAAAACCGTTGCGTTTTCGCTTTTCAAATCCATCAAAGCGGCCACGGAACGGCGGGACGAACCCACCGCGATACCCTGCAGGAGCTCGCCGATCTGGTAAAGCAGCATAACCGCCGCGCCCTCGGCCCAATCCCGCAGGCAAAACGCGCCGATCGAGGCGACGGTCATGAGGAAATTTTCGTCGAAAATCTTTCCCCTGACTATATTTTTCACGGTGGAAAGCAATACGGGATATCCCACGATCAGATAAGCCAGGATATAGGAAGAATATTCGAACGCCCGAACGAGCGCGGTTTTTCCGCCGAAATGCTCCAGCAAAAATCCCGCCAGAAACAAAGCGGCGGAAAGCGCAATCTGTAAAATTTCTCTAAAATGCGATTCTTTAGGAGGCGCGGCCAATTCCCCGTCCAGCACTTTTACTTTATCGAAACGCCCCGCCGCCCTGACGACCTTCCGCACGGCGTCCTCGTTTTCCGCGTCGAGGAGGATCGTTTGAGAGACGAAATCCACGCTCACTTCCTTTACGCCTTTTATTTTTCTTAAAATGTCCTCAAGATCCATGGCACAAGCCGCGCAATGCAGGTTTGCCAGATGTAAAAGAATTTTTCCGTCCTCGAGCCGCCCGCCGTCCGCAATCGACGTCTCCTCTACCACTTCCACTTCCTCGAAGTGGTTCGCCTTATGCTTGACGAGCGCGAGCGTCTCCTCCGTATCATATTCCACCGTCAATTTTTGGTTGACAAAGGTTACGGAAACAAAGCTTACGCCCGCCGTAGCGGCAATTTCTTCTTCCAGCTCGCCCGCACAAGCGGCGCAGTCCAGACCTTTCAGCTGCAAAGTCTTTTTCATTTTAGTCCTCCAATTTGCAGTTCAGATGTTCTTTGCTGATCTCTATGAGCTTTACGATATGATCGTCCGCAATCGAATAGAGAACGTTTTGTCCCTCCCGCCGCGATTTGATTACGCGGTTATCTTTAAGCACGCGCAGTTGGTGGCTGACGGCGCTTTGCGTACCGCCGCACGCCTCTACAATATGATAGACGCACATTTCGCCCTGTAAAAGCGCCAGAACGATTTTCATCCTCGACGGCTCGCCGATAATCCGAAAGGTATTGCACACGCTCTCGAGGTTTTTGGCGGTAGGCATGTTCTCTTTGGCGCGCCGTACGACGCTTTCATGCTCGGTTTCGTATTCGCAGTTTTCTTTTGTCATAAGTTTAGTTTCTCCAATATATGAACAACTATTCATAGTTTAATACTTTCATTTTATTTTGTCAAGCGTTTGGAAGATATTTTTTGATTTTTACAGAAAAAACCCCGAAGCGGATTCCTTTTCCGCCTCGGGATTTTTATATAGCTCTCTACTTTTCCTCTCCGTTACTCCGCAATTCCGCCTCGAAGCGGGAAACAAACATCTTATCCTTCAAATAATCGAGCGCCCCGCCCGCAGCAAGACGCAGGCTCTTGGCTACGAGGCACTGTCGGGTGAGCCCGAAACGCCGATTTTCTTCGGAAAAGCCGTATTTCGTATCCCCCGCGACGGGGCAGCCGATATAGGCGAGGTGGGCGCGGATCTGATGCGTCCTGCCCGTATGCAGAACGATTTTTACTTTCGTATATTCCTTTTCCCGTTTCAGAACCTCGTATTCCGTCACAATTTTTTCCGCACCCGCTACGGGGCCGCCGAATATATGCACCCGCGCTTTTTCCTCGTCTTTTTTAAGATAGGCGGTCAATCGTTCTCCGTCCTTTTCGAAGAGGCCGAAGCAGAGCGCGTGATATATTTTTTCTACGCGGCGTTCACGGAAAGCCTTTTCAAGCCAAACCGCCGCCTCCGTCCGAAGCGCGAAAATCAAAAGTCCCGCGGTGTTCCTGTCCAGACGGTGGATAAAAAAGCATTTTCGTTCCCGCGAGAGCGCGGCAAATACCGCCTCGGAATTGACGCCGCTTTCCTTATCGATCACCAGCACGTTTTCATCCTCGTAAACGGGATAAAAAGCGGACTTTTTCTCCTTTTCGGACGGAAGATAATAAGCGACTTTATCCCCCGCCGCAAGAAAAACGTTTTCTCCCGTCTTTTTTCCGTTTATTTTGATCTCTTTATTTCTGATCAGATAATTCCAGAAAAAAGAGCCCTGCGCATAGGTGTTGTCGGTAAATTCTTTCAAGGTCTGCGGTTTCTCCGCAATAAATTCTTTCACTTATGTCCTTCCCGAAGTTTTTAATCTTTTCGCCGCGCGCGGGCCTTTTTCCGCGGCGTTTTTCTTCCGTCTCGTCTGTTTATAAAGCTTTCTGCCCAGCACGTATGCCCCTATCGCAAGCAAAACCGCCATGCCTACCCCCGCTCCGCCCGCGAGGAAAAAATAGACGAGATACGCGCAGAGAAACGCAAACAGCATCTGCATACCCGCATAGCCCCAGGCGGTCTTTCGTCCCAATTCCCGCGCGCAGGCGGTAACCGCCGAGATACATGGCGGAATCAGAGCCACAAAGGTCAGATACGCACACGCCGACGGAAAGGAAAAGGAAATCCCCTCGGGGAACAGCACGGAGAGCATGCCCGCGATATTTTCCTTTGCGATGATCCCGCTGACCGCGGCAAACGCGGCCCGCCAATCGGTGATGCCCATGGGATAAAAGGCGTACTTAAATACGGAGCAAATATGCGCCAAAAAACTTTCCTCCGCGGGACACACGCCCGAAAAAGAAAAGGACGAAAAAAACCAGACGATCAGCGTAAATACGAGCACGGTCGTCGATATTTTTATTATAAACTGTTTTATCTGAAAGAGCAACTTTTTTGCGACGAAAAATACGTCGGGCACACAAATATCCGCGATTTCCATTAAAAATATGCTTTCGTCCTTTTTCAAAAACGCCGCGACGGCCAGCCCCATTCCCGTCCCCAGCACATACAACAGTACGGCGCCCAAAAAGGTGTTTTCAAACACGGAGGAAAGGAGCGTGAGATACACGGGCAGCTTCGCGCTGCACGGCACGAAATAGAGACAGGAAACGGCCCGTTTCTGAATGCTTTTTTCCTCCAATGCGCGCGTGGAAGTGATTGCCGCGGCCGTACAGCCGTAGCCGAGAAGCACCGAAAAGGCCGCCCGTCCCGAAAGCCCGATTTTGGAAAACAGTCCGTCCGTCATAAACGCCAGCGCGGACATGAAGCCGCTTTCCTCGAGAAAATCGAGAAACAGATACATCAGCGCGATCTGCGGAATGAAGGAAAGCACGCTCCCCGCCCCGCCGATCAGCCCGTCGCATACGAGACTGCGCACGATCGGGGAATCGATCTCCCCGCCCGCAAATTCCGCCAGACGGCCGATCAGCGTTTCGAACGTATTTTTCAGCCAAACGCCGGGCATATGCGCCCCGAACGTAATAAAAAAAACAAGCCCCGCTAGCAGAAAGAAAGCCGGCAATGCAAAAAATCCGTTTAACGAAAGTTTAGTCAGCCGATTGGCCTCGAACGGCGCGGGAGAATAACACTCGGAAAAGGACGGCTGCGCAACAAATGCGTCGGCGTCAAACGTCCTTTCTCCGACGGAGGAACGGAGACAGGCCGCTTTATAGCCCGATAACGCGGGGAAAAGCGTTTTGAGATATTCCGAAAATTCGCGCACGGATTTTTTCCGCAGCGCATCGACCTCGACGCATTTGATTCCCAGCTTTTCGCTCAGCCGTCCGCAGTCGAGCTTTCCGCCGCGGGCACGGAATTTCCTGCCCATGGTCAGGGCGAGAACAACGGGGATACCGCGGGCCAACAGGCTTTTTGTCAGTTTCAGAGACCTTTTGAGAAAAGTCGCGTCCGCTACCTGTACGGCCAGAACCTCCCCTTTCTGCCGATTGATATATTCCCCCGCCAGCCGCTCCTCCATGCTCAATCCGTCTAAAGAGTAAAGCCCGGGGAGATCGCAGATTTCTCCCAATCCCAAGCGTTTGGAAGACGGGCGGGAGGAGACCCCCACCGTTACCCCGTGATAGTTCCCCGTGCGGTTATGCGCGCCCGTAAGCGCGTTGAACAGGGTCGTTTTCCCTACGTTGGGATTTCCCGTCAAAAGAATTTTCACGCTTTCGCCTCTCCTTGCGTTTCCGTTTTGTCAATCCTGACGACGAATATCTTTTCCGCAAAATTGCGGCGCATGCCTATCCTTACGCAATCCGCGCGGATCAGACATTCCTGCCCGAAAAAGGCCCGTTTCAAAAAGCATACCCGCGCGCCCGGAAAAATGCCCAGCATCTTCAGCCGTTCCTTCACGTCCTTATCCGCCTCTATCCCGAGGATCTCCGCATTTTCGCCCGCTTTCAGCTCGTTCAAAGTTATCATAGAAAAAATATATGCGGCCGACGGGAAAACATGTCCGATTTTTGGAAAAAATATAAAAAAACACCCGCTTCCGAGCGTTCGGAAACGGGCGCTTACAGACTTATTTATTTTTTAGGTTTATCGAGCTCGTCAAGCTCCTCGGCCGCCTTCGATTTTTTGTCCTTCCTGTCCTTATTGTTCTTTTTGGATTTTTTGCCCTTGCCGTCCTCGACGTCCTCCAGCGTTTCGTCGGAGGGTTTGACGACAAGCAGAATAATCACGATAATCAACATCACCGCCGCAACGGAGAACAGAATAACGGACGCAATGTTATTCTTCAGCCACTCCGTTTCGCCCGCAATGATATCCCTGGGAGCTTCTACGTTGATGGCCTTATAGGCCGCGGCCTTTTCCCCAAACAGCTGCGAATCGGTAAACACCGCAAACATCAGATAGGAACCTTCCGCCTGTGGCTTGAAGGATTTCGAAGAGGAATACCACTGGTAATCGTTATCGGAGTTCTTCCAATCGTCGGGGTGCTTGTCCTCGTCGATCGTAGAATCGAATTCCTCTATCTTCCTCAAGATTGCGTCGTTCTCGCCATCGGGCTTGAGAAGATCCTCCGCGTTGAGTTCGATCCCCAGCCTTTCGGAAAGCAGCTTCGCATACAGCGCAGCGTAGTATCCGACGTAATCGTCGCCTTTGACTTGGGACAGATCCGCTTCCTCCTTAAGGGATTCGAAAGAGACGGAAGCAAGCTCGTTTACCGAAAAGGAAGTAATTTTATATTTCTTCTGGAATGCCGCAACATCGAAGAAGTAAAGCCCGTATTCGCTCTTATACCCCGAAAGCCCTAAAACGGTGAAATCGGACAGATTGTAGGAAACGTCGATATAGCCCGTATCCGCTTCCGCGTTTTTGGGTTCCTCCACGCTGATGCCGTTGTTGGAGACGGAGAAGGTGAAAGACGGGATGGCTTCGATGTCCCAGATGTTGTCGCCCGTTACCTTCGTCTTGTATTTGTCGAGGTAATACTTCATCGGGTTGCCCGCTTTGTCCGTGGCGAGTATCTTAAACTCGTACATGCCGACGGAAGAAACGGTAAGCTTGAGGTTATCATAGCTCAAAGAAGTGGAGGACGACGCGCTGTCGGAGGACTGCGTCTTGTAATAAATGCTGTATTTCAGATTTTTATAGTTGGTATCGTCGTCTTGAATCAGCTTTATCGGCGCAGGCAGATAAATATAGGAATTGGAACCCGCATACACCTTTTTCGCCGCTTCGGTAACCGCTTCCTGATACGACTTATACACTTCGTTTTCCTCGTCGAGCGTGCTCTCTTTAGCCTCGTCGTCGTTGGTGATACAGGTATAATGCGGCCCCACCGCGTTTCGGTCGGCTTTGATATAATCGATCTCGGAATCCGTTTCGGGCTTGAAGCTTTCGGTCGCATACCAGGCAAGCTCGTAAACCGCCGCGTCCTCGTCGCTCGTAAAGGTATCGTCCGTCAGCTTAAACCGTACGGAAATGTATTCCATACGGTTTGTCTTATAGACGTCCGTATCGAAGAAATATGTGCTGGTGGAAAGCGTTTTATATTCCGCGCCCTTCGCTTTCTCCTCCCCTTCCGCAACTGCGAAATCTTTCGGGGCATACTGATAATACTCCATCGTTTTGGTGACGGAAGTGTCGATGACGTCGATTACCTCGTAATCGAGGGAGAACGGCGTGCCCAGCGTAAAGGAAGCCACCCGCTCGTTGACGACAAGCACGGGTTTCGCGTTGTCGGTAATCTTCTGGTCGGCGTCGAGTTCAAACGTTTGGCCGTTGAGTTCCTTAAATATAAGGGTGCTTTTCGCCGCGTCACCCTCCGCGCCGTCAGGCATTTCCGCCTTAAAGGCAAACGGCACCATGGGCGTGGTGGCCGAAGCGGAAAAATATTCGGCAAAGTCGGCGCCGACGTCTTCGAACATACCGATCGTTTCGCCGTTGAGCGTAACGAAAAATTGTCCTTCCTCGGCACTATTGCTTCCGTCCTTCTCGGAGAACGCGAGGGCGATATCCTTCGAAGTGGGGTCGGAAATTTCCTTTGCCTCGCCGTCGTTGACCTTCGCCGTGATCTTACCGTCGGTATTTTCAAAAAGAATTTTATTGACGGACTTTTTATCCTTGTTCGCCGCGGCGGGAGCCGTTTCAAACGTCAGGGTAAGCGTCTTGAAATTGGTATCCTTAAACGCAAATTTCATCGAGAGATATTGCGCTTCGCCTTTCGCCTTGTACCATTTCAACGCCAGATCGCGCTTAAAGGAAACGCTTCCGCCTTCGGGGAATACAAACGCCAGTTCGGTCGTCGTCGTTTCGTCGGCCTTCACCGAAGCGGAATTTTCCGCCGTGAAGATACGGGAAGGCGTAGCGGTAGCCGCCGCCGACGCTTTGCCGCCGTCGAGCATCAGCACGCCGCCGAAAACAGCCGAACCGAGCGCGGCCGCAAGCAGAAGGGTTATGATTTTGGATTTATACTTTTTCATTAAAGCAATGCCTCGCAATTTTTGTAAGCTTTTACCTTTTACAATATTGTGCTTTCTTTATTTTACACCGAAACGCGACGAAAGTCAAACGCATTTTACGGTGAAATAACTTCTTTTTCTCTTTTTACGAAATTTTCACTTGATTTCCACGGCCGAAGCGACGTCAAACGCCTTCCAGGGCGTTTCCTCCGCGGGAGGATATGCCATGAAGCGCAGGCGTTCCTTCGTTACGGGATGAGTAAAGGAAAGAGAATATGCCCAAAGCGCAAGCTTGCCCTTCTGCGCCAGAGCGCCCCCGTAGCGCATGTCCCCGTAAACGGGATGGGAGATCCCCGCCATCTGCACGCGGATCTGATGCGTCCGGCCCGTGTGCAGCCGTACTTCGGCCAGCGAATACCTGCCCTTGCTCTCCAGCACGCGATAATCGAGCGAGGCAAATTTTGCCCCTTCCTCCGTCTGCGTACAGATATACATCATATTATTGACCGCGTTTTTACGCAGATAGTTGACCAGCGTGCCGCGCTCGGTTTCGGGCGTGCCGCACAGCACCGTGAGATATTTCTTTTCAAAATCGCCCGACTGCAAGCCTTCCGTGAGCCGCGCCGCGGCTTTGGAGGTTTTGGCGTAAACCATCACGCCGCCCGTGGGCCTGTCCAGACGATGCACCAAGCCCGCATAGGCGTTTCCGGGCTTATTATACGCAATTTTGAGATAGGCTTTTATCTGATCGAGCAGATTGTCGTCCTTGCTCTCGTCGGGGCAGCAGGCCGTCATCTGAGGCTTCAAAACGACGATGATATGGTTATCCTCGAAAAGGATTTCGAAGGGCGGACAATAGTCCTTTTGCGAAGTTTCAGTCATTGACGAAAATGCCTCCCGCACCGCAGGGAAGGGAAATCCCCTCCTCGGTCTTTATACCCACTTCGTAGGCGTCGGCGCGGCCGCCGCGCTTTCCGAGCGTAAGCGTCAGTATATTTTTGAGAACCATGGGCTGCAGCCCCGTGGTATAGCTGTTGATGAGGAAAAAAAGCGGCTTGTCCGAAAGGACCCCGGCACAGAGCTTTACGAAAGGATAGAGATCGTTTTCGATCTTCCACATTTCGCCGCCCGGCCCCCTGCCGTAAGAGGGCGGATCCATGATCACCGCGTCGTATTTGTTGCCGCGGCGGAGCTCTCTTTGCACAAACTTGAGACAGTCGTCCACGATATAGCGAATTCCCGTATCGATGCCCGACAGCCGCGCGTTTTCGCCCGCGCGCTCCACCATGCCCTTCGCCGCATCGACGTGCGTCACCTGCGCGCCCGCCTTTGCGCAGGCCACCGTCGCGCCGCCCGTATAGGCGAAAAGATTGAGCACTTTGACGGGCCTTCCCGCACCGCGGATCAGCTCCGACATATACTCCCAATTGACGGACTGTTCGGGGAACAACCCCGTATGCTTGAAGCCCATGGGCTTAATTTTGAAATTAAGGCCGAGCTTTTCGTAAGAAATATCCCATTCCGCGGGCATGGGCTTCAAAAATTTCCAGCCTCCGCCGCCGTTTTCGCTGCGCTTATAATAGGCGTTGAGCTTCGGATAGGAAAACAGATCCGTCTGCGCCGACCAGATCACCTGGGGATCGGGGCGGAGCAGATATACGTTTTTCCAACGTTCGAGTTTATAGCCGTCGCCCGTGGCGATAATGGAATAATCCGTCCAATTTTGCGCTATTTTCATAATTTCCTTATTTTCGTAAAACGGATTTCGACTTTTTGACGAAACGAACGCGACGAAAAAGACATAATCCGACATTTTGACTTATTTATTATATCGGAAAAGCTTTCTTTTGTAAAGTATTTTTCCCGCGGAAAATAAAAGTAAACAAATAAAAAACAGAAAATTTTTATTTCCGCGGGACAAAGCGCGAACAGCGCAGAATCTTCTCTATTTTATGCGAGGCGATTTTCTCTGTCTGTCAGCCGAGGCATCGAATACGACGCTCTATACGATATTTCATATCGAGCAGCTGCTTCTTTATCCCCGTTCCCGAAAAAGCAACAGACAATAGAAAAGGCCCTCCCCGTCGCTTTGAAGAAGGCCTTTCCCTGTTTTGCCGTCGGTTTAGTTTTTCACCAGCGTGAGCGTTACCTTCTCGCCGTTTATATCGACGTCCCTCGTATAGCCCTCCGCACTGCCCTCCTCCACCGACAGCGCAAGCACGTCCGCCCCGAACGCGCCCGCCTCGAGCGCCGCCTTCGCACGGCCGTCCGCCCGATAATATATTCTGATGCGGTCGGTGACCTCAAAGCCCGCTTCCTTCCTCAGCGTCTGGACCTTGGAAACCAATTCGCGTTCGATTCCCTCCGCGATAAGCTCCTCCGTCAGTTCCGTGTTCAGCGCCACCGTGATCCCCTTGTCGCTGGCGGAAATAAAGCCCGCTTTGCTCTCCGTAAAGATTTGCAGATCCTCCTCCGTCAGCTTCACCTCCGCGTCGGTATCCATCGCGTACTCGCCGCCGCCCTGCACCGTTTCCACAACCTTTTTCGCATCGCATTCGGCCAAAAATTTACTGATTGCGCCCAGCTTCCTGCCGTACTTGGGCCCCAGCGTCTTGAGCTGAGGTTTCAGCTTGTACGAAATAAATTCGTCCGCGTCGGCCGCCGTCTTATACTGTTTGATATTCAACTCGTCCAGAGCGATCGCCTTCAGGCCCTCGTCCAGAGCGAGGTCTTTTGCCGTCACCACGTACATTTCGGAAAGCGGCTGACGGTTTTTGACGTTGCCCGCGTTGCGCGCGGCTCTGCCGAGGTTGACGATGTCCAGAACGCTGTCCATGCCCTTTTCGAGCGCCTTATCCACCGACGCTCCGTCGCAGGCGGGAAACGCGCACATATGCACGGATTTGGGCGCAGCTTTATAGAAAGCGGGCACGAGATTGAGATACATCTGTTCGGCGATAAACGGCGTATAGGGCGCGGTAAGCTTCGCAAACGTGACGAGAACGTGCCAAAGCGTGGTATAAGCCGCCGCCTTGTCGTCCGTCATCTCGCTGCCCCAATACCGTTCGCGGCCGCGGCGCACGTACCAGTTGGAGAGGATATCCGAAAACTCCTGCAGCGCGCGCGCACTGTCGGTGATATTATATACGGCCAGATGTTTGTCCACTTCGTCGATCAAGGTGTTCAGCTTGGACAATATCCATTTGTCCATCAAAGACAATTTACATTTTTTCAGATCGTATTTCGAGGGATCGTACCCGTCGATGTCCGCATAGAGACAGAAAAACGCATATGTGTTCCAGATCGTGCCCATATACTTTCTCTGCGCCTCGGAGACGGCTTCGGGATAGAAACGCGAGGGCAGCCACGGCGCCGACGAGGTATAGAAATACCACCTCACCGCGTCCGCGCCCTGCTTGTCGAGCACGCTCCACGGATCGACGACGTTGCCCTTATGCTTGGACATCTTGACGCCGTTTTTATCGTTGACGTGGCCGAGGACGATACAATTTTTGAATGGAGCCTTATCGAACAGGATTGTCGAGATGACGAGCAGCGTATAGAACCAGCCGCGCGTCTGATCGACGGCCTCGGAGATAAAGTCCGCGGGAAACGTTTCGTCGAACAGCGCTTTGTTTTCAAACGGATAATGATACTGTGCGAACGGCATGGAACCCGAATCGAACCAGCAGTCGATGACTTCTGGCGTGCGCTTCATCGTGCCGCCGCATTTGGGACAGGCGCAGGTGAGTCCATCTACATACGGGCGGTGCAGTTCGATCGTATCGGGTGCGCCGCATTTTTCTTTAAGCTCCGCTTTGGAACCGATCACCTCTATTTCGCCGCAGTCGGGACAGACCCACACGGGCAGGGGCGTACCCCAATATCTGTCGCGCGAAAGTCCCCAATCGATGACGTTTTCGAGGAAGTTGCCCATACGGCCTTCCTTGATCGTGTCGGGCATCCAATTGACCGAACGGTTGGCGGCGATCAGTCTGTCCTTGACGGCCGTCACTTTGATAAACCAGCTGGAACGGGCGTAATAGATGAGCGGCGTATCGCAGCGCCAGCAGAATGGATAGCTGTGCACGATTTCCTGCGTTTTCAGCAGCAGTCCGCGGGCTTTAAGGTCTTTGATGACAAACGGATCCGCCGCCTGCGCCGCCTTGCCCGTAAGAAAATCGCAGCCTTCGGGGAACTTGCCCTCCTCGTCGATCAGCTGGACGACGGGCAGGCCGTATTTTCTGCCTACGCGATAGTCGTCCTCGCCGAACGCCGTGGCGGTATGGACGACGCCCGTACCGTCGGAAAGCGTCACGTAATCGTCGCAGGTGACGTAATACGCCTTCTCGCGGAAACGGAACTTCTCTTTTCCGTAAGGATACAGGGGTTCGTATTCGGTATATTCGTACTCCTTTCCCTTCTTCACGGATACAAGGCGGTAGCCCTCCTCCCCGAACACCGATTTCACGAGCGCTTCGGCAAGAATATAATGCTCGCCGCCCGCCTCCGTTTCGATTTCCGCATAATCGGACGAAGGGTTCATGCAAAGCGCGACGTTGGAAGGCAGCGTCCAGGGCGTGGTCGTCCACGCGAGGATATATTTGTTTTCCTCGCCTTTGACCTTAAACTTGACGAAAACCGTCGTCTGCTTTACGTCCTTATAGCCTTGTGCGACCTCGTGAGAGGAGAGCGCCGTACCGCAGCGCGGACAGTAAGGAACGATTTTATGCCCTTTATAAAGCAAACCCTTTTCGTGAATTTTTTTCAGCGCCCACCATTCCGATTCGATATAGTCGTCGTGATAGGTGACGTACGGGTTGTCCATATCGCACCAATAGCCCACGCGGTCGGACATGTTTTTCCACTCCGTCGTGTACTGCCAGACGGACTTTTTACATTCGTTGATAAACGGCTCGATGCCGTAGGCCTCGATTTCCGTTTTGTGGTCGAAGCCGAGCTTCTTTTCCACTTCCAGTTCCACGGGCAGGCCATGCGTGTCCCAGCCCGCTTTTCTCAAAACGTGTTTTCCCTTCATCGTCTGATAACGCGGCACGATATCTTTCATGACGCGCGTTAAAATATGGCCTATATGCGGTTTTCCGTTGGCCGTGGGAGGGCCGTCGTAAAAGGAAAACTCCTCCTTTCCTTCGTTCATTTTCACGCTGTCTTCGAAAACGTGATTTTCGTTCCAGTATTCCACCACTTCCTTTTCGCGTTCGACAAAATTCAAAGAGGTATCTACTTTTTTGTACATCGACATGAGCCTGTTCTCCTTATTTTTCCTTATATTCCTGTATCGTAAGACGAAAAACGCCGTCGTGCTTTGGAAAACACAACGGCATAAAAATCCACCACCAAAACAAACCGACATTTGCCGCCCCTGATAACGGCGGGCGAGGCCGTATCCGATTACTTGCCGCAAAACTTCGGCGTTGGTCAAATCAGCTTATAGGGCGATATCCTCCGCGCGCGCCTTCTTCCTCTCAGCAAAACGGAATTTCTCTGTGCGGCTGCAAACGCGGAAGCGTTGTCCCTGTTCAAACGCTTTCTCTTATGTAATTTTAATATATTATATCCCTTTCAGAGGCTTTTGTAAAGCAAAACGGGAAAGTTTTTCCCGTTTTCAGGCAAAAATACTTTTACGCGGCGCAATCGAAAGCACCTCGAAGCCCGCGGACTGCACCGCGTCTTTCAATTCGTCGTCAGGAACGCCCGAAAGCACCTCGACGAAAATGCTGTTCTTTTTGTAATTTGCCTTTGCTTTAACGACGCCGTCGCACAGCTCCAGCTTACATGCCAGACGGTCGGCGCAGCGTTCGCAGCAAAGATCGCCGACGCTGATTACTTTTTTCATGGCGCCACCCTGTTGATGTCGCGGGGGAACATGGCCGCTTCGCGCACGTTTTTGAAGCCGAGAAGGTGCATGGTCAGACGCTCGAGCCCCAAGCCTAAACCGCCGTGAGGGGGCGCCCCGTATTTATGCAGCATCAGATAGGTATCGAACTCCTCGGGATTCATGCCGAGACGTTTCATCTTTTCCACCTGCGCGTTGTAATCGTGTACGCGCTGGCCGCCCGACGTGATCTCCATGCCGCGGAACAACAGGTCGAAAGACAGCGTATATTCGGGGTCTTCGGGATCGTCCATCGTATAGAAAGGACGCTTTTTCGACGGGTAATGCGTAACGAAAATAAAGTCCGAATTAAATTGCTTTTTCGCATACTTGCCAAGCATCTGCTCTTCTTCGGGATCGAAATCCTTCATATCGGAGGGCTGATACTTGAATTTTTTCATAATGATCTCTTTCGCTTCCATAAACTTGATCACGGGGATTTCCGTAATCTCGGGAATGTCCGCGCGGAGAAGGTCGATCTCGTTTTTATACTCCGTTTTCAGCAAATTCATGATATATTTGAGGACGCCCGCCTCCATGTTCATGATATCCTCGAAGCCGTCGATAAAGCCCATTTCGAAGTCCATAGAGATATATTCGTTGAGGTGACGGCTGGTGTCGTGGCGCTCCGCGCGGAACACGGGCGCAATCTCAAAAACGCGCTCGTAAACGGCGACGAGGGCCTGTTTATAGAGCTGGGGCGACTGCGCCAGATATACCTTTTTCCCGAAATAATCGAGGCCGAAAAGGTTCGCTCCGCCCTCCGCGCCCGCAAAATTGATTTTCGGGGAATGGATTTCCGTAAAGCCCTGCGACATAAGATATTCGCGGAAGCCGCGCTGTATGCCTTCCTGAAATTTAAAAACCGCCCTTTCCTTGGGGTTTCTCAAAGTGACGGGACGATAGTCGAGATCGGTATTGAGATCGCACTGAACCTGTTTTTTGGTGATGACCACGGGCGGGATCTCCGCAGGATGGGACAAAATCTCGATGCCGTGGATCTGAAGCTCGTACCGCTTGCCCCCGTCTCTCGTTTCGCCCGCAACTACCTTGCCCGTCAGTTTTACCGCACATTCCTCTTTAAGTTCCGCGGGCATGCGGTAATCGGAAAAAGCCTCCGCATAGACGCATTGTATCGTCTCCCGCGCCGTGCGCAGGATGACAAACGCGAAATCGGACATCATGCGAATGTTGTGGACGGTGCCCGTGATGGTGATTTCCTGATTTTCATACTTGCCGAAATCCGCATACGGGATCGTATTTGTCTTCGGTTCGCCTGTTATTATCATAATGAAAGCCTCTCTGTTTTTCTGACAAATTTTCTTTTTATGTAAATGATAAGAAAATTTTTACCTTTCCATTTTAATCCGTTTGACAAAAAAAAGCAAGAAATTTATAATAGTTTCATAAACTTTTTTTATAAGGAAGCCTATTTTATGCGCGTACTCGCCATCAACGACATTTCCTGCGTGGGAAAATGCTCTCTCACCGTGGCTCTGCCCGTCATCTCCGCATGCGGCGTAACCTGCGACGTACTGCCTACGGCCCTTTTGTCCACTCATACGGGCGGGTTCGACGGATATACCTTTCTCGACCTCTCAGACGAGATTCCCCGTATTTTGACGCATTGGGAAGGCCTGGGGCTTACATTCGATTTTATTTACAGCGGATACCTCGGCAATATTTCGCAAATCGAAACCGTTTTGGCCGTCAAACGGAAGTTTCTGAAGCCGAACGGAAAATTTATCGTCGATCCCGTTATGGGGGACGGCGGGAAATTATACGCTCACTTCGATTACCATTTTGTGGAAAAAATGCGTTCTTTATGCGACGAAGCGGATTTTATCCTGCCAAACGTCACCGAAGCCTGTCTGCTTTCGGGAGAAAGCTACCCCGAAAAGGGCGCTCGGCTGCCTGCGGAAAAAATCGTGAACGTTCTGCGCTCGGCGCATACCTGCCCTATCGTAACGGGCGTGGACGAAGGAAAGGAAAACGCAGTATATTATGCGGAAGACCAAGCCGTAAAACGCTTTGCGCTGCCTAACGCCGAAGGATTTTTCC
This sequence comes from uncultured Eubacteriales bacterium, assembly GCA_900540805.1. Lineage (GTDB taxonomy): Bacteria > Bacillota > Clostridia > Christensenellales > Borkfalkiaceae > Scatosoma. Next base: position 34,694 of record UQHL01000012.1, read on the forward strand.
ACGGGGCGGGAGACGTGTTCGCCGCGGCCTTTACGGGATGTCTTGCGCGGGGAAAACAGGCGAGCGACGCGATCAGGTTAGCGGCAGAATTTACCACCGCTTCTATTTTTCGCACGGCCGAAGCGGGGGGAGACAGCCGGTACGGGCTTTTGTTCGAACAAGAAATTTTTCCTTTTCTCCAAAAGCTTAACGCACGCTGAAAGTTGGTAAGCTTTTCATAAATGAAAACGACTTTTATTCTGTTGACAAACGGAAAAAAATCGGCTATAATATAAGTAAATCTGCGGTGTACGGAGTTCGGATTGATCGTAATCCACATTAATAAATAGGGAGCGTGTATTCGGGGCGATAGGCAAGGTCTGTATTTATACGGAAAGTCCGAAGCGTTCAGATGCCGCACCCACCTGCTGAAAGCGGGTTAGCTTTTATCCGAAATGCGGCACAGGCGGATTTATTATTTTGTTTGTTAAGGAGGCGGCGAAGCACAAGAGCTTTGAGCCTCTTTTTATCGAAAAAAACGTTTGGGTGAAAGAAAAATATTTTTTCCGAAAAACAAAAAAAAATTTCTTTTGGACGGGTAAAAACAGTTGCCCTGAAAAGAAAAATATGATATACTACATAAGCAATTAAGACATGGCCTTATGGTCAAGCGGTTAAGACGACGCCCTCTCACGGCGTAAACTCGGGTTCGATTCCCGATAAGGTCACCAAACTAAAGCAATTCGAACTTTTTCGGATTGCTTCTTTTTTTGTATTTTTTGAATTCAAGCGGGCTCGTCGGCTGTTTTCATGACGAGCAAAAACTGCGTTCCGTCAAATATTAACGCTTCAACAAATATATTCTCAGCCGTTCAAAGCCCTCTCCTTTTGTGATTTTTTATGCTACAATAAAGCTTTTTCTCAAAGCTATAAAAATTGCAAGATAAATCATATAAGGCAATTCATCAACCGTCTTTTTTACAACTTCTGCAAAAAAGCGGCGTATTTAAGTTCGTTCTCTAAAAGCACCGAAAGCAAATGGGAAATCTGTTTTTTCGTCCTGACGTCCTGTGTCAACGAAAGTTTGAAAAGCCCGTTTTTTACTGCGACAAAAGAAAGCAGATAGCTGTCGGGCATAAAAAGTTTCGGATCCGGATACAACAAGTCAAAAACGAAATGCCTGAACATAAAACGGTTATTCGTCAGCGCGTCGCAATATTTGGCAAACTTAATGCAAGCCTCCCCTCCTTGCAACGAAGCGACGCCTTCGACGAGCTTGACTTTCAGCGCCGATACGGACTTTTCCGCCCGTACGGCTTCTTTCTTTACGCATAACAATTCTTCCTTCAACGCTTGATCGGGTCTTCTTTTTTTGACGGCAAAAATGTCAATGCACAACCCTGCAAGCTCATTGGTCGATATCTTAATATCCGTTTTATTTAAGGTAGGGTCAAAAATCAGGAACTCTCCCGTTAGCGATTTTCTCACTATAAAATAATGGGTGCCATGGCGCAGTCGATAGGTCGAGTTCCAAAACACATTAAACGCATCGAAACACACGACGGCGCTTTCGCCGGCTTTCAGATAATTTAGCGCCCTCTGCGTATCTTTTTCCCATAGAGGCAGAATTTTTGCACCGCAGGCTGCCAAATTAGCAATCAGCCGTTTTGAAGAATATAGTCCGCTCTTTTCGTCAAAAAACAGATCGCATTCGCTCCATAAATCGCCGAATAAAAGTTTATAATCTAGTCCCAAATCGTAAACGAGAGTGGCGATACTGTTATAATAACAATTGATGCCTTGAAAATTAATGAGTTTAATTGTTTTCATTCCTATTTCTTTTCATATCGAAAAATTTTTCCCGAGGCGTTTTTATCGAGAGCGTTTACGAACACAATTTTCCGAGGAATTTTATAATCCGCCAGTACGGTAGCGAGATATTCGATAATTTCGGCGGCGCTTACGGCATTATGCGCTTTGACAATATCGGCGCATACTGTTTCAGCCCCTTCGCATTGTCGGGCGTAAACTTTGCAATCCGCTGCCAGCCCGCTGTTTAACAGCGTCTCCTCCACTTCTTCGACAAAAACATTGAATCCTCTTACGATGATTATATTTTTCTTTCTGCCGCAGATATATAAAAACTTTTTATCGTCAAGATAGCCGATATCACCCGTTTTCAGATATCCGTCGCAGACGGCTTTTTTACTTTCTCTGATATTTTTATAATATCCCAGCATCACCCCCGGCCCCTTAAAGCAGATCTCGCCCGTCACAAAGGAGGTTTGTGTCAATTTTCCGTCTGCTTCTATCTTGATAACCGAATTTTCAACTGCCGTACCGACGGATCCTAATCTGTTTAAGTCGGCGCGTTTATAAGGCTTTGCGATCAACGGGCCAGCCTCCGTCATGCCATAACCCTGCCAAAATTTCTTATCGGGATATATTTTATATAGGCGGACGAGAACCTCTTCGGGAACCTTGCTTCCGCCAAAGCCGAAATATTTGGGGTATTCAAAATCCACCCGCTTATTTTCGTTTAACTTATTTAATATCAGCAAACAGGCGGAAGCCCCCTCGAAAAGCTCCGCCTTTTCCCTTTCCGCTATTCTTAAAACCTCCCCGAACGTCGCCCCGTCTTTCACTAAAACCAACTCGTACCTTTTAATCAGGACCGCCAGCAAAATCATTATGCCGTAAGCCGAAGAAAAGGGCGTTATCAGCAAATATCTTTTATTTTTGAAATTTGAAAAATTCATCTTCGAAAGATACGCCCGAGAGGAAGCGAGCGCGTTATTCTGCGACAGCATAACGATCTTTTGATTGCCCGTCGTACCGGAAGTGCTCAATAAAATCGCCGGTTTATCGGGGTCCGACCTTTTTAATGTTATTTTCCTTCCGTTTTCATGCAGATCTTCTATACAAAAAACTTTGACTTCGACGGAGCGGAACAGAGATTTGTGAGCCTTATCCGTTAAAATCAATGCGACCCCGGAAAATTTCAGGATCGATCTCAGTTCTTCAGCCGTAAGCTTTGTATTGAGCGGAAAAACGATTTTATCGGATAACAATATTCCGTAAAAGGCATAGATAAATTCGGCTCCGTTTGGTAAAAACAAGGCCACGACACAGCGCCGTTCCCTCTTCAGATTTTGGCTGACAACTACGGCTTTTTGATACAATTCCTCAAAGCTGATCCTTTTTTCCCCGTCGATGAGAGCGGTCCGTTTACTTCGGGAAGCGAACAGATACTCCTTTATCTCTTTTATTTCTTTTCCCAAGCGGCTTGTGCGATTTCGATCAATTTTTTTACGGACAGACACTCTTCAAGCTCCTCCAATTTTATTTCGATCCCAAATACTTTTTCGATATCCACGATCAGCGACACATACATAAGCGAATCAAAGCCCAAATCTTTATAAAGATTTGAGCTTTCTTCTATCTTCGCAAAACCATACATTCTTTTTTCTATCAGTCCGACTATCTTTTCAGCGGCTTCATTCATCTTTATCAAAATACAGGCTGCCGCTGACAGAGAGATTTAGGCTTTGCTGCTGATCGGTTCCCTCGCTTTCCATACCTACGATTATGGCGACCAGAGCGCCTTCGTTTATTTGCGTACTTAAACCGGTCAATTGTCCTCTTCTGAGCAAAAATCCGTCCAGAATCAATTCGCCCGAATACGGCTCGGAATAGGTGATCGTTTCCGGCAGAATCCTGTACTCCAAAGTATCCGTATCGCAAACGGCGATTCCGGCAAAAGGCCTTAAAGATACGCCCGCGGGGATTTGACCGCCGTTATTGGAAGTCGAAAATAGTACGTGAATACTCTTTAGCGTTCCGTCATACGGCATAATGAACGCGCAACCGTAATAATTATTGTCGTCAAAGGTGATGCGCTGCGCAGCCCAATCACCCGAAGTCAGCGTGACATAGCCCGAATAGCTGTTTCCGAAGCCGGAAAAATTTAGCGTCGCAGGATCCCCGCTTTCGGTAGAGGAAAGATATGCTCCGCCACTTACCCCCGCTATGGAAAACGGAATAACAGCCGATTTTGACCCATCGGCTCCGGCAGGCCCCATAGGCCCTACAGCGCCATCCATGCCATCGGCCCCGGCAGGCCCCATCGGTCCCACTGCGCCGTCCGCTCCTGCTGGTCCCATCGGCCCCATCGGTCCGATAGTGTTGACGTATATTTTTTTTACCGGCCTCTGGCCATAGCAACCCCAACCGCCGCAATCGGGCGTACATTCGTCGTTACACATTGCTTTTCCTCCATAAAGTTAAAAAATGACTTACATATATTATATATTATTAAAATTTGCGATAATTTGTTATTTTTCTGTCCGTATAACTTTTTGCCCTGATAAAACAAAGCAAACAAATATCGGCCAAAGCCTAAAAATATAGCGATATGCTCTCTGTATTCATTCCCTTTATAGTCATGTATATCAGCTTTTAGCGCTTTATGGAACCGCCCTTGACTTATTCGTAAGAACCTCTCCCCAACTATGGAAAAGACATATTCTCCCCGAGCATCACCTCTCTAACGCGAACGCCATCAGTTCTTTCGGCGACGGGACCTGCTTTTTACATCAAATAAAAACAAGCACCTGGATAACTGTTTCCGTGCTTGTTCTTTTCTGATTTTCAATATTTTCAGACAGGCTTCAAGGCCCCTTCTTCCGTAAAATAATTATAGTCCAAATAGACGCTCGTTTTTTCGTTCAGACAACAACGATTTATCTATTAGCCCCGCTGCCGTCGAACGGCCTTGCATGGCCCTTGTAGCGCCCTCCTTCTGCCGTACGGTGAAGGGCGGCATATAATCGTAAGTCATAAGAAAATCTTTATCGGAATCCCTTTTCCCGAGAATTTTTTATATATTTGCGTATTTTTTTATCCGTCCATACCCCCTTCAAAATAAGTTTACGATCACAATCGACGCAAACCCGAGAAGCAGACCTATAATATTTTTTACGGTGAGTTTCTCTTTGAACATCGCCGCGCCCACAATACAGGTGATAATGACGCTCAACGCACTTGTTACGGTAAAAAGCGCCACGGAAGAAACGCTTTTTGCAAGCGTGGTCACAATTTGATTGATTGAAAAAATTGCCAAAGCAAGCAGCATACCATAGAGTGCAAGCTTACCGGACAGACGCTCTATTTTATTGATCTTGACGCCGTTTTTGTCCTTGCTTTTCACCGTCGCTAAAAAGATCATACAGGCAAGTAGAATCACCGCATTCAACCCAAAGGTGAGAAAGGAAAACAGGGCGACGTTTCCGTCGGGCAGCAGCAGAGCAAAATATTTCTGTACCACCATCACCAGCCCGTTGGAAAGAAAACTCAATACGAGCATCACCAAGGTTTTTATTGAAAAGGCTTTTTTCTTCTTTTCCGAAGAGGCAGAAAGAAAATAGATGGAGACGATAAAAACGCCCAATCCTATCCATTGCAGAACGCTCATGGGCTCTTTGAAAAGGAAAATGCCCAGCACACACGGCACAAACAGACCGCCCGTCGCAAACATATTGCATACGACGAGAGTCGTCCCTTTCACCGCCTCAAGTCCCGAAAACAAATCCAGCGCGAGCAACAGCGCCATGATAAGCGCACAGAGAAAAGTCTCTTTATTGAAGCCGTAAAACCCCGAGAAGCATAAAAAGATAAACGCAAATACCGCCGATAAAAACTGATAATATGCGCCGTAATGAAAAAATGTTATTCCCGAACCGACCAGCGTACTTACCCGTTTAGAACATATCTTTTGGATCACCCGCATCAAAGCGATGACCGCAAAGCCAAAAAATATCCACATATCACTTTATTGAGGGAAGCTCCATCACGTCCACGACCTTTCTTTCCTTATACTTTCCGCGCGTAAAATCGGGACATTCGACGGCAGCGGAGCCCTTTGCAATAGATTGCTCGGAAAGGGCGGTCACGCTCATCCAGGCAACCGCGTCATAAATATCGATCGGCATGGGCGTATGATCTTTTACGTGCATAAAGAAATGTTTCAGCATAACGTAATCCATGCCGCCGTGCCCCGCGTCGATCTGATCCTTGGTGATCGTCCGCCAATCGTCGGGCAGGTATTTGTTATATTCTTTCTGATTGAAAAACGCCTTTTTATACGGGTCACTTTCATGATTATATTTTCCGTCGTCGAGAATAACCGATTCCGTCGTCTGGCAATAGAAGCCCTTCGTTCCGCTCACCGTCAGACCACGCTCGTAAAGCCTCGGCAGCGTCGTGTCGAGTTTCAGAAAAATCGTCTCTCCGTTTTCGCATTCTATCATAGTGGTCGTCACGTCGCCCTGCCTAAACACAACGTCTTTCAACCGCTCGCTATATTTAGGCGTTTTTGCGATATATTCCTTCATTCCCTGCGATTTTGAAGACATCGCTACCAGTCTCACGAAACGGTTTCCTCGGTTGATGTTTAAGATTTTTGCAATGGGTCCCAATTCGTGCGTAGGATAATTTTCGCAGTTATGGTTTTTATATTCTTCAAGCCGATAATGGTGCGTATCGATACCGCCCGCGATTTCATCTCTCAAATCGTGGCAGTAATATCCTTGGCAAAAGGAAACTTCACCCAAAACTCCGTTCCGCACCAGCGAGGTCGCAAGCGCTTCCGACTCGTTATAACAGCAATTTTCAAGAAACATAAAGGGCGTTTGCGTCTCTTCGTAGCAGCCGACAAGTTTCCAGCAGTCCTCGATGCTGTGCGTGCCGCCCACTTCCATACCGACGGGAATCCCCGCCCGCAACGCTGCCATCGTCACTTTTACGTGCATATTCCACCCCGTCGCCACGATAACCACGTCCACGCCCGCGGCCAGCACCTGCCGATAATCGTCCGTTTTCAGCGGTTCGGGGTCGCCGTTTTCGACAACTCTCCCCGCCGCGGCGTCCATTCTGTCGCCAAATTTGTCGCAGACTGCCGCAATCCGAACGCCTTTGATATTCAGAATATTCGTCATCAAGCCGTTGCCGCGCTGCCCCAGCCCGATCATACCCACTTTAAGTATTTTTTCGTTTTCCATAATTTTTCCTTTCGGGTCATAAACTCGACGCGGCGCCATTCCAATCGCGCCAAGAGATAATTTCTCCGTCCTTGCTTTTTACCAGCGGCAGCCTTTCCTCCTCCAGCTCCGCTATCCACTCCGTTTTCCCTTCAACGTAAGCTTCGAGAACGTCTTTGACGATCTCCAGACGGAATGCGGCTCCACCGAGCGAGTTGTCCCAATATTCGCTGCCCTGCGGCTTAGCGAAAGAAAGGAAATAACTGCGGTAACTCTTATGAAAGCCGCGTAGCTTTTCCGCCGTTTGAGGAAGCTTTTCGGCGATCGCCTTCAGCGCGGCTTTATCCTCTTTATCATAGGCCGCCTTAATATTTTTACCGAGTTCCGCGCGGTGGGAAAGCGTTTCGCATAAAATGCTTTCCAGCTCAAAGATATAGGCATACGGGGAAACGCGCTCCGAAAGCTCTTTCAGTTCGGCCGCCTTCGCCGCATATTCCTCCTGCGCACCGTCGGGAATGTGTCTGTCCAGAAGCCCGCAAAGAGGATCGTTTGCCAGGGCGTAAAAAGGCAGGTTGTTACCCTCCGCAACCGCAAGCTCGGAGCTTTCGTTCCCAATCACGTTCGGGCTGTCGAGCAGGCAAAACTCCGAATAAGTATATCCGAAAAGAAATTTGCAGCGCTTCTCCAAATCTATCCCCTCGCTTTCGCTCGTTTTTTCCGCGTAATTGTAATAGGACGGCAACACCGCAAACGGAGAAATTTTGCTCCCCCACCAGGTAACGAGAAGGTCGTCGATCCCGCATTGCAGACAGCCCTCGCGCGCCGTATCCACCAACCGTTCCGTAATACGGTTTTCGGGCGCGAAAGAGGTATAGCCGTGCGCCATGCTCGCAAAAGACACGTCGGGAGAAAGCTGACGGATATATCCGACGAAACGTTTGAACTCCGCCGTGTCGCGGATGACATAATTCCAAAAGATTAGCCGCACTTTAGGGAAACTTTCCCGTATTTCGCGGCTGAAATCCCGCCACAGCCATACGGGCGGCGTAATGTATCCCTTATAATTTATCTCGAACAAGTTGTCAAACCAAACGGCGGGCTTTGTAAAGCCGTACTTTTCGGCAAGCGCAATAACCCTTTTTAAGTGTCGGATAAACAGCAGCGATCGGTCGGGGCCGCTGTCGTCGATAAACCAATGATACCGCCCGAAACCCATAAAATAGGCTTCGTCCATTCCCAAATTGATTTTATCCGTACTAAAACAGTCCGCAAGGCTTTTCAGCATATTTTCTATCAGCTCGTACGTACGGGGATAATCGACGAGCAGCGTATCGCGTATATCGTGAAGTTCGCCGTATGCTTCCCACTTAAACAGTTGCGAAAGGTGTCCGAGCGTTTGAATACACGGCACAAGCTCCACCCCGAACAAGCGGGCATACGACACCATTTCTTTCAGTTCTTCCTTTGTATATCTGCCCTTTTTATAGCCAAAATAGGGTTCCCCGGGTATTTCATACGTCGTTTCGGTATATAATTCCAAATATGTATATCCCATCAGGGCATGCTGACGAACAAGCTGTTTTACCGTCGGGAGGTTCAGCACGGAAACGCTGCAATTTTGCATAGTTCCCAGCTCCTTCATCAGCGGCTTTACGCGGATCGTTTTGAGATTGTTTTCTGCCACGGCCTGCAAGGCGAGCGAAAACGCCCTGAAAAACGAAACTTTGTCATAATAGATAAACGTCGTTTTTTCCTCTCCGCCTCTTACGGTAATTTCGCGGCTGTCGGATAAAACAGCTTCTATAAGGCGCCCGTTCTCGGAAAATTCAAAGCCCAGCTGCTTCCGCAGCTCCGAGAGGCCGGCTAAAAAAAATCCGTCCCCCGCATATCTTATCTTTATCACTTTTCTCTCCATATTTTTGACTTTAACGCTCCATCTTTGTTCCTGCCGCGGCAAAGGATTTTTGCCGCGGCAGAATGAAGCTCTTTTTTACTGCGTTTTGCTTCCCGCATAAATCGCCAATTCGTCTATATAGAACGTCGCTGTTTCGACACCGGCAATCTCCGTATTTAATGAAAATCTGTATTTCGTGACGCCTACCGTGTGCATATCGGGACATAAATCGGACAGCTTAAATTCTATTCTTTTCCATTCGGTATTGTTTGGAAGATTCTTATCCACACCTTTAATATAACTGCCGAAGTCGGTTCCGTAGCCCTCACTCCAAACAGAGCCGTCCTGCGTCGTCTGTAAACGTCCCGTCAAAGTAATCCACCTGTCGTTTTCAAGCGGCGCCTTCTGCTTAAACCAGAACCCCACGTATAAATTCGACCAATCCGTAGCCGAAGTGAGCCCAAAGATATCCGCTTTCCCCACTTCGCTCTCTATATACAGGAAACGACCGCGGGCGGGGCTCCCTGCCGGCTGTCCCGTCGAGCCCTTCGTAAACGTATATTTTAAGGACGAATTTCCCGCTTTGACGTACGCGGTGTCCGTGTTTATTTCCGAGGTATAGTTGCCGCTTAGAGACGTGAGGCTTTTCACTTTTACCTCACTTGCGTCCATGAGGGCTTTGCCGAATATCTTCAGTCCGTCGATATGAAAAGTTACGGGCTGCTCCCCTCCGATTTCCGAGCAGAGCGCAAAGCGATAGGCATCGACGTTTTGCGTGTGCATATCCTCAAACAATCCGTTGAGCGGGAACTCGACGTATTGCCAATCGGCGTTAGGTCCGATATCTTTATTCGCCACATAACCGCCGAACGTCATTTCGGCGCTGCCCTTCCAAACACCGCCCGACCGATTTTGCCAACGGACGGCAAGGTTGAGCGCCTGATTCGTTTTGACGTAAAAACCGACGTAGAGATTTCTCCAATCCGTTTCAGTCCCGAACAGGCCGAACGCATCGTTACCGGAAACGGCCGTTACTTCTTCCAGATAGAGAAATCTACCTCTGAGGGAAGTAATGATTCCGCTGCCGGGATTTACCGGCATTCCGTTTATAAACGTGTATTTAAGGGAAGATACGCCCTCTTTTACTGTTGTATTATCTATTTCCGCGCGATAGTTTTCCGACCATTCGGCGGTTTTTACGATTGTTTTTTCCGATTCGTCCGCCGCCGTAACAGAAATTTCAAACGCTTCGCTGTAAAGGCCGCTCGATTCGGCCATAATTGTCGCCGTACCTGCCGCCAGAGCAGTGAGCTCACCCGTATCGGGATCCACCGCAACCACCTCGGGCGCGGACGAAGTCCATTCCGAAACGATATGCACTTTTGAAGATACGCTCAACACAAGCGTTGCACAGTCGTTTACATACATGGCAGAAGGCCCCGAAATTTCATACGCTAAAGCGCTTCCGCCCAGCACGTTTCGTATCCCCGTCGTCACAAACTCTTCCAGAATAGGTTTATTTGACGTCAGCAGTGCAAATTCTTCAGGAGAATTTTTTTCAAGGTCTTCCGCATGATAAACAAGCTTATTCAGCGCGCGGCTGGACACCTCCTGCACCGAACGGATATTGTCCGAAAACCCCGCGTAAGCATACTCCGCCGTTCCGCCTTCGCCCGTTTTCTTAAACGCGACGCCAAACCATTCGCGGTCGTAATTTTGTTCCAAAATCCCCACGATACTGTGCTCGAAATAACAAAGCTCGCCGCGTGTTTGCGCCGTTAGGTTTTCCACCACCGTAGGCGCCTTTGTTATCTTTCCTTCCTCATACGCTTTAGTAAACGCTTTTACATAGTCGGTCGTTTCGCCCAAAACTACGCCCGCCTTTGAAAAATAGTCGTTTGGAACGATTAAAAATCCGTAATTATCCTCCGCACGGTACTCCGCCGCAGGCAGAACGGCCTGAAACTTTACCCCCGAAGGCTCGTTCAGACGAATAGACGCGCCCGCCGACATAGACAAACCGCTTTCCGTTGCCGCTGAGGCTGAAATAAATCGCCCCCCCCCCGCGCACAATGCGCCTGCACACAGCGAACAAACAAATACCCCAAGACACGTCAATAAGATATTGTTTCTTTTCATTCGTCGGTCCTCCATATATCGTCGTAGATATCGTAAGTGATCTCTTTATCGCCGCTGGTCGTGATCACGTCATTTGCTTCCCACTCATATACCTCGCATTCCGGTGCCTCATAACGTTTTTGCATTTCTTATCCTCCTTATGATACAAAATATTTTTTTTCAAAAAATTTTACTGCGCTTTGCTTCCCGCATAAATCGCCAATTCGTCTATATAGAACGTCGCCGTTTCCGCCGAGGTTTCCGTATTTAACGAAAATCTGTATTTCGTGACGTCCGTCTTATACATATCGGGGAACAGATCGGAAATCTTAAACTCCACGTATTGCCATTCCGTGTTGTTGGGACGATCGCTGTTCGCCTCGTATCTGCCGAAGCTCATTTCGTCGCTTCCCTTAAACGTCGTGCCGTCCTGAGAGGTTTGGAAACGCACCGCGAGATTGACCCAGGCATTTTCCAGAACAGCCTCCTGCTTAAACCAGAAGCCCACATATAAATTCGACCAATCCGCAGCCGAAGTGAGCCCAAAGAGATCCGTTTCCCCCACTTCGCTCTCTATATACAGGAAACGACCTCTGGCAGGGCTCCCTGCGGGTTCCCCCGTCGCACCCTTCGTAAACGTATATTTTAAGGACGAATTTCCCGCTTTGACGTACGCGGCGTCGGCGTTTATTTCCGAGGTATAGTTATCGCTTAAAGCCGTCAGGGTCTTTATTTTCGTATCCCTTGCGTCCACGGGCGCTTTACTGAATATCTTCAGTCCGTCGATATAGAAGGAGACGGGCACGCCGTCCTGCGCGGACGCGATCTCGTTGCAAAGACACAGCTTATAGGCCGCCACCTCCTCGGTGTAGAGCTCGAAAAGATCGGACAGGGCAAATTCCACATACTGCCATTCGCTGCTCGCGGGGATATCCTTATGCGCCGTATAGCTGCCGAACTGCATCTCCTCGGCGCCCTTAAACGTTTTTCCGTCCGCCGAATTTTGAAAACGAACCGCGATGTTCAAAGCGTTTGTCGGCGAGTTGACCCAAAAGCCGAGATAGACGTTTTTCCAATCGTCAATCGTGAAATAATCGTTCAACGCACCGTCGGCGGAAAGAAGAAAGTTGCCGCGCATGGATGTCGGATAATTTTTCAGCGGGTCGCGGGTAAACGTATATTTTACCGAGGAGGCGCCTTCCTTTACTATCTCCGTATCGGTAGTCGCGGTATAGTTGGGCGAATACGAGGTGTAACAAACCATTTTTCTGTCCAATTCGTCTCCAGGAAGGCTTTCATAAGCCGCCCGCTTGATTTCTTCTTCCGTACGGGTTTCCAGATCGGGAAACTTTTCCGCGCTGTAATCCGCGATGTCTATGTTGCAAAGATAAACCGTATAGTCGTAAGGCGCGCGCTGCGTCTCGTCCGCACAGCGGATCTTAAACGAAAAGCCTCCCTTTTCCGAAAAATAGTTTTCCGTATAACCGATGCTGCGCAGCGACCAGGTGATTTTCGTCCACTCTCCTGCGGGAAGCTCGTCGTTCATATAGATTTCGTACGCCTCCGAATCCTTCGTCAGCTGCCAGCCGAGCTGCAAATTGTAGGGCGCGGCGTTATAGATATCCATCGTAAAGACCGCGTTTGCCCAATCCGTTACGCTGCACTCGGAAACGCCTTGCATAAAGCTTCCGAAATTCACGCCGTCGTTGGTGATGTTCAAATGATCATACGAGCCCATATACCGCATGGAAAGAGCCGTTTCCGCATTCCCCGACAGGTATTCCTTGCAGGCGGAAAGCGTTTTGATGACGCCCTCGTCGCACCAGGAGCTTATAAGTGCGTCCAAAACGGCGTTCGAGTTGAAATTGATCTTGATTTCCACCACTTCGCTGTCCTTACTGCCGTCTTTTTCGCCCTCGATCTCCAGCGTGACGTCATAAGGCTCGTTCTGCGTAAAAACGGTGCCGTCATTGGGAATATCGTGCTTTTTGAATTCCCCGTCAAGGTAAAAAAGCTGTTTGATCGTATAGTTTACGCCCGCTTCCTTTTCTACCACGTTATCGATGGAATATGCCTTGCCTATATAAAGCGGCGCGCGGAACACCTCGTCTTTCAGGGTAAGCACGTAGGCCGCCGACGGTGCGCCGCACGCGACCGAAGCAAATAAAAAAACCACACAGATAAACAGCGCCGCTATTCTTAATTTTCCTTTCATAACCTTTCTCCTTATCATTTAAGGCCTTAAGCCTTAATACCGCCTTCCAGATTTATCGAAAAAATTTTATTTTGCGTAAACACGTACAGAATGAGTACGGGGATCACGGAAATAATGAGGGCTGCGAAATACATGGTCGTTCCCCCCTCCGTAAAAGCCGAAAGAGTTTTGAGATTGTACAGTCCCGCCGAAAGGGTGGGATGGCTTTGCAGGTAGATCATCGGGGTCATATAATCCCCCCACAGCGAAATAACCGCCGAAAGCCACATGGTAAACACTGCGGGCGAAACCATCGGCAGCATGATCCGCAAAAATACGTAAAAGTTGCCCGCGCCGTCGATAAAAGCCGCCTCCGCATAATCCCACGATACGTTTTTGAAATAGGAATACACGATCAGAAACGTATAATCGAAGCCTCCGCACGCCGTTATCCACATCAACCAGATATTATCGACGATTCCTAAACTGCTCGCCAGAAGATAGCCCGCGCCCGCCGTCCCGAACAGGGGCAAAATTTGAACGACGATCGCTACGGAATAGATTATCTTCCTTCCGCGGAAAGAATATTTGGATAAAATATACGCCGACATGCAGGAAGAAAAAACGTTCGCAACCGAAAAGGTAAGCGTAAAGATCAGGCTGTTGGCAAACATGCCGAGAATGTCGGTGTTTCGGTAGGTCAGGGAAAAAGCGTTGGCGTAATTTTTCCAGGCCCATACCTTAGGCAAGGCGAGCGTACTGTCGTTGAATTCTTTTACCGACTTAAAGGAATTGAAAAATACGTATATCATCGGAAGCAGAACCCAAATTGACAGAATCAACAAAAAAAGATGCATCAGCGGCAGAATGATTTTTTCCTGACCGGTGAATTTTTTCCAGCGGCTTTCCATTCTTTTATACATATTTTTCTCCTTAAAAATCCACGGGCGAAACGAGCTTTTCCGCAAGCCATCTCAAAACGAGGGTCAGCGGCGCGATAACTCCCGTCATGAGCAGGCCGATCGCCGCGGGGTAATTGAAGTTTTCCCCGCTCCCCGACGTCGCGCTGAGGGTATGGCTCACGAGAAAATATCCGAGATTGGTGGTGTTGTAGCTTCCGCCCGTCAGCAGCATAACGTCGTTGTACGCCGCCCAGCCGCCCGCAAAGGACATTACCCACATAATCCCCACCGTGGACCACGACAGGGGCAGCGCGAGATAGAAAAACTCACGAAACAGCCCGATGCCGTCGAGTTTGCCGCTGTCGAACAAGTCCTGCGGGATACGGTTGAGCGCGCCCGTGATCAAAAGCACCGTGGCGCCCGAAATACCCACCCGCGTGATGAAATAGGTCGGTCGGGCGGAAACGTAATTGCCGAGCAGGCCGCTTTGTAAGATCTCGAAATTCCAATCGACGGAAAGCGCCTTACCGATTTGGACGATGGGACCCGTCGCGTCGAGCACATACGTCTGCATCATCGTGATGATCACCGCGCCGACGATGGCGGGAATGTAAAAGACGACGCGAAAATACGTATGCCCGTAAAATTTTTTGAACAGAATAAACGACGCGAAAATCACGAGAGGCATGTTGACGAAATTGCCGATCGTAATTTCTATCAGCGTATTGATCAGGGCATATTTCAGCGGGCCGTCGTTTGAAAAATCCCGTTTCCAGGATTTGAAAAAGCGATCGAAATTTGCCAGTGAAAACTCCGTCGTATATTCGTCCTGAAACGCTATCGCAATCGAAGAAAAATTGAGATACAGCCAAAACACGAGAAAGTGCGTCACCGGTATCGCCAGCATCAATACGATAAAAATTCTGTCTTTCGTTTTTTTGTTCAATGCGTCCATATCCTCATCCCCGCCCGATCAGTCGCCGTAACCAGCCATGCTTAAAAACTCCGTCCATCTCGTCTTTACGCTCTCGATACAGTCCCGATAGATACTCGAAGGAGTATAGACGGGTCTTCCGTTGGAATGGGAGTAGCTCAAGCCCTGATAAACCGTCACGATCGAGCGTTCGGAATCGTCGGTGTACATGGGTACCTTTTCCCTCAATTTACAGGTATAGCTAGTATTGTCTATGCCAAACGAATTGGGAGAAAACATTTTTTCGTACATCGCCTGTACGTAGGCAACGGAATCCTTTTCGGGCTCCGCCACATATTTTGCGGGCAGATCGACGTATGTCCTGCTCCTGTAAATTTTCATGCCGTCGTCCGAATAGAGAAAACGGAGAAATAATTTCGCGCCCACTTTCGCGTCCGAATAGGCGGGCATAAAAGCGATGGTGCTTCCGCCCGAACGGAGATAATAGCCTCGAGCCGCGCGGATCTCCTTTACCTTCGCCGCAGTGACGCTTTGCGCCGCCGCTATCTCTTCGTCCGTCTTTTTCTCCTCGTCCACCGCTTTCACGACGGCGCGGAGCTTTTCGTTGCAGGCCGCGCACGGCGCATCTTTTTCATGCGCGCCCGCTCCGCACAGATCGAGCTTGACGCCCAACGCCGAAATTACGGGCGTCTTTACCGCAATGATATTTTCCATCTCCGTCTTATAATCTTTTTCGAGTTCCTTATAAAGGTAGTCGCCCGCAACTATAAACATCGATTTCCCCTGCGCCACCCGGGCCTCCGCCGTCACATGATCCATACTTGTCGTACCGGGCGTGGCATAGTCGCGGTTCAAAAGCTCGGCAACCACCTTCAGGCTTTCATAAATGCCCTTCTTTTCATAAACCGTGTAGCCGTTGGCTTCCAGCGTCCCTTCGTCGGGAATAAAGTTCCAGAAGTTGGAATAGGACTGCGCGCCCTCGTATTGCGCGAAAAGCACCTGCATGAGATAATCCCAATAGCCCGGGGCCTTTGCGCCGCTCCAGGAAACGGGGAAAAAAGCGTCTTTATCGAGAGGATCGCTCGGTGCAGTCGCCTTCACCACGGCGAGGAAATCGTCAGTGGTCAACAGATCGTCGAGCGAATAGCCCCGCGAGGTGAGCGTCGTCGGATTTACGTAAATCCCCTGTGAGCCGCCTTGCCAGGGCATCCCGTACATTCCGTCGAAGCCCTTGAATTTCCCCGTATATTTCACCGCGTTTTCCAGGTTTTCGTTGTCGATCCTGTCGATGATCTTCTCCCCGCGTTCTTTCTTATCCGCGCCGACCGCAGGGCTGTTCCAGACGTCGCTCAAATCCTCCAGCAGCGCTACGCCGTCCTTTTTGAGGATGGCGCGCGACTGGTTAATCAACGCGTTGACGTTATTGTACTCGAAAAAGATATCGGTCGTACAGCGATTGGGCGTTTTTATCTCGTTGGTGGCGTTGATTTCAGCGTCCGTCAGCGTAATTACGACCTCGTACCCCTCGTCGCGGTAAACCTCGTTGAATTTAGCCGCCGCGGCGGTAAGCCAGTCAACGCCGTATCCTGCGACAACCGCTTTCACTTCGATACGCTTCCCGTCGCTTTCGCCGTCCGTATCCACGGGTTTATTACACCCCGACAGCCCGAATAACAGAACCACCGAAAAGAGCACCGCCGCTTTCTTAAACACTTTTTTCCTCATCGATTTACTCCTTTATCGTTTTTTCGATCAATTTAACTGCATCGTCGCTTTTACCCGTACGGAACAATTCGAGAATTTCGAGAAGCCGTATGCGCGCATTTTCAAAATCTTGTCCGTCGGCCTCAGACAAAACGGTTGCACCCTTATAAAAATTTTTTCCGTACGCCGAAACGAGTTGCTGCGCCGTTATGCCGCTATCCGTCTTTTCCAGCTCTTTCCCGATCAGATAAAAAATTTCATAATCCTGCTGGCCGAGCCGAATCTGTTCCAGCCGCCACGAGCTGACGGGAACCTTCATGCCGTACCTCTCCCCCGGATAAAGCAGAATTCCGTCGCCGCCGCCGTATTCGTTATAATGCAGGTCGCCGTAATTGTCGCGCACAAATCGATATCGCTTCCCTCGCCGCGAAGGGCAAAATTTCGATCGAGTATTTGTTTCAGCTGAGCTTTAAGCTCGTTTTTGATCCGAACCTTTTCCGCATTGATTTCCGCTTCCGTATATTTGCCCTTGACGGCGGGCGCTATTTTGTCCTGCACGATATTGACAAACGGCGCTATGGGAATTCTGTACGCCGTCACTTTGGGATTGACTGCGAGAGCTTCTATGTAATCGAGCCAGGAAACCATCGATTTCGTATAGGCGGGGGGCAGGGTTTCGCAATTTAAGCGTTTCGTCCAAAGATACTCGAAATATCTCTCGTAAGTTCCCTCGTCCATATTGTTGCCCTCGCCGTAAGCGATATTCTGATACCAGATATCAAACGCCGTGGGGTTATGGACTTCTTCGGGAAGCGTCACGTCATACACTTTCAGGGTAACGGGAATGGCTTTTTTCGTCTGATTGACGGTTAAAGTAAACGTGCCCTTATAAATCCCCGCCGCCGCGTCCCCGGGAACGCGGACATCTACCCAAAGCGCCTGATTTTCACCCGAGTTCACCCGGTCCTCCGAGCGAGCCTTGTATCTGTCGATCGGGACGAGAGCGTCGGGATACCAGCCCGCGTCCGATAAATAGCTGTCGCTTTGATAATACGGATTGTAAATTTCGATATATTTTTCGGCGTAGATATCTATCCGGGAGGCGTCGATCTTCGCCGTGCCGCCCTCGAGGACCAGCTCCCCGCCCGTCAGATCGAAGCCATTCACTTTTTTATCCGAAGTGAACATCAGCTGTGCCGAATGCGTTTCGTTTTTCATGCCTGCAAACGACAGTTCCGACTTTTCCCCCCTCGCAATTTCGGCGTCCCGCATATACTTTTCCGTGGGAAGAAGCCCGTAGATCCGCAAATCGTCTTTTCCCGAATCCGCGCCCTTACAGCCGCTTACGGAAAACGCCAGCAGCGCCGCCAAAAACAGGCAGCCGTTTCTCTTATTCATTTTTTGCCTCCCAATCAATTATTTTTATACTTTTTCCGCCGCACAAACGGCTTTCTTCGGCCTTGAAGCCGATTATGTGGCTTTCGAGGGAATCCTCTATCGTCGTACGCGTAACGCTCGGCGAATCCACGGTAATATAATCGATAAAATCTTTCAGAAGATAATAATCCCCGCCGCCGTGTCCGCCGCTTAAATCGACGCCGTCCTCATTGAAAAATTTATTTACGTCGATCGTTTCCCTTGTTCCGCCGTATCGATTGACGTGCAGAACCGCCTCTTCCACGTCGCCGTACGCCTCGCCTTTCGTGCCGTGTACCGCGATCGTCCGATGACAATCCTGAGAAAAGGCCGTCATCGTCAGATGCCCCGTCGAGCCGTCCTCAAAGCGCATATTCACTACCTGGTTGTCGATCGAGTCGTTTCCGCAGTAAAACACGCACCGCGAAATAATTTCTTTTTTCTCCCGCAGAATATCGAAAATATTTTTTCCTTTTAATCTCGCCGTTCCCCCGACCACGCAGTTTTCCATGCGCTCGGGATACACTTTATAGGCGTCGTAAGGACAAAGCTCTCTCGTGCCCGGCTCGCAATCGACGCAGTGCGTCGCACTGCCGTCGGGAGCATGCCTCTCGTTGAAATAAAACCGGCTCCCGTACGAACTTACGCTTTCGCAGCGTTTATCCATCAGCCACCGAAGGATATCGAGATCGTGACAGCATTTTGCGACGATGGTAGGCGTGCTTTCTTTCATATCCCGCCACGGCCCCCGCACATAGCTGAGCGCAAAGTGCCAGTATGCTACATTCTCCGTCTGGTCGATATCCGCGATTTCGCCGAGACTCCCGTCGGTGATCAGTTTCTTTATACATCGATAAAAAGGCGCGTAACGCAGGACATGCGTCAGCATTACTTTTCTACCCAGCCGCTTTGCCGTATCCCGAATAAGCAGACACTCTCCGACGGAGGCCGCCGCGGGCTTTTCGAGGCAAACGTCATATCCCGTTTCCAAAGCCCGTAACGTCATTTGACAATGCTGCGCGTCCTGCGTACAGATAAATACCGCGTCGCAG
This sequence comes from uncultured Eubacteriales bacterium, assembly GCA_900540805.1. Lineage (GTDB taxonomy): Bacteria > Bacillota > Clostridia > Christensenellales > Borkfalkiaceae > Scatosoma. The sequence continues at coordinate 53,924 of UQHL01000012.1, forward strand.
ATTTTTCCCTGTGCAAAAAATTCGTCGGCGTCTTCATAACAACGGGACAGAGGCACGCCGAAGCGGGTAAAGGCAAGCTGCCGGCTCGCATAGACGGGTTCCGCTACGGCCGTCAATATTACGTCTTTTTCCTTTTCCAAAAGCTTGGCGAACATCTGCCCTCGACTTCCCAAACCGATAATCGCAAATTTTTTCATCGTATTTTCCCGTTTCAAATCCAGCTTTTTAAGCCCTCTTTACGAAACAACGTATCTTCATAGGGCTGAACGGAAAGTTCCCGTTCGTCCAGAAAACGAAACAGCGCCCGCTTTTCCTCGTCGTTGTTTTCGCCGCTTGCCTTTCGTTTCAAGGCCGCCGCAAACAGCCGCTGCATTTCGATAAAATATTCCAGATTTTTCAAGCTGCGGTCAACCGTTTTGTTTTCGTCCGTAAAAGACAATCCCGCTCGAGCGCTTTCCAGCAATTGTTCGTACTTTTCCACAACGTCCGCGCGGCCGGCGGCAGTCTCTCCGCGCATACAAGCGGCAAGATAAAATTTTTCGGCCTTATGTAAAAATTCCGTTATCTTTCCGCTTTGTTCGCCGAACGCCGCGCCCAGACATTCCGTTTCGATTTTCTCAAAGCTCCGATTCGAACCGAATAATCTTTCCGCCATGACATACGTAGGCAGCGGCGTGGGAAGAAAAATTCGCTGAAGCTGACAGCTGACGTTTCCGTTCATTCCCGCCTTTTCAAGCGCTCCCATATCCTCGTAAAGAATACGGGAAATTTTTGTGAAAGACGGTTCGCCGCCGTAAGGAAACGTCATCAGATGATAATCGAAAACAAAGCTGTCGCAGCGTATCTTTTTCTGCCATTCCTGAAGATAGTACAGGTATTCCCCGCCCGTTTGCGGATGTCGGTTTCGATTGCGGACGTACGGGGGCGCAGATACCGCCGCCGCAAAGTTTTCGTCCGTATAGAGCGTTTGAAAGTAATTCCGGGCAATCGGCGCATACATCATCACGAACCGATCGGAATTTTCCAATGTTACGTCGCGCGGCGCAAACAACAAATCGCAATAGATAAGAAACACGATTTTTGTATCGATCCGCTCTTTGGTCAGCTTTTTATCCAGCTCGTTGAGCATCGTGACATACCACTCGGACGGCAGCCGTTTTTTGCACGCCTCACATTCGCAATGGTTGTTGATGCCGTCGGCCAGCCAAAAATGCAGCATATCCGTTTCGGGATGACTGCGCAGGTACGCGACGATCCCGTCCGTCACGGCCGCCCTCGCTTCCGAATTGCTGTAGCAAAGCTGCGTATCGCCCGGCTTGTCGTCGAAAAAGCCCCGCCGACCGTCCTTCAGGGCAAACAGCGGCCTATGCCGAGGCTGAATATCTTCGTCCCTCGAGCACGTATCGCCGTAAGTGACGTATCCCAGCGGTTCCGTCGTCCAGCCGTGCCCCACAGACTGAAAAATCAACCCGCAGCGTTTGATCGCTTCGACGGCATCGGCGTAATGTCTCCTTGAAGCGGCCACGGAATAAGGTTCAGGCGGGAGAGAGGAGCTTTCTTTATGTCGGTACCACTTTTCAAAAAACAAATGGCCGTCCACAAATTGCAAAAAATAGCTGTTCATTCCGATTTTCGGCAGCCATTCGACCATTTCCGTGACGTTCTCTTCGCTGATTGCCCCTTCGCTGCATATGCCCCGATAACGGCACTTGGGAGCGTATGTTTTTTTTACGTTACAATTTTCCGCCGATCTTCTGACGAGAATTTCCCCGTCTTTTCCGGGCCGGACAAAACGGCAGCCGAGCTCGTAAAAAAATTTATAGACGCCGATGAGAACGGCCCGTTCGTTGCTGCCCTCGATGGTTCCTTTGCCCTTTTCCACGTCGATCGTGATTCTGTCGTCGAACGGATGCCCAGAGGCCGCGTTTTTCAGTCGGATGCCGCAGGCGCCGCCCACGACTTTTGCGTAATATTTATTCAATTCGCTGTTTGCGTATTCTAAAGTCTGCATGAATTAATTTTCTCGTTTTCATTGACAATCTTCAAAAAATAAGTTATACTGTTTTCATATTTTGATATTTTTATAAAGAGTGGTTATGAACGATACTTCCTTTTATGAATTAGTGCAGGATCGCACTTACGACAACCTGATCTCCGATATCGGCCCTACGAATTATCCCTCGCATTTCCATAAAAAAACCGAGATCACTTATATGAAAAACGGAAACTGTCTCTCCGTCATCAACAATGAAAAATACTTCGCGGAAAAGGACGATATCTTATTTATTCCCGAATATTATCCTCATTCCTACGACACCTCCCCGGACGCCGAGCGGCTGGTGATCCTGCCGACGCAGGAGCTGAAAAACGATTTCACCGCTTTGGCCGACACAAAAACTTTTTTTTGCCTGCTTTCCGATAAAGACTTTAACAGACAAAAAATCCTTCCGATTTTAACCGACATGCTCAAGGTTCAGGAGGACGGCTCCATCGAGAAAAGAGCCCGCTTTTTATTGCTTAAGGGATATACCACAACCTTTTACGGCAGATTGTTTGAGCAATACGCGCATTTGTTGATTTCCAGAAAAAAACAGATCGAAAGTCTGACCGCTATCCTTGCTTACCTCGACGAGCATTACGCGGAAAACATTACCCTGGATATGCTTGCACAGCAATTCCGATATAACAAGTTCTATTTTTCGAAGCTGTTCAACTCCTGCGTAAACGACAATCTCAAAAATTACGTAAACGGCATTCGTATCAAAAAATTCGTCGAGACGTATTCGCTCGATCCTGCGCAAAATATCACACGCCTGGCGTTAGACCTCGGGTTTGAGTCCATGCCCTCCTTTTACCGCGCGTTCAAGAGGATCTATCACTGCTGTCCGAAGGAATATTTTGCCTCTCCCGTTTTCGAAAAACAATAAAGTTTTCGCTTTTGACAAAAACATTATAACACGGTATATTCCCCTTGTCATTACACTGTTTTAACAGCTTGTTTCACCGATTGGCTTTTTTAATCAAATTTTGAACGCTTTTTCTCCCTATCCGCCGCGGACTTATAAAAAAATCCGCGGCTTTTTATCGGCTGTGAATTTTATGACAAAAAAGTATCGTTCAGCCGTATCCAGACATAGCGTGAAAGTCCGCAATCTTCCCTGTCCGCAAAACGGTTCGCTATGCGGAACGATACCTCCTCCGCGCGCCCGGCAAAGCCGCCCCCGTTTATGAAATCGGGATTATAGGTAGCATAGCTTTTTCCCGCCGAGTCTATTTTCGATAAATTGGTCAAAAAACCGTTGAACGCTTTTCTGAGATATTCTTCCTCGCCCGTCAGCGAATAATATAAGTAATCGGCTTCCGCGCGCCAGATCGTCCAGGCGTGGCCCGCGCATATCGCGGGGCCGTCCGCATCGCCCTCCCATTGCGTTTCCCACCAACGGAGCGTAGAACATTTCATCTGGCAAATCGGCGTCTCTATGACCCAATTTTCGTGCAAATCGAGTATCTCTTTCGCTTTTTCGAGGTAACGCTTCTCCCTGCGGACGTTACGGCAATAATACAGCAACGACAAAGCCGTACAGGAAATAGAGCCCTCTTCCATTTCCGCCTCCGCCATGCGGCTGCGCTCTCCCTCCGTGGGAAAGGACAGCCCCCGCGCGTACAGATATTCCGCCATGCGCTGCGCCGCGGCGAAATAATTTTCCGCCCGCCGCGAATCCCTGTCTTTCAAAAAATTCGCCATATCCGTCAATGGAATCATCGCGCAGCATACCGTCGTATAATCTTCCGCCGAGCCGCCACAGGCCGTTTCCAGCCTGCCGTCCTCCTTTTGGTAATTTTTCAACAGGCTGTCCGTCGTATTCACTGCATAGACGTAATATTTTTCTTCTCCAAAATACCGATAGGCGTCGAGCAGAATGGTTATCCCGAAAAATTCTTCCTGAATCCTCCCGGAGAGGAAAATATTATACGCGGGCAGGCCTTTATAGGGAGCGAAAAAAATCGTACGTCTCGCAACGGCTTTATTTTTGTCCGTCTCCGTGATCACATCGAGCAGGATCTTAACTTTTTTCTCGTAAATTTTTATTTCCTCCGCCGTCAGCGTCTGCCCGAAGCGCCGCAAAAAACGCAGCATAGCGTTCGCCCAGCATTGGTGCTCGCAAAGATTCCCGTCCGTTTTTTCCACAACGGACAAATCTACGGAATCCATGGATTTTTTATATAATTTTATGAGAGCTTTATACGCATAAACCGTAACGCCACCTCCGCGCCCGTTTTGACCAACGGGAACGATCTGGGTTTCGCCCTCGTCCTTCAGCGTCACCGTTTCGGTAAAGGGAACGATTTCCGTATGTCCCGCGCGTACCATTTCAAGCCAATCCACTTCCCCGTATTTTTTCAAACGTATTTTACAGCCTATCTCGCCCCCGCTTACCTCGTAATCCAGAAAGGGAACGCCGTACAGCAGAGAAAGCTTTTCCAGGCAATCGGAGAAATCGTTTACGGGGAAAATCGCAAACACAAGTCTGTTTTTTCTGCGTTCCGTTTTATAAGCCCTGTCGAAATTAGCAAGTAACTTCAAATTGATAAAATAGTGCCCGCCCGCATAGTCGGAGTAATCCATTTTCCAGCCCGCAGCCCCCTGTAAAACCGCGACCGCCAAGCTGCCGCCGTTCGGCTTTGTCAGATAGAAATACATAATCTTTTTATCCGCCGAAGTATAGGGGGAATTAAACAAAAATTGATTTTTCCAGCCGCCCCCGTCCAGCTTTCCCATAAAGTTGAAGGGAAGATTTACGCCGTATTCCGAAAGCCCCTCCGCGTTACCTTCGAGATAAAACAGCAGTCCGTCCCCGCATTTTTGCACCTGTAAGGCCGATCGCGTCAACGTCCCGCAAAGGATATTTTCTTTCAGTTCAAAGTCTTCCCTCCTGTCGGTATAGGGCGTAGCGGCGGGTTTCTTCCCGCGCGTAATATCATCCGACAACAGCGTGTAGCAGACGCTGACGGCTCCGCCGTTGAATATTTTATCAGCCGGACGTCTCTCGTCTATTATTGTTTTTGTTGTTTGATCAAACGTCAATCCCATAAGCCACCTTAAATACCCGTCCTATTTTTATTTAGCTTCAGACGCAGTATCATTATAGCCCATTTAAGCGCAGGGTTCATTAAACGGCTTGAGGAGGTTATTTCAATAGTTGTCATCTTTTATCGACTCATTATTTTTAAGACCTTGCCTTCGGGATATTTTTCAGCAAAAATCGCCTCCTGTATGGCCAAAACTACAGCTCAGATATAGATTCCTCCACGTTATCTGATAAACATAAAAAAGATCAAACCCTGTAGGTCTGATCTTTTTGAATGGACGATAAAATATATTTTTCTCCGAGCGTTGACCGCGCGGGGAATTTTTTACAAGGGAAAAAGAATTGCGCGACGGGGGCGAAAGCAAAGTTTTGATTTTATCCCGCATTTGGATTTCTTTGCGCCGCTTATACAACTTTCCGTTGTTCTTAAAGCTTTAGAAGCCCGCAGGGGAACAAATTTGTCAATAACTATATAAGATCAAACGTTTTCATGCGTTCGTCGGGCGAGCGATTGGGTTGATGGAGTACGATTTTACGCTTTCCGCCGATTTCCTCAAAAATCATGGCGTGGCCGCCGTCCTCGCGGAAAATAAATTTTTCGAAAATATATTCCCCGAAAATATCCTCCGCCTTGCTTTTTACGACGCAATAGCCTTGTTCGGTAAAGGTTGACCAAAACAAGGCGATATGTCCACCCTCCGTTATCGCGTACGGACCTTCCGCGACATACCCCGTTATTCCTCCGCTCTCCGTCGGCACGGAAAAGCCGCAATACTTTCCGCTGATAATTTTTCTCGGTTTTCCCGCAAGAGCTTTTAAGTCGGCGGCAAGCTCCGCGACAAACAGAGAGCCGTCTCCGTCCCCCGTAACGGGATTAATCCATTCGTTGGAAAAAATAAGATACGGCTTTTCTTTCCATATAAAAAGCGTCGCGTCGAGGCACCACCAATCTTCGGGCGTGATATAATTCCCCGTCAGCGGCTGAAATTTTTCTTTCAGCGTATCGGAAACGAGAATTATGCTTCCGCGGCCTTTCGACTTCTGAAAAACCGAAACGATAAGGTAGTATTTTCCGCAATATTTATGTAATTCAGGCGCCCATATCTGCGTGTAATCTGCAAGAGCGTCCTTCCCGACCATACACCCGACGCGCTCGAAGCAAACAAGATCCTTCGAAGAATAGAGCGTAAGATCGCTCCCTTTATCCCAGCAATCGTTTCCCGTAGTGCCCAGCAAATAATATTCTCCGTCTTCCACAAAAACGAACGGATCTCTGATTCTGATATCTTCGGCTTTTTGCATTTTTATTTCTCCTTTTATACCCTTGTCAAGCGAATTACGCATCCCCACAAGGAAGAATTCCCCCCCGTAAAAGCAAGCGTTCCGTCTTTGACGGCGATATCTTTCGGCGCATGGTAGGCGTCTTTTACGAAATACCCGCCGACCTCGATTTCGAAATGTGCGCAAGGGCGCTCTATCGCATAAGCATATACCAGCTTCTCTTTTTTGTCAAGCGATTCCCGAACAAGCCATACCCGCCCCTTCGGCGTGAGATACGAGCCGATTTCGCCCGTTTCGATAACGGTAGTCGTTCCGTCGAGAATAACGGGCGAAACCGAACGATAAAATCCGACCGACTTTTCAAGCTCGCATAAAATTTCTTCCGATTTTGCCGCGAGATCGCCTGAAAGGCAATACCTTCCGAGCATGGCTTTTGCCGCCGTAAACCGAATGTCTTCAAGCGAATATTCGTCGCGGATCGTCGCCCATATCTGCATTTTACGGGGAGGAATATAGCGATGCAGATTGCACGCGACCGCAACGCCAGACGCATTTTCATGAGCGTCGGAAAAAGATACCATATCCGCAAGGCACAAAAATCTCGGCTCGTGCCTCATTCCGCCCGACGAACAAATTTCGAGGACAAGCTCGGGCAATTCGCTTTTGATTTCTTCGAAAAACGAAAGCACCTCTTCGATATGGTCCTGTAGCGCCGATCCGTAACTTTCCGCACCGTCGCAGCCCAAGCCTATATTATCGTTATAATCGACCTTCATATACCCGATATTGTTGTCTTTGAGCGTGCCTATCACCTTTTCGCGCAGATATTGCTTCACCTCTGCTTTGCGAAAATCCAAAAACGCTCTTCCGCGGTGCTCGATCGTTTTCCCCGCATACGTCAGCATCCAATCGGGATGAAGCCGATAAACGTCGCTCTGCAAAGAAACGCTTTCAAATTCAAACCACAGGCCGAGCTTTATATTAAACCTTTTCGCTTCCGCGGCAAAGTTTTTCAGTCCGTGCGGAAAAGCGTTTTCGTTTATCCGCCAATCGCCCAGCACGCCCCGCCCCTGTCCGTAATCGTTGAGAAACCATCCGTCGTCTATCACAAAATACTCGCAGCCGAGACTCTTTGCCGCGGCAAGCTGCGCCCGAAGCTTTTCTTCCGTCGGAAAGCCCCAGGTATAGCAATATTCATTATAAACGACGGGCAGAGATTTTTCGGACGGCTTGACGGAAAGACGATTGTCAAAGCCTTTGACGAGTCTGTCGCAGGCTTCGTTCAGTCCGCCCGCGACGACGGTGACATATGCTTTACGCGTGCGTATTCTTTCGCCCTTTCTCAGCAAACGCCTGCAATGCCCCGTCAAAAAATCGGACGTACCGCCTCCGACGGAAAGATTTCCGTTTCGAAATACCGTTTCGATCTCCCAGGAAGCGGGCGCCTCCATCGCCGCCGCCCAACAGACGCCGTTTTTCGTATCCTCCAGGGCAACGAACGGCAATTGCCCCCGCGCGGGCATGGAACCGATTTGGCTCCATTTCTCCGTGCGGACGCCCAATCCCGACCAAGACGGCTCGAAAGCCAGCCGATCCGTCGATACCGAGTAAAGCAACCCCTCGCCGCTCCAATTGCTGATCAATTTATGAAGAATCAGCTTTTTCGGATCGTGAAAGCGTTCAAACGGAGAAATACAGGAAAGATTAAAGCTCGGAAACGCCTCCACCGTCACCTCTTCGCCGTTGTTCTCCAATTCGTTGTAGGTTACGATCGCTTTTTCGTTTTCGTTAAAGACGAAATAGCTTCTCGCAATCAGCCCGCCGTCGTTTTCAAATTGAGAACTGAGAACAAATCCGTCCTTTTCTTCCTTAACGGTCTGCCCTTTCAGCTTCAGCGAAAACGCCGTATCGGCATTCCGCATGGTCGTTCCCGAAGTAAAATCGCGCGAATATCCGTCTCCCGTAAGCGCTATATGAAGCATAGGTTCATGATCGATAATACAACCGAGAGGGCTTATTCCTGCCAGCTTTTCCTCGTTTACACGGGTTTCGTAACCATAAGGAATCAACAAAAATTCCGTTACGCCGTTTACTGTTGCAAAAATCCCCGACATATCACCGAAACGATAAATTTTCTTTGTTACGTTACTCATAAAATCTCACAATCTGTTTTTTTTAGCTCTTAATCGCTCCGATCATAACGCCCTGAGCAAAATATTTCTGCAAAAAAGGATAAATCGCCATAATCGGAACCAGGCCGATAATAATCATGGCGGCATTCGAGCCCTGAGCGAATACGCGGGAGGGGTCCCAGCCTCCGCCCTGCCCTTCGGGACGGGCGTTGTTCAATCCCTCCCTGATTTTAAGGGCCAAAGGCTTCAGGTCGGGAACGTCGGAAAGAAGGAGCGAGGGCCAATACCACTCGTCCCACTTCGCCACGAGGTAGTACAGCATGATCGTCGCCAGGCCCGCTTTCGAAAGAGGAACGACAAAGGAAATCAATACGCGAAATTCGCTCGCCCCGTCCAAGCGGCAGGAATCGATAATGCTATCCGGTACCTGATTAAAGAAATTCCGTAAAATAATCATGTTGAACGTATTGATGCCGAAGGGAATAACGATACTGAATAAATTCCCCGTGCCGACGGTATCTTTTATCACGAGGTAGGTAGGGACAAGTCCGCCGCCGAAAAACATCGTGAAGATAATCAGAAAGAAAACGGCTTTCAAGCCCGGAACGTCTTTTTTAGTAAACGCATAGGCGCCGAGGCAGGTCAAAATCATCGAATATAACACGCCGGCGACCGTTATAAATACGGATACCCCGAAAGCCTTCAGGATATTGTCCTGATAAAGAGTGACCTTATAGTTTTCAAAATTGAAATGCCTCGGGATAACGATCACCGTCGAGGCGTTCGCCTGCAAATAGTCCGCTTTTGAGGCAAAGCTTAGAAGCAGCTGATAGACGACGGGAAAAATGCACAGCAGCGCAAATATAATAAAGAAGGCATAATTCAACACGTCGAACACCGACGCCTTTTTACGCTTGCTCTTCTTTACGGGATTCGTGTCCGTCACGGCATATTCCGCCGCACCTTCCGAATGATTTTCCTTCTTCATAGCTCCTCCTCAGTCGATGGTAAACATGCTGTAACCGTTTATCTTCTTCGTGAAAATATTTCCCGCAATCAAAAAGAAGAAATTGACGATCGTCTTAAACAATCCGACGGCCGTGGAAAGCCCGTAGCTGTTATACGCCTTCCCTTCGGTAAACAACCGATACGTATAAGTATCGATAATATCCGCCGTGTCGTAAATCCCTTTATTATACAAGTTATAAACGGGATCGAACCCCGCGTTCATGATATTGCTCAGCTGCATGATAAACATAACCGTACAGACGGGCATGATGATGGGAAGGGTAATGCGGAAAATCATACCGATACGCCTGCACCCGTCGATTTCAGCCGCTTCGTACAGACACGGATCGACCCCCGCTATGGCCGCGGTATAGATGATCGTCCCCCAGCCCGTCCCTTTCCAGATCTCGGAAAAAATGAGGATAGGATAAAACGCGTTCGGGTTATTCAAAAAGGAAGTACGCGAACCGCCGAGAGAAACGATCAGGTTATTGATTAATCCGTCGTCCACCGCCAGGAGCATCTTTACGATACCGCCGAGAATTACCCAGGAAATGAAATTGGGCAGATACATCATCGTCTGGATCACTTTTTTGAAGCCGGGAGCTTTGATTTCGTTCAGAAACAAGGCAAACAAAATCGGAAGCGGAAAACAAAACAGCAATTTCAGGGAACTGATGATCACGGTATTTCTAATTGCGTTCGGCAGGGCTTTTTGACTGAAAATCGTCTGAAAATTTTCCCAGCCGATCCACGGACTTCCCATGATGCCGTATTTCGGGCGCCATTCTTTCCATGCGAGCACAATTCCGTACATAGGAACGTAATTATATACGAGATAAAATACGACGACGGGCAACAGCATCAAATAAATCTGACGATTCATAAAGATTTTTTTCAAAAGATTTTTTCCGTTTCCCGCCCTTTTTCCTCTGCTCGCCGTCTGAAATGCTTTTTCACGGGCCGTCGCTTTTTCTTCCTTAACATTTTCCTCGTTCACGATACACCTCCCGATTACCCGATTGTAAGCTGTCCTTTATCCACCAGTCCCTGAAAACGGAAATACCGCTCGTTATCCTTATCCGCGGCAGTGAGAAGCTTGCCGCAGAAATTATAATTTCTGATCTTGATATCGGTAATCGCGTCCTTGATACTGCTGCTCATCGTATAGGCGTAAACGCTCGAATCCTCGACCGAATGAACCGCAATATTTTCAAAGAGAATATTATCGATAAGCGCCCCCGTTCCACTAACCTGCGTGATGATGACGTTGGGGGAAATCACGTGATAGATTTCTATATCCTTAAACGTTACGTCTCCCCATCTCGTGGAAGCCTTCGTCCCCAGGCGCACGTCGAGGGCGTTGTTCCCGTTGCTCCACGTGGGTTGCGCAAAGCCTACCGCGTTGTTGCGGAAAATCATATTTTCCATATCGCAGGTTGATTCCCAGGTAAGGCAATATCCGCTGCCCTTATCCGTCCAGCAATCGTTGTATTCATATACGCAATTTGTTCCCGTCCTCTGGCCGCCCCAGCCGTGTCCCTTAAATTCGATGGCGTCGTCTCCCGTCCGCACGAAATTGTACCTGCCCGCGCTATCGACGCACTCGCTCATGCAAAGCCCGTCGGAATACGTCCTGTAGGCGAGCAGAAGATTGTACTCCATCAGCGCGTTATCGCAATTATAGACGCACATCGTCCAGGTGTTGGCATTTATGATGGTAAGGCCTTCGATCACGGCGTTTTCGCAGCGGGAAACGTTGACGACATGCTTATACTTTCCGTCGCCGCCTTTCACCTCGCCCATATCGAGCAGCCCGCGGCCGCGTATCTGGGGATTTTCGCAATCCTGCGCATGGATCGCCGTCTGCGTATTCTGGCTGCCGTTTGCGTTTTTTCTGTCGGCGCATTTCAGATACGCGCCGCGTTCCAGCCACAAAACGCTGTTCGCGGGCACGTTGATGCTCGAAATTTCGTGCAGTCCCGGTTTCAGGACGTAATACATCTCCTCGTCGGTAAATTCCAGCTCGTCGTTTTCGTGATATCCGGGTTCGATTTCCCTCACGTCGTACCCGACGGGGATTTCAAGCTTCTCCTCCTCCGTTACCATTATGGTGAGCGGAGCCATGGTAGGGTCCGTCGCTTTCGCCGAAGCGGAGGAAGCAAACGTATAAGTAAACGAACCATACTGCGTAATCACCGATTTTATCGTTTTGCCTTCGATTGACGCCGCAGTATTTTTACTTTGGGGCAGAATTTCGCACTTCTTATACTCGCGGTCCGTTTTCAAGGTGACGTCCAGATTGAAATCGTCCTTGCAGGTCGCCACGTCCACCCAGGCGAAGGAATGGGAGCCTTTTCCGCAACGGGCGGTATATACGGGCACCGCCGTATCGTTGATGGTGAGCGTATGCCAAGGGCTCTTGATTATTGCGTTTTTGGTAACCTCGTCGTTATTTCCGCCGTTTTTCGTAAACACCTGGGCCTGCCAAGCTTCCACGTCGCCCGCTTCCGTTTCGGCCGCGGTGACGACTTCGGTATTATCATATACGGTAGGGATAACCTCGGCGAGTTTGTCCTTATCGATCGGAGGAAGCACGGTCTCGCTTCCCGATTGGCTGTTTTGCGAGCCGCCCGTGTCGTCCGAAGCTCCCGCGGAAGTGCAGCCCGCCGCGGCGGCAAAAAAGAGAAACAGCGCGCCGAATACGCCGGCAAACATTTTTTTCATATAAAGTCCCCTTCGCGGAATCAACCGCTTACTTACGAAAGCAGAGAACGCATTTCTCTGCTTTCCGTTATAACGTTCAGTTATTGCCCACCTTTACCAATTTGCCCGACTTCACGGCCTCGTTGTATTCGCTCTCCATTTTGGCGCCGAAATACGCTCCGTTATATTCGGATACAAATTCGTTCCACTCGTTCCGCATGGACGCGCTTACCGTATAGAGCTTTGTTTTCCAATCCTCTTTCCAGGTTTTTGCGTCAAACGTCCAATCCGCCGCAAGCGCCTTGTCGGGAAGCATTTTAATCACCGTCTGATCGAAAAAGTCCTTGGCGCCCGCGAGGTATCTCGTCATCGACTCGGTGTATAAATCGGGATAATCGGAAAGCTTCATATTTTTCCTATTCGCGCTGTCGCGGGCGGTAAGAATATCTCCGTTTGTGAGAAGCGCCTTCGCTTCGGGCGGAGTAGAAGTCAGATATCCCGCAAACGCCGCGGGGTCGGTCCAACGAAGCTCCTGAACAAATCCCTGCGGATCGGGTTCGCAAAGGGTTTCCCGCTCGCCGCCGACCACGTCGTCCTTCCACTGCCAATGCTCGCCGAATACCCCGTACGTGACAAGCTCCAGCCCTTCGGGGCTGTGAAGATATTCCATGAGGTTAAGGCACGCTTCCAGGCGTTCCACGCTCATTCCCTCTTTGATACACCATCCGCGATAGTAATTCACGTCGCCCTGACCGCCGAAATTACCGTTTTTCCCCGCAGGAGGATCGGTAATAAGGATCTTTTCTCGCGCGCCTTGAACGGTCAGCCCGTTCGTCGCGCTCATCATATTGGCGCAAATGACGTTGTACCAATTATGCGCGTACATCATGCCCGCTTTACCCTGCGAAAAATCGTCCTGCTTGTTGCTTACGGTTTTTACGCCCACTTCCGAGCTGACGTAGCCCTCCGAAACCATTTTATTGAGAAACGAAGTCGCCAGCATGGAGCCTTCCGACGTCGCGGAATAATGATACGTTCCGTTTTCGTCCGCCGTCCACATTCTCCAATCCGTGTCGAATGCGGCGTGAATCCACGAATCCATGTCCCGGTTCTCTTCGGTCACATATCCGTATGTATCGTTTTTTCCGTTGCCGTCGGGATCGTACAGCGTAAAAGCCCTGGCCAAACGATAAAATTCCCCGAGATCTTCAGGACCCTCTTCGCTGAATTTATACTCGGCGCGCAGCGCGTCGGTAACCTGTGACTTATTGGAAACAACCCCGTCCGCAACGAGTATATCGTCGATTTTATTGTTGAGATTTTTAATCCAATCGCGGCGCACGTATAACGATTTATCGTTGCTCCATTCGCAGGGAATAAACCAGAGCTGCCCTTTGGAATACGTCACGTTGCTCTTCATGTATTCGTATTGCTGCAAATACTCGTAGAGATAGGGGTACTTGTCTTTGGAGGCCTCGTTTACATAGTAAGATATGGGAATAACCTCCCCGTCGCGGATCAGGCTGCGGTAAAGGTCGGAGTTTACGGGGCCGTCGATAATAAACAGCTCGTTCAATTCATTGTTCACGCGCTGTAAATCGAGCTGCGTGTAATAAGTTTCCGAGCCCGTCGATTTTGCCTTTAATTCCGTTCCCGCAGCCTTGACCAGCTCTTTATATACGGGGCTTTTCACCGCCGCGCCGTTATTGAATTGTTCCCAATCGTTGCAAAACATGGTGAGCTTATCGACGGAGTCTTCATGCCAAATCTTTGGATTGTACTCAAAGACATCGTCGTCCTGAGGCCTTTCGCCGCAGCCTGCAAGCGATACCGAAAAGGCAACGGCCAAAGAGAGCACGCCGACTTGTATCGCCGCTTTTTTAATTAAATTTTTCAATGTATTTCCTCCTGATAACAACTTTTTTAGAATATTCGGCTTATTTTAAGGAGAAACGGCGCGGCCGGCCGCGCCGTTTCCGTTTTCTTCTGCTTCGATCGAATTTTGATTTTTTCCGCCCGATTCAGTTCTTTTTCCTTCTGAGCGCCGTAACCGCGACAAGTGCACCCGCTATCGAAAGGAAAGCAAAGCTTCCGCCGATAAAGCTGCCGCAGCCGCCCGTGCTCCCGCCTCCGGAAGTATTTGAGCCGGAATCTCCCGGTTTTTCGGACGAACCTTCTTTGAACGTCGCCATAACCTCTACGTCGTCGATCCCCGTCACCGTATAAGTATATTTTCCGTCCGCTCCCGCGGCGAGCTTTTCTCCGTTTACCGTCACCGCGTCGATGGAATAGCCTTCTGCGGGGGACACCGTAAAGGTGACCGTATCTCCGAGATATGCCTCCGTTTTATCAGGCGTTATTGTTCCGTTTTTGATACCCGAGCCGACCTTTACCGTTCGGGCCATACGGACAACCTCCACCTCGTACTTGATTTCAGTGGCCCCCTCTAAAGTGGTTGCATAGCCGAGATTGCTCGTATCCACGGCCCCCACGAGATACCATTTGCCCGCTTCCTGCTTGAGTCCCTTCCACGTTACGGGAAGCTGTACGGTCTCTTCGTTTTCGAACACCGCGTTTACGGTCGCCTTATTGACGCGGCGAACCGCCTGCGTGTCGGTAAGCCTATCGTTCAGCTTGGAATTTTCGTTTTGAAGAAGCGTGCCGTTTTCAAACGCGGGCGTATTGTCGATAGAGGTGATGATTTCGCCGTTCATATCGCCCACGACGATTTTTCCTTTCTGCCAGAAAGCATTGGATTGCTCGAGACTCATCGCAAAGTTATAAATGCTTACGTTATCGATCCAACCCTTAAACAGGTTATAGCCGTTGCCCCATACGCACTCGCCGCCGATAGAGAAGGACATATTGCTGTGCGCCGTCGTAAAATCGTCGGGGCAGTCGGCGGTATAAGCCAAAGCGCCGTTGACATAGACGTTAAACTTTTCGCCGGGACGGACGCTCAAAGTAACGTTGTGCATCTTTTCCGTTCCCTTTTCGACAACGACGGGGCCCCAATAGATGTTTCCGTCCGGGCTGGCCGCCGCCCCGCTTGCACCGATGCGGAGCGCTTCGCTATTATTGGCTACGCGGAAGCCGCAGCTGACGCTCACCGACCAATCGTTGAACCCGAAACTGATAGGCGACGCCCAGGAGGGAGACGCCCACGTTCCGTCCTGTTGGTATTGGAAATTAAGGGTAAAGCCGTTGGCGATATTGTCGCCGACGTCGTTCGTCGCCGCGCACGCGATAATGTCCTGGCCGCCGACGTACAATCTTCCGTTATCGATCGTTCCCGTGCCGTAAGGATTGGCGAGATCTCCGCCCTCTTTCGCCGCGAGGCCGAGATTGTAATTGCCCATGCTGTCCTTTCCCGTATCGTTTGCGTCTTCAAACTCGTACTTGGCGATAGGCAAAAACTCTTTCATATTGCCTTCGTTCGTCTGCGTGACGGTAAGTATGTATTTCGCCGAACCAACCTTCTCGTCTCCGATTTTTACGTCCGCGATTGCGGTGTAAACGCCCATCGAAGCCTCTATTTTGGTAAACGTAACGTCCACCTCCTGCGTCGAATCGTCGGACATGGTAACGGTTACTTTCGCTGCGTTGATGAGCGCGAGCATTTCCGCCTGGGTCATGCTGTCTTTCAGTTCGCCCTTCAGGGCCTCCCCCGCAAAGACAGGCTCTCCGATATTTTTGACGCCCGCCACGGTAAGCTCGTATTTTACTTCGCCTGCAAGGTTTGCGTATCCGAGTTTACTTGTATTTACCGAGCCGACGGCATAATACTTCCCGTTTTCGGAAGTTACCCGATCCCACACGACGTTCGCCGTCAACGTCGCGTTATCGGAAAGCGTGAGCGTCGCGGTCGCCGCGTTGAGCTGGGCAAGCATCTGCTCGTCCGTCATGCCGACGTTGAGCGCGCTTTTCGTCGCGTCGTTCTCCCCGAAGGAAACGTCGGAAATGCTTTTGATCGTCTTTAACCCCGCCACGTCCGTTTCGGTGACTTTTCCGTTGGTATTCCACGCCGTCGCCGCCGTCGCGTCCATCGCAAAATCGTAAAAAGCTATATTGCGAACGGCGCCTTTACTTGCGCAGTCGGCGTTGCCGTTATATCTCGCCCCCACGGAAAAGAAGGAGTTCTCGTTGCTTCCGGCCTGCCAGTCTGCGGCCAGCTCCTTAGGAAGCTTGCCTTCCTTAGTAAACTGCGCGCCGTTGACATAAACGTTCATCGTTCCGCCCGGCTGTACGGTAACGATTACTTTTTGAAATTCGGTATTGGAATTTCCCCAGCTCGTCGAATCGTTGATCCATGCACTATCCCAGTATTCCCCCGCCACGCCGTGCGCATTGAAACAGAAATGCTTTGCATCAGTGTTCCCTACGAAAGCGAAATATTTATCATCGTTGCCGATACCGAGGAAATGCGCCCACGCGTTATTTACATTCGTTTTGATTTCAAAGGCGAGGGTAAACGCGGTGACGTCAGCGAACATGTTCGTGGCCTTATCCTGCGAAACGCAGAATTTTCCGTCGAACTCCACCCCGCCGCCCGCGACGAGCGTACCCTCGTTTAAGAGCGGCCCCGTACCGCCCTCCAGATACTCGTTGCGGTACTTCATATCATAATTCCCCATACTGTCCTTTCCGAAGTTTCCGGCGTCCTTAAACTCGTAAAGCGCGATCGGAGCCACTTCTTTTGCGGGCGCCTCGTCCGCCCGAACGGGAACGAACATCGCTGCGCCTAATCCTCCGGCAGCAATCATCGTTGCAAGAGCAAACGACACGGCTGCTTTCTTCAAACCTACCATACATTAACCTCCTCAGAAATGTTTGCAACGGATATGAAAACGCTTTCGTCAACCTCCGTTGCGGTATGAGTATAGCATTTATTTTTTGACATTTCAAGGTGCTTTGTTCAAACAATCCAAACTTATTTAATATAGAATTATATATATTAATGTATTTTTTTGAGAAGGAAGATAAAATTTGTATTTTCGGTATTGAAAAAATTTATTTTCTGTGATATAATTCGGTTATGAAAGAAATACGATTCAAAGACGTCGGAAACCACGATCTGCAGCCGATTTCCTATTATATCAAAAAGTTTACCCCCGATTTTTATATGGGCATGCATTCCCATAGCTATTTTGAAATCATGTACGCCAGCAAAGGTAACTTTAATATGGAAATCTTAAAAAACGGGAATGAAGAAAGCCCCAAAAATATCGAAACGATCATCGTGCACCAGGGCGAACTGATCTTTTTGGACGCGGCTCTTTTTCACCGCCTGCAAATCAGCGAGGGCGAGGCGGTAATCTACAATCTCGAATTACAGCCGGAAAGCTCCCAATATAGCCCCCCCCCCGCAATATTTTACCCATCAATTACGGAGTATTGATTGAAAACACCTCTTTGAAAGCGCTGACGACGAGCAAAACGGGTTATACGATCGTGCCCGACCTTTCCGACATCGATTCCGTGTTTCGCGGCGTTATTTCCTCCCTTTTGAAAAACGACATGAATACGGAGGATTGGCTCTGCGTTCGGCTGAATATCTCTCTGCTGTTTATGGAAATCGCCAAAAGCGTCAGGCTGCTCGAACAAAATAACGTGCATTATATAAAAAAGATATGGCTGTATATCAAGCATCATTTCAGCCAAAAAATCACTCTCGACGATATCTCGAGGGAGATCGGATACCATAAAACTTATATCGCTTCCCAATTCAAAAAATACACGGGAAAAACGATCGTTCAAACGATCAACTCCATGCGTATCTCCAAAAGCTTGAGATTGCTGCGCGATACCAGCCACTCCATCTCGGAAATCGGAAAAATGGCGGGATTTCCCTCCTACGCGCAGATGGTGCACGAGTTTAACGTCTCGTTCGGCATGTCGCCCTCCGCTTGCAGGAAAATGTTTTTGGACGACGAGGTGGATCACGACAATCCGAAATATCAATCGATTGCCGTCCGCGTGAACGACGAGGATATGCGGCTCGACAATCAGGAATTCAACAATTCGTTTTATAAGAAAAACATTCAATCGAAAATGAAGGATTTAATCAACTATTAATTACATTATTAAAGCCCCGGGGCGATTGCCTCGGGGCTTTTATTCCGTCTCCCGTTTCTCCGCTTACTCGCCCAAAACGGTTTTCAGCGCCACCTGCGCGTAAATACGGTGCATAAAGTCGTTGGGATGGTTTACGTTATTGGAAAGGGTATCCTGTATCGCTTTGCGCTCCAACAGAAGCTTATGAACCGCCGTGACGTCCGCGGCGGCGACGCCCTGCAGACGTGCCTCCGCTTCGGCGTAAGCGCGGGGATACTCCGCATGATAATGAAAGATAGACGAACCCGCCGAAAACGCCGCCAACGGATTGGGTAAAATCGGCGATATTAAAAGAAACTCCGTCTCAGGGCAAACGGCGCGGATTTTGGAAATAACCGACAGCAATCCGTCTCGGAAAACGCACGGACGAACCGTCCCCGCGTCGTTCATGCCGAACGCGAGAATAACGAGATCGGGCTTCTCTTTAATCACGCCCGCCAGATTTTCTTCCTTTTCCGCCCAATCGATCCCCATACCGCTGACTGAACGATTTATATGACGAATCCGCGCGGAAAAGCGAAGCTCCAGCTCGTCGAGAAAGGCAAGATTATACGGCTTGCAAAAAGGCGGTTTTCGGACGTCCTTCATTCTGCTGGCTCCCCAGCCGTAGGTTATACTGTCGCCGTAGCTTACCGCTGTTACGGGCTTTCCGTCTTTCAATAGTCCCAAAAAGCGGCCGAATTTTTCGCTCTTTATCGGCGTCACATCGTACAGCTTGCTTTCCTCGTGCTCGTACGTCACGGCAAGCTGCCAAGCCCTCATGCCCTCCCTGTCGCAAAAAAGGTCGCAGCTATGATACGCCCCGAGTGCGTCGGCGGAGGCTATATTTTCGTCGTTTTCGGGATCGAATACGGCATAGCGATACTCCTTCCAGGAAAGATACGGGATATTTCCCCCGCGTAAAATTTCCAGCTCGCCGTATTCGTTGACGCCGTAATCCTTTCCTTCACGATAAGTTACGGTAAGATCGGCGCTGCGTACCTCGGCGATGCGTTTGATCGGATACGCCAGACGAAGCGGGCGGATCTGTCCGAAAACATCTTCCAATACAAATACGCTTTCGCAATACACCGTAGTTCCCTTCCAAATCGGGATAAGCATTTGCCGGTCCCGTCGCTGCTGCTCCTCCATAAATTCCTCCTCGTCTCCGCATTTTCTTGCTTTCAATTTTCAAAATGCGTTTTACAGCTTTTCAATATTATATCACGAACGGGAATATATGTAAAATTGCGCAACAAATCAATATTTGAATATTTAATATTATGTTAATTATTTTCGAATTTTTTTGGCTTTTCAGGTTTTTATGACCGCGTTTTTCTTTTTTGTGTGAAATATATCGAACAATCTCTTAAAAATATTACAGCTGATTTGTCTTTACATATTTACAATAGCAGACCGCCGTGATATAATCGCCCTGTAAACAAAGATAAGGAGATATTATAAATGAATAAAGCAATAAAATCGTGGTGTACGTTTATAGCGGCAATCTGTCTGTTCTGCAGTGCAAGCGCAGGGCTGAAAAGGCAATCGGCCGACGCGGCAGAATCCTCTCATATCACCGAAACGGCGATCGTAAAAAACAATCTCGCGGGCGCGCCGACGGTTGTTTCCCGTTTAGACGACGCGGAAACGCTCTCTTCCTTGTCCCAAACAAAAATCCCCGCCAATCTGATTATGACCATGAACGGAGACGGAAATATAGTAGGAAAAAGCGGAGAAATTATCGGCAAATTTACGGAATTATATAAAACCTATGTGGAAGCGGTTATGATTCCCGTCGTTGAAGTAAACGAGGAAGCCGCCGCGGATAAGCTTATCGAAATTTGGAACGAGGAAATAGGCATCATCGATATGGCGGCGATGTCGTCCAGCTCGTCTTTGCTGAAAAAAGTACGCACCGCTCTGCCAAAAATCCGAGGCGTTTACGACTGCTCCGACAAGGCGCTCGCCGATGGCCCGAGCTGGTATCAACAGATAAAAAACGCTAATCTTTCCATGGCGAACGTCGTCGTTCTTTCACAGGAACAGGCTACCGTTGAATCGGTGAAATATTTTCAATATCGCTTAAAAACGGTATGGACGGAGCTCGACGCAGATAAAACGGATACCTTTGCCGTACAAAGCGTCGTATCCACCGGCGCTTACGGAATTATTTCAAGCGATTTCAAAACGGTTTATGCGGCATACGACGAATATGAAAAACCCTCGGTCGCGCGGATTTCAGCAAATATCGCTCATAGGGGTTTACCCTATACCATGACCGAAAATACGATCGCGGGCTACAAAACGGCGGCGGAAGCCGGGGCGACGCATATCGAAGCGGACGCACATCTTACAAAGGATAATCAGGTCGTCATCATGCACGACGCAACCCTCGACCGCACGACAAACGGCACGGGCGCAATCTCAAGCATGACCTTGGACGAGATACAAAAGTACAAAGTTACAAAAAGCATGAACAAAGTGGAGCTCGGCGAAGAACCGATACCTACCGCGGAGGAGCTTTTCAGGGAATTTAAGGGAACCGACATCGTAATTGTTTTTGAAATCAAGACGGGAGATACAAATATCTGCGCCGCATTGGAGGAAGCGATTGAAAAATACGATTTTTGGGATCAGATTATAATTATTTCGTTCAATCTTCCCATTCTGAAAGCCGTGCATGAACAGTTACCTGCAATTCCTACCGCCTCCCTCGCGGGATTTCCCCGCCGAAATTTCGAAAAAAATCTCCCCGCTTACAATCAGCTCAATACCGTCGCCGACGCCGCCATAGGCGATATGGGCGAAGCGGATTATTACGACAGCATAATGAAGGACCGCGGTTTTATGAGTTTCTTTTGGACCTACGGCGTTTCGCAGGACTGCGTCCAGGCCATGTCCAAAGGGATATACGGACTTACCAACAACTCGGCCGACGTGTTCGGAGAGGAACGGGTAGGCGGTCTTTACGGAAAAGAAGGACAGCAGACAGCAAAGAGCGACCTGAAACGAAACGCCAAAATCACCATAGTAAAACAAACTTACGAAGGCATAGAAAAAGAAGTTACCGGAACCGTATTTGCCGTAAAGGACTGCGGCGGATATGCGGAAGTTATCGCCTACCTTACGGAAGCGGAAGACCTCCTTTATACTCCGGCTTTCCGTGTAAATTATAAAGACGAAACTGCCTCCGATCGGCAGAGCGATTCCCCTTCAGCTACGGGCTGCGGGAGCGTTGCATTTGAAGGTGCGTTGGGTAAAAGCCTGGGGATACTATTCCTTGCCGCCTCCGGAATTTTTGTCTTGCTTTCGAAACGTAAAAATTATTGAAATGTTACTATTTGAGAAGGCGCTTTCAAGCGGCTCGGTTCCTTTACCCGCCAACCTGTGAATCCGCCGCCTCGCGCTTCCTCCGTCCGAACTCGCCCCCTTCCTTTATTTATACGGATTTACAAGCAAAAATAAGCTATTATTTATTTTCGATATACCGCACGCTTAACCGATAAACCGTTTCGTGGTTTTGCCCGTAAAATACTACTATAAAAAACGCAGTCTTGTTTTGTATAATAAGACTGCGGATAAGAAAAAAGGCAGCGCAGAGTTTGCCGCCTTTTTTCTTATCCCGTCAGATACGTTTATTTTTTATCCTCAGAGTCGGAATATTCACTATTTTCATCGTTTCCGGCGTGCAGGTCTTCCGCCGTACCCTGCTCTTTTTGCTCCTCCGTTTCTTGAATTTCGTGTTTCCTTTTACCCCGCTTAAAAAACGATTTCATGTACGCGAAGGCTTTTTCTGCCAATCCTGTAACCTTATCGATTCTCGGGGCAAAAGGGCTGTCAATTCCCTTATCGCGCAGAATACAGTCGATCACCCCTATGCCCAAAACAAGCACGGAGATCAGTAAAAGC
This sequence comes from uncultured Eubacteriales bacterium, assembly GCA_900540805.1. GTDB lineage: Bacteria > Bacillota > Clostridia > Christensenellales > Borkfalkiaceae > Scatosoma. The sequence continues at coordinate 76,146 of UQHL01000012.1, forward strand.
ACGAAGAAGGTTACGCCAGCCGCCCACCCGCCGCCGTGCACCGACGCGAGCAAAGCCATAGACAGCAGGGAAACGGAATACGTTTTGACGTCCGATTTACCCTTTTTCCCTTTTATCTTACGCCAAACAAAGTATCCGATTTCCGCGAGCATCAGGACGGCGAGTATCAAGTCGGTTACAAGCCAGCCGACATGCAGAGGCTCTTTCTCCCGTTCGGCAAGCGCCTGCCCGATGACCCGCTGTGCGTCCTCCACCGCCGCCGTATAGCCCGTGATTTCGCCGACGGAACCGCCGATTGCCGCAAACGAGTCGGCCTTTTCCTTTACCGTCTGCAACAGGGACTGCAATTCCTCTACGGCCGCGCCCGCCTCGACGGCCCGCTTCAGCTCGGAGGCGGCTTTATCCGCTTCCGCTTTGATTGCGCCCAGCTTTTCCGCTCGGGCGGTCAACGAGGAAATCGCGTCCGTCTGCGCGGAGCTGAACAACGCTTTAATTTTCTCGTCCAAAGCCGAATACTCAGCCGACAAGCTTTCGACTGCCGTCACGTTCTCCCAGACAAGCGCCGCGGGATCGGCAGACAACAAAGCGTCATACTTTTCGACAAAATCGTTATACGCCTGCCTTATCGCTTCCTGCTGCTGTTGCTCGATTTCCTCTTTCCGCTCGGAGAGCGCGGCGATTTTATCCGTCTGTTTCGTCGTAAACTGCGCCAAATCGTCCGAGGAAAGGGCCGCGTAGTCCTCCGCCATCCGGATAAGCTCATCCAGCCGTTCAGGCCCTATTCCGCCGGCGTCTGCCTCCAGCAGCTCGCCATACGTTTCGATAAACGCGGTAAATCCTGAAATCGAGTAAATCTCGTACTCGCCGTTGACAAACGTAATAATATAGTTATCGTCGTTATCCGTGCCGATGATTTCGTACTTTCCTGCGACATGGATATCGGCGGACGTAGAAAGCGCATACAAAAGCGTGTCGCCGTTAAATACAGTTCCTTCGGTTACATGCGCCGTCAGCTCTTTCAAAGCGGCGCCTTCTTTTTCGCGGAAACCGTCGATCGTAACGGTGACGGCCGCAGGAGATACGGTGAGATCGCCGTCCTCAAACGTAATTGCGTAATTATTCGCGGTAAGTCCCGAAAGCTTGATGGCATATTCGCCGCAATTGCCGTATTGCTCATAAGTAAACGTATAAACGAGCGCACCGCTCAAAACGCTTTCGTCTTCATTGTTTACAAAGCCCGCGTAAATTGCGCCGTTGCCCACCGGCGCCTGCCCGTAAACAATCCCGTGCGCGGCGGCTGTGATCGTGAGCGCCGCCTTTTTGATATGATAGGTCTTTGTACGGGCGTCGGGGAGCAGATACCCTTCCGTCTCTTGGGCAAACGCCGCCGTAAACACAACGCCGTCTGCCGAATAATTTTTCAGTTCCCCGCCGCTGACGAGAAGCATGACCTTATTGCCGTCCGCGTCGAGATAGTATGCGGTTATCTCTCCCAAGCGATCGGTTCCGTCGTAAGTGAAGTCATCGGTTGCCCAAATAATTTCGACCTCGCGCGGCCCCTGTTTGATATTTGCCGTAAACGTTGTTTTTTTACCGCCGTAGGTTACCGTATATTCGTGTTCGCCCGCAACAAGCTCGGTTTCTTCGATTTCATATCCGCTCACCGTCTTTGTCGTTCCGTTGGTGTAGGCAACCACAACCGACAGGTATGCACGCAGCTCCGCAACCGAACCGTTGCTGTCGAGCAGAGCATTCGCCGCGTACATGGAGGAAAGGCTTTCGATTTCAACGGCCGCAACGGATACGGTAACGGTTTTCGACTGCCCTCCGTAACGGATTTCGACAGTGCATTCCCCAGCCGACAGGGCGCCGTATAATTGATAATCGGTAATTTCGACAACCGAGGAGCTTCCCGCATACCTGGCGGTAACCGTCAGATAATCGCGCAAGGAATCGATATCGTCGCTTTCGAAAACAGTCGCGCCGTCCAAATTCCAAACCGTTTCCAGCGTTTCCAGCTCGACCTTTGCAATCGTCACTTCGTACAGCGTCCTGAAGCTTCCGCACACGAGATAGAACTGGTTGACCACGTCGCGTTCGGTGCTGGTGACCCAGCCCGATTGTCCGGGCAGGAATTCCAGCGTGAACTCGCCTTGGCTATACCAAAGGCTGTCATACCTGCCGTCGGAATAGTCGAGCCGCGCTTCGCGGATCTTTTTTCCCAACTCGTCGAGCGTCATGGATGCGTTGCCCGTAAGCGGTTTCCCGCTATAAGGGGTGATGCTTACGGTGCGGTAAAAACCGATCTCGATCGCACCGTGCACGGGCGAGTAAGCCGTAAGGTCGTCGGGGGTGAACGTCCAGTAGTAATACTTTTTACCCTCCGTTACCGTCTGCCCCTCGTCCCAGGCAAGCGTGCCGGACGGCTGGTATTTACTGACAGTACCAAACCATTTGATTTCGGGGAGCGTAAAACTATCATACACAGGGGTTTTGCACACGACGCTCCCGAGATAAGGCGTGGCGCCGCGCACCAGCAAGGCGAGCGTGGCAAGGTTATCTTTCTGTTCGCCCGACACGGTCATAGACGTCGTTCCCTTCGCAAATTCCGCGCCCTCGTGCCGGTTTTCTATGACGAGGCCGCCGATATCCGCGCCGAACGCATTGACCATTACGGTCAGCGGGTTGATATATTTAGGGAAATCCTCGGTTTCCGCTGAAATCCCTATCTTGCCCGTAACCGCGCCGCGCGGATATATGCGGGTGCCGTAAATACCCGTGACGCTGCCGTTTGACTTCGAGACATACAGCTTTACGGCAAAATCGGACGGTTTATCCCCCGCAAAGTTATCCCGGATTTCGATATGATTTTCGAGAATGACCTCGTAGCTGCCTTCTTCTTCCGCGCCCATAACGCCGCCGCCGAATACGGTCGCGGTATTGCCGGAAATCTCGACGTTGTCGAATACCGCATCGCCGATGAGATAAATACCGCCGCCCTCCCGCGCGGTATTGCCCGAAATTTTTGCATTGTATAGATTGAGTTCCGCCCCCTGCGCGTTATCGCCCGCCGGGCTGTAATCCCTGACCAGATAAGTTTTCCAGCCATTCCAATAAATGGCGCCGCCCTGACGGTCGGCTGCGTTCCCCGACCACTCGCCGGAAATACGGAACACGGAATCCTTACTTGCAGACACGTTAGGGGAATATCGTTCCATATCATCGTTTGCGTCCGACATGAAACCCAATCCGCCGCCGAACGCCGACGAATTGCCTATAACGCGCGCGTTTTCACCGATACGGATGCTGCCGAGATCGATGCCGAAGCGCGGAGTGAACGTCGTGATTCCTATTCCGCCGCCCGCTCTCGCCGCGCGGTTGTTCCGGATTGTGCCGCCCGTCATCGTAAAGTCGATCAGATAATAATCGTAATAGCTGTTCCGGCCGTTGATCAGCGCGATACCGCCGCCGACGTTTGTCGTGTCGCCGCCGGTGATGACGCCGCCCGCAGGATAGGCCGTGCCGTATTCCGGGTGCGTTGCCGAGGGATTGCCGTCCCGTATCGTAAAAGCGAACCGCGACATGGGGACATAGGGATCCACCAGTTCCGTCTCTTCCGCCCTGAGAATGACGACGCTGCCCTCTGCCGTTGCTTCCGTCAGGCCTCTGTCAAGGATATGTCCGTTGAGATCGAGCACGAGGCTCTTATCCTTTGTGGACTTTACCCAGAATATCAGCGCCTTTTTGAGACTGAACTGTCCGCCGGGCACAAAGTCGGCGTGGAGCGTCATCGTTACCGTTTTGTCCGTATTTTTCACGAGTGCGTTGACCTGCGCCACGGCCTGCTCCATGTCGTCGTAATAATACTGCGTTCCGTCCCCGCCCGTTACCGTAACCGCGCCGTACAGCACGCCCTCGATTTCGATTTCGATTTCGCGCGTAACGCCGCCGACGGTGATGAAAATCACATTGCGGCCGGTTACAAGTCCGCCGTCGGCAAATTGCACGGTAAAGTCTGCTATCGCTTCGCCGCCGTTATAGGCCGTGCCGTCGTTGTTGACCGCCGTAACGGTAAGCATTTCCTTTAGCTCTTTTTCCGTCGTGGAAACAAACGCCTGCTCGCCGAAGTTGACCTTGGCGGAGATGGCTTCCACCTTCACGGGCACGATTTTGACGGGCAGCATATACGTTCCGCGATCGCCGTAGAGGTCGCTTTTATAAGTAAATATCAGCTGCGTTTTATCCGGGCCGAACGCAAGGCCGAAATAGTTTGCTCCGCAGACTTTTTCATATCCGTCCGCAAACACGAGCTTTACGGTGAATTTGTTTTTGAAAGTTGTCGATGTAACGTCGGTGGATTCGTACACCGTGCAGTCGCCCTTCTTTTCCACCGACAGATAAGACGCCGGAACAGGGATAATCGTATATTCGCCCCACAGTCCTTTATATCCATCTACCTTGCCTTTACTTTCGGTACTGATTTGATATGACGGCTTCAGAAGATACCGATAGGTATATTTTCCGTCCGCCGAGCTTACCAACTCCCCCCACGCGACTGCGCCGGGCGTACTGCCGTCGGAAAGGGTAATCGCGGGGAGACCGTCCGCAGGCGTCCACCCCTCATATACCGCCGCCACGTCAACGTCGAGCGCCGCGTCGAGAATGTTGAATTTGAAACGATAACCCTCGTTTTCGCTATGCGTATTGTTGCCGTCGTCGGCATAGATCAGCTCGAAATGCTTATTTCCCGTCGGATCGTCCTCGCGGCAGGAAATGCCGGACGTATCGACACGGACGCCCGAAGCGGAATAGCCTACATATTGATAGAAGTAATCCACGTAATATGAGCTACCGGCCAACGCCTGATACGGCAGGGGATTATTCCGATACAGCTCGAACGTACCGGTAAAGTCGCCGGTAAAGACGATATATCCGTAAGGACATCCCGCGTAGTAATCGCTTTCCCCGTAGGAGGTGAGATACAGGCCGCCATCGATAACGGGACAGCCCGCCATATACAGCATAGCTTCGGGCGCTCTCAGCGCGTACGCCGAACCGGACTCGCTGTTTTTGACGATCCGCCCGCCGTACAGATAAATTTTGCTGAGTTCCTTTTCCGTCGGAAGCGGAGTAGTCGTAGTCCAGCTGACAATATTGACCGTCGAGGTAGCGTCCTCGTTGCCGTCGATGATTTCGCCGCCGTTCATCGTAAACTTCACGCCCTGCGCGCCATATACGGCGCCGGTTCCGGAGCATTTATGCACGATGTTTTCAAACGTAAATTTCTTGGAGAAAAGATTATCGGCAATACGGCCCCCGTTCATCGTGAACGTGACGTATTCGCCCAGAGCGACGCCGGCGCCGTAAACGTACTGCGTATTATCGTCGTACGCATAATAAAAGCTGTTGCCCGTAATCGCGCCGCCGTTTAAGATAAACGTGCCGCTTACCACCGCAATTCCCGCGCCGTAATACGTCGTCTTATTGCCCCACACGGAACCGCCGTTCATCGTAAACACATAATCATCGGTATAATTTACATTGATACCGCCGCCGCCCGTTTTTATGGTAGCCCTTCCGTCATCCGTGCTGAAATAGCTGAAACCGCCCGTGATGACGCCGCCCGCAGGGTATGCCTTGCTGTCATAGGCGTGCGCCGCCGACGGGTTGGAATCGGCAAGCGTAAAGCTGCCTTTCGTCACCGAAAACACACGGCCGTCTTGGCCGCTTGAGCTCGATGTCAGGCCGCGGTCTATGATATGCCCGTTGAGGTCGAGCACCAGCTCGTTGTAATTGTGCGCGACGACAAAACCCGCGTCGATGACGCAGCCGTCCTTTCCCGCGATAAAGTCGCGGTTTAAGGTAATCGTAACGATACTTTCCGCATCGAGGGCATTCGCCGCCCCGATTGCCGCGGCAAGCGTATCGTAGCCGCAGGCCTCCCCTCGGCCGGCCTGCACAAATACGGCGGCTTCTTCCACGTACAGGACGAGCTCCTTTTCCGCGCCGTAGTACGAGAATACGAGCGTGTTTTCGCCCTCGGCGAACCCCGACTGCGCTGCGTCCTTAAAGCGCACGGCAAAGCCCTCATATACCTTTCGCACCGTCGTTTCGCCGTTGTTGACGTAATACAACACGGCATGCTCGCGCACGAAATCGAGCGAGTTGTGCAGATATACGCCCGCGCCGATCCCGACGTCCCGAATGACAAACGGCACGTCGGTAGGAACGGCAATATAAACGGAGGAAGAAAGCTCCTTGCCGTTGTATGTATATTTTGCGTAAATGGTATTTACGTCGGCGGTATAGAGCGTATTTTCGTCAATAGCGGCGGAACCGTACCAGAATGTTACGCCGTCGGCGAGCGGCCGCGTCGTGCCGTTGTCCAGCGCAAGATATACTTCGATATATTGCAGCGCGTCCTGTACCTTGTCCCCTACTTTCGGCTGATAGCCCGAAAAAGCGCCCTTAACGTTCAATTTGCCCTCGGGCAATACGACGTTGACGTCAAACGTATCGGAGAAAGTCTCGTCGCCATATGCATACCGCACAACAATCGTCGCCGCGCCGACCTCCGACACGTCGCCCTCAAGCGTGTAATCGCCGATCGGGCTGCCGTTGTTATAGTAACTTCCGTCGTTGTTCAGCACATAGACGATAAGCTGCTTTTTCAATGCGTTTATATCGCCGCCTTGCGCGATGGTGAGTCCGTCGGGCGCCGTTACTGCTATCGACGCGGGCGCGACCGCCGTCACCGAAAAGCTGACTTCGACGGGTGCGCATAAGTCCGAACCGCTCACTGAAAGCGTCACCGTGCCTGGCTGCGCTATATCGCCGCCGGTCACCGTGTAATCCAGCGAGGACAGCGTGCGGCGCTGCGTCTCGCCGCTGTTAAAGGTAACGTCAAACGTGTAACCGAGCTTTCTCACCGCCGCCGCCAATGACTCATAGGGATAAATAACTACCGTTTGGGCGGTATCGACCGGCGTTATGCCCGTTATGGCATACGGAGTCGAGTAGAGGGTGAATCGGCAGTGTCTGAACATATACGACAGATCCACCGCGTTGTCTTTACCGGCCGAAAGCAGCTCATTGCCGTTGACGAGGGTAAATTTCGCTTCTGCCCGCACGCCGTCCTTATACTCCGCTTTCTCCGCCGTATTGATTTTCATTCCGTCCTTATAGGTTACAAATACGGTGATGCAATCGTTGTCCCAGAGCATATCCATCGCTTTGTTCAGAGATTCGTAGCCGTATATCGTATAGTCAGAAAGCTTTACCCATACGGATTCAACATCTGACCCGTCCTCGAAAACGAGGCCGCTCAGTCGCGCTTCCAGCCCTTGCCAGCTGACGAGTGCCGAACTTTCCCCGTAATAAAAGTACTGCGTTCTGAAGCCCGAAGCCGCAGGGGTTCTCCCGGACCGTAACACATAATCGCTTATCTCCCTGCTCTTGCCGTCGCTATACAGCGCCGTGACGGTGACCGCCTTTGCAATACTCTCTTTCAGCTGTTCGGGAGTCATCGTCGTATAGATCTCAGGCAGACGGTTGTAATCGCAAGCAACGGAAATGCTTACGGGCGCGGCAATCGTCAGCAGCGCCTTAAAGGTGCCCCGCACTTCCATATTTCCCAGGCGAACGGTTAAAGTGCCGTCCGCTTGGGGCGCGCCCTCAAATGCGATCAAAGCGGAAACGTCCTCGCTCGTGCCGTCGTTATAGTAGGCGGTCGCCTTGACCTTGTCTTTCAGCAGTGCGTTCAGTTCCTCTTCCGTCGCCGTATCAAATATCGTGACGGCGTCCGCAAGCGCCGCTTCGATGCGCGCGACGCTCACCGCGGGGATCTGCACCGTGGTTTCGTATGCCGAGCCGATCACCCCGCCCGATTCGTCGCGGAAGCGCACGCGGAGCGTGTTGAAGCCCTCCGCAAGATTTGTTGCGCCATCGACGAAAAAGAGGTTGTAAATCCCTTGATCGGTATCGACCGTACCGCCGCGCGAGCCGTCACTGAGCACATAGTACAACGTAAGATAGGGCTTGATTTGTTCTAAAGTAAAATCGGTACGCACCCGACTTCTGCCGGCCTCGCTGAAAACGGCCTCGATCGTATCTTTTTTGATGCTGTTTACGTACAAACTGATGGTGTCTTTATATTCGCCGTAAACAATATCCACGTCCAGCATACCCGGCTGAACCCCCGACGTACCTGTTTTTGCAATTAAAGTGTAATTATGCAGGCGCACGCGCGAGCCGTCGTTGTAGTTGAGCCACACTTTCAAACCGTCGCCGAACACCTCGGGATAGCTTGCCACGGGCGTGGTCGGATAGACCGCCGTACCGCCCTGCTCAAATTCCACTTCGATGCCCGTAGCAACCACCTGCGCTGCGTTTACCGTCACCGTAGCCGTATAGAGCTTGCCGTACAGCGACGCGGAAACGGTAAAAGCGTTGCTTCCCGCCTGCAATGAGGGCGGCAGGCTCACCGTGTATCGATCCGCCGTCAGCGTTTCGGTTTTTCCGCTCGCCCACGTCAACGTCACCGAAAGGTACGTTAAAAGACTTTCGGGCGAAGTGCTGGTAAACAGCTTCGGCAATTCCCCCACCGCCGCCGCAATTTTTTCGACGGCAATCGGTGTTATCCACACCGATTTCGTGTTTGAAGAATATTTGTCCCTGTCGGTCGGCATAAACACCGCATGGTAAAGGGTCGCCTTTTCGGGCGCGGCGCCGTCGGGCGCAAGCCAGTACAGCGTGCCCGAAACGGGATTTCCATTTTCGTCATACGCCTTTACGAGCGTAATTTCGGGGAAGGCCGCGCCCGGATAAAATTCGGATACCGTATAGTCGAAATAGACGTACATGCGCGGTGCGGCAAGATATACTTCGCCGTCGATCGTCACCGTTTCGCCGTCTCTGTACGCGCGGATATTCGTTTCGCTGACCTGCCCGCCCTCGTCGCAGCGCGTAAGCAGGAGCTTCTCGCCCGAGCCTTCGGCCGGCACGACGGTATTTACGCGAATCTGACCGCTGAATTTACCGACAACGATTAAAAGTCTGCCCGGATCCATATATAAGCTTCCGATGACGATATTGCTGGGGCTGTCGCCGCCGAGCGAATAATCGCCCAGCACCACTGCGCCGCCGTCCCAGTTGTATTCCTTGCCCGCGACGCCGCCGTTGCCCGAAATCGTGCCGCCGACGAGAAACGCGTTGGAGAGGTAATGCTTGACGCCCATACCGGCCTTGTTGACGCCCATACCGTTGCCGGTAATTTCGCCGCCGTACATTTTGAATTTAGCGTGTCCGATATAAACGCCGCCCGCCGTATTATTCGCTATGGTGCCGCCGTACATCAAAAATTGAACCTTGTCGTTCTGCCGGTTGCCCGCATAGACGCCGACAGCGCCTTCGTTAGCCGAAACCGACGCGCCGTCGTACATATTCAGGCCGCCCGCCCATACAAACGCCCCGCCGCCGCTGTCGGAAGCGGTGTTGCCGTCCAGGCTGCCTTTCAGCATAAATATACGGCCTTCGGCGTCGAAATATACGCCGCCGCCTCTTTCCGCAGTATTGTTTACGATTGCGCCGAGTACGTCAAGGCTGCCGCCATTTACATAGACGCCGCCTCCGTACCATTTACCCTTCGTGCCGTTTGCGGAAATCGTACCGTATGCTCCGACGACGGCCTGGGCGCCGTCCGTCACCTTGATCGCCGCACCGTCGATAGCGAACCCCTCTACCGGCGCACCGTTGTGCTCATATTTGTCCGCCGTGCCGTTGCCGAATATCGTGCCGTTTGCAAGCCGGAAAAAACCGTTTGCCGTCGCATGCACAACCGAATTGTATCGCATACCTGTAATGACGCCGCCTGCGGGCAGCTTCGTATCGGTATGCGCCGCCGATGCGTTGCTGTCCGTGACGGTGAGCGACGCTCCGGTGCCCGTAACCGTGACAAAGGGCGACTGTTTCGGCTCGTACCACCTGACGGCGCCGCCGGGATTTTTTATCGGGTCGTACGTCACCTGCAACTGATCGAGATCCAGTACGTGCCCGTTCAGGTCAATCGTCAGCTTTGCGTATGCGGGCACGGTTATGGGGTTTTTCGGATAAACGTCCCGATATAATTTAATCGTACGGTCTTGGTTCGTCTCAACCGCCGCCATGGCGGCCGCGTCGAAATCGTCGTACGCCGTAAACGTGCCGTTCGAATTGTCCCATACCTCTACGGGTCTCGATTCGGCGGCAATCACAGTGGAGCCAATATATTCCGTCCCGCTTATTTCGCCCGTATATTCGGCAAGCACCGTGTTATTGCCGACGCAGAATTGCGGTCCGTGCGTCCGGAGCAAGCCGTCCTCTTCAAGCTCGCCGAACTTCAACGTGTATTTGCCCTTGTCTAAAACGACGGTGTGTCCGTCAGTATAGACCAGACTGACGGTGAAATTATCTTCGGCGTCGGCCAGATATACGCCCGCGGAAGGCGCGCCGCCGTTGTATGTAACCTTCAATTCCCTTACAGCGCGGCAGGTAAGCTCCATCGTGCCCTTACGCACGCCGTACAGCTTTTCCGACCGATACATTGTCGGCGTAAACGTATAAGAATACGCATGCGTGCCGACGCGATAGGCCGTATCGTCCCAGACAATCGTACCCGCAACCGCTTCGCCCGTGTATTCGTCCGTCATAACGGCCGAGAGAGCCGGAAAGTCGTCCGGCTGTTCGGAATAATACACCCCTTTATCGGAAGTGACCTCCAGCTCCGCTTTGCGGTACAGCACGTATCGGCTGCCATCCAGCCAGCCCTCGTAACGCGTTTTATCGTACGTATAATCGGCAGGCAAATCGTATCGGGTCTCCGAGGAATCTCCCGATTGTTCGTGGTGCGCATCTACAAGGCGTACAGTGCCGTTCATTTTTCCGCCGTCAAGAAGCTCGTACAAGACGTATTTCGGAGCCTCGTACTTCCCGTTTTCGCGTTCCGCCAGCTGACGGTAGTCGTACAGTCCCACCGTGCCGGTAAATTCCCCGCGGATATAGAAGGTCGGTTCAAACGCTTCCGCCTGTTCGCTCTCCGCATAAAACCGCGTACTGATATCGGGCTGCATGGCGGCACGCTTCGCCTCGCCCGGCTGGCGGGACGCATAGCCGCCCGACGACGAATATATCTCCAGCGCCTTGCGCGGCGCAGGCAGACTCTCATCCGATTCCCGGGGATAAGGTTGGGCATAATCGGGATAATCGGCGGCCTCATAGTCGCCCCATTGATACTTGCTCGCGCTGTAATAATTACCGTAAATATAGGCGTCGCCCGACAGTATGGTTTTTACGCGCACGGCGTCCACCGCCGTCCACTCGTCGCTGTACATATAGTCGCGGGTTATTGTTATATAGCCTACGGTCGTCTTATCCCAGCAATAGATACCGTTGCCCGTTATGCGCCCGCCGTTCATGAAAAAGGACGCGCCGGGCTTGAAATCGGCCGTCAGATTATGTCCCGTCACGATATTATGAAAATAGTTGCCGGTGATTTCGCCGCCGTTCATCGTAAACGTCGCGGGAACGCGCACAATTTCGCCGTCTTTGATATATGTACCTTTGACGGCGATCAGCACCGTTGGATTCATATCCCCGCCATTCCCTTCGCCGGAGTTCCCCGCAAACGTGCCCCCGTTCATCGTCAGCGCGCCGCCCCCGTTGATTTCGATAAAGCCGTAAGCCTGATCGAGTATCGACGACGGCAAATGGTCGTTCACATCTTCGTCCGTCCGTATGCGGTACCCGCCTACGATCGCGCCGCCCGAGGGAAGTTTGGTGTACAGCGGCACGCCGATCGCCGTTCTGTCGGCATTGGTATGTATGCGGTCGGGACGGCTGTCGTTCAGCGTCAGGCTGCCGTCGATTTCAAACAGTTGTCCGGGATCGCCTTCGTGCTTGACGGGCAGCGGAATATTAAACGTATCTGTTTTCACCCGCTGATTTCTGCGTCGGAATGCGTAGCCGTTAAGATCGAGTGTAATATCCGCACCGGCCGATACCTCCAGCAGCTCGGTAATCATCGTTGCAGCATACAATTTGACGGCGACCGCTTTATTGTCCGTTGTCGAAAGTTCGTCCGCAGCCCGAAAGGCGGCGGCAAAGTCGGGATACCCCGTTTCTTCCCCTCCCTCCGCCTGTATCGTAACCGGATAGGCGTCTTCAAACAACCCCTCCGCGACTGCCTTTGCGCCGCCGGACCCGATAGAGCAAAGAAGGGCGGACATAAAAACGAAAAGCATAATGAGTATGGTAAGAGTGATCCTCCTCGATTTTGCTGTGATGCGACAACCGCGCATATATAAACCTCCTTGCGCCTTAAATAAAGCCGTGATATTTCATCTATATTGTATCTTTTCTGTAATAGAATTGGAAAGTAAAAACAAGCCCCTTTGCGAAATCCTAACCATTCGTAACCTTTCAAACATTTTACCGCACGATAAAAAACCTATTGTATTTATGCGCACTTTTACAGGACAAATCCAATTAATGAAATTCCGGCTTCCGCTCGTCACAAACGAGAGAAGCTTTAAGGGAATTTATACGCCTGTAGAAGACAAAGGCTGCCCGCTTGTATTCCCGCCGCAACGATACGAAAAGTGAAACGGACATTGCACCTACAATTTTCGTCGGGTTGCCGCTTACCTTAATAAGGAGCGCATATAATGGATGGTATGGTCAACAAACCAGCAAAAGCCGTACCTCTCTGGCACGGGCGTTCATAATATCAAGCAAACGTTTGCGGGGATATATTTCGGTAAAAATTTCGAGCCCTACAAGCCAAAAACACGTAAGAGCGGCACGGGAGACGCCCGCCAAGTAAACGGGCGGCTGCGGGAAGGCAGCCCTCTATCCCCGTTCCCCCGATTGCAAGCGGAAAAAGTTCAACGTCTATGCCAAGACGGGAGAAGAATGTGAAAAAGCGCTTAAAGAGATAATAACCGAAAAGAAATCAGAGATAGCAAAGCAGGAGAACGCACAGAAAGTCTAAAGCAGATTAGAGACAACAGCCTGGGGTTCTCCTAAATATTTTCGATACAGTAAACAATCATAACCACCAGTAAACTGGTGGTTTGCATAACCCCTAAAAGGGGATAATAC
>UQHL01000013.1 GCA_900540805.1 uncultured Eubacteriales bacterium
ATTAGGGCTATGCCCGAAACTGAAATACCACGCGCTACGCGCGTGGATATTTATTATTTATACGGTTTCAATGGGAGTAAATTCCGATTATTCAACCTCGGCGCGTTTGGGAAATATTCAGATAAACGCCATCAGCCCGAACACTATGCCCAAAGCCGCGCCCGCGAGCAGGTCGGAGGGGTAATGAATCCCCGCGGCAAAGCGCACGTACCCGAGCAGCGTGCCCGCAAGCAGCACCGCGGCGCCCGCCCATACGCAATAAGGCAACAGCACCGTGCCGATGACAAACGCCGAAGCGACGTGGCGGCTGGGAAACGAATGGCCGCGTTTTTTCTTTTGAATGACGGGAAATATTCCGCCCGCCTCGTAGGGGCGTTTGCGGTCGATCAGGTTGCGCAGGAGAGACACCGCGAACAGGCATAAAAGGGGAACGCCGAGGATACGCACGACGTCCGCGCGAACGGGATTATGTATAATCAGCTCGAACAGACACAAAAAAGCGTAGGCGAGAAACACCGCCGCGGTGAGCACGTAATTGGCGATAAAGAGCGTTTTTCTCGCCCACGGCCGCTTGCGGTAAAAGGCCGCCTGCCGTTCGTAAAGTTTTTGATAAAGGTCGCGTATCATGGAATAAGTATAACACATCCGATAAAATTATGCAAGGGATTTCCCCTTTTTATGCGCAAAACGGAACCTCCCGAAAGGGGGAATTCGGGAGATCCCGCCCGCAGGCCCGCGGTGACACAGCCTTTAACGGCCGCGGGCCGCATTTCCGCTCCGTCTGCCGCGCAGGGCCGCAGACGAGAAGAAAAAGAGATTTATTCGATTATTCCTTGCGGTTGCCCGGTACTTTGTCCGCCAGCATGGGCGGCACTTCCTCATAGTCTAAAAATTCCGCGGCGAATTTTCCGCTTCCGCGCGTCAGCGAACGGAGCTCCATCGTGTATTTCTTGATTTCCGCCTGCGGCACTTCCGCCGTGACAATCGTCAGCTCGTTTTCCGTCGTCGTGCCCATGATACGGCCGCGGCGTTTGTTGATGTCGCCCATCACGTCGCCGAGATAGTCCCCGGGCACGGCGATTTTTAAGCGGTAAATCGGCTCTAAAAGCACGGGCGAGGCGTTTTTCAGCCCTTCCTTGAAAGCGAGCGCGGCCGCCGCTTTGAAGGCCATTTCCGAGCTATCAACCTCGTGGTAACTGCCGTCGTAAAGCACTGCCTTCAAGCCCGTGACGGGATAGCCCGCCAGCGGACCCGAAACGAGGCTTTCGCGCAGGCCTTTTTCCACGGCGGGGAAATACTGCTTGGGCACGGCTCCGCCGACCACCTCTTCGTCAAATATAAACGGTTCGCCGCAGGGCTCGAAACGGATTTTACAATGCCCGTACTGCCCGTGTCCGCCCGTCTGCTTCTTGTATTTACCCTCCGCGGAGGCGGTGGCGCGAATGGTTTCGCGGTAGGCGATTTTCGGCTCGGTGAGCTTCATATCCACGCCGTAGCGCGTTTTCACCTTTTTGACGAGCATTTCGATTTGCGTGTCGCCCTGTCCGCCGATGAGGATTTCGCCCGTTTCCGCGTTCTTTTCGACGGAGAACGTGTAGTCCTCCTCCGCCAGCTTGCTCAAGCCCGCAAAAACTTTGTCCTCCTCGCCCTTCTTTTCGGCCGAGACGGCCATGAACAGCGTGGGCTTGGGGAAATGTATGGCGTCGAATTTTACTTTCGCGTTTATATCGCATAAGGTATCGCCCGTCGAGGTGACGCCGAGCTTATTCACCGCGCCGATGTCGCCCGCCGAAAGTTCGGAGACGGGCTCCGTCTTTTTGCCGCGCAGGACATATACCTGACCGATTCGCTCCTCCCTTTCCGCGTTGGCGTTCCATACCGTGCTGCCGCTTTTGAGCGCGCCGCGGAACACCTTGAGATAGCTGAGCTTTCCCGAATAGGGGTCGATGACCGTCTTGAACACCTGTGCGGCGAGGGGCGCCGCGGGATCGGGCTGAATATTTACCACCTTATCGGCCGCAAGGTCGGTGGCGAGCGTATTGGTGCGCTCGTTTGCCTGGGGCATGTATGCGACGATTTCGTTTAAGAGGTTGATCACGCCGCGGTTTTGCAGCGCGCTGCCCGCCATGACGGGAATGGTATTTACCGAAGCGATGCCGAGGCGTATGCCGTGAATCGTCTCCTCGCGGGTAAGCTCGCCCGATTCGAAATATTTATCGAGCAGAACCTCGTCGTTTTCGGCGGCGGTCTCCATGAGATTGGCCTGCATTTCCTCCACCTGGGCCTTCAGCTCGTCGGGAATGGGGATTTCCTCCGCGCCGTCCGCGGTGAAGCGGTAGGCTTTTTCCTGAAGGGCGTTGATACAGCCCTGCATTTTTCCGTTTTCCATAATGGGGATCTGAATGGGCGCCAGCTTGCCCGCGTATTTTTCCTTCAGCGCGCGGACGGTGCCGAAATAGTCGGCATTTTCCTTATCCATGCCGTTGATAAAGATAATCAGCGGTTTGCCCAGCCGCAGACAGTAATCTACGACGCTCTCCGCGCCGATGGGCAAAACGCCGTTGGCGCCGATGACGAGGAGCGCGCCGCCCGCGGCCCGCAGGCCTTCGTGGCGCTCGCCCTCGAAGTCGTAAAACCCGGGCAAATCGATGAGGTTGATTTTCGTATCCTTCCACATGAGGTAGGCGCAGGCCGTATAAACGGACATCTTTTTTGATTTTTCGAGATCGTCGAAGTCGGTGACGGTGGTGCCGTCCATAACCTTGCCCTGCCGATCGACCGCGCCGCCGTTAAACAGCATGGCCTCGCAAAGCGTCGTTTTGCCTTCGCCGCTGTGGCCGATCACCGCAATGTTGCGGATATTTTCTCCCGTGATGCTCATGATAGTGTCCCCCTGATTAAAAATTGAATTTTGTTATCAAGAAATGATAACTGTAACCATTATAATATATTCTGCGGCAATTTTCAAGGGGGTTTTGGGAAATTTTTTGAAAAAATTTGTAAAAAAGAGGAACGGGCGGGGCATGTATGCGAATAATGTTGAAAAAAGGCCGCACGATAACTCGCAAAAACAAAATTTTAGGTTCGATTTATGATATAATGAATATGAAAAAGGTGAATGCGGCTTGACGCTTTTTAATTTGTTCAAAGGAAGAATCTTTAACACAGGAGATCCTGTTATGAATTTTTGCGAGATATTGCACGAGTTTTTGAAGGACAATGATATGACGCAACGTTTATTTGCCGAAAGGGTAGGTGTAAAGCAAAGTCAGGTAAGCGAATGGCTGAGTGGTAAGGCTCAGCCCGGATATGATACGCTGAAAAGAATTTCTCTTGCGTTCCATATTTCTGCCGATTACTTTTTGGGAACGACCAAAATTTATTGACAAAAAGCAGATAAAGGGGATATAATAGAAAAAACAAAAACGGAGCGCGGAAACAATGCGGGAAGGCGAGCGGACAATTTATTTCGACCATGCGGCGACCACGCCGCTGGACGGCGAGGTTTTTGAAAAAATGCGCCCGTATTATACGGAAAATTTCGGAAACGCCGATTCGCCGCATTCGTTCGGCCGTGCGGCTATGCGCGCGGTTGATGCCGCGCGGGACCGCGTGGCCGAACTCGTCGGTGCAAAGCCCGACGAAATTTATTTCACGTCGGGCGGCACCGAAAGCGACAATTGGGCGATACTCGGGGCCGCCTATGCGCAGAGGAAAAAGGGAAAAACGCGCGTCATCGTCTCTTCGATCGAGCACCACGCCGCGCTCTCTGCGGCGGAGCGTCTGGAAAAAGAGGGCTTCTCCGTCGCCTATCTGCCCGTCAACGCGCGCGGCGAAGCGGAAACGGAGGCTTTGCGCGCTCTGCTTACGCCCGAGACGGGGCTGGTGGCGGTGATGGCGGCGAACAACGAGACGGGCGTCGTCCAGCCCTTTAAAGCGTTGGCGAAGCTGGCGCACGAAAACGGAAGTCTGTTTTTCACCGACGCGGTGCAGGCGGCGCCCTACCTGAAGATAGACGTCGCGGATTGGGGCGCGGATATGCTGTCCTTTTCCGCGCATAAGTTTTACGGCCCGAAGGGCTGCGGGGCGCTTTACGTCAAAAACGGTGTAAGGCCGGGGAAGCTGATTGCGGGCGGCGAACAGGAACGGGGCATGCGCGGCGGTACCCTCAACGTGCCTTCCGTCGTGGGGCTGGCGGCCGCGTATGAAAAAAACGTGCGGGGCATGGTTGAGAATAACGCAAAAATTGAGGGTTTGAAAGCGCTGTTTCTGAAAAAGATATTTTCGGATATAGAGGGCGTGAAGCTCAATGGCGAGGGGGCGGTGCGCCTGCCGTCTATCGTCAATCTCACGTTTGAGGGGATAGACAACGCGGCCTTTTTATACAATATGGACCTGCACGGTGTGGCCGTTGCGGCGGGGTCGGCCTGCGCCTCGGCGTCGGTAAAGCCCAGCCACGTATTGACGGCGATGGGCTTGAGCGAAAAAGACGCGCGTTCGTCCGTGCGCTTCAGCTTCGGCCGCGACAACACGGAGGAGGAAATTTTATACGGCGCGGAGCTGGCGGCGCAAATTGTCGGGAAGCTCCGTTCGTTTGGGAAATAAAAGGAGAAAACATGGTAAAACATATCGTCTGTTTTAAGCTGAAGGACAGAAAGAAAAGCGAGGAGGCGAAAGAGATTTTGCTTTCTATGCGCGGCAAGGTGCCGACTGCGCAGGAAATAGAGGTCGGGGTAGATTTTTTGGGCTCCGCGCGTTCGTACGACGTGTTTCTCAGCGTGACGGTCAGGGACGGGCAGGCTTTGACTGAATATCAAAACGATCCCTATCACGTCGGCGTGGTGAAAAAATTTATGCACGAGGAGACGGAAAACTCCGTTGCTGTGGATTTTTACTTCTGACGTTTTGCGGAAAGGGAAAAATCTCCTGCGAAAATTTATGAAAATACGAAAAAATATCCCCTTTATATCTTTACTAATCGGGAAAAATGTGATATAATACGGGTATCAATGAAATCGGAGGTAACCATTATGGCACATAAAATCACGGACGAATGCGTAGCTTGCGGCGCTTGCGCCGATACCTGCCCCGTGGGAGCGATCTCTTTGGGCGATGCGGGCATTTACGTGGTAGATCCCGAGACGTGCGTCGATTGCGGCGCCTGCGAGGATGTCTGCCCCACCGGTGCGGTAAAGGCGGAATAACGACCTAAAAAACGGAAGAGGCGTGGGGCGTCCCGTAAAAAGGATTCCCGCGCCTTTTTTCGCTTTCGGCGGCATGGCTTTCGGGCAGGGGGGTGGGAAACGCTGCTTTCAGCCAGGGGCTTGGGAAGCATGGCTTTCAGCCAGGAGCTTGGAAAACGCTGCTTTCGGACGGGCGGAGGAAAAAATGATTATTCTGATCGGCGGCGAAAGCCACACGGGCAAAACGTTTTTAGCGCAGAGGCTTCTGGAACGGTATTCCTTTCCCTATTTCAGCCTCGACCATCTCAAAATGGGGCTGATCCGCGGGCTTGCGGACTGCGGCTTTACCGCGGAATCCCCCGACGCGCTCATTTCCGAAAAAATGTGGAGGATTGTCGAAGGGATCGTCGTCACCTGCGTGGAAAACGGGCAAAATCTCATCATAGAGGGCTGCTATCTGCCGCCCGAGCGCGTCCGTTTGCTCCTTTCGGACGAGGTCGTCGCCGTGTATCTCGGGCTTTCGGAGGCCTATCTCTCCAAAAATTTCGACGCCCTTTGGAAATACGAAAACGTCGTGGAACATCGGAAGTTTCCCGAGGACAGGCCTCTCGAGGCGTTTATCGCGGGAAATGCGCGGGTTCGGTCGGCGTGCGCCGCGTGGGGGCTTTCCTATTTCGAGGCGGGAGAAACATACGAAAAAATGCAGAAAGACGCAATCGCCTTTCTCGACGGAAAGGCGGGCTTGGCGTGGCGGAAATGAATAAGACGGAGGCAGGTATGCAGCTATCGGAATATGAAGTGGCGGAAGATATGCTCATCGACGGGCTGAAAATTGTTCAGGACACGCGGCTGTACCGCTTTACCTCCGATTCGGTATTGCTGTCCCGTTTCGCGCGCGCGAAGGCGGGGGACAAGGTGGCGGACTTTTGCGCGGGCAGCGGAATCGTCGCGTTTCATTTTTACGCGCTCCATCGTGCGCTTAAGGGATTGGATTTTACGTTGTTTGAAATGCAGAGGCGGTTGTCCGAGCTTTCCGTAAAGACCGCGGCGCTCAACGGGTTCGGCAATTTCGAGGCGGTAAACTGTAAAATTCAGGAGATACCCGAGACGTATCGGGAGAAATTTTCCCTCGTGCTGTGCAACCCGCCCTACGAGCGGGGCGGGCTTGAAAACGACGATTATCAAAAAGCGATCTGCCGCAAGGAGATCACAATCAATCTCGCGGAGATTGCAAGGGCCGCGGCGTTTGCTTTGAGGTTTGGGGGACGGCTGGCCCTGGTAAACCGCGCCGATCGGCTGGCGGAGGTCTGCTACACTTTGCGCGAGGCGGGGATAGAGGTGAAGCGGGTTCAGTTTGTCGCGGGGAAAGCGGGCGCCGCGCCCTATCTTTTAATGGCGGAGGGCGTAAAGGGCGGCCGACCGCATACGGAGCTTTTGCCGACGCTTATCAATAAAAAGGGCTGAGCCTTTGAAACGCCGCCGAATATTTTTCGGCGTAACGTCGTGACGCTTGGCGATAAAAATAACGGGGCGTGCGAAACGTCCCGCGGAAAAACGCGGGAAATCCCCCGAAGGTTTATGAAAAAGCAATATGAAAATTTCCGTAATGTTTCACGGGAAAAAAGAAAGAGGTCGAAAGAGGAGAGGATATGGTATATTTTGTGGCCACGCCGATCGGAAATCTGAAGGACATTACCCTGCGGGCGCTGGAGACTCTGCGCGAAGCGGACGCGATTTTTTGCGAGGATACGCGGCATACGGTGAAGCTGCTCAACGCCTACGAGATTAAAAAGCCGCTCTTTGCCTGTCATAAATTCAACGAAACGGAGGCGGCGGAAAAAATTCTCGCGCTCTCCCGCGAGGAAAAGCGGGTGGCCGTCGTCTCCGATGCGGGTACGCCCGTCGTCTCCGATCCCGGAAACGTCGTCTGCAAGGTGTTGCGCGAGGCGGGCGAGCCGTTTACGCTCATTCCCGGCGCAAGCGCGTTTGTCGCAGCCCTGGTGCTGTCTGCTCTGCCCGCGGACAGGTTTGCGTTTATCGGATTTCTGCCCGATAAGGCGGGCGAAAAGCGCGCGGTGCTCGAAAAATATAAAGATCTGGATATGACGCTGGCATTCCACTGCGCGCCGCAGGACGTGGACAGAGACGTCGCGGCCATGTACGAGACGTTCGGAGACCGCCGCGCCGCCGCAGTGAGAGAAATCACCAAAATTCATGAGGAGAGCGTCGGCTTCCGTCTCTCCGAAGGCCTGCCCGGCGAGAAACGGGGAGAGTACGTTTTGATTGTAGAGGGGGCGGGAGAAAAGGAAAATCCGCTCAACGCACTGCCTCCGCGGGAGCACGTCCTTTATTATATAGAAAGGGGAATGGAGAAAAAAGAAGCGCTCAAGCGCGCCGCAAAGGATCGCGGCGTCTCCAAATCCGAGCTTTATCCCTTCGCTCTCGATTTGTGACGCGCGGGCGGGGAAATCCGTTTTGGGCAGGCTCGCTTTGAAGTGTTCTTTGTATGACGTTTGCTCCGCAACGTTCGGACTTTGGGCTTTTCATTTGTTCCGTAACGTTCGGACTTTGAGCTTTTTCATTTGTTCCGTAACGTTCGGACTTTGAGGTTTTTCATTTGCTCCGTAACGTTCGGACTTTGAGCTTTTTCATTTCCACCCGCAGACTGCCTGCGGGTATTTTTTTGTTTTCGACATTTTTCCCGATTATGTCGCTCCCATTTTTATGAAAACTGTGTAAAAAGTCATAAAAATATATGATAAAATATCTTCATGCGCTTGACTTATGCGGACGGAACCTTTATAATAAAAACACGGAGAGTTAAAGGGCCGCCGTTTTTTTGCCGTCTGAAGGCGGAGCGGCTCAAAAGAAAGAGGAGAAAAAGAAGATATGAAAAGAAGCGGAAGAAACAAATCGGCGTTGATCGTCGCCGCGGTGCTGGGGGCGGGCGCCATGCTTGCGGCTGCGGGGTGTTCCTCCAAAAAAGGCGGGGAGATACGCGCGGAAGGGGAGACGACCATTATTTCCTCGCCCACCAAAACCGCCGCGGAATATACGCCCGAAGAAAACGCCTACGTCCTGGCGGGAAAACTGAAAAGCCTGACTTCCTATCGTACGGAGGTGTCGGGCGAGGTCTCCGCGGGATTCGGCCCGATCAATTATAAGCAGACGATTTCGGATACCCATATCAAAAACGGAGAAGAATCCTTTTTGCAGGCAAAATCCACTTCTGCGCTGGTAAACGTCGGAAAGCAGGCGTTTTTTAAGGGCGACAAGGTGGTGATGCGCGACGCCTCGGACGTTAAAAAGGACGTCTGGTCGGATACGTTTTCCGTCACGACCCTTTCCGATTACCGCACCAACCTGGGTGCGGAGCCCACGGCTCTGTCTAACTATATCCTCAACGACGAGACGATCGTAAAAGCGGAAAAAGTGTCCGTTACGGACGACGTATATACCTTCCGTTACGAGATCGACCCCGTCAAGGGCACCTCGCGCTACGCCGTAAAAATGATGAATTACGGCGGGCTGAAGAATAAGCCCGAATACCAGTCCTGCGTGCTGGAAGTGACGTTCGGCAAGGATTGGCTTCCCATTTCTCTGAAGGCGGAGGATAAGTATAAAATCAATCTGATCGGGGACATGTCCTGCACCTCTACGCTGACGGAAACCTTTTACGACGTCGGCGGGCAGGCGGAGATCCCCCAGGCGGAGCTGTTCCGCGAGAAGCTGGGCGACGATCCCACGGATATCGATCCCGACGATACGGAGGATAAGGACGGACTTTCCGCCTTGGCGGACGCCGTCCTCAACACCGACCTTTCGGGCGGCTTGAAAATCCGCGGCAGCCTGGCCGCAAATATGGGCGAAAGCGAATTGCTGGAGCTGCCCGTTGATGCGTGGTTATCCTTCGATTTGGCGAAATTCGCGTTTCAAGGGCTTTCGGGCGCGTTCCGCGCGCGGATATCCACCGAAGTGATGGGGGTACCCGCAGAGCTTCTCTATACGGGCGACGGTTGGCTCTATACGGCCGTCGGCAGCACCCGTTATAAGTACGAGCTTCCCGATTTGGGAGACGGAATGGATTTGCAGGCGGTGCTCGGGCTGTTTACGGCGGAGAAGCTTCCTCAAAACGGAAATACATATCGATATAAGCTGACGTTGAATGCGAGCATTCTCGATACCGCAAACGCCGCGATAGCCGACTTTGCCGCGGGCCTTTCGGGCCCCGCCAAGGATTTATTCGGCGCATTGTCCCTCAGTGAAGTGAGCGCGACGATATCGGTACATAAAGGCCCCAAGGACGCGGGCACGATTTCCGCGGTGGAGCTCTTTGCCGATTTCGACGCCGCTTCTCTGAAAGCCGACGTTTCCGTCAGCGAAGTGGCGGAGACGCTTCCTTCTGCGGAAGAGCTGGCCGTTTATACGGCGGGCGACGCCGCCAAATTGGCGGAAAATTTCGGCGCGCTGTTTGAAATCGCGGGAAAACTGACCGATTTAGACTGGACGACGGGCATGAATATCACCCTCAATGTCGGACTGGATTCGGATACGGCGGATGCGCCGCTTTTATTGCCGTTGGATACGCAGCTTCAAATTTTGCCCGAGGAACTGCTTTCGGGGAATATTTTGGGCGCGCTGCGCTTCCGCGCTTCGCTGAATTTATTTATCGTCAATATAGAGCTGTATTACGAAAACGGCATGCTTTATATGATCAATACGAAGCAGAAGGACGGCCAAACTTACGCGACGAGCGTCACCTCCGTCAACGTCGTCGATTCGGTGCTGGGGCTGCTCTCGAACGCGCTGCTGCCGAACGGCTCTCCCGCCGCGGCCGCGACGGCGGAAGGCTTCGATCTGATAGCGGTTTTAGCAGATGCGGCGATGAATGCAAACGTTGAAACTACGTGGAACGATGAGACCGACTCCACCCGCATTCAGATCAATATGAGCCAAAACTTTACCTCGCTACTGAACGCGGGATATCACATGCTTCTCGAGGCGGTACGGGGGATCGATTTGGGGGAAATGCAGGAGCTTTTGGGGTCTATTCTCTCTCTGTTCGATTTTGAAATCGACAGGGCCTGCGTGCGCGCGGACTTCGTCGGAGGCGCCTTGAGCGATGTCTCTTTCCGCCTGATCAACGACGGCACCTCCGCCATGCTGCCCGGCCGCGACCTTGCGTTTGTGCTCGGCATGACGATGGGCGAAGCGATGGCGGCGGGAGAAATCGATAAGGTGTTCGAGGGCTTGCAGGGCCATCTCGCCGCATACGAGGAGGGGACGGCCGTCCGCGAGGCCGTGGAAAAGCTGAAGGCGGACGGGGTGCGCTATCTCGGCGATTCCTATAAAGCGTTGCTGGACGAAACAGCGGCGGCGTATGACCGGCTTTCCGTCGCCGCGCAATATACGGTGGATTACAGCGGGCTGACCGACATGATTAAGGATTTCGATACTCTGCGCAAACCCGTGGACGAGTTGCTGGGGTATATCGTCAAGCTCAGGAAAGAAGGAAAAGCGGAAGATTATGAAAAAGCCGCGGAAATTTACGACGAAAAAATTTCCGATCCCAGACAGCTGGAATATCTCGGCCGCTTTGCCGAGGAGGAATATCTCGAACTGCGCCGCAAGTATGAAAAGGACGTAGTGGTGCCCGCACTGAACGAGGAGCTTTCGAAGCTCGACCGCACAAATTATCCCGACGCACGCGATTTGATAACGGCCGCGGCGAAGGCTGAGGCCGTCTATGAAGATCTGCTGGCGGAGAGCAAGGCGCTGGTGACCGATTACGAAGCGATCGAGGCGGCGCGTCAGGCGGTTGCGCCGGACGTTCCCGCGGCGTTTGTCGCGGCGGTGGCGGCCATCGGACCCGTGGAAGAAATAACGGCGGGTGCCGAAACATACGCAAAGATTTTGAAGGCGCAGACCCTCCGCGATTTCATGGCAAACTTTATGGACGCTTCGGCGCTCCAGGCGGCGGACGTCGCGGCGGCGGATACGACATTTACGGCGTGCAAGCAACAACACAGAACTTTGGAAACCGCCTTGGTAAACGGTTTGATTTCCGCAATCGGCAAGGTGGCCTTTACCGACGAATGCCACGGCCTGATCGTCGCGGCGCGCGAGGCCTTCAACGCTCTGCCCGAGGAATATAAAAACTTCTGTTCGAAGCGCTACACGCTTGCGTACGCGGAAGCGGATTACGTCAAATTGGCGATTGCCGCGATCGACGCGGATAATCTGACGCTTGCGGACAAAGCGAAGGTGGAGCTGGCGAGACGGCTGTACGACGAGGCGACCGCTGCCTACGGAAAAAACCTGCTCGCAACGACGATAAACAATCGTCTGGGCGATAGCGAAGCAACCTTGAAAGCATTGGAAAAGGCGATTGCCGAACTCGAAGCGGCGGCGTAAACACGCGGGGCCGAATAACAAAAGCGGAACGGTAAACCGTTTCGCTTTTTTCGTGCTTAAGACATGAAAAGTTTGTTGTTTTTCCGATAATAAAGTACAAAAAAAATCGTTTGAAAAAAGTGAAAATAAACGCTTGTATTTTTTTCGCGGCGGACTTATAATATCACTGCTAAAAGCGGAAAACGCACAAAGTATAGGGGAAAAACAAGGAAAATGAAGGAAAAACTTTTTCATCGGGGCATTTTTCTATGACCAAAGATCTGACGAAAGGCAGTCCTTTCAAACTCATTCTCACCTTTATGGTGCCTGTCCTTATCGGCAATATATTTCAGCAGCTCTACAATATGGCGGATACGCTGATCGTGGGGCATACGGTTTCCTCGGACGCCATGGCGGGCGTGGGGATTACCGGCTCCATCACCTTTTTAATCCTCGGCTTTGCGTCGGGGCTTACGGCGGGCTTCGCCGTCAGGACCAGCCAGCGGTTCGGCGCGCGCGACGACGAGGGCGTGAGAAAGAGCGTGGCCGTCTCTCTCCAGCTCTGTCTGGCGCTCACCGCGCTTTTGATGGCGGTGGCCATGCCCCTTTCCAAACCCCTCCTGCGCCTGATGCAGACGCCCGACAAGTATTTCGGCTACGCCTATTGGTACCTGTTTGTATGCTTCGGCGGAATCGGCGCCACGGTGCTGTATAATATTTCCGCCGCGACGCTCCGCGCCATCGGCGATACAAAAACTCCGCTGGTTATCCTCGTGGCGGCGGCCTTGCTCAATATCGGGCTCGACCTTCTCTTTATCGTGGTGTTTAAGATGAGCTATACGGGCGCGGCCGCCGCTACCGTCGTCAGCCAATTCGCCGCGGGGATCGCCGGCCTCGTCTATATGCTTAAAGCGTATCCCGTGCTCCGTCCCAAAAGAGAGGATTGGAAGATAAACTGGCGTTTGTGGGGCGGGCATATCGCGCTGGGGCTTCCCATGGCGCTTCAGTTTTCCATCACGGCGATCGGGTGTATCTTTCAGCAGACCGCTCTCAATTCGCTGGATACGGAAATGCCGGGCGTCGTTACGGCCTATGCGGCGGCGACCAAGATCAGCAACCTCACCACCACGCCTTTCGACGCGCTCGGCGTCACCTTTGCCACTTACGCGGGCCAGAATTACGGCGCCGAGGAACACGGCAGGATCAAGGACGGCGTCTTTGCGGGCATGTGCTATTGTCTGGGCATCTGGATATTCGGGCTTCTGTTCTGCAGCTTCCTCGGAAAGCCGCTGACCGGCATATTCCTCGACAGGACGACGGGGGACGCGGCCCTGTATTACGAGGAAATGCTGGAATATTCCAAGCGCTACCTTGTCTATCAAAGCGCGTTTTTCGGGCCGCTGGGCGTCATTTTCGTCTATCGCAATACCTTGCAGGGGATCGGGCGTTCGGCGCTGACCATGGTCGCGGGGGTGACGGAGCTCGTCGGCCGAGCCTTGTCCTCCTTTTTGCTGGTGGGCTGGTTTGGGTTTGCGGGGATCTGTTTATCCAATCCCATCGCGTGGCTGGCGGCGGATTTCTTCCTCGTGCCCGCGTATTATGTCATCATGAAAAAATACCGCGCGCCTCGCGCCTACGGGCTTAAAAAACTTCTGCTGCGCGTCAAGCCGAAGAAGGCCGCCTGACGGCAGGAAAAAATATTATTTAAGGCGACCTTTTCATCGGGCTATTCTTTTTCTGCGTTTCCTTCCGCCCGCTTCGGTCGGTTTGATAGTTGGCTCGATACGTCGCGGTATAAGTCGTAAAATATAAATTGTTCCATTCATTCTCCCTTGCGTTTCAGCGCTGATACCGCTTAAACACCTTCTCACGATTATTGAAAGATTACGCATCGAAAGCTGAACGCTTCAAGAAAAATTTGTGGAAAATTATTTTGTGAAAGCGGCGATAAGAAACAGCCTGTTTGCTCATTATCGGGCAAATAACAAAGCGCATTTCTCATTGAAATACGCTTTGTTTGTATATATTGGAAATTTTATTAATAAATTGCGTCGATAATCAATTCGGCAAGTTTGCTTATATCTTCCCTGCAATCCTCGTCAAGCCATTTCATAGATACGTTGAACAGCATTCCCGCATACAGAGTGGGCGCATATTCGCTTGAATCGGGGTAATCTTCGGCAAACATTTTTGCAAAATTTTTATTGAGATAATCCAAATAAAGATATTCCAACCGAGCCTTGCGCAGTAATCGTATAGGCTCTTTATTTTGTTTGAAAAGCGTTAAGACGCTCGTTACGACTTTGACGTAATCGTCCTTACATCTCGGATACAAATGCTGACTGAAAATAAACTCTTTTTTATAGTGGTCGAAATAGTAAACGATAATATCTTCTTTGCGCTTAAAGTAGCGGTAGAAAGTCGCTCTGCCTACGCCCGCTTTTTCCGCAATCTCCGTTACGCTTATTTTATTGTATTCGTATGAACTCATCAATTTGAAAAGAGCCTGTACAATGTAATATCTTGTATATTCTTCCGGTAATACTTCCACGATACAAAGTCTCCTTTTCTGTTTCATTTGCGCTGACACATTCGCGCGGTGTGTTTCATCGCCCGTTCAGGCGGTTGATTTCTCCCGACTGTATCTTATATAATACACTTGTCTTACGGAAAAGTCAAGTGAAACGCGAGTCGGGAGACGCTCCGCAAGACAAATCAAAATTAACGGAGGCAAATAATATGCAAGAAAAGAATTTTATCTCTTATGAGTACAGCACCAAAACAGTGAAAGCAAAAGATCAGACAAAGGCGATCGATATGTACGAAGCATTTGGCTGGGAAGTTACTTCTACCGCACCTACCTTGGTGGACGGCGTAACGCTTTCGCTCAAACGCGATAGAAAATTAAAACACAAGCAAGAGCTTACAAGACTTGAAAGACAGGCGGAGAACGTATTTGAAACCATCAACGGGCTGCACCGTGCAAAAACAATGGGCGCAAGTATTTTTGCCTACGTTTTCGGTAGCATCGCCGCGCTCGTTTTCGGCGGCGGAATGTGTCTTACAATGTTAATGGAAGGTAGCATTCCTGCTTTCGTCGGAGGCATTGCGCTCGGTGTTGCAGGCATCGCATTGTGTGGCGTCAATTATTTTATCTACAAAAAACTAGTAGATAAAAAAACAAAGACACTGTTGTCTGTCATCGATGAAAATGAAGAAAAGCTTGCCAATATTCTTGAAAAAGGCGACGATATTTTGAGAGCGGATTTAATTTAACAAATATAGAAAGGGAGAAGAAGGATTTGAAACGGAAGGGAAGAGTTGAAAATAAATTTTTGAAGCGAATGAAGAATGATTATACTTTTCGAACGTTTGTATTTTCGTCGCTTTCCTGTTTCGTTACCGTTGCGTTTGCGGGCTACAATGCAATTCTTGCAATCAGCTATCGTTCGGCTTGGAATACCGGCATAGCGGTTTATTATACGCTGCTTAGCTGTATCAGAATTTATGTCATATTTTCTGAGCGTAAATTTTATAAAACAGGACTTGACGAGCAACGAAAGGGAATGCAAAGAAAAAAACGTTTTTTGGTACAAAGCATATTGCTGTTCATCATAGATTTTATATTGATTGCGCCTGTTGCTATGATGGTGATGCAGCAAAAAGAAATTCATTATACTGCTATACCGGCAATAGCGATAGCGGCTTACACGACGTATAAAGTTACAATGTCCGCAAAACATTTTATAAAGGCTCGAAAAAGCAATCATTTAAGCATTAAAATGTTACGAAATATTAATTTTGTAGATGCGCTCGTATCCGTTCTTTCTTTGCAATACACGCTTATTATGACTTTTGACGGCGGTAGTATCAAGAAAGATATGCATACGTTATGTGCTATAAGTTCGTTGATAATTTGGGGTTGGATAATTGTTATATCGGTTTTTACTCTTTCTCGTGCTATTAAATTACTGCAAAAAAATAATGTAGATATATGACGGTGGAAACTCAAGAGAAAATCAAGGAAAGGTCGTATGAGTGTTGTCCGATTTGCTCCAAATTGCGCCTTTAAGGCGAACTCGTAAAAAGGGTATTGTCAACCGCGAAAGCGGTCATCGGCGAATTGTCGTAGAGATAGAAAACGGAAAAACTTTCGCAATACCATTTCATTATGAAAAAAACAGAATAAAAAGAAACAACAGGGCTTGAATTAATCTCAAAGCCTGTTGTTTTTCTTTGACGCGATTTCAGGGTGCATTCCCGTTAAAATTTAGTTTTTCCGATTTTTCCTATGGAACACCCCCAATGGACGGGTTCATTTTTTTATATCTTTCACCATGGTTAATATTTGCTTGACAAGAGAGTGCCGTCTGTGATAATATTATGAAGAAAAATATAGGAAAGCGACGAATATCGGAAAAGGAAGAAACATATGTCTGTAACGCTGGATAAATTGCCCGTGGGAAAGTGCGCGCGGATCACCTCGGTGGACGGCGGCGAAATTTCCCTGCGAAAACATATTCTGGACATGGGGCTGACGCCGGGCACGGAAGTGACCCTGGTCAAAACCGCGCCCATGGGCGACCCGATCGAGCTTCGGGTGCGGGGGTACGAGCTTACCCTGCGAAAGGCGGACGCGGCGAAAATCGGGATTTCCGACGTGGGCGATCCTTCGGAAAAGCCGCTTCTGAAACAAAAGGAGCCTTCGCACATTCCCCACCCGGGCGTGGGCGAGGAAAAACGCAAACGGGCGGCGGGGGGAGTTATTCCCGAGGGCGCGCCCCTCAAATTTGCGCTGGCGGGAAATCAGAACTGCGGAAAGACCACGCTGTTCAACCAACTGACGGGCGCCAATCAGCACGTGGGCAATTTTCCCGGGGTGACGGTGGACAGAAAAGACGGGGCCATGCGCAAGCATAAAGAAGCGGTGGTTACAGACCTGCCCGGCATATATTCGCTTTCTCCCTATACGGGCGAGGAGCTTGTTACGCGGGAATTTCTGCTGAAGGAGAAGCCCGACGGCATCATCAATATTCTCGACGCGACCAATATCGAGCGCAATCTCTATCTCACCATGCAGCTCGTCACGCTGGATATCCCCATGGTGCTGGCGCTGAATATGATGGACGAGGTGCGCGCCAACGGCGGCACGATCGACGTCAATGCCCTGGAGGCCGAGCTGGGAATTCCCGTCGTGCCGATTTCGGCGGCAAAAAACGAAGGGATCGAGGAGCTGATCGAACACGCGATTCACGTCGCCCGCTATCGGGAGGTGCCCTTCGACGTTGATTTCTGTTCGTCGAGCGGCGAGGACGGAGGCGCGGTGCACCGCTGTATTCACGGCGTTTCTCACCTGATCGAGGACCACGCCGCGGCCGCGCGTATCCCCCTGCGCTTTGCGGCCACCAAATTGGTGGAGGGGGACGATCTTATCATCGACGCGCTGGGGCTTTCGGAAAACGAGCGGGAAATGGCGGGGCATATCGTCAGGCAGATGGAAGAGGAGAGCGGGCTCGACGCGATGGCGGCGTTGGCCGACATGCGTTTCCGCTATATCGGCCGCCTGTGCGAGGAAACCGTCGTCAAGCCGCACGAGAGCAGGGAACGCCGCCGAAGCGAAAAGGCGGATAAATTTCTGACGGGGAAATATACCGCTCTGCCCGCCTTTATCCTCATCATGGGGCTGGTGTTTTACCTCACCTTCGGCTTGTTCGGCAAGTACCTGTCCGACTGGATGGAGCTGGGGATCGGCTGGCTCACCGACAAGGCGAGCGCGGGGCTTCTGCATTATGGGATTAATCCCGTCGTTCATTCGCTGATCATAGACGGTATCTTCGCGGGCGTGGGGAGCGTGCTGAGCTTCCTGCCGACGATCGTGGTGCTATTCTTCTTTCTGTCCATTCTCGAGGATACGGGGTATATGGCGCGCGTGGCGTTCGTCATGGATAAGCCGCTGCGGAAAATAGGGCTTTCGGGACGAAGCTTCGTGCCCATGCTGATCGGCTTCGGGTGCAGCGTGCCCGCAATCATGGCGACGCGCACGCTGCCCTCCGACCGCGACCGCAAAATGACGATCATGCTCACCCCGTTTATGAGCTGTTCGGCTAAAATCCCCGTTTACGGCATGCTGTGCGCGGCGTTCTTTCCCCGCGCGGCGGCATTCGTCATGATCGCGCTGTACGTCATCGGCATCGCCATCGCGCTGCTGGCGGCGTTTATCTTCAAGAAGACGGCGTTCAAGGGCGAGCCCGTGCCCTTTGTCATGGAGCTGCCCAACTACCGTATTCCCTCCCCCAAGAGCGTGCTTCGGCTGATCTGGGAAAAATCCAAGGACTTCATCACCCGCGCGTTTACGATTATTTTCGTGGCGACGGTGGTTATCTGGTTTTTGCAGAGCTTCGACGCGCGGCTGAACTTCGTAACCGATTCCTCGCTCAGTCTGCTGGCGACGGTGGGCGGCTGGGTGTCGGTGATCTTCAGGCCGCTGGGCTTCGGAAGCTGGCAGGCGGCTACGGCGCTCATCACGGGCTTCACCGCCAAGGAAAGCGTCAAAAGCACCCTGGCCGTCCTCTTATCGGGCGCGTCGATTACTACGCTGTTTTCGCCCTTTACCGCGTTTGTGTTTCTGTTGTTTATTCTTTTATACACGCCGTGCGTGGCGGCGGTGGCGGCGGTCAAGCGGGAGCTGGGACGGGGCTGGGCCGCGGGGCTGGTCGTCGGGCAGTGCCTCGTGGCGTGGACGGTATGCTTCCTCGTCGCGCTGATCGGCGGGATTTTCGTCTGACGGATTATTTTTGCTGTCGGCGTTGAAAACGGCTTTCTTTCGGGTATAATATATAGAAAGGGGATTCGCATGAATTTTCAAAGTATTCTGGCGCTGGCCGCGGTGGGGCTTTGCCTGGCCGCGGCGCTGGCGTATATGATCAGGCACAGGGGCGGCTGCGGCGGCTGTTCGGGGTGCGCGGGCAATTGCGGCGGCTGCGGGAAAAACTGCGGCGCGCGGCGTTCCCGAAAAAGGAAAAAGACCGGGCCGACCGATTCGGAAAGGACGGAAAATAAATAAAAGAGGGCTATCGATATGGGGTATTGGATGTTTTTGGGGCTTTTGCTGGTCTGTTCGATTTTTTCGGGCTGGGCAAGCATGAAGGTACATTCGGCATACAGCGCGTTCAGCGTCGAAAAAAACGCTTCCCACATGACGGGCTACGACACCGCCGTGCGCCTGCTTCGCGCCAACGGCGTCTCCGACGTCTCCGTCGGCAGGGTAAAGGGCAGGCTCACCGACCATTTCGACCCGCGCCGCCACGTGGTCAACCTCTCCGACGCGACTTACGGGGACGATTCGGTTGCCGCCGTGGCCGTGGCCGCGCACGAGATCGGGCACGTCATGCAGAAGGAAAAGGGGTATATTCCCTATAAAATACGTTCCGTTTTGGTTCCGATCGCCACGTTCGGCTCCCGTCTCGCGCTTCCCGTGGTGCTGATCGGGTTTATTCTCGATTTATTCGTGCGGTCGGGCTCGCCCGTCGGCCTTTACGCCGCCTATGTCGGTATCGCGCTGTACGGGCTCTCCACGCTCTTTACGCTGGTGACTCTGCCCGTCGAGCTGGACGCCAGCCGCCGCGCGAAAAAAATGCTCCTCGAGGAGGGCGTGATCGCCGAGGAGGAAAAGGCGGGCGCAAGCAAGGTGCTCGGCGCCGCCGCCCTTACGTATGTGGCCGCGCTGCTGACCTCTATTCTGTATTTCCTGCGGTTTGCCACCGTCATTCTGTCGCTGTTTGGGCGCAGAAGAGATTAAGCAAAGATATCCGAAAATAAACGAAGCTCCGAAAGCGCGGTTAATCCGCGCTTTTTTGTTATAAAAATAAATTTATTCAATTTATTCATTTTTTTTGCTGGAAACTATTGACAAAATCCACGGGGGGGGGTATAATATTAACAGTTAAAAAATAAATAATGCGGAGGAACATTATGAAAAAGAGAGTAAAGGGTTTTGCAAAGAGCGCGTTGTCGCTGTCGCTTGCGGCGACCGCGTTGTTCGGGCTGGGAGCGTGCGACGACGATTCGGCCGGAAGCGGAAGCTCGAGCGGGAGCCTGAACGGCGGGGGATATCCGCTGAAATTTGAAACCGTATATGCCATGGCGCAGGAAGCGGGCTTTACGGGGACGATGGACGAGCTGATCGAACTGTTTAAGGGCGCGGCGGGCGCGCAGGGCGAAAAAGGCGACAAGGGCGACAAAGGAGATAAAGGCGACAAGGGTGACAAGGGCGACAAGGGCGACAAGGGCGACACGGGAGCGGCCGGTCTCCAAGGCGAAAAAGGCGATACGGGCGCGGCGGGGCTTGCCGGCGTAGGGATAAAGAACGCCGAAATCAACTCCGCGGGAGAATTGGTGATTACCCTTACGGACGACAGAGTAATCAATTGCGGGAAAGTGACGGGGAGCGGCTCGGGGGAGACGGGCGCGCCCGATACGCAGCTTGCTGCGGAGCTGGCGGCGGCTCTTTCCGCAACGGAGCTCAAGGGCGTCAATTTCCGTGCGGAATCGGTGATCGGCGCTTCGTTTAATATCGTTGACGGAAAAGCGGACTTTACCCGCGAAGGATTTTACGCGGATATGATTACGTATTCCACCCTCTCTGACGGCGGCCAAAGCTATAACGCCATGTATTTCCGCGGCGACGCGGCCTACGAAGCAAATTGGCAAAACGGCGGCGGCAACGTGGACGTAAGCTTCGACACCATTTATAAAATGGTAGTGGAGCAAGGCTTTGAAGTCTCCATCGACGAGCTTATGAAATTCGCCGAGGATTGGGGCGTCGAAAACGGCAACGCATACATAGTAATCGGCGGAGAACGGATAGATCTCGGGCCGATAACGGGCGGCGGAAGCGAGGAGTCTCAGTACGCCACCGTCAACGAGCTTTTGGCCGCGATTTCCTCGGGCGAGTATCTCCTCAAAAAATACAACGTCGAGAGCGGCGGTATGGTTGCGTTTTCCTCTCCGTTCGTCATGAAGGTGTTGAAAAACGTTCCCGCCGTGCTGGGCGGAACGGCAGAGGCGACTGCGGACGGCTACGCCCTTACATACAATATCGCACAAACGATGGAGAAGCTTTACGACACTGCGCGGCTGCTGGCGGCGGCCGTAGATGCGGATAAGACGATGACCGTCGGCGAAGCGATCGAATACGCCCCCGTAAAGAGCCTTCTTCAAAGTCTTTTGAAGGGAGTGACGGCGCAGGAAACGGCGGATTTCGCCAAGCTGGTGATGTCCGCGCAAAACGGAGAAATGCCGGACGAAACCTTCTATCAGGCATTCCCTCGCCCCGAAGCGGAGGCGGATGCATGGACGTATCTGGGCGCGTGTCTGTCCTCCGAGACGGTGGGCGAAGCTTTTCTCGGCGCTCCCGCGGCTTTGGGCACGCTTAACGTATATGACCTGCTTTGCGGCGCGATCTACGGCATCGATACGGCGGGTCTTCCCGACGCCCTGCTTCCGTCTATGGAAAACGCGGTGAAAAGCTTCTGGGAAACCCTCCGTACCAATGCGGAGAACTCGATGGGCACCTGGCTGCAAATGCTCTTTTCCGACGCCGCGCCCGAAATCACCTTCCTGTTCGACGCTGACAAAAAGCTTGTGGCGGCAGAAGCGGCCGTGAAGATCGTGGGCGAGACGGACGGCGGCAGAGACGTGATGACCGTTTCCGCGCGTGCGGATTTTCTCCCCGCCGCGCCCGAGCTGTTCGATTTGACGGGCTGTAAATGTATTGCGGGCTATACCTACGCTGCGGCGGAGGAGACCAAATCCGTAAGCGTCAGCTTCCGTGGGTTCGGCGAAGTGACGCGGTATTTTAACGACCAAACGGGCGCTCAGCTTTTCGAGGCATATCTGGACGCGGGTGCAGGGGTGATGTTTACGGTGCGCGATTACGGAGAAATTTATTTCGCTACCTCGACCGGATCCGGTCGGTTGGAAAAAGATTACGATGGCGGGTGGTATTACTACGACGATAACAAAGAACAGATTTTCGTGGAAGAAGAGTACATTTATTCGTTGGATAAGTACTATTTCGACGAAACAGAGAAACAGTTTTATTTGCTTGAAAACGAAGCTTTCTACCTCGTTTCTTTCGATAAAGAAACGGGCGCGATGACAAAGGGCGAGGTTGCGGATTATATTCGGGCGGAATCAAACCGAGAGGAAACGAAAGTCACCGCGACGTTCGATATTACGTTTACCGTGGCGGACAATACCGCGACTACCGTCGTAAAGTGCGGCGACCAAATTCTGGGGACCGTTTCTCAGGCGTTAAAAACCGAAATCGATACGATCTATCTTTTCTCCTTCGGCGGAAGGGTGGACGAACCGAGCCGCTTTGAACAGATCGAAATTCGAGAAATCACGATAAACGGCGTAACCTATACGGACGTCCATCTTTATATTTCTCTCGACGCATATCGCGTGGAGATAGGCAGCGATCACGGACACGAAGCGGTCGAGTTTTCCGCCGCGGGTACTCCCGTCGTGGAAACGATTGCGTAAGCTTTTGAAAAAATGCGGCATAGGCGCCCGCCTCCGAAAAAAAATCGGGGCGGGCGTTTTATGTGCAACCGAACCCGATTTACTTGCTTTTTTTGCCGCAATGAATATAATTAAACTGTACGGCGGCGTTCCGCAAGGAAAATTTTCGGCAAAAACCGCAACCGTAAGGAGTTAAAATCTACTATGCAGGTGAACGGAAAAGGTTATCGTTTGCGTGCGAAGGAGCGCAAATGACGGATGAAGAGATCGTCGGGAAATATTTTTTGCGCGATCAGTCCGCTCTGTCCGCCACGGCGGAGAAGTACGGCGGCTTTCTGCGCGCCGTGTCCGTTAACATCTTACATAACGGCTCCGACGCAGAGGAATGCGTAAGCGACACCTATCTCGCCTGCTGGAATACCATTCCGCCCGAAAATCCCCGTTCGCTGAAAGCTTATGCGGGCACCTTATGCCGCAATATTTCCTTCGATTGCTATAAGCGCGCGCACGCGCAGAAACGGGGCGGCGGCAGAACGGAGATGCTGCTTTCGGAGATCGAGGATTTTCTGCCCGCGGAAGGAAGCGGGGCGGACTATGAGGAGACGGACGCGGCGGAGGCGATAAACGAGTTTCTTTCCTCCTTGAAATCGGCTCAGCGGGTGGTGTTTGTCAGGCGGTATTGGTTTTTTGACGATGTAAAAGATATTGCGGACCGCATGGGCTTTTCCGAAAGCAAGGTGAAATCCATTCTTTTCCGCACGCGAAAGAAGCTCAAAGAAAAACTCATTCGGGAGGGCATCGGCGTATGAGCGACAAGAAAAATTTTTCCGCGCTCGGCAGAATAGACGAAAAATACGTCGAGGAAGCGGACGGGTATTCCGTTGCGCCCGAAGCGCGGCGGGGCGGAGCAAAATCGTCGCGGCGGCGAAAGCGTTTCGTAAAGAGCGTCGTCGGGCTTGCCGCGGGGCTTGCGATCGTATGCGTCGGGGGCTTTTGGCTGAAGCAGACGGTTTTCCTTGCGAAAAGAGGCGAGCCCAATAAAGGGGCCACCTGGGAGGGCGCTCCCTCCGATACGGAAAACGATACGCAGGGCGGCGATGCCTGCAACCCTTCGGATTCCTTTTCTTCTTCGTCTTCGTCCTCGTCCTCCTCTTCGGGCGCGTCGGACTCCGCGTCGGAAGGCTCGGAAATTTTTCCGTAAACTGCATAGAGCGGACGTACCGAACGGAAAACGTCGCGTTAACATTTTGAAAAGCTTTTCGTAAAACGGAAGAACGTAACAAAGCGGCCGAAAGCGAGCGTCTCCGCTTTTTTCCTGCGAAAAATTCAACGTCAAGCGAGCGTCTCCGCTTTTTTTCTACGAAAAATTCAACGTCAAGCGAGCGTCTCCGCCTTTTTCCCGCGAAAAACTCAACGTCGAAAATTTCCCCGCTCCATATGCAAGCGGAGCCTGCCGCCCGTCGGGGCGTGCTTCGAAAATTTTATAAAAGTGCAAAAACACGGCGTCGATTTTTTCGGCGCTGTTTTTCCACATTAATATCATTTTTTGCGGTATAATTCCATGTTTTTACGGCAAACGGGGCTTAAACCCCGTTTTTTTCTTTTTTCGTCCGCGCCGCTTTCTTGACTTTATTTCCCGAAATAATTATAATACACAAATGTAGAATAAAACTTGAAATAGAATTATTACACACTCTTTACAAAACTTTCGCGCGCTTTACAAAGGGGCGGGCGAAGAATACGGAAAAAGAAAAAAAAACGGAGGTAACGTATGAGCGTCATTGACGTAAAGCAGCTGACGAAGGATTACGGCTCGGGGCGGGGCGTATTCGACGTCACGTTCGGCGTCGGAAAGGGCGAGGTATTTGGGTTTCTCGGGCCGAACGGCGCGGGAAAATCGACAACGATCCGACATCTCATGGGCTTTTCGAGGCCCGACGGCGGATCGACGGAAATTTTCGGGAAGAAAACGTTTGAACGGTATTTCGAGATTTTGGGAAAAGTGGGATACATTCCGGGCGAGATCGCGCTGCCCGCGGGGCTGACGGGCTGGGAGTTCCTGCGCATGATGCAGAGCCTTCAGGGCGTGCGCGACGAAAAGCGGCTGAACTACCTTCTGAAGCTTTTCGAGCTCGATCCGTCGGGGGAGACCAAGCGCATGAGCCTGGGCGTCAAGCGCAAGCTGGCGGTGGTGGCGGCGTTTATGAACGATCCCGACGTGCTTATTCTCGACGAGCCGACCAGCGGCCTCGATCCCGTCATGCAGGACGTATTTGTGGATTTCGTCAAAAAGGAAAAATCGCGCGGAAAAACGATTCTGCTTTCCAGCCATATCTTTTCGGAGGTCGATGCCACGTGCGACAGGATTGCGATCATCAAGGACGGGCGGCTGGTATCCGTGTTTGAGGCGGACGAGCTGAGGCATTCGGCGCAGAAGGTCTATGAGGTGTATTTTTCCGACCTGCAAAATTACGATGCCTTCCGTTTCCGATACAAAAACAGCAAGCTGCTCCGCGTCATCGCCGAGGACAGAATAAGCGCTTCGGTTCTGCTTTCGACGGAAGATAGATACATAAACGAAGTAATCCGTATTCTCTCGGGCTTCGGTATGCGCGATTTCAGCCACATGAAAGAGACGCTTGAAGACTATTTTATGAGCTATTACAAGGAAGATAAAGATTTCAAAGGAGCGCTCTGAATGATGCAACCCGTTATCGAGATAAAAAAACTGACAAAGGATTACGGTTACGGCCGCGGCATTTTCGACGTCGATTTAACCGTATATAAGGGCGAAATGGTAGGGTTTGTCGGCACCAACGGCAGCGGAAAAACCACGACGATCAGAAATATTCTGGGCTTTTTAAGGCCCACGAAGGGCGCGGCATACGTCCACGGGCTGGAGGCGTGGACGCACTCGAGCGAGATCGTCAAAAGGATCGGCTATGTGCCCGGAGAAATCGCTTTTCCCGACCTTTCCACGGGGACGGAATTTCTCAAGAGCCAGGCGGGCTTTCTGGGCGTGGAAAGCATGGAATACGCCAATTTGCTGATCGAACGGCTTCAGCTCGATCCGCGCGCGCCGTTAAAGCGCATGAGCAAGGGCATGAAGCAAAAGACGGCGATCGTCGCCGCACTGATGGCGAACCCCGAAATCCTCGTGCTGGACGAACCGACGACGGGGCTGGATCCCCTGATGCGGGACGCCTTTCTCGATATCGTCCGCGCGGAGCACGCGAAGGGAAAGACGATTTTTATGAGCAGCCACATGTTCGAGGAGCTGGAGCAGACCTGCAACCGCGTGGCGCTGATTCAAAACGGCCGTATCGCGGACGTGGCGGATTTGAAAAGCATCGAAAACCGTCCCGAGAAGGAGTTCAAAATCGAGCTTTCGCACCCTGAGGACTATCTCGCGTTCAAGCGTCTGGGCTATACAATCGTACGCGACCAGCCGCAGTATAACCAAGTGACGATTCGTATTTCGGGAAAGCAGATCAACCGTCTTTTCCTCGACCTCACAAATTTCAACGTCAAATTTATTTCCGAGGTGAAATACACCCTCGAAAAACATTTCAAAGAAGTGCTGCAAAAAGAAAAGGAGAAGAGCAAAAATGTTCAGTAAATCATTGTTCAAACAGTCCTGCAAGGCCAACGGCGCCATGTGGGCGATCATTACCTTTGCAACCTGTTTTATGCTGGCCTGCGTCATGCTGATCGCGGGCGGCGGAAATCTCGCGGAAGCGAAAACCGCGATCGCGGATACCATTATTCAGGGCGAACTCACTTCGCAGATGCAGCAGCGCGCCGTCAATTACTATATGATCTCCAACGAGGCGCTCGGCCATTTCGACGAGACGTTCAAAGCGGAGCTCGTCAAGGCCGCGCTCGGGCAGGAGGCCGCCGACGCCTATGCCGCGGCCTACCGCGCGTCGCTCGAGGCGGGCAAAAGCGAAGCGGAGGCCAAGGCCGACGGGCAGGCCGCCGCGTCCCGCGCCGCGTCCTCCGTCGCGTATGCCGCCTCGGTGAAGGAGCTGTCGGATTATGCCGCGGTCGTCGCGGAGGAAAAGGGCTATGCGGCCGATTCGGTCGAGGCGAAAGAGATACAGGGCGCGATTTTCACCGTGCTCAATCCCATGGTCGGGGCCGACGTCTATATGTTCGACGAGTTTTACGCAAAACAGGGAGAGGCGGCGCCCAGGTATGAGCTGACGGATATTCTCACCACCTCCGCGAAGGAACGCGCCGCCTATCGGAGCGACTACGCCGCCAAAAACAGCGCCGTCTTTCTCGCGGGAAACATGATCGAGGAAAGCAACGTCCAGTTGGTGGTGGACGCGCTGGCAAGCTTCGGCGTCACAAAGGAGAAGTATCGGGAATTCGGGTTTGACGACTATGCGCAGATCAAGGATATCGCCGTGTCCGCGCTGATCGATTTCCGCGCCAATCTGGCGTATCGGCTGGAAAATATCCGGGACGGGGAAACGGAGGAAAGCATTGTCGCCGAGCTGACGAAGGATATTACCCAAAGCCTTCTGGCCAGCCTTCCCTCGGAAGTGGGCGACGCCCTGGAGGAGATCGGGCAGATGGATATGTACGGCACGCTCGTCGGCTCGATTTTCTTCAAGATGGCGGGGCTGCTGCTGCCGATTATCTATTTGATTATGACCGCAAATTCCCTGATCGCGGGGCAGGTGGACAGCGGCTCGATGGCGTATATTCTGTCCTCCTCCGTCAAACGCCGCGCCGTCACCTTTACGCAGGGCGTCTTTCTCGTCGGCTCTCTGTTTCTGATGTTCTGCTGTACGGGCGTCACCAGCATCGTCTGTCTCGCCGTCGTGGACGTGGAAACGTCGCTGACCTACGCAAAACTGCTGCTCATCAACCTGGGCGCGTTCCTCGTGATGTTCGCCATGAGCGGTATCTGCTTTCTCGCCTCCTGCTGGTTTAACCGCAGCAAACATTCGATGGCGCTGGGCGGCGGACTAAATATGTTCTTCCTCGTCGCCACCATGCTGGGGCTGTTCGGGTCGCCCGTCCTGCCGTCTATTCTGCGCATGAAGGCGTTAAACGGCTTCAATTACGTAACGATTATCTCCCTGTTTGACGTGGTATCCATTCTCGAGGGCGGAACGGCGTTTTTGTGGAAACTGGGGATATTGGCGGCCGTGGGGCTGGTGTGCTACGTGATCGGCTCCGCGAAATTTGCGAGAAAGGACCTGCCGCTGTAAGCGGGGAGGGAAAAATACTTCTTTTTCTTGACTTATGCCGCGCTTGTGTATTATAATAAAGGGGAACGAAGGAGAAAGCCATGGAATATACTGAAAGGGCGGCGGAAGAAAAAAAGACCGACCGTCGGGTAATCAAGACGAAGCGGGCGATCCGCAACGCCTTTGCGGAGCTGCTTTCGCATAAGGATATCAACGATATCACGATCAAGGATATCGCGGACACGGCGGACATCAACCGTAAAACGGTGTATAATTATTACAACGGGATACACGAGATCCTCGACGAAATCGAAAACGATCTCGTGTCCTCGTTTGAAAAGGTAATCAGGGATATCGATTTTAAGCGCAATATCGAAAATCCTTACCGCATTTTCGAGACGCTGACGGCCGTCATCAACAGCGATATGGATTTTTACAGCCGACTGATGAAAATTGACGCCAATTCCCGTCTGGTGACGAAAATCGTTTCTTCGCTGAAAGTGCGCGTCAGGCAGGCGCTCGTCGCCCAATCCCCCCTCGACAAAAAGAAAATCGATCTCAGTGCGGGGTATATCACCTCGGGCATGCTGGCGGCATACCAGGATTGGTTTAATTCGGGGCGGGAACAGTCTATCGAAGCGTTTTCGAAGGAAGTCAGCGTGCTGGTATTTTCGGGCGTCAGCGGACTGTTCGGGAAAGACGCGGGAAAATAATTCCCGCGGAAAAAATCGCGTCCGCATACGGCGAAAGTCGCCCGCGTACGAAGGCGGCCGCGCAGAAAGGATACTCAATGCGGGAAAATCGCCCGCGCATAGAAAGCTCCCCGCACGGAAAAATATCCGCGCGGGGAAAATTGCTTTCCCGCTTGACAATCCCGTTCGTTCGTGATAAAATAAATTTGCCGAACAGGCGGAGGAGGAGCAAGGATGAATACCGTTAAGATAGACAAAAAAAATTGTCGGATGATCGCGCACCGCGGCGTGTCGGGGCTGGAAAAGGAGAATACCTGCGCGGCGTTTGTCGCGGCGGGCGTCAAGACCTATTACGGGATAGAGACGGACGTGCACGTCACGGCCGACGGAGAGTATTTTATTTTCCACGACGACAACATGAAGCGGATTGCGGGGGTGGATATGGATATCGAAAGGAGCACCGCCGAGCAGCTTCGCGCGGTGCGTATGCCCGATACCGACGGAAAGACCTTCCGCAGCGATCTCGTCGTGCCTGCGCTGAAGGACTATATCTCCATATGCGGCAAGTACGATAAGACGGCCGTGCTGGAGCTGAAAAATCCCATGGAAAGGAAGCACGTTTTGAATATCGCTGCGCTCGTCAAAGACATGGGGTGGCTGGACAGGACGATTTTCATTTCCTTTGCGAAAGAAAACCTCGTCACTTTGCGCGAAGAATACAAGGACGCCGACCTCCAGTTTCTCACGGGCGAGGCGAGCGACGAAAATTTTGAATTTATGAAACGCTACCGCCTGGGCGCGGATCTTTGCGGCACCTGCGTCAGCAAGGAATACGTCTCCCGCCTGCACGCGGAGGGGCTTCCCGTCAATTGCTGGACGATCGACCGTCCCGAGGATGCGGCGGCGCTGATCGGTATGGGGGTGGACTTTATCACGTCGAATATTCTCGAATAAAAACGGCGGAGGAGGAATATGGAAAATTCCGATCGGCCCGAAAAAAGAAGAAAATACGTCGCCATGAAAATTTTATCGGTGGCGGGAGCCGTGCTTTCGCCCCTGCTTGCGCTGGCGTTTTTGGCTTCGAGCGTCTTTTCCCTGATTGCAAATTCGTTGGGGGAGCCTGGATATTTCGATTACGGCGTACCATTGCGCGGCGTTTCCTGCGCCGCGGAGGAGCTCGCGGGCGTGGAGGAAACCCACGCGGTGAGCGTTTACGGCGCTGCGGGCGCCGAAACGGGCGTTTATCGAGGACTTCGCGCGACGGCGGAAAGCGCATACGCCGTTAAAAATACGTCCGCGTCTCCCGTCTCTGCGGAATTTTATCAGCTCTATACAGGCGAAGTTCTGCAGGAGGGGACGATTTTTTCCGACCTCGAGTTTCCCGAAGCCTCCCTTCGCGGGGAGAAACTGGCGGGCGAGAGGTATATTTATCCCGAATACGGCGCCGAGTTCGCGGCCGCGAAAGAATTTTCTTCTTCGCGGTACGAGCTGCGGGAACTGCCCTCCGAAACGCCGCTCGAGGTATATGAAATCCTGCCCGAGCGGGGAGCCGAACCCTATTGCGTGTCGGTGGAGATTAAACGCGGGCGCGTGGAAGAGTACGTCTTTTTCGAAGGATATACGACGCTCGAAAACCTCGGAGACGGGGACTTTATTCTCGAATATCAGGTAAAGGGGCAAGGGGACGGCAAAGCGAAGCCGCTGCGCGTGTATTATACGGGGGAAACGGAAATTCGGGTGCGGGCGTATTCCTCGGGGACGGAGACGGAAAAAGCGCTTAACGAAAGGACGTGGACGACCACCCTCCGCGCCGTGATCGGGGAGCATGCGCAGGATTTTTGCGGCGAGGGATATACCGAAAAAGAAGCGTATAATCTCACCGCATACGCGCTGGAAAACGGGGCGTACAACCGCACCGCGTCTCTTCAGGCTCCTTATAAATACGGCGCGGCATGCGCGTTTGCCGCGTGGACGGCGGAGCTGAACGGCGGGGAGACGGCGACGCTCGAAATCCGTTCGGGGCTTTGGACGACGAGGGAAGAAGGAACGAAAAAGACTGTTTATACGCTGGAGTATCGCGCGGGGAATATCGGCGGCGTTGCGCAAAAGACGCTTGCGTTGCAAAGCGAATTGTTTATCGCGGAGACGTCGGGCGCGGAGCTGCTCGAAACGCTTTCCCCCGCGGAGCTTTCGGCGGGAGAAAATGTCTCCGTAAAAGACCTGCACGGGCGGGGCAGGTATGCGTTGACGGAAAATTCCGCCGGCTTTTATCTCTACGAAAAAGCGAAGATAGCGTCATTTGCGGAGAACCGTCTTTTCCGTCCGGCGGTGTTCTTTTGCCTCGCCGCGCTCTCCGTCGTCCTCTTTGTCGTCTGCGTCGTCGGGTGCGCAAAACCGTTTGAAAGGCCGAAACGTCCCTCGGACGAATAATAAAAATTTTTAAGCTTCGGAGGCAAAAAATGCGTTACGAATCGGTGGCGGAAGCGGTGGGACATACGCCGCTCATACGTCTCAAAAATATCGAAAAGGAATACGCCCTGATGGCGAAGCTGTATGCGAAAGCCGAGGGCATGAATCCCGCGGGCT
The DNA here is from genome assembly GCA_900540805.1 of uncultured Eubacteriales bacterium. GTDB lineage: Bacteria > Bacillota > Clostridia > Christensenellales > Borkfalkiaceae > Scatosoma. The sequence continues at coordinate 30,586 of UQHL01000013.1, forward strand.
CGGTAAAGGACCGCGCGGCGGCGGAGATGCTCGCCGAGGCGGAGCGGAGCGGGCGGCTGAACGCGGACACGCTTTTGATCGAGCCGACCAGCGGCAACACGGGGATAGGGCTTGCGGCGCTTTGTGCGGCCAAGGGGTATCGGCTGACGATCGTCATGCCCGACACGATGAGCGCGGAACGCCGTCAGTTGATTGCGGCGTTCGGGGCGGAGCTGGTTTTGACGGAGGGCAAACGGGGCATGGCGGGCGCCATAGAACGGGCGGAGAAGCTACACGCGGAGACGGAAAACAGCCTTATCGCGGGGCAGTTTGTCAATCCCGCCAATCCTTTGGCGCACTATAAAACCACGGGTCCGGAAATCTGGACGGACACGGACGGCGAAGCGGATATTTTCGTCGCGGGGGTAGGCACGGGCGGTACGGTGACGGGGGTAGGCAGGTATCTTAAGGAGAAAAAGCCGTCGGTGAAAATCGTCGCCGTCGAACCCGCCTCCTCTCCCGTATTGGAGGGCGGCGCGGCCGGCCCGCATAAAATACAGGGGATCGGCGCGGGCTTCGTCCCCGAAAACTTCGCTTCCGACGTCTGCGACGAGATCGTTTCCGTGACGGACGACGAAGCGTATGCGTTCGCGCGCCTGCTGGCGCAAAGAGAGGGGCTGCTCGCGGGGATATCCTCGGGCGCGGCGCTGGCGGCGGCGGTGAAAGAGGCGAAAAGGCAGGAAAACGCGGGAAAGACGGTGGTGGCGCTGCTGCCCGATACGGGCGACAGATACCTCTCCTGCGGGGTGTTCGCATAAACCGTCCGCGTCTGCGGGAAAAAATAAGAAACCGTATATGTTTCCCTTGCTTTTTTTCGGGAAATCGGATATAATATAACCGTATGAAAACAAGGGCGCCCGTCCCCGTCCGCGGGGACAGGCACTCGAAACGATATTTTTGGAGGATTGTTTATGCCTTTAGTCAACAGTACCGAAATGTTTAAGAAAGCGTACGCGGGCGGCTATGCCATCGGCGCGTTCAACGTCAACAACATGGAAATGATTCAGGCGATCGTGGAGGCGGCGGACGAATGTAAGTCCCCCGTTATTCTTCAGGTTTCCGCGGGCGCGAGAAAGTACGCCAACCCCGTCTATCTTCGCCACCTCGTGCAGGCCGCTGTGGAAACGACAAATATTCCCATCGTCATGCACCTCGACCACGGCGCCGATTTCGAAATCTGCAAGGCGTCCATCGACGGCGGATTTACCTCCGTAATGATCGACGCTTCTTCCAAGCCCTGGGAGGAAAATATCGCCCTGACGAAAAAAGTCGTCGAGTACGCGCACGAACGCGGCGTAGTCGTCGAGGCCGAGCTCGGCAAGCTGGCGGGCGTGGAGGACGACGTAAAGGTGGAAGCGCAGGACGCGCTGTTTACCTCTCCCGACGAAGTGGAGGAGTTTACCTCCCGCACGGGAATCGACTCCCTTGCAATCGCCATCGGCACTTCCCACGGCGCATATAAATTCAAGCCCGGCCAGGACCCCAAGCTCCGTCTCGACATTCTGGAGGAGATCGGTAAGCGTCTGCCCGGCTTCCCCATCGTTTTGCACGGCGCGTCCTCGGTGCCGCAGGATAAGGTGGCGATCGTCAATCAGTTCGGCGGTCACATGCCCGACGCGATCGGTATTCCCGAATCCGAGCTTCAGAAGGCCGCGAAAATGGCGGTGTGCAAGATCAATATCGACTCCGACCTGCGTGTCTCCTTTACGGCGGCGATCCGCAAGCATTTTGCCGAGCATCCCGATCATTTCGATCCCCGTCAGTATCTCGGCGACGCCCGCGCGATGATGAAGGAAATGGTAAAACACAAGATCGTCAACGTTTTGGGCAGCGCGAACAAGGCGTAACTTTTAAGGGGGAAAATAATGAGAAAAGGGCTTTGCGTTTTGGCCGCGTTGGCATCTTCTTTTGTGTTTGCGGCTGCGGGCTGTGCTTCGTCCGAAGCGGCGAAAGGTTCGCTGGGATTGTCTTACGGAAGGGAGTATATTTACCGAATGTCGAACTCCGACGTCGAGGAGACGACGACCGTCGTTTTTGAAAAAGACGGAACGGGACGTTACCAAAGAAAAAACAGAACTAACGACTATACCGTAACGTTCAAATATTTGTACTACCCCGAGGAGAATACCGCGTTTTGTTTTTACGATTCTGTGGAATTTGGAGAAACCCAAAGCCAAGGGAACAAAATCACATCGGATTGGCAGGTGAGCTTTCTCTGTACGAAAGAATTATTGCTTTCTTCGGAAAAGGGATATTCGGAAGATAGATATTACATTTGCGAGGATTATCTTCCCAACCTTCCCAACTATGGACAAAAACCGAGCGAAGCATAAGAAATCGATAAATTTTTTCCGAGAGGGCAAATCTGTTTGACGAATTTCCCGAAGTATGGTAAAATACTACCGACAGTAAAACGTGTCTCAAAATCATAATCAATATATCATTGGAGGATTTTCTATTATGGCAAATGTAAGAGTTGCGATCAACGGCTTCGGCCGTATCGGCCGTCTCGCTTTCAGACAGATGTTCGGGGCCGAAGGCTACGAAATCGTCGCGATCAACGACCTCACCAGCCCCAAAATGCTGGCGCACCTTCTGAAGTACGATTCCGCCCAGGGCAGATACGCCCTCGCCGATACGGTTTCCGCCGACGACGAAGCGGGTACGATCACCGTCAACGGCAAAACCATCAAAATTTATGCGGAGAAAGACGCCGCAAATTGCCCTTGGGGCGAACTGAAAGTAGATGTCGTGCTCGAATGCACGGGCTTCTACACGTCCAAAGCGAAATCCGAAGCGCACATCAAAGCAGGCGCTAAGAAAGTCGTCATTTCCGCTCCCGCGGGCAACGACCTTCCCACCGTCGTTTACAGCGTAAACGAAAAGACTCTTAAAGCCGACGATACGATTATCTCCGCGGCTTCCTGCACCACCAACTGCCTTGCGCCCATGGCCAACACCCTCAACAAACTTGCGAAAATCAAGAAGGGCTATATGACCACGATCCACGCTTACACGGGCGATCAGATGGTTCTCGACGGGCCTCACCGCAAGGGCGATTTGCGCCGCGCGCGTGCCGCTGCGGTCAACGTCGTCCCCAACTCCACGGGCGCGGCGAAAGCGATCGGCCTCGTTATCCCCGAGCTTAACGGCGTCCTCGACGGCTGCGCGCAGCGCGTTCCCGTTCCCACGGGCTCCCTTACCCAGCTTATCGCGGTTTGCGAAGGCGAAGTTGATGCGGCTACCGTCAACGCGGCGATGAAAGCGGCTGCTTCCGCTTCCTTCGGCTACACCGAAGAAGAAATCGTTTCTTCCGACGTCATCGGCATCACCTACGGTTCGCTGTTCGACGCTACGCAGACGAAGTGCATGCCCATGGGCGACGGCACCACGCTTGTGAAAGTCGTTTCCTGGTATGACAACGAAAACTCCTACACCAGCCAGATGGTCAGGACGATCAAATATTTCGCCGAGCTGTAATCGGTTGGCGGTTGACAAGAAAAAGGCCTCTCTCGAAAAAGAGAGGTCTTTTTGTTTAATCGTCGTCGGAAAATTCCGCCTGCATGCCGAACACTTCGAAGCAGAGGAGAATCCCGAAGCGCACGCCGATTTTGAAACGGTCGTTTTGTTCCGCGTCGAACAGATCCCAATGGGCGGATAAAAGTTGTTCGAGCTTTTTCTTTTTTTCGTCGTCGAGACAGCCTTTTATTTCCTTTTCCAATTCCGCGACCTTGCTTACGTACTTTTGGGCGGCGGGGGAAGCCCTTTCCAGAGAGGGAAGGAAGGATTCTTCTAAAAGTTCGTCCAATACCGAAAGTTTCATAAATTTTTCTCCTTTAAGTCATTTCTGGGTTGAATATATTATAACAACCCAATTTTGAATTGTCAAGTCATTTTTGACTTAAATATGATATAATTTTAATATCATGGAAAAATTCGGCGCTATCTTAAAAGAACTGAGAGAAGAAAAAAATCTTTCTCAATTACAACTGTCGCGTTTGGTGGATATCTCCCAATCTTCTATTGCAAGATACGAGCTTAATCAAGCAGAACCGCGCTTATCGGATATAAGAAAATTGGCAATATTTTTCGGGGTTACGGCGGACTATCTTGTGGGCATGGAAGAATAAACGGACAAATTTGGGCGAATAAAACTTTCAAAATTTTCGGAAAATTTAAGGCAAGCGTTACAGGGGAGCCATATGGCGCAAAGCGAACTTGCTTTGAAATTACAGACTACGCAACAGACGGTCAGCCGATGGCTGAAGGGAATCAACGAGCCTGACTTAGATACGTTATTGAAAATATGTTTATATCTCAATGAAACGCCTAATTCACTGTTGGGTTATGACGAAATCCCGAAGGAAATTTTCGAAGAATACAAAAACAAATAAAAAAGTTGGCGCACGGGGCTTGACAAAAGTCGGCTTCGTGGTATAATATCCCCGACGGGAAAAAACGATAGTCCCCCCGAAGCCTTGCGGCCTCGAGGGGACTACCTATATGATAAGGGGGAAAATGATGAGCTTTTTCACATAAATCTTTTGAAGAACAGCTTCATTTGATTTACAAGCATATTCTACTATATTTCGACAAAAAAGTAAATCATATTTTCTGACTTTTTCAAAAATCTTTTTTTCTTAAAATTTCTAACATTTTTTGAAAGGTTCTAAAATTCGATTTTTTCTTCCACATACTTAATCGCGTCCTCGACGGAAACGCGGATCTGCTCCATGCTGTCGCGGTCGCGCACGGTAACGGTGCCGTCCTCCAGCGTCTGGAAATCCACCGTCACGCAATAGGGGGTGCCGATTTCGTCCTGACGGCGGTAGCGTTTGCCGATGGAACCCGTCAGATCGTACGTGGCCGAAAACTTTTTCCGCATCAGCGCGTAAATTTCGTCCGCCTTTTCGGACAGATTTTTTTGCAGGGGCAGAACCGCGCATTTATAGGGCGCAAGCGCGGGATGCAGGCGCAAAACCGTGCGCACGTCGTTCTTTTCGGCATCCACCACTTCCTCGTCGTAGGCGTCCGTCAGAAATGCCAGCACCACGCGGTCGGCGCCGAGAGACGGCTCGACGACGTACGGGACGTACGTTTCCCCCGTTACGGGGTCGGTGTAGCTGATGGGCTTGCCGCATTCCTTCGCGTGCTGGGACAGGTCGTAATCCGTTCGGTCGGCGACGCCCCAAAGCTCGCCCCAGCCGAAGGCGAAATTGTATTCGAAATCGGTGGTCGCCTTGGAATAGAAGCACAGCTCCTCGGGGGAATGGTCGCGCAGATGCAGGTTTTCCTCTTTCATACCGAGGGACAACAGCCAATCGCGGCAGAAGTTTTTCCAATAGGCAAACCACTCGAGGTCGGTGCCCGGCTTGCAGAAAAACTCCAGCTCCATCTGTTCGAACTCGCGGGTGCGGAAGGTGAAGTTGCCCGGGGTGATTTCGTTGCGGAAAGATTTTCCGATTTGCCCGATCCCGAAGGGAACGCGCAGGCGGGACGAACGCTGGACGTTTTGGAAATTGACGAAAATGCCCTGCGCCGTCTCGGGACGGAGATACACCGTGTTGGCGGAGTCCTCCGTGACGCCCTGGAAAGTTTTGAACATGAGGTTGAATTTCCGTATAGAAGTAAAGTCGGAGTTGCCGCAGACGGGGCAGGGGACTTTATGCTCGACGATAAACGCCTCCAGCGCGTCGTTGTCCATGCCCTCGACGCCGACGGAAAGCTTATGCTTTTCGGCGTATTTTTCAACGAGATCGTCCGCGCGGTGGCGGGCCTTGCAGGCTTTGCAATCCATGAGGGGATCGGAGAAGCCGCCGAGGTGGCCCGACGCTTTCCAGGTGCGGGTGTTCATGAGAATGGCGCAGTCCACGCCCGTGTTGTAGGGATTTTCCTGCACAAACTTTTTCCACCACGCCTTTTTGACGTTGTTTTTCAGCTCCACGCCCAAAGGGCCGTAATCCCATGTATTGGCGAGACCGCCGTAAATTTCGCTGCCCGGAAAGATAAAGCCCCTGTTTTTGCAAAGGGAAACAAGTTTTTCCATCGTCACCGCTCTTTTTTCTGCCATGATCCTTCTCCTGTATAAGGCCGCGTCTTGCGCTTTCGGCCCGTTTCTATTATTATACAATGTTTCGGCGCGGCAAGTCAATCGCTTGCGGCGGCGTAAAGCGGACTTTTCGGAACTTTTTTCAGATTTTCAGCTTTACGAACAGAAAAGGCGCCAGCAGGGCCGCGGCGAAGATGAGGAGAAAGTATTTCAGCCATTTCAGCCAGAGATATTCCCACGGGAGCAGCGCGAAAATCCCGAATACCGCTCCCACGCAGGCGAACCCGACGAGGAGACGGAGAAGCTTCCGTTTGAGACCCTTTTTTACTTCGAAGCGCACAAATTTGTTTTCGAGCGGGATCGCGGCGGCCGCGGCGCACATGCAGGCGGAAAGTTCCGCGAGCTGTTTGTTTGGCTCGAGGAGAAGCAGGACGAGGGAAAGGACGGCGAAGGCCGCGGCGAAAACGGTTTTTTGCTTGGGGAATTTCCGATAAACGATCTCCCAGATACACGCAAAGGCGACGCCCAGCGCCGCGCCCGCCAGCACGTCGGTGGGATAATGCACGCCGAGATACAGGCGGGAGAGCATGACGAGCAGCGTGAGGACGGGCGCGAGAATCCACGCCCAACCCTTTTTCAGACGGAAGGCGGCGGAAAAAAACAGCCCCGCGCTCATCTGCGAATGTCCGCTGGGAAAGGACATGTCGGGCTCGAGGTTCATCGTCGAAAGAAAGGGCGTGTCGATCTCCACGCGCGTCGCCGCGCCGCTCGCGTAGGGGCGGGGGCGGGCAACGACGCCCTTGAGAAAGGCGTTTGCGCTCATCGAGGAGAAGGAGACGAGAACGAGACGTTCGCCGAATTGCTTATCGACCAGCCAATAGACGACGGAAATGAGCGCCACGAGAACCAGCGTTTCGCCGAACAGGGAAAAGGCGCCCGCGAAAAAGGTGAGGGCGGGCGAGCGTAAATTTTCGAAAAACCGTAAAATCGTTTGTTCCATAAATTACCTTATATGTAGAGTATAGCATAAATCGCCAAAAACTGCACGCGAAAATAAAAAATTTCGGGAATTTTTATGGGAGAATTATTCCCATTTTCAAAAAAATGTGATATAATAGGAGTGAAAACGTGCGGGGCGCGCCGAAGCGCAGTTTTTTTCGCGCTCCGGCCAAAAAACATAGCGGAGCTATGCGGCATATAGGATAGTATAATCACCAAAGGAGAAAACCATGCTGTCGGATATCGAGATTGCGGAAAGCGCAAAGCTGAAAGACATACGGGACGTTGCGGCGCAGCTCTCTTTGACGGAGAACGAGCTGGAGCTGTACGGCAAATACAAGGCGAAGCTCTCTTTGCCCGCGGGGCTGAAGCGCAGGGCGAAGCTTATCCTCGTGACGGCCATCAATCCCACCGCTTCGGGCGAAGGGAAAACGACCGTTTCCATCGGGCTTGCCGACGGGCTGAAGAAGCTGGGAAAAAAGGTATGCCTCGCCCTGCGGGAGCCGTCTTTGGGGCCTGTATTCGGGATAAAGGGCGGCGCGGCGGGCGGCGGCTACGCGCAGGTGGTGCCCATGGCGGACATCAATCTGCATTTTACGGGCGATCTGCACGCGATTACGGCGGCGAACAATCTCCTGTGCGCGTTGATGGACAATCATATTTTCCGCGGAAACGCCTTAAACATCGATACGGACAATATCTATTTCCACCGCTGTATGGACATGAACGACCGCGAGCTGATCAACATTACGATCGGCGGCAAGGGACGGGGCGTCGAGCGGGAGGACCACTTCGATATCACGGCGGCGAGCGAGGTGATGGCGGTGCTGTGCCTGGCGACCGATCTCGCCGACCTCAAAAAGCGGCTGGGGAATATCATCGTCGGGCTGAACAAGGACGGGGAGTACGTGCGGGCAAAGGACATTCCCGGGGCGGTCGGCTCGATGGCGGTGCTGTTAAAGGACGCCATGAAGCCGAATCTGGTGCAGACCCTCGAGGGTACGCCCGCGATTATTCACGGCGGCCCGTTCGCCAATATCGCGCACGGCTGCAACAGCGTTCAGGCCACGTACGCGGCCATGAGCCTCGCCGATTACGCGGTGACGGAAGCGGGGTTCGGCGCGGATCTGGGCGCGGAAAAATTCCTCGACACCAAGTGCCGCGCGGCGGGCATCGAGCCGGACTGCGTCGTGATCGTGGCCACCGTCAAGGCCTTGAAGCTGCACGGCGGCGCCGCGAAGGAGCGGTTGTCCGAGGAGGACCTCGACGCGCTGGGAAAGGGCATGCCAAACCTCCTGAAGCATATCGAAAATATCAAAAACGTCTATAAAAAGCCCGTCGTGGTGGCGATGAACCGCTTTGCGACGGACACGGGGGCGGAGACGGATTACGTGATTTCGGCCGTGGAAGGAAGCGGCGCGAAAGCGGTATTCACGGACGTGTTCCTCAAGGGCGGCGAGGGCGGAAAGGAGCTGGCCGAAGAGGTTGCAAAAGCGTGCGATATCCCTTCACGGCTCGAGTTTGCCTATGAGCTGGACGCGCCCGTGGCGGAAAAAATCGAGGCCGTCGCCAAAAGGATTTACGGCGCGGACGGCGTGGATTTTTCGGACGAGGCGTCGAAAAAGATTGCCGCAATCGAGGAAAAAGGGTGCGGCAGCCTGCCCGTCATCATCGCAAAAACGCAATACTCGCTGTCGGACAACGCCGAGCTTTTGGGGCGTCCGTCGGGCTTCAGGGTAACGGTTAGAGATATCGTCTTAAAGGGCGGCGCGGGCTTTATCGTGGCGATTGCGGGAAAGATTATGCTGATGCCCGGGCTGGGCGCGCACCCCGCCGCGGAAAAAATCGACCTGGACGGGGACGGAAACATCGTCGGCTTGTCTTAAGGCAGGGCTTCGGTTTGTTTTGAAGCGGCTTGGTCGGGAACGGAAAGAACGTCGGCTTGTCCCAAAGCTGCGGGGCAGGGCTTTAACGAAGTACAAATTTACGGAAATCGGAATACATATGGAAAAGATAGAAGCGACAAATTTCATCGAGCAAATCATCAACGAGGATCTGGACGCGGGCAGAGTGACCGAAATTCAGACCCGTTTTCCGCCCGAACCCAACGGGTACCTGCACATCGGGCACGTCAAAAGCATGCTGGTCAATTTCGGCACGGCGAAAAAATACGGCGGCAAATGCAATCTCTTTTTCGACGACACCAACCCGTCCAAAGAAAAGACGGAATTCGTCGAGGCGATCCGCCGCGATATCGAATGGGTAGGGTATCAGTGGGCGAAGGAGGTGTATGCCTCCGACTTTTTCGACGTCATTTACGACTATGCGGAGAAGCTGATTGCGGAAGGCAAGGCCTTTGTCTGCGACCTGTCCCCCGAAGAGATCAGCGCGACGCGCGGCACCCTCACCGAGGCGGGAAAGGAAAGCCCGTACAGGAACCGTACGCCAGAGGAAAATCTTAAGCTCTTCCGCGAAATGCGGGAGGGGAAATATGCGGACGGGGAAAAGTGCCTGCGCGCGAAGATCGACATGGCCTCCCCGAATATGAACCTCCGCGACCCCGTCATTTATCGTATTCTGCGCTGTACCCATCACCGCACGGGCGACAAGTGGTGCGTTTATCCCATGTACGACTACGCGCACCCCATCTGCGACTATATGCAGGGGGTGACCCATTCGCTCTGTACGCTGGAATTTGAGGATCACCGCCCCTTATACGACTGGGTGGGCGTCAATCTGGGCTTTTCGCCCAAGCCCCGCCAGATCGAGTTTGCACGGCTGGCCGTCACCAATACGGTGATGTCCAAACGTTACCTCAAAAAGCTGGTGGAGGAGGGATACGTGCACGGCTGGGACGATCCTCGCATGCCGACGATCGCGGGCCTGAGAAACCGCGGCGTTCCGCCCGAAGCCCTGCTCGATTTCTGCACGAAGATCGGGATCGTGAAAGCAAACTCCGAATGTCAGCTCGCCTATCTCGAGGCGTGTATCCGCGACAATCTCAACGAAAACGCCGAGCGCGCCATGGCCGTCGTCGAGCCGCTGAAAATGACGATTTCCAATTACGAGGGGACGGAGGAGCTGGAAACGCCCCTGCATCCCTTGAAGAGCGAGCTGGGCACGCGCAAAGTACGGTTTGGAAAAACGGTATATATCGACCGCGCCGATTTTTCTCTGACGCCGCCGCCCAAGTATCAGCGCTTGCGGCCCGACGGGTACGTGCGGCTGAAAAACGCCTATATCGTGCATTGCGACGAGGTGGTGACGGGCGAAGACGGGGAGGTAAAGGAGCTGATCTGCTCGTATATCCCCGAAAGCCGTTCCGCGCACGATACGAGCGGAATCAAGGTGAAGGGCACGATTCAATGGGTGGACGCCGAAACGGGCGTGGACGCGGAAATACGGCAGTATTCGTACCTCTTAAAGGACGCGGCCTATGCGGGCCAGGATTTTTCCGAGCGCATGAATCAGGACAGCGAGCATATTTTCCGCGGCAAGGCGGAACCCTATCTCGCGGCGGCGGAGGACGGCAGGGCGTTTCAGCTGATGCGCGTGGGGTATTATAAAAAATGCCGCGGCGAGGACGGGAAGCTCGTTTTGTCCGAAATCGTTTCACTCAAGGATAATTTCAACAAATAACGAAAATTCGTTCGACGGCGGAGACGCGCGTCGGGGGGAGGGCAAACATATGCACAATATTTATTCGCTTTTGGCGATGCCCGCATGGCTGACGGAAAACGCGAAATGGATCGCCGTCGGAGCGGCGGCCCTGATCGTGATTATCGCCTTTTGCGTGGGCTTTTCCAAGGGCTTTACCAGGTTGAGCTGGGGCGCGCTGATCTGGACGGGCGCCTGCGCGCTGTTTTTCGTGCTGGAAAAGAAATTTCACGCTTCCAATCCCGTCCTGAAAATGGGATTGATGAATAAGTTCGATCCCCTCGTGCGGGATTTTGCGTCCACGCTGTCCATTGCGCTGGTCAGCGTTCTGGCGGCGGTGGCCGTATTCGGACTGCTCGCCTTGCTCGCGCGGCCGAAAAGGAAGCGCAGAAAAACCGTCGTCCGCTACTACGAGGACGACGAGGACGAGGATATCGACGACGAGGATTACGACGAGGACGAAATGCCCCGCCGTATGAAAAACGGGGCCATCGTCGAGAAAAAGCCGTGTACGTTCAACCGCATTCTAGGCGGGATCGTCTGTATCTTCAACGCGGCTTTGGCGATCGCCGCGGCCGCCTGTATTCTGCTGGTGATCTTCGAGGTGACGCCGCTTAAGACGGGCGCGCTGAAAAACGTATTTGACAGCGCCGCCGTCGCCAAAACCTGGAAATATATCCATACATATACGTTGGATTTCGTCATGATCGGCATCGTCGCGGCCATGGGGTACGGCGGTTACAAAACGGGCGTTCTCCGCGGGTTCCGTTCCGTGTTTTTGACGGTGGGGTATATCGCCGCGATCGGGGTCGCGTTCTGGCTTCCGTTCTCTAAATTTGCAGTGGAAAAGGAATGGCTCTCTTTCGTCGGCAAGCTTTCGGGCTACTTCGAAAGATTGATTTTGAAGGGGCTGCCCGAGGCGGTCGCGCCCGTTCTCGGCAAGGTTGCGTGCGGACTCGTTCTCTGCGTGGGGTTTTGTATCGCCGTGGCGATCGTCGGTCTGCTTTTGAAACTGATTCAAAAAGCCGTGGCGCAGGTGGCCGTTCTGCGGTTTATCGACGGCGTGCTCTCCACGCTGCTCATGATGGCGTTGGGCGCGGTAATCTGTGCCTTGCTCATGGCCGTGCTCTATACCCTTCAGCATTACGGCATCTTCGAGGGAAGCAGGCTGTTCGAGACAAATTCTTCGCTGTCGCAAGGCTTCTATGTCGCGTTTGATCAGTATCTCAAACCCGTCTTTGAAAAGATATCTCAAAAAATAAACGGCTGAAAGGGGACGCATTTCTTAAAGGCCGCTCAAAAAGTTTTTTCCGAAAAGGTCTTTGTTTAAGGGCTGCCCGAAAACGAGACATTCGTGGAATTCGTTTATCAAAAGAATACTGCTTTCGACGGCGCGGTCAAACATCTGATCCGCGCCGTCCGTCATAACGATCGTTTTATCGTCGGGATACTGCCATTCCTTGCGCTCGGCGTTGAGGAGTTCCTCGTGTTCCTTGGCGAACATGCGTGCGGAAAAACGGGTATAGGCCCGATAACTTTTGATGCTCTTTAGGAAGGCTTCCTTAATCAAAGGATCGCGGTCGGCGCGCGCGGCCGCCAGGGCGTACAGCATAAACAGAGAGGACGCCTCCCGCGGCGCGATCGGGCAGTTGAAATATTTTTCAAAGCCCTCCTCGGGTTTGTTTTTTATATCTCTGTCCCGAAAATAAAAGTCCAGCGCGCCCTCCGCCTTGGAGTGTTTGACGGGCGATTTGCCCGATAAATGATAGACGTAGGGATGAAAGACGCAATCGGCCGCATAGTGGGTGAGATAGCCGAGCGCATAGTCGAAAAGGGCGCCGTCGCGCCCCGCGCAGGGCAGCAGGGTGCGGAAAAAGCCATAGGAGCCTTTGTTGTGTAAAAATCTGCCGAAATTGATTTCCGACGGGCGGAACGCCCGATAGAAAAAGCAGAAATCCGCGCCTTGAGCGCCGAAAAAGTAGAGCTCGGGAGAACGTATTTTATTTTGCAGGGGCTGCGGCAGGCGCAAAAACGTCTCTCTCGCAACCGCGAAATGGGTATAAGCGGCAGGCATATGGATAGTATATGCCTTTTTTGATTTTATCATTCCGTAAAAGCAGAGTTTTGCTCGTCAAAGCCCTGTTCCCGCCGCCACGGAAAAAGCGCCCGAAAAAATCGGGCGCCGATCTGGATTTTCAGAATTTACCGACGAGTGGCAAAGGCTTAGTCAAACTGATTTGCAAGGATATCCGCAGTGAGGCGGACAAGGTTCATGACGTTGTTGTCGAGCTTGGCGCCTTCTTCCCTGGAGAGGACGGCTACCGCGCCCAGACAGTCGCCGCCCGCGACGATAGGGACGATCACCTGCGCGGTGATCCCTTCTTCCCTCGAAGAGGTGATGGGAAGGATATCCCCGCCTTCCGCCGCGTTGGCGATATAGCTGCGGCGTTCTTTCAGTATCCTGTCCATTTCCTCGGACAGGTTTTTGCCGTCGAGTTCTTTTTTTCCCTCGCCGCACGCGCACAGAATCTCGTCCGTGTCGCAGATCATCGCAAGCTTGCCGCTTAAATCGTTGAGGGATTTGACGGTAGCTTCGCTGAAGCGTTCGAGCGTGGCGATGGGCGAATATTTTTTCAGCATGAGTTCGTCCCGATCGGTAAAGATTTCCAACGGGTCGCCCTCCTTGATTCGGAGCGTTCGGCGGATTTCCTTGGGGATAACCACTCTGCCGAGCTCGTCGATTCTTCTGACAATACCGGTTGCTTTCATAAAAATTTCCTCCGTTTACACATATTGTGTGTATGTATAAGAAAGAATATACGTAATTTTTTCGTTTGAAAAAGATATGAGAAGAAAATGCCGCGGCAACAGGAAAAAATAAAAAAAACTTTCAAAAGCAGATAAAAATAAGTTGACAAACCACGACGGTTGTTATATAATAGACCCGTTATCCGCGGTCGTGGCGGAACTGGCAGACGCGCAAGACTAAGGATCTTGTGGCTAATACCATGCAGGTTCAATTCCTGTCGACCGCACCAGAATATGCAGGCTTTTGCAAGAATATATGCAAAAGCCTGTTTTTTCGTGTTGTTGTATGTATAATTATAAAACCGAATTTAGGTTAATTCGGTGAAAACGGGGAGGAAAACGGGGAGAAAAAAGCTCCGTGTTTTTATGCAAAACCGCTTGCCGCTTAATATTTGAGCTTCTCTATCTCCTCCCGCTGGAAGTCGTCCTCCCAATGCGTATAAACTCTATCGGTCGTATTCGCCCCGCCTTTATGCCCGGTCACATAGTCCACCCAAGATTTATAGCAATGCGCTTGTTGCGCGGCGGTGGTGAACGTGTGGCGGAGGTCATAAAGCCGAAATTCGGGCGGGAAATGCTTTTTGAAAGCGCGTTCGAGAAGAAAGAGAGAAACGGGAAGAGCGGCGCGGATTCGCTCGATATAAGGCAAAAGGGCGGAATGGAGAGGGATTCTGCGGGTTTCGGGTTCTTCCCATTTTTTCTTTTTTGCGGTCTGGACGGAAACGAAGCCGCATTCGTCAAAGGTAAGGGCGTACACCTCACACGGGCGCATACCTGTGAAAATCAGAAGCCAGAGGCAAAGCTCTGCACGGGATTGTGGCTCTTTTGCGAGAAAAGCGCGGATAAATTCGCGGGGAATAACCTTTCCGGCGGTGCGCTTGTGCGGCTGGATTTGTACTTGCGCCATGACGTCAACGGGCAAAAGCCTGTCCGCGACGGCAGCCGAGCAAATCCAATCCAAAATACTTTTAGCGTCCTCCGCGGTGCGAAATTTGCCGCTTTGGATCAACTCATTCAAAAACTTTTGGCAGTCGGTGGCGGTAAGGTCTTGCAAGAGCTTGTCCCCGAAAAAGCGGGAAATATGCCGCCGTACAACGCCGGAAAGGTTGTAAAAGTGCTTATCGGAAATATTCGGTTTTTTGAATGTTTCAAGATATTGCAAAGCATAATCGGAAACGGAAACGGCGGGAACAGGCAGGACTTGCGGGGCGACGGGCTTTTTTTCGGCGTGCTGTCGTGCTTGCAAATCGCCCTTTTCAAAGAGTTTGAGCTTTTGCAAAAACTTAATTTTCGCCTCGTCGAGAAAGCGAGAGGAGGCGGAAATACGAACGCCGTCAATTTGTAAGCGTATCTCGTAAACGCCGTCATCTTTCAATCTGACGTGTGCGGTCTTGTGTTGAGTGCGAAAAAGTTTTCTGAAATAACGTGGCATTTTGGAAATTTCCTCCGAAGAAAAAGTAAGGGAAACTTCCTTTTGTGAGTTGACCTCCGCGGCGGGAGAGCCTGTAACTTCCCGAACGTCGCGGAGAGCGGGAAAGAAAATAGTTTTGCCGTCGTCGGAAAGTTGCGGCGGGTTGTCGGGATTCGTCGGGGAAGCAATCAGAGCGGGAGCGCTGCCGTCGGTCTGATTGTGCCGGCGTTCGAGAATCCGTGCGGCTAAGAAAAGAATTTGCTGTAAGTCCTTTTCGTCGTCGAAGTTCATAAAAAAATACCTCATGTTTTTTGACGGTTGTCCCGTCTGAACATGGAGGCTTTTTTTTATTTACGGTATGAAATTTTAGAGGGTGAGCCTTCTTCCTGTTCCCGAAGCAAATCGGTATAAGCGGCGACGCGTGCTTTGCCGGAATAGGATAAGGCGCGGTAATTGCGTAAAAGTTCGCTTTCGTCCAAAGGTAACGCCGCCGGCGCGGTGGGTGCGCTTTTTCCGGTTCCCTCGTATTCGTCCGTAAGTCCGAGCAGGTAATCCGACGACACGTCGAAATATTTTGCAAGCATGATTATATCGTCGAAGTTTGGTTCGGAATATCCCGTTTTCCAATTTGAAAGCTTTTGTTTTGATATACCTAACTCGTCGCAAATATCTTTTTGCATTTTTCCGCTTTCGGCTAATAGTTCCCTAAGACGTGGGAGAAATAAATTCATTTTTGCTACCTCAAAAAAATAATATCAAAATTTTGGACAAAACGCTTGACAATCCAAACGTTTGGGATTATAATAATATCAAAGTCCAAGATTTTTGGACTAAATCCCCGTTTTTAAGCGCGGGAGCTTGAAGCGGGGGAAGAAACTTTCTTTTGTGAGGAGGGCGCGGAACGGCTCCCGCGCCCGACTGCAAAGGGAAACAAGAGCGGAACGGAAAGCCAAGCCGAGCCGCGAAAGATAAGACCTCCACTCAAAAGACAAGTTCATAAAAGCCGGGGAAACGGCTTTAATGATAGGAAGCGGGAGCTTTTGCACTGTGGAGGGTGTAAAGGTTTCCGCTTTCGGTTTTTCCTCCTGATGAAGCCGTGCGGGCTGTGGCAAGCCTGCCCGGCGGAGGGAGGAAAAGAAATTGAAATATCCGTTAAATTGCGGCGTTGGTGCCGCAAAAAGAGGTGCAGTAAAATGAGAAGCTCGCACAAGTATATATTTTATTTTTACCCGACATGGCGGGAAAACGAACGTGGAGAAATCGAGGAAATAAGAGGCTCATTCCGATTTTTCGAGCGAGTAAAGGACGGGAAAGCCGCGGCGGCGAGAATGGGGCGAAAGTACGACCATCAGAAAATATTTTGAGTTCGTCGAGCCTCAAAAATGCGGCGCTGGTGTCGCAAAAAAATTAAAATTGTCCGGAAACGGCTCAAAAAATTGAGTTCTTCGAGCCTCAAAAAAAGTAAAACAGCCCGGGAACGGCGCGGAAATAATGAAAACGCCGTTATATATATTTAATTACCGCGGAGGTCATTACCGCGGCGCGGTTGGTACTTGTACCGAGTAAAGGAAACAGGCGCAACGGTATAGCGGGAGCCGTTAGAGAAGAACGCCCGCCCCAAGTGAAGGTACACTAAAAACCAGCAGTAGAGAGTTTCGGCTACCGTATAGCGGGCGCGTTAGTCCCGCCCCAAAAATCAGACAGCCGGAAAGACGGCAAAGGAGCAAAAGCAAATGACAGTAACAAGGATAACGTATGACTTTTTCCAAAAGTCGGGAGCAATTTCTCACCGGGTACGGACGGAGAGCGTAGAGCTGGAAGGGGTAAGCAAAGCGGAGGTAATGAAGAAGGACGGGAGCGACGTAAGAAAGCGGTATCGGTTGGCGATTCTTACGGCGATGAACGTAACGCCGGAGGAGTGGGAGACTTACGACTATCACACAATAAGCCTGAACGAGCGAGAACAGGAGGACGAGGAGGAAAGCGAAGAAAATGAAGAATAACCCGCGCCCGGAGAGTAAGCCGGAAGAAGCGGAGGAAATCTTATTGCCGATAGACAACGCATAAAACCATAAACGGGAGATTAAGGAAATGGAAGCGGAGCGGGCGAGGTTAGAAACAGACGTTCCGGGACTGATAGCGGAAGCAATCAGAGCGAAGGAAGCAGAGCGGGTGAAATTATCAGAGCGAGAGGAAACGCCATTCGGGGAGCGGTTGACGTGGCACACGACGGCGGAGGAAATCGCGCGAATCAATGCGGGCGAGCGGGAAGCTCTGGACGCATTCTATTTCGAGCCGGATAATTACCGGCATTTGCAAGCCTGCGCGCGGTCGTTCTTCCGCCGCGTGCCCTATTTCCGCCCTATCATATCGGAAGAAGATTTGATGCAGCAGCTTTATTGCGATTTGCGGACGGGATTATTAAAATTCCGACCGTATGACCGGGCGATAAATTGCGCGGTGTTCCATTCGTTCAAATATGCGGCAGTGGGCGGGATAGATGAGGCATACATACCATACGCGAGGAGGAGCGGAAAATGTCGAAAGCAAGCGAATTGAGATTAATCCGCGGACAAAGGAGCGCGGACGCGGCAATAAACTACCACCACCGGAGCGGGGACAGCGAGGGAAGCGGGGGGAGTATGCTGGATTTTTACGCGCAGGAAGAAAGCGCGGAAGAGGCATACCTTGAAGAACAGGAAGAAAGCGCGCGGGAGGTGTTTTCGCGTGCGTTCCGTCTGTATCTGAAAAAGACATTGACGGGGAAAGAGCGGAAATTTTTAAGCCGTGTATTGTCCGGGAAAGAGAAGCCGCAGGAAGTCGGGCGAGCGTTGGGCGTGAAATGGTTTGAGTATATGCAGGAAATCCGGCGGAAAGCGTTTAATAATGCGGAAGCGTTCGGGCGAGTGGTACAGCTTTCGGGGTGGAGTCGTGCGGAAATATTCGCGGGCGCGGTGTTCGGTCGGTTGAAGGAGCTGGAACGTCGGGGAGCTGCGGAAGAACTGCCGAGGGAGAAGAAGCAGGCGCGGGCGCGGGCGATGATGAAGGCGTTTCGGGAATCATCGGAGGCGGAAAAGCGGACAGCGCACAATTTTTGTGTTAGACGCTATCAAAAAGAGCATGCGGAAAGCTGGAAAAAGTACCAGTCCGAATATAACAAGAAATACAAAAAGAAACACCGGGAGGAGATACAGGCGCGGAAGCGTGCGTATTATCATGCGAACATAGAACGCGAGCGGGAGAAACACCGGGAACGCCGGGCGCGGAACGCGGAAAAAGAAACGGAGCGTAACCGGAAATGGCGGGAAGAAAACCGCGAGAAAGTGCGGGAATCATGCAGAGCCTATTGCAAGGCGAATGCGGAAAAAGTCAAGGAAATGCAGAGGGCGTACAGAGCGGCGAACCTTGAAAAGGTACGCAAATATCAAAGGGAATACGCCGCCCGCCAACGCGCGAAGAAGAAGGCGGAAAAAGAAGCGGCGAAAGCGTTGGCGGGGCTGTTGCTCCTCAGCCAGACGCAAGGGGCGGAAACGTCGGAAAATGTTTCGACAATGGAATAGCTTACACGGGATTTTTTTCATATAATTTCCTCCTTATAGGTCTGCTGGCAGGGCGACCGAAAATAAGACCTGCCACCAAAAAAAGAGCGCGCCGCGGAAAGGGCAAAAATAAAGCCGTAGCGGGGCGATAAAGCAAGGATAAGGAAAAAACACGGGGAAAGGAGAGAAACGCGGCAGAGCGAAAGAGAGGGCGCGAAAATGGGCAAATATGACGATTTGGAAACGACGGCGCAAAGGGTATATAAATACCTCCGGGAACGGATAGGAGATACGCCGCAATTCGTGAGATATACGGAAATCGCGGAGGAAGTCGGGCGCACCCGTTCTTCGGTGTCGTATGCGGTGGGCGTGTTGATCCGAGCGGGAAAAATCAGCGTTTCGGACGGGAAAATTACCGTCCGAAAGTGAGAAAACGGGGCTTTTGCGGTCGTTGCTACCCTGCCCCCGTGGTTTTTTTGGTGTATTGCGGCGGGATTTTGCTTTTTGCGGGACGGAAAAAAGGGGCGTAAGATTTTTTACGCACGCTTCGCGGCGAAAAAATCTTAAAAGGGAAGCGGCGCGCGGCGGCTGGATTTTTATACCCTGCCCCCGCATGACGTTGCCCGGCGCCGTGGTCGGTCTGCCCGTCGGCTCTGCGGCCGTCTCCCCTCGCCCCTCGGTGCGGGTGCATACGTCCGCATTTCCGCCGGGCTGTCCGTCCCCGTCTTTTATCCGGGCAACGTTTCACGCGTTGCGCGGCTGGATAGGTGAGAGCTTCCCCGCGCCCGGGCGGTTGCGGTGTTACCCCGCCCGCGGGGTGAGCGGGGACATTCGTCGCATACCTGCCCCGCCCGTTTTCGGGGTGTGGTCGGGCGGTTTCGTTTCGTACCTGCCCCCGCCGTTTTGTTGCGCGCGACGGACGGACATTTTTTGTATCTGTCCCGCTCTGGCGGGTGGAGATAATCACACATAAGGAGGTTTCCTTTTACATGGCAAGACCGACGAAACAGGGGCTGGATTATTTCCCCTTTGACGTCGGATTTTTCGGGGATCAGAAGATTAGGATTTTGAAAGCGCGGTACGGTGCGGACGGTATCGCGGTATATGTCAAACTGCTGTGCGATGTGTACAAAGAGGGGTATTTTTTACCCGTGGACGATTGGGCGGATTATGTTTTCGTGATGTCGGACGAAATCGGCGCGACCGTCGATAAAGTGGAACAAATTATAACATTCCTGCGCAACCGCGCGATGATTCGGGTTTATAGGGAATCCGAGTTAACGGGTTACGAGTGGGACGCTGTTATAACGAGCCACGGAATACAAAAACGCTATGCCGAAGCGTTGAAATCCCGCAAAAAAGGCATAGAGGAGATAAAGCGCGGTTTTTGGCTTCTGACGGAAAAAGAAGAAGCGGAAATTAAGGCGTTTTATAAATCCGCGAAAAACGGTAGTTTTTCCGAGAATAACCCCGATAAATCCGAGAATAACCCGAATAAATCCGAGAAAAACGCAATAAAGGAAAGTAAAGTAATATGTACGGACGTACCGCGCGCGCGAGGGGAATTTTTCAAGGAGTTCCCGCAGGTGCAGCCGAAAGCGAGCGAAACGGCGGACTTCGAGGGAATCGACTTTGACAAGCTGAAAGAGAAGTTCCGGCAATCGAAAAAGCTGTTACAAACGCGGCGGGCGTGGTCGTGGGTGACGGCGCATTACGAAAAAATCCTTGCGGGGGAGTATGACGACTTCCCGGAAGCGGAGAAGCCTGAACGCCCCGCGGCGAGTGTGCCGCCGTCTGTGGAAGCCGCAAACGCGAGGAGCGAGCGGGAGCGGTGGTATTCGGCGCGGCATAACGCGGCGGAGGCGAAAGCGGAGAAAGCGAAAGAGAAAGCGCGGAGCTTCCCGGCGTATCTGGAAGCGGAAAAGGCGTTGAAGCGGTTGGAGATAGAACACGCGAAGGCGGAGCTATACGAGCCGGAGAAAGTCAAGGACATAGAGCTTGAACAGGAGGCGCGGGAGTTCGAGCGGGCGCAAGCGTTGTTGCTGGCAGGCTTGACGGAAGCCGACCT
Organism: uncultured Eubacteriales bacterium; assembly: GCA_900540805.1. Lineage (GTDB taxonomy): Bacteria > Bacillota > Clostridia > Christensenellales > Borkfalkiaceae > Scatosoma. Next base: position 51,156 of record UQHL01000013.1, read on the forward strand.
CTTGCCCGTGTGGAATTGTGCGCGGTGCAATGATACGGGCTTTTTGCCCTCTGGCGCGGTGTGCGATTGTTACGAGAAAGCACACCCGAAAAAATGAGCGACCAAAGCCGCAAAAAAAGCACTTCTTTCCGGAAGTGCTTTTTTCGTTGACAAGCTCTTTTGACTATGATATAATACCGTTAAGCAACAAGGGTAAATCCTCGAAGGCGGTTAGCAATCCTCCCGTAAAAAGGAGGTGAGGCGTATGAGAAAAGATTTTCTTTTGTTCCTGTCGTTCCTTGTGGACGCGGGGTACATAGTATCTTTTCGCGTAACAAAGGATAAAATCTTTATTACAGTACGAAAATAACCGCCCTTTGCGTTGGCACCGCAGGCGGTTATTGTAAAATAGCTGTTACGGGGCTAACCGTTTAGAGGTTTCGCCCTTGTTGTGGTTTTATTATAGCACTGCTATCCGAAAAAGTCAAGAGGTTTTCCGCAAAAAGTTTTGAAGTCCAAAACGGGCTTTTTTTCATGGACGTTAAAAAATCGATTTTGCCCACGGGGAGCGGACGGGGAGAATTAAAAAAACGAGCCTTTTTTGCCCGTTTTCCCTTAAAAATCCGCCGTTTTCGCTTTTGTTTAGTTGCTTCAATTCCTGTCGACCGCACCAAATCATTATGATCCGAACCAAATCATCGTAACAAGTGAGTGGTGCGGATTTATTTTTTATTTCAAGGATATCTGAGCAATTAAAAGTTTTATCTCTTTAATTTTCATTTTTATTAAATGTGTCGGCGTGTGGGAAAGAAACGCGTAGGTTCTAAATATTATGTAGAGACGAAATTCTTGAATTAATTAAACGCTCGCGCTCGCCAACGATTTGAAACATTAATTGATTAAACTGCTATTCTATATAATGGATTTTATCAACCTTTTACGTTTCATTATGTGGCTCAACAGTTGGATGCATGTATTTGCAAAAATCAAATATTGATAATATAAAAGCTGCAATTGAGTTGATTTCTATTTTCAAATCCGAGGAAATATTTCACGGGAACAGCTTGACTCTAAACAGAAAATTTGAAAATATTTTTGTTGTATTTTCGATAAAACGGTATTTGTGCACGGAAGTTGTGCATGGATACCGTTTTTATGTAATTTTTTCGCCGGGGGGGTATAGAAAATTCGATGGCAGTGGCGTAAGAAATAGCGGTAAGCTTCATCTAAAATGAAGAACGCATTTCATTTTATGCTTTTTCGATACCCTGTGGGCGTAATGCCGTAATGGTCTTTGAAATCCCTGCAAAATTGAAACTGTGAATAATATCCCAGCATATCGGAAATTTTATTGATGGGCAGAGAGGTATTCCTTAAAAGAGAAAGCGCCTTTTTCAGTCGCTGCTCGCGTTGATACACCTTCGGCGCCATTCCCGTGATGGCGGTGAAAAGAGTTCGGAAATGTCTTTCCGAAAAGTGAAATTTTTGCGCCAGCTCCGAAACGTTGATTTTTTCTTCCAGATGTCCGTGAATATATTGCAAACATTCGTTAATTTCGTTATAATATGAATAATTCGAATATTTTTCATGCTCGGAAAGATGTATCCAATTAAAAAATTGCAGGGAAAACAACAATGTGGCGATTTTATTGCACGTATTGTCGTATGTTTTCATTACATCGAACATTTGCGCGGTGCAGTCCGTCTCCCTCACGTCTATGGGAATCTGATATACCTTTTGTATTTCGAAAAAGGGTAGCGCGTCGGGGCAGAGAAAATTGTACCAGATATAGCTCCATTCGTCCGCGACGGCAAGATATCTCACGATTTCTTTATTTGCAAGGATCAGCAAACTGCCTTTGGGCAAATTGAAAATCTCGTCGTCGGTGATGATTTTTCCTTCTCCGCCGAGCGTGCGTACGGCGCAGAGCATGTCCTTCGGCTCCGCGTCTATCATTTTTTGTGTTTTTGTATAGCTATATCCGTCGCCGCAAGTCACCTGCCAGCAGGAAACCAGCGCGGGATCGAATTTCACCACGCTGTCATAGATATAAAAACTGTCCGATTTATACATTATTTTCTCCGTATAACGGCTTTTTCTTCATTATAATATAAAATACACAAAAAATCAATATAATTTTTCTCTTGTTCCGATTTGTATATATTTTTTTCCTGTTGGCCTATTGAACTGCAAGGCGATTAGTGCTAAAATAGGGATAGAATGAAGCGGAACGAGAAGGAGAAATACATGGTAACTGTGGCGATTGCGGGGCTCGGCGCCCGTGGCGGATATATTTATTCGGCATTTCAGAAGAACAGGCCCGATCTGATGAAGACCGTGGCGATTGCCGATCTGAAAGAGGAACTTGTCGAAAAATACGGGCGGGAACTGGGCGTAAAGGAAGAAAACCGTTTTTCGAGCGCGGAGGAACTTTTGAAGAGGGAAAGGCTGGCGGACGTGGTCATTATCGCTACGCAGGACAGGGATCATTTCCGTCACGCTATGGCGGCTCTCGAAAAGGGGTATCATATTTTGTTGGAAAAGCCTGTTTCACCGCGGCCGGACGAGTGCGTGAAATTGGAGCGCGCCGCGAAAAAGGCTGAAAGGCTGGTGGCCGTCTGCCATGTGCTGCGCTATACGGCGTTTTTTAGGACGATAAAAAAGATTTTGTCCGAGGGCAGATTGGGACAGGTGCGCGGAATAGAACAGACGGAAAACGTTGCCTATTGGCATTACGCGCACAGTTTTATCCGCGGCAATTGGCGGAATTCCGACGAAACCAGCCCGATGATTTTGCAGAAATGCTGTCACGATTTCGATATCATACAATGGCTGCTCGAAAAGACGCCCGTCAGCGTTTCTTCGAGGGGGGGACTGAAGTATTTCGTCGCGGAGAATGCGCCCGACGGAAGCACGGAACGGTGTATGGAAAATTGTTCGGTAAAGGGAAAATGCCCCTATAACGCAGAACGTTTTTACCTCGCTGCGTACGAGAAAATGAGCGAGGCGGAACGTCGGAGCAATTGGATATTCAACGTTCTGTGCAACAATTCTCCCTCCTATGAAAGAATGAAGGCGGCGCTGCGGGACAGCGATTACGGGAAATGCGCCTTCCGCTGCGATAACAACGTGGTCGATCATCAGGTGACCACCGTCAATTTTGAGGACGGAACCTTGGCGACGCTGACGATGACCGCGTTTACGAAAGACTGCAAGCGGGTGGTGCGCATCTACGGCACCGAGGGCGAACTGACGGCGGACGATTTTTCAAACGTCATAACGCTTCGGCCGTTTACGGGCGAGGACGAAAGGATAGACGTGACAAAACTCACCGACGACCTCTCGGGGCACGGCGGCGGGGATAATCGCCTGATGGAAGAATTTTTGACTTTGATAGACGGCGGGGATTTTTCCAAAAACGTATCTTCGGGGATAGAGAAATCCGTTATGAGCCATATGATGGCGTTTGCGGCGGAAGAATCCCGCTTGAAAAACGGTGAGACGATCGATCTGGAAGGCATGAAAAGAAACGTCGGGGAGGACTGAACAAGTGACGGTCGAAAGGCGGAAACGCGACTTTAAGACGCAGTTGAAAACAAAGTGGGCGGATTGGGGGTTTATCGCCGTAATGCTGGCCGTTCCCCTGCTCAATCTCCTGATTTTCTATTTCGGGGTGAATATCAACAGCGTATTGCTGGCATTTAAGGAAAACATCGGCGGAGAAACGGTATTTTCACTCTATAATTTTCAGCGGCTGTTCAAGGAATTCGCCTCCTCGGCGTCCGTCGTAAACGAGGCTTTGAAAAACACGCTTATTTTTTTCTTTTTGAGTTTTATTATCATAACGCCGCTGTCTCTCATTTTCGCGTACTTCCTTTATAAGAAGATATACGGATATAAAATTTTCAGATTTGTGTTTTTCCTTCCCTCGATCATTTCCGCGACGGTGCTTACGACGCTGTATAAGCAGCTGATCCTTCCCGACGGGGTAATCTCCCAATTGGTGCGTCTCGTGGGCGGCGAGGTGCCGCTGCTGGGATATCTGGCTACGGAGGACACCGCGCTTTGGGCGATCGTCGTCTATACGCTGTGGACGGGATTCGGCGTCAATATCATTCTGTTCAGCGGCGCGATGTCGAAGCTGCCCGAAGAAGTGATGGAATACGCCAAAATAGACGGCGTGGGGACATGGCGCGAGCTGGTGCAGATTATCATTCCCATGATCTGGCCGACCGTCTCCACCATGCTGACGTTTGCAATCGTCGGTCTGTTTACGGCCAGCGGGCCGATCCTGCTGTTTACGAAAGGACAGTACGGCACCTATACGATTTCGTTTTGGATTTTCGATCTCGTGCAGGGCGTAAACGGCGTCACCAATTTCGAATATGCTTCCGCCGTCGGATTGTTCTTCACCCTGGTCGGCGTGCCCATCGTAATGACTGTGAGACATTTTATCAATAAACTTGTCGAGATTGTCGAATATTGAGGGAGAGAACATGACAAAAGGCGCTTATAAAAAACAAACGTCAAAGCGCGGGAAAGCCCAGAAAACGCTGTTCATCGTCGTAGCCGTGCTCTTTTCGATCTACGGCTTTACGCTGGTCTATCCGTTTTTCTGGACGCTGATCAACTCGCTTAAGACCAATCGGGAATTCAGTTCCACCAATTCCCTGCATTTTCCCGAAAAATGGATGTTCTCCAATTACAAAAACGCCTTTGCGGAGCTGTCCGTACGGGGAACGAATATGTTCGGAATGATTTTCAACAGCCTATGGTTTACCTGCGGCGCGACGCTGATCAATATCTTTTGTTGCTGCTGCACGGCGTACGTGATCGCCCGCTATAAATTCCGCGGCAGAAAATTTCTCTATTCTCTGGCGATCGTCATGATGATGCTGCCGATCGTGGGCGCGTTGCCCGCGCAGTATAAAATGGTGAGCGATCTGCACCTGAAAGACAGCCCGCTGTTTCTTTTGACCTGCACGGGCGGCTTCGGATTCAATTTCATTATCCTGTACGCGTTTTTTCAAAACCTTTCCTGGACATACGCGGAGGCCGCGAAAATGGACGGCGCGGGAAACATGAGGATATTTTTGCAGATCATGCTGCCGCAGGCGATGCCCTCGGTCACCGCGCTGGCGATCGTGCAGGCGATCGGGTTCTGGAACGATTACATGACGCCGATTTTGTATCTGCGTTCGTTTCCGACGCTTGCCTCGGGGCTGTACGAGTTCGACCCCGACAGGATAACGGGGGGAAGCTATCCCGTTTATTTTGCGGGACTGATGCTGTCTATGCTGCCCGTGTTGGCAGTGTTTGGAGTGTTCCAGAATACGATCATGCAAAACACGGTCGCGGGCGGCTTGAAAGGATAAAAAAGGAGGAAATTATGAAAAAATCGAGCAGGATTATGATCGGGCTGGTGCTGGCGGCAGTGTTTGCCGTACCCGCGGGGGGATGTTCCAAACGGGCGCCCGACGACGAAAATACGCTGGAAATAGAGCTGTATAAAGCGGGATACGGGGAGACGTTTCTGCACGCGCTGGCGGAGGAATACGAAAAGAACCATGAGGGCGTGAAAATCTATATCAACGCTTCCAGCGAGGAATCGCTGATCAGGACGCACCTGCCCTCGGGGCCGAGCAACAATACCGTGGATCTCTATCTTCAGGGGGACAGCTATTTCGATTTGATGGGCGAAACGGGCGGCGTGGATTTTCTCGGCGTGCATTATGAAAATAAACTCGCCGATCTCACCGACGTCTATAACGCGGTGATTCCCGGGGAAAACGTCACGGTAAAGCAAAAAATGTTCGACGATTACGAGGCCTACCACAACGTGGGGGACGGCGAACGCGGAAAGTATTATCAATTTCCCTGGGCGGCCGGGATCGGCGGGATTACGTATAATTATAATCTTTTTCAGGCAAACGGCTGGGAAGTACCCAACACGACCGACGAATTGTTTGCCTTGTGCGAACGGATTTCCGCCGCAGAGCTTACCTATGCGAAGAAAAAACTTTATCCCTTTATCTTTACGCTGGAGGATTCGTATTGGGATATGGCGTATCTCACCTGGTGGGCACAGTACGACGGGGTGACGGCGTTCAATAAATTTTGGCAGGGCGAATATTACGACGAGGAGGCGCAGTCGTTCCATTTCGGTCCCTCGATGATGCTTTCCCGCGGCAAAGAGGAAGCTTTGAAGGTTTTGGATCGCATTCTCTGCATCGACAAAAGCAAAAGCGACTGGGCGGGAGACGCGGCTTATACCGATCCCGATTCCGTCAATACCTTTATGCAGGTACAGACGAAATATTTCAGCGGCGGCAGCGCGATGATGGTCAACGGCGACTGGCTGGAAAACGAAGTCCGCACGGATTTCGAGGACGAACTCGCTTCGGGCGAACTCGATATCCGCTATATGGCTATGCCCGTGATCAGCTCGCTGGGAGAAAAGCTCGGCCTTACGGACGCGCAGCTGAGCGCGGCGGTGGAATACGTGAGAAACGGCGGGGAAAAGCCCGCGATTTCCGACGACGCGCTGACGGCGGTCGCCGACGCCTGTAAAATCAATCAGACGCTGGGCGTCAACCACAACGCGGTGATTCCCTGTTACGCGAAAGCGGAAAAATTGGCAAAGGATTTCCTCGTTTTCATGGCGAGCGACGCCGCCCAGGAAATTTATCTCTCCGCGACAAAAGGCGCTATGCTTCCCTTCGATTACGACGCGGAAAACAGCGAATGCTACGCGGGATTTTCCCCCTTCCAGAAATCGAAATTCGAGGTAATGCAGGGGAGCAAGTACGTGTTCAACCAATCCAAGCACCCGCTGTTTTATCGCGGCGGCGTAACGCCCTATTCCAACCTGAAAACCAACCCCGAAGTAAACCTCTTCAACGAAAAAAATTATAAAAACTATAAAAAAATCACTTTCGAAAATTACGATTACGTCTATAAAAACTGGAACGACATTCTGCGCAACTCGGGCATACAGGCATAAAGGGGAGAGCTATGAAAAAATTATTCGCGTTGGCGCTGGCCTTGACCGCGTTGCTTTTTGCGGGCTGCAACCAGCCGCAGGAAGAACTCGAATACGAGATATGGTCGCCGTCGGCCACGGAAAAAATTTATCGGGATATCGCCTACGACGCCGAAAAAAAGTCGGAAAAGCGGCTGGAGATCGGCATGGCCAAAAACGAATACGAATCCGACCAGCTGATCGTCACGGTAAAGACGGGCCGCGTCTCGGCTTATTCGCTTGCGGTTTGCGACCTCACCAATCCTTCGGGCGGCGTTATCCCCAAGGAAAACATTTCCGTGTACATGGAACACTATATAAACGTTACCAAGAAAAACAACAACAATAACGATTATCCCACGGGGTATACGCCCGACGCGCTCGTTCCGCTGGGACTCGCCGCGGAGAAAGGGGAAAACCGCATAGAAAAGGGCAAAAATCAGGGACTGTATATCACCGTAAAGACGGATAAGGACACCGGGGAGGGGATTTATACGGGCGCGTTTGCGCTGACGCTGAACGGAGAAACAATTTCCGTGCCCGTAAAGGTCACCGTGTGGGCGTTCGCCGTGCCCGATACCGTCGGGGCGCAGAGCTGTTTTATGCTCAACCGCAACGACATCATGAACGGCGAACTCGACAACACGGAAGAAATGTACGAAACCTATTACGAAACGATGCTGCGCTACCGTCTTTCGCCCCTCTCCGTGCCGAAAGCGGATAGGGGGCTGGAAGGATTTTTGTCGGGGCTGGAAAAGTATTACGACGCGCCCGGATTTTCCGCTTACGGGATTCCCCATTCGTCCGACGGCACGGACGTGATTTATTCCGAACTGAAAAGCACGCTGAAGGCGATTGCGGGGCTTTGCACCGAAGAAAAGAATTATTTCGAAAAGGGGTATTATTACATTTACGATCTGATCGACGAGCCGCATTTGTCCGCCGACGGCGGCGAAAAGACAAAACGCATCGTCGCCCGGATCGACGCGGCGGAGCTGGAAGCGTTTGAAGAATTGGAGGACGAAGGCTTTTTTAGCGGTAAAAGCGAAAAATTCAAGGCCGGGATCAAGGCCTCGATGTCGAATATCCCCAACGTGGTGACGACCTGGTACGACGAAAGTTTCGCGCAGAACCCGCTCACCTGGTGCCCGACCGTCGATAAATTCAACGACGAAGAGAGCCGCGCGCTGTACGCTTCCGAAAAGGAGCGGAGCGGCAGTTTATGGTGGTACACCTGCGCGGCGCCGAATTATCCTTACCCCGGCTACCATATCGACGACAACCTCGTGGGCGCGCGCGTGATGAGCTGGATGCAGAAGGCCTACGACGTGGACGGGAATCTCTATTGGGCGACGACTACCTATAACAAGATAGAACTCAATCAGCACGGAGAGGATAATATCACGCGTCCGATCGATCCCTACGCCGACCCTCAGCGGATGAGCGAGCGCTGGATTGCCAACGGCGACGGGTATCTGTTTTATCCGGGGGCGAAGTACGGGGCGGACTATCCGTTTGCCTCCATGCGCCTGGAGGCGATCCGGGACGGCTTGGAGGAATACGAATATCTGCGTCAGCTGGAGACGCTCTACGCGGGCGCTTCAGAGTATTACGGCATGGAGATCAGCGCGGAGAAAAAACTGTCGGGGCTGTATTCCCGCCTGTTTTCAGGGACGATTTATTCGCAAAGCCATACGGCCTTCGAAGATGTGCGGAAGGAGCTGGCGGGGGAGATCGTCGCGGCGAAAGAAAATCCCGCCAAATTTTATGTGACGGACGTCGAAACGAATCTCGATACCGCCGCGGTGACGTTTGTCGCGGACGCGGGGTACTCGGTGAAGGTAAACGGCCGTGCGGTTGCGGGAGAAAAACAGGGCGGAGGATATCTCTACAAGGCTGAAATCAAGCTGGACGGCGAGGAGAATAATGCCGTTGTCGAATTGACGGACGGCGAGGCGGCCTATACCTATTCCACGTATCTTTCGGGAAAGGTGGTGAGGGTGGCGACGTTCGACGACGAAAGCGAGCTCTCCAAATTTACCGCGGCGAAAACGGTGACGCTCTCTTTAAGCGACGAACACGCGCTGGGCGGGTATGCGCTGAAGGCGGTGGCGGAGTCGCAGGATAAACTCGGCTACTATCCCTCGGTTACGCTCAAGGCTTCGGCACTGGGGCTGAAACCGTCGGAAATCGACCGTTTCGACCTTTCGATATTTAATTCGGAAAACGAAAACGTCAAAGTTACCTTCGTGCTGTTGAGCGATACGTCGGAATACGTGCTCGGCGAAAGAACCCTGAAGGCGGGCGAATGGACGGCAGTCTCCGTCGGCAAACTGTACGCGACGGATTGGTCGGGATTTGCCGGATTGACGGGGATCGAGTTCAGGCTGGAAAACTTTGCCGACGAAAGTACGTTGCTGCCGCGCCGAACGCTCTATATAGACAATATTACGGTTTCGAAAAGGAGCAGTTGATATGAAAAAATCCGTCTCTTTTCTGACGTGTCTGCTGACTTTTCCCCTCGTATTCGCTTCCTGCGGCGGGGAAAAGGACGCCCGAGTGAAAAAAGCGACCATCTCTACCTTTTCGTCTTACGAGGAGATGCAGACGTTTAACTATTATAATTCCTTCGGAAAAATCGGGGTGAATACCGACCCGAAATTTATCACCGACGGCAATACCAGCGCGCGGGTGGAAATTCACGGCAATCCGAAAGGAAACGACCCGAGCATGTATATCTGGTGCGATACGAAATATTTTTCCGCCAACGATTTCAGCTATGTGAAGGCGCTGACGATGGACGTTTTCAACGAGAGCGGCAGAGAAACAAAGCTTACGCTGTCCTTTACCTCGAGAAAAAATAAGCTGAGAAAGACCTATCCCGGTACGGAATATTTGCTTTCGCCGGGAAAAAACAACCTGGTGTACTATATCGACCGGCAAGTGGCGAAATACCTCTGCGACATAGACGCTCTGGAATATATCCGTTTTGATTTTGCGCAGACGGACAGTTTCGATACCTTCAGCCTGCTCTATCTCGACAATCTGGAAGCGCATTACGAATATACCGAGACGGAGGCGCTGATCAAGGAAATCGAGCGGACGGAAACGACCGACGAGATACTCTATTTCGAGGATAAGATAGACTTGTTCAACGTCAACGCCCTAAGTTATCAATGTTCGTCTGCGTCCTATCCGAAAATTTCCATCAACACCAATCCGCTTTACGTTTCGCAGGGAAGCAAATCGCTGAAGGTGGACGTCGCCGTAAATCCCAACGAGGGCCACCCCGATCCCTGGCCCGGGATCAGGATAGAAAAGGAATATCTTTCCTCGTTTGATTTTACCGCTTACGGCGACGATGCCGAGATTTCGTTTGATATCCTTAATGCAGGGTATAAGACCAAAACGCTGGCCTGGAACGTCAGGGATAAAAAGGACAATTCGCTCGAAGTGGCCGCGGCCGTGCTGCCCGCTGGCGAATGGGTGAGGGTGACGGCAAAACTTTCGGATATGCGGTATAAAAACGGCAGACAGGGAGAGCCGTTGGATCTTTCTGCCCTGGAGAGCTTTACGATCAATTATGCCCACGAATACGGCGGGCAGAGCTACGCTTTTTATGTGGACAATTTTTATATTTCCAAGTGAAAAAGGAAGGAGGAAAGTTTGATGAAAAAAAACAAGAAGATTGTGGATTCTGACGGTGCTGACGCTGCTGGCCGCCGTCCTCGCCCTGGCGTTTGCTTCCTGTGCGGGCGGGGTGAAGCTAGTTAAATTCGAGCTGCCCGAAAGCCCGACGGCAGAGATCGGAAGCGAATATACCCTTCCCGCGGCCGACGTCGCGGACAGCGAGGGCACGCGGCTGTTTCCCGACGTGGAAGTAAAAGACGCCGAGGGAAACGAAGTGGAAGTCAACAACAATAAATTTTACGTTTCCAAACTGAGCGGGTATTCCGCGCGCTATACCGTGACTTACGGCAAGGGACTCACGGAGAGCCGGGAATTAAAAATCAAAGTGGCGGATACGGGAAAACCCGTCATCGATCTGGGCGGAAAAACGCGGATTTTCGCCGTAAAGGGCAGGGAAGTGACCTTGCCCGCGGCGAAAGTCACCGACGCGTCGGGAGAAAAAATCGCCGCGGAAATCACCGTAAAAATCGGCGAAAGCACCATAAAGCCCGAAAACGGAAAAATCGTATTCGATACGTCGGGCGAATACACGGCCGTCTATACGGCGACGGACAGTTCGGGAAACGTCGGTTCGTATCCCCTTACCGTCTCCTGCGCTTACGAGGAAAATACCGTCGCGTATTTCGGCCATGCCGGCGGCGAAGCGATGGCGGCCGCGCACGAAAGCGTAACGCTTGTCTCTTCCGACGAAGTGACTTACGGGGAGGAAAAGGCTTCCCTGAACGTCCGCAGCGCTTCCGAGACGGGCTTTACGGATCTGTTGCTCGATGCGCCCGCGCTTTCGGATATTTCCTCCTACGACGCCATGTACGTCTATATTTACAACGCTTCGGCCTTTGAGATAGAAGTTACCACCAACCAGGTGTACAATCCTTCCCGGATCGCTGAAAAATCCTGGGGACTGTTACAGATTTATAAAGGCGAAAAGGGCTGGATTAAGGACAGTTATTCCGACGCGGAGGAGAAACGCGCTTTTGCCGTCGGGGACATGGCCGCTAAAAATCCGGCGACGCCCGAAAACATAGACGGGTTCAAAATCAGTTTCAAAGGGCGGGAAAACGGCGCGCTCAACGTATACCTGTCCGGCGTCAAAGTGTCGGCAAACGGCAGGGCGCCGGCGGCGGAAAATCCCGTTTTGCCGTTTATGGAATTGGGAAAAGCCGGCGAAATCCCCTTGCCGAAACTCGTTTCCTTTGCGGGCGGGGAACCGGAAGTGACAAAAGCGGAGGTCGTGCACCCCGACGGTACGGCGGCCGATCTCGAAAAAGAGAAGGAAAAATATACCTTTACGCCGACGGCGGAGGGCAAATATACGATACGTTACACCTTTCGGGATAAGGCCAACGGCTTGACAAACTTCTCTTCGACGCAGTTTATCGCCGCCGACCTCAGCGGTTTACAAAACCAAATTATACCCCTTACGGAAAGCTATGCGCTCGACATGCTGAAGGCCAACGGCGAAACTTCGTTGAAAATCGTCGATTGCACCACCTTCCCGACGGGCGGAACGCGGAAAGTCCTCGAAGTGAAATTCTTCGGATACGAATTCACCGATATAAAATTTGTCGCCCCGGCGATTACCGACGTGCGCGGCGCCTATTCGATCGCTTACTATATCTATAATCCCACGGACGACGTTTTGAAGGCGCTCGTCAACAACAACGGCGGCAATACGGTGGCCAGGCTTTTGAAGCCCCGCCGCTGGACGCTGGTGGAATATAAAGCGGAAATTTTCGACAGCGTTTTCCCCGAAAGCGACGGAAAGACTTATCCGAATTCGCCCGAAAACATCGCCAATTATACCATTCATCTCCTTAACGAAAACGAAGTAAAAAACACCGAAGTATATATTACCACGCCCATGATCAGGACGGAGGACGAATCGGTGGAAGCGACTGTTTCCCACTTGAAAGCGGCGTTTGCGGGCGACGAAATCGAGGTGCCTGCCGCAGTCGCCGGAGCGGGCGTCGGGGTGGATTGCCGCGTATATGCGCCCGATTATACCCTGCTCGCTGCAAACGAATCGAGGTTTGTCGCCGAAAAAACGGGCGTTTACGAGATCGAATACGTGCTGACGGACGAAACGGGGCGGGTGTCTATCCTCACGAGGTATATAAGCGTGATTTCCAAAGAGGGATATGCCGCGGGCGATATGTTTCTGTTTGACAACGAAAACGGCGCGCTTTTGCACGGGACGGAAGGCGGCGGGTTCGAGCCTGAGGTTAAACACGGCGGGGAAAAAGGGTCGGTAAAAGTGACGGGAAATACCGAATGGCTGAACCTGATCGCGCATGATTCTCTGGAAAAGGACATTTCTGCTTACGGAAGCTTTTACGTATGGATTTACAATGCCCAGGCAAAGGACGGCACCGCGTTTTTCAACAATGACGTTCCACGCTTTACGCTGAAGGCGCAGGCCTGGACGCAGGTGGAGGTCGTCAACGATAACGGCGTCTGGAAATATAACGGAACCCCGATCAAGTTTTACGGTTCGGCGCAGAATATAGAAAAGTTTATGATTTCGTTCGACAATCCTTCTTTGGAAACGCTGACCTATTACGTGGGCAAGATTACCGCCCGCGCGGGGCGTAATCCCGTGGCGCACAACGGTCTCAACGCCTTTTATACGGTGGGCGACGTCGTTGATATCGGGCTAGTCACCGCAACGGACTACCGGGGAAATCCCGTGGCGGCGACGGTCGGAGTGACTGCGCCCGACGGCGGCGCCGTGACGATCGGCGAGGACGGCAGGTTTTCCGCCGCGATGGAAGGAGAATACGTCGTTACCGTGCGCTATGAGGAGGAGAACTTGTTTCTCGAAGCGGTTTACCGTTTCGTTGTACAGAGCGGGAAGATAAACCGCAAAGTATTTGCTCCTGCGGAAAATATGCCCTTGGAGGGGAATTTCCTCGATTACGGCGAGGAAAGGCTGCGCTTTTTAAGCGGCGAGGGCATGACGTACGGCGACGACGGATATGCGCTTGTCGTCAATGCCAAAGAGGACGGCTGCTGGATCGATTTCAGCATACTTACCGAAAAGATAGACCTGTCGAAAATCGACCGCATCACGTTTGCAATCAAGTGCTTTGCGGCCAATGCAACGGGCAGCCAGGTATTCCTCAAATCCAACGGCGCGGACAGACTGCTCGCCAGAAGCGGCAATTCGGGCGCCGTCCCGATGCGGGCGGACGTGGGCAACATCGTCGCGGGAAGATGGTGCGAAATCAGTATCTTTAAGGATCGGTTTACGGAATTTTTCGGCGGCGCCGCCGAAGTGTCGCAATTCCATTTCCTCATCAATCCCGCAACCGCCGACGGCTATCAATCCATGTATTACGAATACGCGATAAGTTCGATTTGCGTAAAGACGGAAAGCGCGGTGTTGAAGGCGGACGAAAATCTGGTCCTTACCGAGGTGATTGAAAACGGAGAGAACAAAGTTTTCGCTCTGGAGAGCAACGCGGATTACGTTTACGGCAACGACGCCCATTCGATTAAAATATATGCGACGGGCGGCGCGTGGATAGACTTTAAAATTAATTTTTCCGAGATCGATTTGACAAAGACGGAAAAAATTTATTTTTACGTGATGCGGACGACCCCCAACGCCAACGGCGCGGTGACCGTGCAGGGCGAAGGCGGGGCGCAGATCACGCTTACGACTCAGGCAGATATGGACGTCAATCAATGGACGCGGATAGAGATCCCCGCTTCCCGTTTTGCCGAGGTGTTCGGTTCTGCGGAAAAGGCGTCGAAGTTGAAAATTATCATCAACAATACCGCGGCCGACGACAACGCATACGACTATCAGTTTTTTATGTCGTCGATCTTTGCGGAATGACGGAGATACAAATATGACGGATTTCGCTATTATCGGTTTCGGCTCCCGCGGGACGCTGTTTGCGGGATATATCAAAGAAAACGCAAATATGCGCCTGACGGCAGTGGTGGACGTCTGCGAGGAACAACTCGTTTTGGCGCAAAAGGAATACGGGGTAAGCGCGGACAGATGCTATAGAGATTACCGCGATTTTTACAGGGCGGGCAAGATTGCGGACGCGGTAATCGTCGCGTCGCAGGACGCCGATCATTACGCGCATACGATACCCGCGCTGGAAGCAGGCTACGACGTGCTTTTGGAAAAGCCTGTCGCCAACCGCCTCGAGGATTGTATCGGAATCAGGGATAAAGCCAACGCGCTTCACCGCAAAGTGATGGTTTGTCACGTCCTGCGGTATTCGCATTTTTACGACTTCGTCAAAAAAATAATCGACGGCGGCGAAATTGGCCGGGTGATCAATATCAATCAGACCGAAAATGTAGGGTATTGGCACTATGCGCACAGTTTTATCCGCGGCGCGTGGAGGAATTCCGATACTTCCAGCCCGATGATTTTGGCGAAATGCTGCCACGATCTCGATATTATTACCTATCTTATCGGTTCGGATTGTGAAAGCATAAGCTCGTTTGGAAATCTGACGTATTTCAAAGAGGAAAACGCGCCGAACGGCAGCGCCGCCTATTGCTTTAAGTGTCCTTTGAAAGACAAATGTGTCTTTAACTGCTTAAAAATATACAACGACAGAAATTGGATGGTTTTAGGCTCGCGCTCGCAGCTTTCCGCCGACTGTATGGAGGAGTTGGAAGAAAAACTGAAAGACGAAAACAATCCCTTTTCCCGCTGTGTTTTCAGGTGCGACAACAATGTGGTCGATCATCAGGAAGTCGAGATGCTCTATAAAAACGGCGCGACGGCGCATTTGACGATGACCCCGTTCAGCGAGGAATGTACGAGGACGTTGAATGTTCACGGCACCGCAGGCGAAATCGAAGGCGATATGGAAAAAAAGATGATTTCCGTAACCGTTTTCGGCAAAGGCAGACGGGAGATCGATCTCGCAAAATTGGGCCTGGATTTTCATTGCCACGGCGGAGGGGATAAAAAGCTGTTGAACGACTTTGCCGAATATATTTCCGGTAAGGAAAATATCCGCGCTTTGACGACGATCGATAAATCGATCGAAAGCCATTTGATGTGTTTCGCGGCAGAAAAGTCCCGGTTGGCAAACGGAAAGCCCTTTGAGGTGCTTCGCGGCGAAAAAATTTAAGTCGGCGGACGGAATACCCTGTAAATTGTCAGAATAAAGCGTTTTGGACGTAGGATTTATCCGCTTGGAAACGGAAAAAAGACAGAGGGATAAAATTTCTTGATAAAAAAGGCGACGTTGGAATTTCCAACGTCGCTTTTGCCGTTTATAAGGTATATTTCATTAGCCGGCATAACCTTTCCATATCTTTTTAATCATCTATTTCTTCAAAATGATTTCTCTAAATCTCGTCTATGCGAGCGTCCCTATGGTTTCAAGGGAACTTCAAATTCTCTTTTGTTTTATTCGTCTTTTTGTTTCGCCTTTCGGCTTGTCATTCCTTAAACTCTCGTTTTCCTTCCTCCGTTTCAAAGAGCTGTTGAATAGCGGGCAGCAACGCTCTTGCAAGCGCGTCGACCTCATAGTCCGGTATCCCCGTATCGTTTTTCTTTCTTCTGGACATTCAGCCGATAAATTCCCTCCTTTCGCTGTTTTCCTGTCAGACTGCTTGTTCTCTTGTTATCCCGTGTCCATTTTTACCTCCCGTTTTATATTCTTTCCGCCGCTCCCTTTAAGAAGTCGGTTTCCGACTTGCTTGTTCTCAAAAATGCGACTTGTTGCATTTTTCTTATCCTGCTGCTGGTAAAATAGAGTAAAATTATTCCATGGATGTTACATTGTTTGCATTCCTTTTTTGTGACATTTATGTTATGATTCTCCGTGTGAATAGAGGTCGCAGGTAACCTGCTTAAGACTTTAGATCTTCCCGCTAAGAGTTGCGCCTCTTTCTCTGCGTGATTGTGCGAATAAGCTGGATGATATTTTATTATCATTTTTCCTAACCAGTCTGTACCTGCGTAGTGAAAGCGGATATCCCTTTATTCATTCTATTTTTAACTCGGAGGTAACTTCATGTTTTACATCGGCATTGACATTGCCAAACGTTCTCACCAAGCCGCCGCGACTGATGTCTCAGGCAATATCATCATCAAGCCTCTCTCCAAGAAAAATTTATAAACCACGAAATTTTCGATTTAAGGCGCGTAAAAGAGGGGGCAATATATTGAGGAAAGATAAAATTTTTCTCTAAGGAAAAAAGAAAGACGCTAATAACGTTTGATAAATGAATATTTAATTGAACTTGTTGAAAAATAGAAAAGTCTTTTTATCAATACATTGAATTTGAGCGAAAATACACGAAACGAAAAATTTGGATATTGCACCGCGAACTTTATTATAAGTGATACTATGCCGACATGATAGAAAAAATGCCGAGACAAGCAAAGAGTAATAAATCGATTAAAGACGGATAAAACTGATGTATTGAAGTATGTTTGCCTCCGAAATCTTTTTTAAGTGTAAAAAATTAAGCAATGTATGGCTGGCAAGTCAATTTTTAGTGTGCTGGCGCACAGTCAATAGCGATTAGAGTTGTGTCCGCTAATGATACCACGTGTAAAACACGTGGTATTTCATTTTTATTTTATATAAAACGGCAATTGAATACGACGAAAAGGTATTAAATAAGCCGAGAAGCGACTGATATATCGATTTTGATATAAAACAGAAATTTATGGAGTAAGACCAAAGAGTGGCGCGAGAAGACTGGTAGAGGAAAATACTTTACAAATTCCGTGAATCTGTAAAGTATTTCTATGATATAATAAAATAAAAAGGAAAAGAGACCTGTGAAGCGGATTATTCGCATTGAAGAAGTTATAGATTTTTTCCTTAGTCAAGGGATAGAAAAATTATTGAGAGAAGAAATATGGATAACGGCAAACAGAATGATAAAAAAACAAAATAAACAAGCGGAAAAGGATAATAGGGACATAGGGTTTTTCAAATATGATTATCTAAAAGAAATTGAAGAAGATAGGGAGCTGGATTTATGGATAGGATTAAAAGTATATATAAATGAGAAATTGAAAAAGACAGAATCGTTATCTGTTTATCGGAAAAAGAGCTGTAAGCTATATTGCAGGGGAGAAGTGATGGAAGATCATTATTTATCGAGAAGTAAATATTATGAGATGTTGAGCTTTATATACCGATATGCCGAAAAATATATTTATTATAATCGATTGGTCGTAATAAAGATATAAAAAGCTCGGATAAAAGATAACCATACTTTTGAATGAAAAGGAGGAGGTAACAGAAAGGTTAAGGATTGGTAAAAACGTTCACGAGTGAAATATAGGTAAATATAAAATATGAAAGGAAAAGGTTAGGAGACAAAGAAGATGCATATAACAGAAATAGAAAAAGTAATCAATAGTGAAGGCTTGGAAAGAGAGATTCGTTTGAGCGGGAAGATACGGATAGGAGAGAATAAAAGCTCGAGTTTCACGATTGGAAAGACGTGTGTAAAAGGGGTGGTAAATATTGCGCGGGAGAACGTCATAGTAGATGGAAGCGGAGCGGAGATAGAAGGGGAATTGGAAGATAGTACAGGAAGCGATTGGGCGTTATTTTTTCTTCGCCCGGGAGCGCGGGAGGTGACGCTTAGAAATATAACGCTGCGGCTGCGCATTAAAAACGGCGAAGATAGCAGGCGGCTGTTTTGCGGAATATATAATACGGCGTTCGGACTGAAGATAGAGAATTGTCGGATAGAATTATATTCGGACAAGCAGCTGAAGCTGGTCGGGGTTTATAATAACGGAAATTTGGACACGCATATGGAAACCCGAGCGGATAATTTGGTAATACAAAACAGTTTTATTAAAGTGGAATGTACGCCGGAGGAGTACGCGAAGGAAAACACGGTGTATGGCTTGTATAATAATTTAGCAAACAGCATATCGGTACAGAATACATTTATATACTCGAGGACGCGAGGAAACGGGGAAATGCAAAAGGCAATAGGAGTATATACAAATGGCCGTTTCGGGAGATTTGTGGGAAACAATATCAAGGCAAATGGAATGCACAACATTGGAAAGCTGAAAGAGCAGGCGCATGCATATGGCTTTATCAACGAAGGCTTATACAGTATCATTACGTCAAATAATATTGTGGGGGAATGGGCAGGTAAATGCGTAGGCTTGGAAACGAAAGGTGAGTACGCCAAGATAGGCTCGAATAAAATTTTGGCGACGCATACGATTTGCGGGAGAAGCGTAAGAAGCTGCGGAAATAATAGTGTGCTAGAGGGAAACATCCTCACGTCAACGAGTCGGAATGCGCGGTTAATAGAGCATAACGCGAGCAGTTGTATTATAACGGGAAATCTGATGGAAGTATTAATGGCGAGAGAGGCCTGCGGAAGCGGCGTGGGGATTTATGCGCCGTGGGAAGAAGCGAACAAGAATATTATTAAGCATAATATAATCAGAAACGTAAGAGATTGCGGAATCTATACAGGTCCGGACGCGGGACTTGTCAAGGATAACGAGGTGTTATCGTATGAGGATACGATAGGACATTCGAACAGCGGAGACAGACGGCTGGCGGAAAAGCTGGACGAAAGAAATATACGTTCGATTTACGAATAAAAGGAGAAGATAGCGATGGAGGGACAGGTATTGAAACTAATGACGGACTACGGGTTAGACACGGTGGTGATAGCATTGGCGATCAACGTGTTGACGGGCGTAAGCAAACTGCCGTTGAAGGCGGTGTCGCGGAAAATGGAAGACGGAAGCAAACTGACGAAATATCTGGTATTTTTACCCTTGGCGTGGGGGTTTTTACTGACATTGGCATATGTAAAGCTGCATACGGGGACGGTGATATGGGACAAAACGTTTGCGACGCTGTGGCTGACGTCCGGCAGTTTAAGCCTGACGCTGTATGCGATGTTTGAAAAATTGTTCCCAAGCAAGGAGAAAATTTTGAAAGAATACGAGATCGAGTCGAATCGGAAACTGATCGAAGAATTAAAAATTCTGACGGGAGCGGAGGATTTGCCACCGGAAGCAAAAGAAAAATCGGAAACGAAAGTCCCCGCCGCAGAGCGGGAAGCCGTCGTGGAAGTAAACGGCCGGGAGGAAAAGGCCGTGAAAACGGAAAAGGGAAAAACGATAATATTAAGAGGAAAAAGCGATGAAAAGTCGGAAATTACAGTTGAGAACGAATCCTTATAAAGGGAAATTACTGGTCTTCGAGGGCACGGACGGAGCAGGAAAAACGACGCTGATTTCCATGACGGAGCATTACATAGAGGGAAAGCACGGGATCGGTACGGTACTTTGCGTAAAACAGCCTACGGATCTGTCGAGAAAAACGAAGCTGTTTCAAAAAATGATGTATTGTGAACACCATGAGGATATCGACTACCGCGCGGTGCAGCTTTTGACGATGTCGGACAGAGTTCAGCATAGCTTCGAAGTGATCGAGCCTGCGCTGAAAGTGGGGAAAACGGTAATCTGCGACAGATATATCTATACGTCGCTGGCGAATATGCTAGCGCGAGGTTACGATAAAGAGCTTTGGTTTTATGAAGCGGCGAAGCATCTTCTGAAGCCCGATGTAACGTTTTTGGCGCACGTTCCGCCGGAAGCGGCGATAGAACGAATCAAGAGCCGCCCGAGCGAATGCGACAGGCATTTGGACGAGGAATTGTTGAAAAGAGTTTCCTCCGAGTTCTTAAAAATTGCGAAGACGAACGATTTCACGGTAATTGATACAAACGCAGAGCCGGAAAGAGCGTTTTCCGCGGTGAAAGCGTCGGTTTATGAGTGAGGTATGAAATGAGAGAATCGAGCTTGGAATACGTGATAAGTATTCTGAAAGGCGAGCGGCCGAAAGCTGAGGCGGAATGGTACGAAACGCTTGGTTTTATGTATGCGCACAGGATAGCGGGCTTGTTTTATAAGCGTGCGGAGAGACTTGAAATCCCCCTTCCGCCGAAAGCGGAAAAATTACTGAAAGAAACATATGAGAAGCAGAAACGGCGGACAGAGTATATGCGCGAGGAAACGAAGAAGCTTTCTTTGGCGTTAATAGCGGAACTAGCGGAACACATTTTTTTGAAAGGCAGCGTATTAAGCAATCTTACGGAAGAAAGCGCGATTTACGCGGATGGAGAGAGGGTTTCAAACGACATAGACATTTTAGTAAGACAGGCAGAATTGAACGTTGCGTGTGAAGCTTTGAAAAAACAGGGATTTGTGCAGGGCAGGTATGAATCGAAGCTGGGAAAAGTAATTCCGTTTTCGCGGACGGAGGTGTTAAAACGTCGAATGACGCGCGGAGAAACGGCTCCGTTTTTGAAGGCGACGGAAAATCCGGAAGAGCCGTACCTGGAGGTGGATATTAACTTTTCGCTTGGAAACGAGCCCGGAGAAAAAGACGCGTTGCTTGCGGAGATGCTGGAAACGCGGAAGCTGTACGCGGGAAAGACGAGTGTATATGTATCGGACGAGGAAATGTTTTTTCTGCACCTTGTATTGCACCAATATAAGGAAAGCGCGCTGTATTTTACCGCGGCGCGGGGGAAGGATTTGGATTTATATAAATTGGCGGATATATATTATCTTTGGAGGGCAGAGGCATTCGATAAAGAAAGGTTGAAAGCCCTTTCGGTGAAATACGGCTTAAAGCGTGAAATAGGCGCGGTATTAAGCCAGGTGGGAAAGATATTTAACGATACGGAAATTGTAACCGCAAGCGAGGAATACGGAGGCTTACAACCGGAGGTGTACGATTACGAGCGGAAAAAGAGATATCGTTGGACGGCGGGCGTTTCGGAAAGAATCCGTATATTTGACGGAAAAGCGTATTTGCGGGAGAAGAAAGAGAATGTCGAGTAAAAAGGAATTATCGGAAACGTTGGGCCTTTCATGCGTAGAGAAATATTTTCTGGCATGGCTGGGGAGATATTACGACGTGAGGAGGCTGTACGGAAATTCGTTTGTAAGCATAGGGCAGGTGTCGAACGACTTCTCCCGTGGGGCGACGTATGAGAACTACTGTCATATTCCGCGTTTACAGGATATCGCGGAGGAGTACGGAGTGGTAAGACATAGCTATCAGCTCTGCGAAACGAGCGAAGCGTTGAAAAAGATATGCGCACAAACCTCGGACGAGTTATGTTTGATACGGGTGAACACGCGGTTTTTTTTGAATTTTAAGCGCTCGTCCTGGCGGGAAGATCATTATGTGCGCGTAGATAAGGAACTGAACTGGTTGAACGAATATCCGTTGAGCGAAGGGAAATTTACGGAGGAGGAGTTCGGGGAGATATACGATGGAGCGGTATGCGTCTATGAGCTGTCGGATTTAACGGCGGAGCCTGAAGACAAAACGATAGAAATGATAAGGCGACAGAGCTTTCCGCCGCCGAGTATAAACATCGGGCGTTTCGAGGACGCGATAGGGATTTTAAGAATGACGAGAAAGCGTATGGAAAAGAATCTAAATCTCCCGGATTCCGCGCGGGAAGTATTAAGAGGAGAGATCGCGTTGTTGGACAGGCTGTATCTTTTTGTAAGCTTGCGGGAAATCAAGAAAAAAAAGGGAGTAAGGCTGTCCGCGGAAACGCCGGAGGAAGAATTGGGGCAAATTCTGGAGTATGAAAAACGACTGTGGGAGGCTGTAAAATGACGAGACGGGAATTAATGGAGAGGATCTGCGAAATTACGCGCGAGGCGACGGGCGCGGCGCTGTCGGAGACGGAAAGCCTAAAAGAAAGCGGGCTGGACAGCCTGGCGTTGGTGACGGTAATTGCGGGGATTGAGGAACGGTTCGGATTTTTCTTCCGGGACGACGATTTGGACCCGGAACGCCTGACGACGTTGGAGGCATTGGCGGAGATTACGGAGAAATACATATGAGGCTTTGGGAATACCTGAAAGAAAAAATGCTTCGGTACGCGGATCGTACGGCATTTGCGGGAACAGGCCTGACGTATGCCGAACTGCTTCGATTTGACGAAATCGGCGGGGGCAGAGGTGCGCTGACGGTTTGCGGGGAAAATACGCGAGAAGCGACCGCAAGGGAAATATTGAAAAGTATCGCTAAGGGGGATACCGTCGTGCCCGTGGCAAAGGAATACGGAGAAAAATGGTGCGCAAACGTTCGCGAGGCTGTGAGAGCGAACGGGCAGGTATGCGGCGAGACGGCGTTTGTGATGTTTACGAGCGGCACGACGGGCGTTCCGAAGGGCGTTATGCTGACGGACGAAAATATTATTTTCAATCTCAAATATATTTCCTCGTATTTCGATCTTTCGGGCTTGAGCCGGATATGCGTCGCGCGGCCGCTCGCTCATATCTCGGCGCTGACGGGAGAGCTGTTATACGCACTTTGCTGCGGCATGACGATATACTTTTACGAGGAAACATTTATGCCGCAGAGATTTCTGCGTTTTTTGCGGGAGAAGAGGATTGAGGTGTTTTGCGCCACGCCGACGCTGTATTTGAGCCTGGTTAAATATTCTGCAAAGGATTTTCCCGTGAAAGTGAGCGCGTTGAGCGGTGAACGGCTGACGGAAACTACCGCAAAGAAAATCTCGGAGAGTTTTCCGAAAACGAAATTTTACAACGTATATGGTTTAACGGAGCATAGTCCGCGGGTGAGCGCGTTATTGCCGGACGAATTCGTAAAAAAAGCGGGAAGTATCGGAAAACCGATAGGGAACGCGAATGTAAAAATCGAAGACGGAGAATTGCTTGTGAAATCCCCGTGCGTGATGAAAGGGTATTACAGGGACGAAATTCGGACGAGGGAAAAGATCAAAGAAGGTTGGCTATATACGGGAGACATGGCGCATACGGACGGAGAAGGGTACTATTACATAGACGGACGAAAAGACGATATGATTATCCGCGCGGGAATAAATATCTTTCCCGAAGAAATCGAGGAAGAGGTAAAAAAGTGTCCAAACGTGGAAGACTGCATTGTTTGCGGCAGAACGGGAGAAGACGGAGTGACGGAAATTTGTTTGAACTATATCGGAGAATGCGAGCCTGCAGCCCTGCGAAAATATCTTGCGGGAAATTTGAACGCGCATTTTATGCCGAATGTGATCGATCGGACGGATAAATTACAGCGAACGGCAAGCGGGAAGAAGGTAAGAAAATGAGAAAAAAGATGTTGGAGATTATAAAGAAGCACTGCGCTTTGGAAGAAGCCGTGACGGAGAAAAGCAAATTGAAAGATCTGAGCTTAGACAGCTTGTCGTTCGTGGCGATTATAGCAGATATAGAAACCGAGCTGGGAATAGAGTTTGAAATAGAAGAACTCGACATCAATGTTTGGGAAACGGCGGAGGATGTTTTAACTGCGACGGAGGAAAAGATAAATGAAAAGACTCATGAAAAATGAACTCGAAGGCGTGAAGCCGTTCAACGATTTTTGGTTTATCAACTGTTATTATCATCAACTGATAGCGGGCCTGTCTTGTTTAGGAATAAAAAAGGAAGGAATATTATTAAGTAGGTTATTGATGTCCGGCAGGCAATTTACTACATTGAGACATGAGGAAATATCAGATAAAAGCGGTGAGAAATATCTCGGATACAGAAATCGGCGTTGTAATATAAACGAAAAAAGCTTGATTAAACATGTGGATTGCGGACGACCGATTATTGCAGGGGTGGATTGCTTCTACCTGGAAAGCAGAGCGGATACTTACGAAAAAGTGCATGCTCCGCATTTTATACTCGTATATGGCTATGATTTAGTGACGCGCGAGATAAACGTAGTGGACCATGATTATGAGAACAGCTATTTGTTCAAGAAAAAGAAAATATCATTGGACAATTTATTGGAGGCCAACAGGCAGTATCGAAAAAAAGGCAAAAAAGGATTTTTTACATGTCGGGCGTTGTCCAAAAAAAATCAGAAAAAATGTAGATTGATTTACTTTACGAATAAAGAGAAAATTCTTTTGTGGCGGAAAAATTCGGAAGAAAACTTATTTGAATTAAAACGATTGTTTACCGAAGATCGACAAAATTTATGTGACAAAGCGTTTCTGATTACGGAATACCTGGAAAAAATGAGAACACAGTTTTTATGCGTTACATGTTTGGAAAGGGTGAAAGAGAATGAAGACTTTAGCGTGACGAGCAGTGAATTATTTCAAGGCTATTCCAACTTACTTTCATTATTTTGGAAAATGACGAAACAGCATGATTTTGAATATGCCGTCAATCATTTAGAGGCGATTTTGCGAAAAATAGATTTTATTTTGGAGCGTGAGAAACGGTTTTTTGAATGGTTTCCGAGGTGCTGTAATGAAAAGGCATAAGGCTTTGGATATGTCGGGATTGTTTAATCACAAGTTGATTTATAAGGAATTGCCGAAAAGCGGGGAGTATGGTTTGGATAACATATGTATATTGAAGGAGGATTTTAAGCTTGACGGTGAAAGACTGATCGACGGAGTACGATTTAATTTCTGTGTCGGAGAACAGACGGACAATATGATTTGTTCGGGACAGAGCTTAGCGGTAAACGAGGCCGCAGATAAATTATATTTTGCGGGTTTTGCTTATTGGGGAGATTCGTGCGAAAAATTCGAAATAGTTTATGAAGACGGGGAGACAGAGAATGCGGAGATTGCATTATTGGATTGGTCGCATGGAATGCAGGAAGGCATAAGAATGCGTTTTTTTACGCGTTCGGGTTCGTTAAAAACGGCTGGGATATGCATATCGTCGGGACGGTTAATACATTTGGTCTATTTTCATCGTTTCGAATATATCGTGAAAAAAGGTAAAAAAATCAGAGAAATTATATTTCCGGATAATATGTTTATGCATATTTTCGCAACGACGATAGAAACAAATGGGGAAGATTGACCGAAGTCAATAAACATAAAAATAAAAATGAAATTATAAAAAACAGGAGATTAAAAAAATGGGAATTATCAAATTGAAAAAAACAAACGAGGAAGAAGTTATTATAAAAAAGGAAGACGAAACGAAAGAATTTCATGAAATTTCGGATCCTGCGGCAAGAGAAGCCAATTTTTCCGTTTGCGAGGAAAAATTGGAACAATGGGAGGATCCTGCGGTATTGCGAGAAGACGAGGAGCATATCAACGCACATTCTCGGCACTATGTCCTTAACAATAATACGACGAAAAGCGTGTTTAGCGGAGAGCCTGTCAATTATTACGATGAGGAGGGGGAAACATGGAAGAAAATCGATAACTCTCTCATAGAAACAGAAAACGGCTTTGAGGCAGGGTTTGGAAAATTCAAAACAACAGTTCTAAAAGCTGAAAAAGGGAAGAAAGTGGAAATCGAAGGAGATGGATTGTCTTTATCCTGGGAATATCTTGGAAAGGCGCTGAAGGCGGCTGCGGAAATAAATGAAGCGGACATATCTTTGTTGACGTTACAGAATACCACGGAGGAGAAGGCAGAAACGATACTTTGTGTTGAAAAGAGCCTAAAGGGTGCAGCGAACAGTACCGCCAGCCGAGCCGTTTACGAGAATGCCGAGTCGGATACTGATATCGAGTACAGACTTTCGGGAAACAATGTTAAGGAAAACATTATCGTCAAGGAAAGGGCCGAAGAATATAAGTATCTTTTCGCGTTGAATACGAAAGGACTGAGAATGCGACTTTCGGACGATAACATGCAGCTGGAACTGTATTCGGAGACTGAAAAGGAAGGCGGAGAAATAGAAGAAAAGCTCGAATTTACCATTCCCAGTCCGTACATGTACGATGCGGAAGGGGAAAGCTGTGAAGACGTCTATTACGAATTGGAACCCGAAACAGACGGTAAGTACGTCTTTGCCGTAGTGGCGAGCGAAGAATGGATCAACGCTGAGGAAAGAGCGTTTCCTGTTACGATTGATCCACAGATCATTACCGATAATACATCGTTTTTTGATTTCAAAAATTATCGTAAATCTCGTGGCTCCGGCAGCTCTTCGGGTCCTTCGTCCTGGTCTCTTTATGGCAATTCCAGTGAGTTTGTGGTAGGTATTGACTTCTCGAGCGAGTATAAAAGTTCTGTTTGTATCAAAAAATCCAATATAGTAAATTTGTACGGCCGAATTGCAAGTGTCATCTTGAAGCTGAAGGCGTCGATGGTTTATACACCCGGAGCTTTTCGTGTCGGTGACAAAGAAATCTATTGCAATAGTACATCTACTTATTTGTCAATAGATATAACAAATGCTTATAAAGCGAACGGTGGGGATTTTGATATAGAGCTGCTGCCGAGTTCAAAAGGTTACGGAAACGGAGCGGGGGATCTTAAATTCAATGCGACGGGTATTAATGCACCGATTTTGGAGATCAAATATCTAACAAACGAGTCGACGCGCCCGACAAAGCGTAGCTTTTCTTTAGCGGGCGCAGCGCTGGGAACGGTCGATTTGGCAACACAGGACGTAACGGTGGAATTCACGGACGTGCCGGGGGAGGATTCGGTGATGGGGCTCGGAATTTTCCACGTCTATAAAAAAAGCGGGGAAGAGAATTTTGCAGGGGAAAATTTCAGATTAAACTTGAATGAGAATTTTATCAAATATAGTGCCGGCGAAGGGGAGAACGTCGATTATATTTATACTGATGAAAAAGGTGACAAGTACGGTTTTTGGGAATATTACTATTACAAGGATTCCGCGAACAATAAAGTTTACGTTTCCGGGAAAAAATCGGATTTTACGATAGATGCAGACGGGCGGCTGAAGGACAAAGATAATCGAGAGATATTTGCGGAATACAAATCAATGACGGGCCTGACCGCTGTGACAAGGTTTGAGGGGTTTGAGAATTATCATCTGCTGGAGCAGAGAAGCGACGAATATAAACAGCTTGAAGAACAGGTAAAGAGCTACGAAAATGCATATAAAGAATTTGTATTGCTGAATACAGCTACGGGGAACGATGACCCGCTTGCGACTGAGAAAATTTTCGGAAGCTATAATTACGATGAAATGCCGATACCGAAAAGCGAAGCATTGCAGTATAAGTCGGTATTAAATCAACAAAGAACATTGAATAAGAAGTATGGTCAAGCAACGACTATGGTACCCGATGTAAATCCAAACAAAGATACAGATTTAATAGCGAAAAGCGGAACAATAGAAGCGCCTTTGGCGAGTTTGAAGACTGCTTTGGAGGAAATTTCGGAGAAATTGATAAAATATATAAACAATTGCACGGCAGAGGATGGCGCTGATACAAAAAGAGAACTTTGCAATTTAATAAATAACAATCTTGAGGTATATCCGGATCACTATCAATTTTTAACGGCGTACTATTGTAAGTATCCGGAGTTCAGGGATAGTAACCGAGGTGAGATAGATGGAACGCCAAAATTGACGGGAGCAGCATTGCATGAAATGTTTCGTCAAAGGAATTTAATGCTTTTGCAATTGGAAGAACAAACGAACGAATTACTGACGCAGAAAAAAATTGTTGACGGTCAGATAACGTGGATAAAAGAGAAAAAATCCCAATATATCGCTCAAGTACAAAGCTATTATAAAGAATATGTGAATAAGAGCGCACAGCTTGAGCAAATGAAGCGTCAGATGCCGATCAACTTTCTTACGGACGGAAAAATCATCAAAGGCTACAATGAAAACGGCCGACTTGTGAGCGTGTATGATAACCGAGATAATTATGCGGTGATCGAATACGAAAAAACGGACGTAACAACCGATTCTCCCTTAAGAATATCTCGGATATATGACAAAGACGGGAAAGAGGTACGGTTTAGCTATAATCCGCAAAGCAAGCTGACGGAAATCACGGATACGCGGGGAAGAAAAACGAGATACGAATACAGCGGAAGCAAGCTGTCGAAAGTTAAATACGATAGCGGTACCGAATTTACGATAAGCTATTCCAATAACAATATAAAGTCGATAACGGAAGCGAAAAATGCCTTAAAGACAAATTTATCGTATCTGAACAATCAATTAAGATATATTTACAATTATTCCACAATAGACGGAATCCCGAAAACAAATATTTCGGAAGAATTGAGTTTGATTTCTTCTATTGTAATAACATATACTCAAGCAACGAGTACGGGAGCAAACACTGTAACGGTGACGGAGGAAAACCATGCGGAGAAATACATATTCGATGTCGAGGGAAACTGTACGGGACATTACACCTCGGAAAACGGTATAGTAACGGAAGCGGAAGAGTATGAGTATGAGCCGTATTGGAAATGGAGCGAAAAACAAAGCAATCCGAGGAGCGTAACCAAATATGCGCAGCGGGATAGTTTGAATAAAACGCCGATGAGCTCGTTTACGTTTACGGCCGAAGTAACGGAAACAACGACGTTGGATCAGTTCAATAACCCATTGAAAACGATGAGGAGCGGAATAAAAGTAACGGCAGACGGAAGCAATCAACAAACAACGGTGGTAGATTATACGTATGATGACGATCAAAAGCTGAGGGAGGAGAAACGGACCGTAAGCTATACCAATCCGTCAAAAACGATAATATCATATAAGAAATATCGTTATAATGGCTATGGAGAGATAACCCGAACGGAAAGCTACGTAGAGGGGGAAGAAAAAACGAAAGGCAAAACGATAGAGGAAACGGAGTACGATGAGAAAGGAAACGTCGTAAAATCGATTGAGTATAACAGCCTGGACAGCAGTTCGAAATTCTATAAGGAAAGCGAATACGCAGAAAACGGCCGGATAGTAGCGGAAAAAGACGAGACGGGAGAAAACAAGCGTAAGTATGAATATGTTTGCGGGACAAATATCGTGCGTACGGAAGTATTACCGAACGGAAGCAAGGTATCCTACGGCCAAGACGAAGAGGAACGAGTGACGGGAATCACGCAAAGTACAGAGGAGGGCGAGGAAAACAGCAATTCAACGAGCTATACGTACGGCGAAGTAACGGAAGTGAGAAGCGGAAACAACGTCGTGGATTATGAGTACGATTATAAGCGGAGATTGACGAGCGTAAAAGTCAATCCGACCGGCGCAACGGATAATTATATTTCCTACGAATATACGGAACTCAAAGACGGCGCGGGGAAAAAGACGGGCGAGAAAATTACGGCGACATATAAAAAACGAGCTGAGGGAATAACTGCGGACAAGATCGAAAAAACGCTGGACGTGAACGGAAACGTGCTAAGCGTGAAAGTAAACGGAGAGCCGCAGACGGAAAATATTTATACGTCGGATAATAAAATATCGCTTGTGACAGACGAAATTACGGGAAAGAAATACCGTTATAGATACGACGATTTGGGCAGATTGACGAATTACGAAGTATTAAACAGTGAGGGAACGTATGACGGGTACGCGGAAGAATTAAAATATGACAAATATGGGAAACTCGGCAGTAAAGCAGTATTTTCGTCAACCGATTTTCCCGGTTGCGACTATTACTATAAAGAAAATGCCGCCCGAGATTTGGATTTCATGTGGTATGATAGAAAAGTGATTATTCGTCCGAAAACGGATGTATTGGGAAGAAATATCGGGAAAACAGTGATGTTGCCGGGAGGAAGAGCGGAAGAGATAATCACATATCGAAAAGTGGGAGACCATGCGACGCAAATGCCGTCAACAATCCGATACGGAGACAATACGGGCGGAGAATACGGAATCCGAGATTGCTTGAAGTATGCCTATGACGAAATGGGCAATATCGCCAAAGTGTATGAAAACGGGGAATTGTCGGTGAGATATACGTATGACAAACTCGGCCGATTGGTAAGGGAGGATAATAAGTCCGCAGGAGAGACGTCTCTTTTCGATTACGATAACAACGGGAATATTCTGACAAAGCGGACACTGGCGTTTACTCTGAAAGGAAAGGAGGAAGTAGAAGAACTTTCATCGACGGCAAAGGAATATATATACGATAGAGACAGACTGTTATCGTATAACGGAGAAACGTTTGTATATGACGGATTGGGAAATCCTACGACGTACCGCGGAAAAACATTGACGTGGAGTAAGGGCAGACAGCTTACAAACTATAACAGAACGGCGTTTGCGTATAACGGCCAAGGTCAAAGGATATCGAAAGGAAATATAAGTTATATATACGGAAGCGACGGAAACCTTGTAAGTCAAAGCGACGGGCTGAGCTTCATGTACGACGCAACGGGAGTGGTGGGAATAAAATATGATAACAAGTATTATGCATTTCGAAAAGATATTTTAGGAAATGTGATCGGAATACTTGACGAAAATGGTATTAATATTGTACAATATAGATACGATGCCTGGGGAATCTGTAAAATAGAGAAAGACACCTCGGGAAAAAACCTTGGGGAACTCAATCCGTTCCGTTATCGCGGGTACTATTATGATACGGAGACGAAATTATATTACCTGAAGACACGATATTACGATCCGGAAATCGGCAGATTTATCACGATAGACGACGTTACGTATCTTGCCCCCGATACCATTAACGGCTTAAATCTCTATGCTTATTGTAATAATAATCCTGTAATGAACGTGGATCCTGAGGGCACGAGTTGGTGGAGTAAGTTTTGGAGAACGATTGCTGTAGTAGGATTAGCTGCTTTAGTTGTTGGAGCTATTGCTGCAATAACTTTTGTCACAGGCGGGGCTGTTGCTCCTATTCTAATAGGTGCGGGAATAGGATTTGCAACCAGCGGAGTTATTTCTGGTATAACTCAGTTTGTGACCACTGGAAATATCGATTGGGCGCAATTAGTTGTAGATATGGCTTTTGGAGCAGTAACGGGTGCTTTCGGAGGTTCGACTTTGGGAATTTTAGGAATGACTGTTGCTGGCGGGGCAACGGGATTTGCCGGAAGTGTCGCTAGCGATTTTGTCGCCGGTCGAGATATTCAGTGGGGAATGGCCCTTACATCGGCTGTAATAGGAGCTGCATTTGGAGCATTGAGCGGTGGAGGTGCTCAGCACGGAAAAAATGTCACCTTAAAATCAAAATTGTCATTGAGAAACCAAAAAAAGGCTATGGGGAAACCTTTAACCGCTGTGAATGCTCAAATAAAAAATGAACGTGCCTTACTGTCTATATTGGGATGTAAAGCATTAATGCCGAATGAAGAGTTGTTCTATGACTTTATTCTCGAATATGTAGTATATACAGTATTGCCGGTAATTTATAATCGAGGGCGAATATGAAATATTTTGTAAGAGCTGTTATTATTCTTATACCAATGTTTATAGTGACATTTATTTTGAAATATGGTATAAAATCTGCTCTAAATAAGAAGAAAAAAAAGAAGGAGGTGGAAGAAACTTTTTCAGAAGATGGCTATATATTGAAAATGCCTGAATTATATCGGATTGTTCCTTGCATTGGACTGATCTTTCTAATTATTATGAGCATATATACATTATTGGCGCAGTTTGAGGATTGGCCTTATTTGATAATTGTATGGTTTTTTTTCGGTATTCCTTGTATAATTATGCTTATTTGTTTTTCGGTATGGAAAGTGGAGGTTCGGAAAGAGGAATTTGTCTATCGAAATTTTCTCGGAAAAATAAAGATATATGAATATAAAGACCTTGAACACAGGTATGACGGAAGAGGATTAAAATGGTATTTTTATAAAGACAGAAAAAAGGTGTTTTGTATGCCGTACTATATTGAGGACGGAAACAAACTTGAGCGTGTATATAAAAAATATCAAACTAAAAATCGAAATAAGGAGAAAGAGTCGAACGAAGAACGTGCGAAGAATAAAGAATAATATTGAGGAAGCTCTGTATTAAGCAGAGCTTCTTTATTTGCGGGACAAATATCGTGCGTACGGAAGTATTACCGAACGGAAGCAAGGTATCCTACGGCCAAGACGAAGAGGAACGAGTGACGGGAATCACGCAAAGTACAGAGGAGGGCGAGGAAAACAGCAATTCAACGAGCTATACGTACGGCGAAGTAACGGAAGTGAGAAGCGGAAACAACGTCGTGGATTATGAGTACGATTATAAGCGGAGATTGACGAGCGTAAAAGTCAATCCGACCGGCGCAACGGATAATTATATTTCCTACGAATATACGGAACTCAAAGACGGCGCGGGGAAAAAGACGGGCGAGAAAATTACGGCGACATATAAAAAACGAGCTGAGGGAATAACTGCGGACAAGATCGAAAAAACGCTGGACGTGAACGGAAACGTGCTAAGCGTGAAAGTAAACGGAGAGCCGCAGACGGAAAATATTTATACGTCGGATAATAAAATATCGCTTGTGACAGACGAAATTACGGGAAAGAAATACCGTTATAGATACGACGATTTGGGCAGATTGACGAATTACGAAGTATTAAACAGTGAGGGAACGTATGACGGGTACGCGGAAGAATTAAAATATGACAAATATGGGAAACTCGGCAGTAAAGCAGTATTTTCGTCAACCGATTTTCCCGGTTGCGACTATTACTATAAAGAAAATGCCGCCCGAGATTTGGATTTCATGTGGTATGATAGAAAAGTGATTATTCGTCCGAAAACGGATGTATTGGGAAGAAATATCGGGAAAACAGTGATGTTGCCGGGAGGAAGAGCGGAAGAGATAATCACATATCGAAAAGTGGGAGACCATGCGACGCAAATGCCGTCAACAATCCGATACGGAGACAATACGGGCGGAGAATACGGAATCCGAGATTGCTTGAAGTATGCCTATGACGAAATGGGCAATATCGCCAAAGTGTATGAAAACGGGGAATTGTCGGTGAGATATACGTATGACAAACTCGGCCGATTGGTAAGGGAGGATAATAAGTCCGCAGGAGAGACGTCTCTTTTCGATTACGATAACAACGGGAATATTCTGACAAAGCGGACACTGGCGTTTACTCTGAAAGGAAAGGAGGAAGTAGAAGAACTTTCATCGACGGCAAAGGAATATATATACGATAGAGACAGACTGTTATCGTATAACGGAGAAACGTTTGTATATGACGGATTGGGAAATCCTACGACGTACCGCGGAAAAACATTGACGTGGAGTAAGGGCAGACAGCTTACAAACTATAACAGAACGGCGTTTGCGTATAACGGCCAAGGTCAAAGGATATCGAAAGGAAATATAAGTTATATATACGGAAGCGACGGAAACCTTGTAAGTCAAAGCGACGGGCTGAG
Organism: uncultured Eubacteriales bacterium; assembly: GCA_900540805.1. Classification (GTDB taxonomy): domain Bacteria; phylum Bacillota; class Clostridia; order Christensenellales; family Borkfalkiaceae; genus Scatosoma. Next base: position 84,945 of record UQHL01000013.1, read on the forward strand.
CTTCATGTACGACGCAACGGGAGTGGTGGGAATAAAATATGATAACAAGTATTATGCATTTCGAAAAGATATTTTAGGAAATGTGATCGGAATACTTGACGAAAATGGTATTAATATTGTACAATATAGATACGATGCCTGGGGAATCTGTAAAATAGAGAAAGACACCTCGGGAAAAAACCTTGGGGAACTCAATCCGTTCCGTTATCGCGGGTACTATTATGATACGGAGACGAAATTATATTACCTGAAGACACGATATTACGATCCGGAAATCGGCAGATTTATCACGATAGACGACGTTACGTATCTTGCCCCCGATACCATTAACGGCTTAAATCTCTATGCTTATTGTAATAATAATCC
>UQHL01000014.1 GCA_900540805.1 uncultured Eubacteriales bacterium
TACACGTCGCATACGCTTCTGCATTATCCCGCGACGTCGCTTTCACTACGATCTGTTCGCCGAACGCCGCCACGTTCTCCACGACTGCCGTCAATGCTCCGTCCGCGCTCGGCGTTACCGTCGCATACTCCGTCACCGTCTTTCCGCTCGCCCATGTCGAACTCGCATTCTTAAATGCGATTGTCCAATCCACCGCTTTATTTGCCGCGTCCGCAGGCGTGATCGTTGCCGTCAGTGTATAGGCGCTTTCCGCCAATTCCGACACCCCGTAATCATCAAATTCGCTCGACATCAGCTTTCGAACAGACAGTTTTACGCCCTTTTCTTCCCCGCTTTCAATTTCTGTTCCGCCGCTGCTATCCTCGATCGGGTTGTCGATTTCCGGCTTTTCTTCTTTCTTCCACTCACGAAAACCTTTCGTAAACCAACCCATCGCCCCGACCGCCAAAATTCCGGCAAGGCCGATTGCTAATCCGCCAAAGAAACTTTTTTTGTTCATACCTTCCTATCTCCTTTTATCCCCGCTACGGGGTTTTTTACTTGTTTGTTTTCGCCGCTTCCCGAAGTATATCCCCGAGCAGCTCCACTGCTGCATTCGTTACCTCAACGCGACTATCTCCGTTATCCGAAAGCAATGCCCCTAATTCATGGAGCGTGACGATAGCCGCTTCTATCTCCGGTTTCGTTACGTCCGATAAAGACATTATTTCTAAAGCCGTCAATGTTTGCACTTCAAGTTCTTCAGGCTGCTTTGAGAGTGCGGCTCGATTTTTCCTTTTGGTTAACCAAAGGTCTATTGTAACAGCAATCGAACCCGATACAAAAAACAAGAGCGTTATAATAATAGCGATTTTCGCCAATACAAGCCATACGCCCGTCATTTTTGTCCTCCCGGTTGACCCAGCTTGAAGAAGCCCAATACTTCGAGATATGCATTAACCTCTCCAGAGAAATAATCCCGACAATATTTCTCTTTACTATCTTTTGGGTTCTCATAGGCCGTTGCGTGACTTCTGGCGTTTTCGATTCGATTTTCTAAGAAATCTTTCAACGCGGCAAGGCGCGTTTCAGGCGGCATTGCCTCCCATTTTTTCTCTGCTGGCGTAAAGTCCATTTTTTTACCTTCCTCGTAGTATATTTTTTATTTTAACATTGACTTTTTGTTTGAAATTTGATATACTTTAATCATTAAATACAAAGGAGAAATTCTTATGAAAAAGCCTCCCATAGACGAGTACATTCGTATCCTCTTACACGACCCAACCTATATCCTTGCCTGCTTTTTAAGATACTACGAAAAATTAAACGTTCCTTTCCCTTCAAAAGCCGAAATATTAAACAACATGATGGAATTAACAGGAAACGGAAAAGGAATGACAGACAAAGAACAAGAAAAAACAAAACAAGCATTTAGCGCCTATATAGACAACATAATAGATTCCTTCAAGAATTCGTAAGAATTAAGAACGTTTACTCATCTATTACTTTTATACAGCCGCTCATCGGATCGATAAAAATTTTCCCTTGCGATCTTAACATTTTATATTCCGCATACGTGAGCGGTCGTTTGTTCGGCTTAAAAAGATCATATATACTTTCAACTGTTCCGACGTCGGATTTTTCCGGCGTCTTTTCTTTTGCCGCTTTTAACTCGTTCCCTTCCGTTCCTTCTTTCTCGTCGTATAAATTTTTGTGTTTCATAAGCTCCTCCCTCAAGGTTGACTTTTTGGTTCGGAAATAAAACTTTTAAGTCTCGTTTTCGAACCACATTTTTATTATAGTATCATTTTCGAACTTTGTCAAGAGAAAACAAAAAATTTTTTGCCTTTTTATAAATTTCATTCTACAATGATACTTAAGGAGGCTCAAAAATGGAACTTCAACCTATCCGACTTGCTTTAAAAGAAAAAAAAATGACTTACGAAGAACTTTCAAAAAAATCGAATATTCCTTTAGGAACTATAAAACGGATAATGAGCGGTATTACCCCCGACCCTCGAGAAAGCACTGTATATGCAATAAAAGAAGCACTCGAATTAATTCCAAAAGAAAAAAGTCAGCCCGCCCTGTTACCTCAAGACGAGCAAAAACTACTCGATACCTATCGAAAATTAGATACCGTCAATAAAATGCACGTTTCCGCCTATGCCGAAATACGTCTCGAAGAACAAGAAAAATCAGCTTCCATTTTCCGAAGAAAATAGTTTCCTTTATTTGCAAATCACTTTAATATCTTTCTATGCGTGAAAAACGCAAATTCACCATAGAGAGGGTTTTTATGAACCAAAGAGATTTACTGGAACTTGAGCAAGCGGCAAGAACTATCGTTGCCGTCGTCGAACGTAACCGCATTTCTGACGAAACAGCCGCCGAGCGGAGAGAGAACTTCATTCTATTGCCCGGCGGTGGGAATTATCAGCCACAAAAAGAAAAGGACGAGTCCTCTTTCGAGGACACGTCCGAACCTACTACAACAAAAAACGAGAGAGAGAATACTATACCCCGTCTTATTTCTTTTAACAACAAGGAATTAAGATTTATGCCTAATAAAGAACTTAAAGACTATTTTCGAAATAGAAACCTTGCGGACCATATACGCCAAAAAGAAAACGGCACATACGAAATCCGATACATGATAAACGGGATCAATTATTACGGAGCTTCAAAAGACTTAAAAGAAGCCATGCAACGTTTTATTCAGGATATAATCGAAAAAACAAAATGCACCCAAGAGGAAACACCGCCCGCGCTGATCGAGCAACCGCCTGCACTCGTGCGAGATTACGCACACCATTATCTTGATACGTTCAAAAAGCCGAATATATGCGAAAAAGCTTTCAAAAACTACAAAAGAACCACCAACAATCATATTGCCCCTCACTTCAACGGTATCTACGTCAAAGACGTTACCGCTTCCGATTGTCAGGCTCTTTTGAATAAGATTTTAGCCGAAGGAAAAGGAAGAATTTCAGAAGATGTAAAAAATCTTATGACATGGATTTTTGAAACGGCCGTTGCGGATAAAATATTACTTTCCAATCCGATGAACTCCGTCCAAATTCCGAAGCACCGCCGAAAAAACGGAAAACAAATTTTAGTTGATATTATGTACGCCTATCTCTCCAATCCGCCGAAGGACAGATACGACTATATAATCCGTTTCATAGCCTATACGGGAATCAGACCTTGCGAGATAGCTTCAGCAAAATTTGAGAACGGATTTGTAACCATCAAGAATGCAAAACAAAAACCGAACGAGGAACCCACTTACAGAACTATACCGATACATTCCGACCTTGCCATTTACATAGACGAAATAAAAAAATATCTCAATATAAATCTCACGGGGCTTGGACGAGCCTTCAAGAAAAAATTTCCGCCTGAATATCGCTTATATGACTTACGGCATACGTTTACTTCCCGTATTCAGGAATGTAAAGCGACAAAATCGTGGGTAGATTACGTTACAAACCACACGGGCGAAAGAAATACAACGGATCGGGTTTACACCCATTGGAGCGACGATTTCCAACGGGAAGAAATGGAAAAATTGAATTTTAGTCCCAAATCAGTCCCAAAAACGCCCCATAAGCAATAGTGCTTATACATTCCTTATGCAAAAACGGCACAAAAAAAGCAGAATACCGAGTTTTTATTCGGTATTCCGCATAAATGGTGCGGATGACAGGACTTGAACCTGCATGGTCTCCCACAAGAACCTGAATCTTGCGCGTCTGCCAGTTTCGCCACATCCGCTTATCATCCGCCTTTGCGTCCTCACAAAAGCGGAATTATCGACTTTTCTTCAAAGCTCGCGCTTTTCCAAAACCCCGTCCGTGTTCACGATCCGATAAGCTTTTCCGCCGCTCGAAATACTTCCGATAACTTCGCCTTCTTCTATTAAAAGAGCCGCATTATCTTCAATCCCGTAAGCACATTTGTAATTATAGCATACAATTTTATCAAAGTCAAGCATTCTTTGCCCATAATGTGGAGAAATTATTCCTTTTATCCAATTTAATCCTTTGAACATCGCATACTTCGTACCATCTTCCGACTTTAAGGAATCCGTGTAGATATCCGAAAACCAACAAATCGCGCCGGCGGACAGCCCCGCTAAAATCACTCCCCTCTCGTAAGCTTCCTTGATTAATGACAAAAGCCCCGACTGTTTCCAGTGCTCTATCATAAACACTGTATCCCCGCCGCCCACATAAATTAAATCTGCCTTCAAAAACTTTTCCTTCAGTTTTTCCATATCGGGTTCTCTAAAAACAGTCAAAGCCACGTCCGTCTTGATATCAAACGTACCCGTATATATCTTATGAAAGGAATTGTAATAAGGCATAAAATCGTGACTGGCCGTAGGAATAAACAAAGCGTTCGCCCGTTTGTCTCCCGCATGTTCTTTAGCAAGCCCCGCGATATATTCGTCTATTTTCAAAGTTGTTTTCTCGCGGATTTCCCCCCCGCCGATCGCAATAATTCTTTTCATACTTTTTATCCTTTCCGAGCCGCGACGATATCGTCGATCTGTACGATTAATCCATTAACATTTTCTAATGCAGCACGAAGTTGCGTCTCTGTCTCCCTATTCTCGGAAAAACTGTCCTCCGAAAGTTCGGAAAGCAAATTCGCTACGCCGTCCAATCCGTTTGCCACATTTTCAAACACCATATCTTTACGTTCGTCCACCAAACGCAAGGCGTTCCACATTGCGTCCTCCGCCAAAGAGCGGAGCTTCAAAATTTTTGTGGAATTCAAAATATTCTTTTTAGCTTTTTTGTCTTCGGAAAGCGTTTCCTCCAACTTCTTTGCAAGAACAGCACAACGCTGCCGAACTGCTTCGGGCGTCAAATTCTTTTTCGCCTTTCGTTTAACAAGGGCAAGCAAAAGTACCCCCACAACAATAATTACAAAATACCAGCCGTATTGTATAGCAAGCCTGACCGCGCCGTCTCCGAAATCGGAGACCGCTTCGGAGGCACTGTCCGAAGCCGAAGTCAAAAGCGAAAAAAACGGGAACACCGAATTTGCCAAAAATACACTCGTCATTTTTTACGCCTCCTTTCCGTCGCTGTCCGAAAGGACTGTTTTCGGGTCGATCATGTGCACGTCCAGCTGATCGTAAGGAATATCGATTTTATTTTTCCGCAGAACCTCGAGTATCCCTTCGAGAAGATCGAACTTGACGTCCCAAAATACGCCTGGATCAGTCCAGACGCGCAACGTAAAATTCAACGAGCTTGCCCCGTATTCCGTCAAGCGGAAGAAGGGTGCGGGCAGCGGAACAATGCGCTTGTCCTTTTTTATGAAATCGTTTATCACTCGTTTGACGGTGGCCACGTCGGCGTCATAGGAAACGGGCAGCGTGACGTCAAGGCGGCGGAGAGGCATACGGCTGTAATTGGTGATTACCGAACTGAGCACCGTGCTGTTGGGAATAATCACAGTGAGATTGTCGGGAGTGACGACCTTTACCGAAAAGAGCTTGATCTCCTTGACCGTTCCCGCCGTACCGCCGATATCGACATAGTCCCCCGATTGAAAGGGCTTGGTAAAAATGAGCAGTATCCCGTTGGTAAGGCTGGATAACGTGTTCTGCATGCCGAGGGCGATGGCGAGCATGACGGACGAAAACGCGGCGACAATCCCCGCCGTAGAAAATCCCAGCGTGCCCACCAGTAAAAGAGCCAATGCAACATAGGCGATCAGGGCCACCAGGGAAGTGATGAACGTGGAAGCGGCGTTGTCCAGCCGACGGCTCTTCACCGAATTTTTCTTTACGCTGGTCGTTACGAGACGAATAATCAATATTCCCAAAACAAATAGCGCCAACGCCTTTAGAATATTCAATCCGTAGCCGTTCAAAAAATTCCAAAAAAATTCTTTCAGATTATTCCAAAACTTTTCCATTATGCATTTCCTTTATAGCAGTATGTACCCTTTTTCCCCTTTTAGACAACAGAAAGCTCTGCGAGGCTTCCCGTCGCAGAGCCAACTAATCCGTTTGCGCCTTATTTCGTACCGAACAGCCTGTCGCCCGCATCTCCCAGCCCGGGAACGATATAACAATGTTCGTTGAGAATGGGATCGATCGCCGCGACATACAGATCTACGTCGGGGTGGTCGGCCAACACCTTACGGATGCCCGTGGGGCAGCTGACGATACAGCAAAGCTTGACGTTTTTTGCACCGCGCTTTTTAATCATAGAAATCGCGTCGGAAGCGCTGCCGCCCGTCGCGAGCATGGGATCGACCACCAACAGCGTTCTCAATTCGCTGTCCGCAGGCAATTTGCAGTAATATTCGACGGGTTCGTGCGTTTCGGGATCGCGGTAAAGCCCGATATGCCCGACTTTTGCGTTGGGGATAAGCTTCAGCACGCCCGAAACCATTCCCAGCCCCGCGCGCAGAATAGGCACTACGCCGACGGCACGGCCGGAGACCATCTTGCAGTGAGCCGTGGCAACCGGCGTTTCGACATCGACGTTCTCGAGCGGGAGATCCTTTGTCGCCTCATAGGTTTCCAGCATGGCAATCTCTTCGGCAAGCTCCATAAACTGCTTGGTTCTGGTACTTTTGTCGCGCAAAATCGCAAGCTTATGCTCGATGAGCGGGTGATCTACCAGATGAAATCTCGGGTTGTCAAAAAACTCGTACTTTTCCATAAAAATGTATCTCCTGACTTTAATCTTTCGTTGTTTTGCGCGCTTACTTTTTCGAATATTTTTCCTCAATCGCTTTAATCTTGGCCACGCGGCGGTCATGACGCTCGCCGCCCATATATTCGCTGGTGAGGAACGCGGTGACGATTTCCTCCATCATGCCCGTACCGAGGCATTTTTCCCCAAACGCAAGCATGTTGGCGTCGTTGTGATAACGGGTATATTTGGCGCAATAGGTATCATGGCAATGCGCGCACCGCACTCCGGGTACTTTGTTGGCGACGATCGAAACGCCTATTCCCGTTGAGCAAATGACGATACCGCGGTCGCACTCTCCATTTGCGACGCTTTCCGCCGCGGGCAGCGCATAATCGGGGTAATCGCACGAATCGGTGCTGTTCGTCCCGAAATCGACGTATTCGTAACCGTTTTTTACGAGATATTCTATTAAGGCTTTTTTCAAATTCAAGCCGCCATGGTCGCAGGCAACCGCTATTTTCATATGCTTTTTCTCCTTTCCGGGCCAAAATAATTCTTTTGCGTTTTTACGCGAAAATAAATTAACAGCTTCGCGCCATCGTACTATTCGCTTCTCATAAACATAGGCAAGCAGGTTTGAACAGAGCGCGAAAATATCCGCAAATGTTTGGCGCTTTCGCATTTCCGTTTCTATTATAACATCGCTGTCGCAATGTTTGAATAGGGCGCGGAAATGCCTGCAAATACTTCGTGCTTTCGCATTTCCGTTTCTATTATAGCACGCGGCGCCTGCTTTTTCAAGCGTTTATCCCCTATAATTTATGTAAAACTTAATCCGACTTTTTTTAGTCCTTGGATTTTTTCTCTTTTTCTGCGAAAACGACGCTTGCAGACGATTTTTTGGCGGCCTTCATTTTTGCAGAAGCTTTTTTCGCTGTTGATTTTTTTGCGGAGGACATTCTTTCCGTCCCGGAACGAGCCACTCGCTTTCGAGGCTTTGCCCGAGGCTTACGCGGCTTTACAGTCGCCTCTCTTTCTTTCTCCCGCACGGGATTTTCCTGTTTTTCTTTCTCCGCAGCCTGCGCCGACTCCGCCGCCGACAATTCGGGGAATAATTTTGCGATGATCGCAGCCATGCCCCCCGCTATTTTAGTATAAGTAAGGCGGTAGCACTCCTTATCCCGTCCGAAGGGATCGGGGATTTCATAGCCCGCGATATCAGAAAAGGAATAAACGTTGTTCTCAATTTCCGAAAGCCCCGTCCTTCTCAAAAGATTCCACCGCATATCCATAAGGATATCCCTCTGGCTGTCCGTCATGCAGATAACGGCATATGCGTTTGTCAGCATTTCTTCGTCCAGCGCGCGCGAAGCAAAATTTTCGATAGACAGTCCGTTTTCGGACAGCACCGCCGCAGAATGAGGATTGATATTGCCGTTTTTGGAAGGCTCCAGCCCTGCGGAAAAGACGGATACGTCCCCGATATTCAGCCGTTTAAACTCCGAGCGCAACACCGCTTCCGCCATGGGAGAACGGCAGGTGTTGCCCGTGCAAACGAATATAATCTTTTTTTCTTCCATCATTGCGTTTTCGTCCTTTCGCTCGTTTCAGTGAGGGATATCCACGGAGGCGCAGGCCTTTTTCAGGCGATTGAGCACCCCCGCCATAATCCCGTCCTTTTTGACGGGCTCCACCGCCACCAAGACGTCTATCGTCTTTTCGGCGGCACGAAGCAAGTCGTAAAGATTTGCCGCCATCTCCTGTTCGTTTTCTCCGAGGTTCAATACCTTGACGCCGAGACGCATCAACCGCCGCGCTACGCTTCCCTCACAAAGTACCGCCGCCCTATTTCCGAGCTTCTCCTCTTGCCGATAAGCGGCCAGGGCATCTTCCGCCCGTTCGCAGCCGAACAGCAGCGTCTTACATCTCGGGGCGTAATGTTTATACATCATCCCCGGGCTCTTCGCCCGCTCCCCCGCCTTGAGCTGAGGCGCATATACGCCGCAGTCTCCGACCACGGCCGCAATCATTTCTCTCGTGATCAGCCCGGGGCGCAGAATTACCGGAAGATCTCCCGTTACGTCGCACACCGTGCTCTCGATCCCGCCTTCAGATCTCCCTCCGTCCAGGATCAACGGAATTTTTCCGTTAAAATCGTCGAATACATGCAGCGCCGTCGTAGGGCTGACGTGTTTGGAAAGGTTGGCGCTGGGCGCGACGACGGGGACGTCGGTTTCCCGCAAAAACGCCTGCGCGCCCTCGTGCAAGGGGATTCTTACCGCGAGCGTATCCAGCCCGCAGGACACGAACGAACTGACTTTCCCCGTGGACGGATACACCAAAGTCAAAGGCCCGGGAAGGAAGGCGTCGCGCAGCTTTGCCGCATACGGGGGATCTCGGTCGATAATCTTCGAAAGGTCGTAATCTTTATGCACGTGCGCGATGAGCGGGTTGTCGTTCGGCCTGCCCTTGATCTCGAAAATGCGTTTCACCGCCCCGTCGTCGAAGGCGTTCCCGCCCAGACCATATACCGTCTCGGTGGGAATAGCCACCACGCCGCCCGCAGCAATGATTTTTTTTGCCTCCGCAAGGGACTGCGGAGTGATCTTCTCTATTTTTGTAATCATGTCTTATTCAAACGGCAATTCGTCGTCGCCGTCGCCGGAAACTTCTCCCGTTCCGTTTTTCGGCGAAGCGCCGAATGCCTCCGACGCGGGTTCGTCGTCGAACGCGCGCGGCGAACGCGAATATTCCGGCGGTTCGTCGTCGCGGTTCTGCTCATCTACATCCACGAATTTTGTGCTTTCGCCGATAAATTTCAGCTGGACGCGCCCCTGCGAACCGTTTCTGTGCTTGGCGATAATCAGCTCCGCCGCGCCCTTCACAATCTTGCCCGACTCCATTTCTTCCGCGGTCGCCGTCGCTTCGGGGCGGTTGATGAACATGACGATATCGGCGTCCTGCTCGATGGCGCCCGACTCACGGAGGTCGGAAATCTGAGGCTCCTTGGATTGAATACGCCGAAGCTGGGACAACGCGATGACGGGTACGTTGAGTTCCTTTGCCATGATCTTCAAATCACGGGTGATCGACGCGATCTCCTGCTGTCTGTTTTCCGAGCCCGCCGTCGTAGAAGAACCGCCCGTCATCAGCTGAATATAGTCGATCATAATCATATCGACGCCGCCCGCCACCGTCTTGAGCCGACGGCATTTGGACAAAATTTCCGCGGGCGTGACGCGCGAGGAATCGTCGATATAGATCTGGCTTTTTTTCAGTTTATCGCTGGCCAGCATCAGTTTTTTCCATTCCGAGGCGGACAGCTGCCCCGAAAGCCCTTTGGCCATACTGACGTTGGCATAGGAACACAGAAGTCTCTGCACAATCTGAATCCGCGGCATTTCCAGCGAAAACACCGCACAAACCTTATTTTTGCGGAGCGCGGCGTGTTCGACGAGGTTCATGGCGAGCGACGTCTTTCCCATACCGGGACGGGCGGCGAGGACGATAAGGTCGGAGGGCTGAAGGCCGTTGGTCATCTGATCCAGCCGCTTGAAGCCCGTCTCTATGCCGCGGAATACCGTGGGGTCCGATTGAATGGATTCGAATTTTTGCAACACCTGCTGGACGATATCCCCTTCGCTCATGCCCGCCAGCGAGGAACGGTCCGCCTGTTTGGAAATGTCATACACCGATTTTTCCGCAAAGGAAATGGCGTCGCGGCCCTCCGCGCCCGTCATGCAGTTTTCGATGATTTTGCGCGAGGCGCGGATGAGTTTTCTGTTGGTGCTGTCCCTGCTTACGATTTCGTAATAGGACTTGTAATTCGCCGCCGAGGGGGTGATCTGCGCCAGCTCGGTGAGATAGGCGATGCCGCCCGATTTTTCGAGATTGCCCTCGCCGTCCAGCTGGTCGGAGAGCGTGACGAGGTCGATGGGCTTTCGGTCGTTGAACACCGTCTGCATGGCGCGGATGATGAATTTATGCGATTCCTGGTAAAAATCGTCCTCCGTCAGTTTTTCGACGAGCTCCGCCGCGATGTCGTTGTCGATCAACAGACATCCCAAAAGCGCCATTTCCGCGTCGCGGTTATAGGGCATTGTATTGATTTCAGCTGCCATTTGTTTATCCTTGCGTGATTTATCGCGTTTGAGCCGCCGCAGAAGCTCGCGGCGGCCCGAACGGGTTTGGGCGTTATGCCATCAGTTTTTCAAATTCGTCCAGCGTATCGCCGAATTCTTTCATGGCCGTCTCGAAAGGCGCCTTGGTCGTCAGATCGACGCCCGCTTTTTTGAGAATGGAAACGGGATCGGTGCTGTTGCCGCCCGAAAGGAATTCGAAATAATCCTTTACGGCCTTATCTCCCTCGGCAAGAATGCGCTTGACGATAGAAATGGCGGAAATGATCCCCGTCGAATACTTATAGACGTAGAACGAACGATAGAAATGGGGAATTCTCGCCCATTCGTAAGCGATTTCTTTATCGTGCACGATCCCTTCGCCGTAATACTGCTCGTTCAGCTTATAATAGGCGTCGCAGAGATTTTCTTTGGTGAGCGGTTCGCCCGCCTCCGCTTTCGCGTGCGCGATCTGCTCGAACTGCGCAAACTGCGTCTGGCGGAAAAGGGTGGTGCGGATCATGTCGATATAATAATTGAGGAGATATTTTTTCAGCTGTTTATCCTCGGTGGAGGCATACAGGTATTTGAGCAGCAGCACTTCGTTGACCGTGCTGGCAATCTCCGCGAGGAAAATGGTATATTCCGATTTCGCGTACGGCTGCCCTGCCGTGGATTTATAGGTATGAATGGAATGTCCCATTTCGTGCGCGATCGTGAAAATCTCGTTGGTGGTCTGCTGATAGTTGAGCAACACGTAAGGGTGCGTGTCGTAAACGCCCGTCGAATAGGCGCCGCTGCGTTTGCCCTCCGTCTCGCAGACGTCGATCCAGCGTTCGTCAAGCCCGCGGCGCAGCAGAGCCTGATAGTCCTCGCCGAGCGGCGCAAGTCCCTTGACGACAAGCTCGTACGCCTCCTCGAAGGGCACCTTGATATCCGCGTCGGACACGAGCGGCATATAGATATCGTACATATGCTGTTCGTCGAAGCCGAGGATTTTTTTGCGCAGGGAGATATACTTATGCATGGCGGGCAGGGCGCCGTGCACCGACTCGACGAGGTTGTTATAGACGACGGGGCTGACGTCCTCGCCGTCCATCGCCATTTCCATACAGGTGCCGTACTTCCGCGCCGTCTTATAGAAAATGTCCTTTTTGACGTTGCCGTAATAGGTCTGCGTGATCGCGTCGATGAGGTTGATATAGGCGCGGTAATACGTCTTGAACCAGGTTTCCCTCTCTTCCCGCGTTCCCGAATGGAGCACGAGGCCGTACATGCCGTGGCTCATCTGCACCTCCTCCCCGTTGAATTTACCTTTGGGCAGGTTGAGGTTGGCATTGTCGAGCATGGAGAACACGGTATGGAAGCCGTCCGAAAAATCCCCCGCCAGGGCGAGAATTTTTTCTTCCCCTTCGCTCAAAACGTGCACCTTGGATTTTTCGATCTTTTCCAGCATGTAATCGTATTCCGAAAAATCGGGGTCGGCGATGTACGACTTTAATTTTTCCTCGCTGAGCGCGGTGAGCTCGGGCTCCACAAACGCCATATCCGCCATCATTTTGGAGACGAGCGTCCCCATCATCGCCGTATAAGACGTGTATTTGGAAATGCGGATATCCTCGTCGTGACGCATGTTGGCGTAAACGTACAGCTTCTCCATACGGCGGAACAGCGCGTCGCGCTTACGGAAAAAGCCGAGCAGCTCGGTTTTCTCACCGAGTTTTCCCTGAAATCCCGTCAGTCCGCTTTCTGCGAAGTCCTTTTCCACCGCTTTGAATTCTTCTTCCCACGCCTCGTCGGAGGGGAAAATGACCGTAAGGTCCCATTTGTATTGTTCCTGAACGTCTTTTCTTTCCATATTATTTTTCTACTCCTTTGGTTTTCGTCAATTTTTGAAGCTGTGAATGGGCGCGGGAATATTTCCGCCGCGCAGGACAAACCTGCTGCTGTCCGTGTTATGCACGGGCAGAATGGGCGCGCGGCCCAGAAGACCGCCGAAATTCACCTGTCCGCCGACGCCTTTTCCCGGGGCGGGAATAATCCGCACCGCCGTCGTTTTGTTGTTGATCATGCCGATGGCCGCTTCGTCCGCGATCATCGCGGCGATCGTGGTCGCGGGCGTATCTCCGGGGATTGCGATCATGTCCAGCCCCACGCTGCACACGCAGGTCATCGCCTCCAATTTGTCGAGATTGATTTCGCCCTTTTCCGCCGCCTCGATCATGCCGATATCCTCGGAAACGGGAATAAACGCGCCCGAAAGCCCGCCCACGCGGGAGGAGGCCATGACGCCGCCCTTTTTCACCGCGTCGTTGAGCAGGGCGAGCGCCGCCGTCGTGCCGTGTCCGCCCACGCATTCGAGACCGAGCTCCTCCAAAATCTGCGCCACCGAATCCCCCCTCGCGGGCGTGGGCGCCAAAGACAGATCGACGATCCCGAATTCCGCATTCAGTCTCTTTGCGGCCTCTTTTGCAATCAGCTGACCCGCACGCGTAATCTTGAAAGCGGTACGCTTAATCATTTCCGCCGCTTCCGTAAGGTCGGCGTCGGGGATCTGTTCGAGGGCGTGCTTGACGACGCCGGGGCCGGACACGCCGACGTTGACGACCACGTCCGCTTCGCCCGCGCCGTGGAACGCGCCCGCCATAAAGGGATTGTCCTCCACCGCGTTGCAGAAAGCGACCAGCTTCGCCGCGCCGATGCCGTCTTTCTCCGCCGTCAGCTTCGCCGCGGCCTTAAACGTCTCGCCCATCAGCTTCACGGCTTCCATATTGATCCCCGAACGGGTGGAACCCACGTTGACGGAGGAACAGAGCCGCTGCGTGGAAGCGAGCACTTCGGGAATGGTTTTGATAAACGTCCGCTCGTAAGCGGCCGTGGACTTATGGACGAGCGCGGAATATCCGCCGAGGAAATCGATCCCCAGCGTCGCCGCCGCTTCGTCCAGCGCCTTGCCGATCAGGGGCGCCTTTTCGGGAAACGCCGCCGAAATCAGGCTGACGGGCGTCACCGATACCCGCTTGTTGACAATGGGGATACCGTATTCTCCCGAGAGCTCGGACGCGGTCTTTACGATCTTTTCCGCGCGGCGGCATACGAGATCGTAAACGTTTTTCGCCGTCTCCTCCGCGGTGCTCCGCACGCAGGAAAACAGGGAAAGCCCCATGGTAATCGTGCGGATGTCGAGATGCTCCCTCTCGACCATGTCGATGGTTTCCAAAACGTCGAATTGAGTAAACATGCGCTCCCTCCCTTCAAACGTTGTGCATCGCGTTGAAGATATCTTCGTGCTGAATATACACCGACATGCCTATTTTTTTACCGAGCTCCGCGCATTCCTTTGCCAAAACGGCAAGCTCCTCCGTCGCGTTTGAAATATCCACGATCATGATCATCGCAAAATATTCGCCCAAAATCGTTTGGGAAATATCCTCGATGTTCGCGTTCTTTTCCGAAAGAAACGCGCTGATCTTCGCTATGATGCCCTTCCTGTCCTTGCCCGTAACCGTAACTACCGCTCGCATTTGTGTCTCCTTATATCGCTTATCGCTCGTTTTTTGTCCGTTCGCTTTCGCTCGCCGTCCCGCCGCCGTCCGCCGAATTTTCCGCTCCGACAGCCTCGCCTGCGCCTTTCCCGGCGGCCTCTTCGGCCGCTTCGCCGCCATCCTCTTCCGAACTCTCGTCTTCCTGCAAGGCGCCGCGTTCCACAATCTCGTACTGCACGATAAAATTGCTCTGGACGATATATTTTACCAAATCTCCTTTGCGGAAATCGGGCAGGGGCTTTTCGCTGTCCAGATACGCCTCGCGCTCCATCCACTCGCTCTTTTTTCTGTTCCAGGTCTTAAACACACAGGAGATTACATCGACGTAATCCTTCTGAAGCTCCTTGCGCTCGAAGCCGACAAAATAATTTTCCTCCGCATTCTTAAGCCCTTCGGACAAATAATAAATCATTTTATAATAGCGGCGAATACGGTGATATTTGATACCCATAAAGGGAAAGACGAATATTACGTACAGCGCCGAAGCGACATAAACGCACACTTTGGGAAGGGTCTGCATGGGGTCGGCATAGGGCAGTGAAACATAATAAATCAGCCAGCCGATACAAAAGGCCAGATAGGCAGCCGTTACGCCCAAAAACACCTGAAATGCCCGCTGTTTCTGCGTACGGATCTTATTGAAATCGCCGTCGTTGTAAATCGTTGTCATTTTTTCTCCTTGTTTTGTGTCATTAATAAGCCTATTCGCTGATGAACAGTACGCCCAAAGTATTCCGTCCGCAGTGTCCCGTGATCACCGAACCCGCCACCGTCTCCACGACCTCTTCGAAAGAAAATTCCGCTTTCACAAGCTCTTTCGCAAGCTCGACAAGCTCGGGATCGGCATTGGAATGGGTGATAAAGCACCGCCGTTTATCGTATTTGGGATAGCTCGCCTTAAGCTCCGCGACGTAGGACTTAATGCACACGGCCATCTTGCCGCGAAATTTTTTCTTGACGCCGAGTTGTCCGTCCTTCATGTCGATCATGGGGTGAATCTTGAGGATATTCGCCCCGTACATTTCCATTTTCGAACACCTGCCGCCCTTGTAGAGATAATCGAGCCGATCGGGCACGAAGGAAGTGTTCACCTTTTCCTTCAGCGCGTTGACCGTCTCCTCGATTTCCGCCGCGCTTTTGCCCTCGCCGAGGAGATCGATCGCCTTCATGACGAGAAGCCCCTGCCCCGAAGAAAGCGCGTAACTATCCACCACGCGCACTCTGCCGCCGAACTCTTTCGCAGCCGTCGCCGCACAGGAATAGGAAGCAGAAGCTTTGCTCGAAATGGTAAAATGAATCACCTCGTCCGCGTCCTTCAGCTGCCGCGTAAAAAACTCGACGAAATCCTCTATGCTCGGCGCGCTGGTCTTGGGCAGCATTTTTGTCTTTGCGACAAAGGCGAAAATGTCCTTCGGCGCGATGTCCACGCCGTCCTTGAAGCTCTCCGTGTCGAGAATGACTTTCAGCGGCATTAAGGCGATCCCGTGCTTTTTTACCAGCTCACCGAGGTCGCAGGTACTGTCCGATGTAATCCTGATCATCTGTTGTCCTCCGTAAATTTCATTATAATCTTTTTATTTCGCGTCAGGAATATTTGACCCGCATGCCGGGAAGATATTTCAAAAACGCTTTATACTTAATCGCCCAATCGGGAACCACGCCGTAAACGTCGGTCGCTTTGTAGAGGCGGTCGCTGAAATGGGAATCCCCCTCCTTATAGCGGCTGTCCTTGCTGTTGGTGCGATTGTCGCCGAGGAAAAATATTTCTCCCTCGCCCACCTCGTAAAGCGCGAAGCCGTAATCGTAGGCATAATACGCATAGGGCTCGTACAGCTTGACAAATTCATCCGTGCCCGCATAGCGGATATACACCTGACTATGCTCGCACTTCACCGCGTCCCCTTCCGTGGCGATCAGCCGCTTGATGAGAAACTCCGTCTTTTCGGGGAAATTGTATTTCCTTACGTCCAGCACGATCACGTCGCCGCGCTCGGGCTTGGCGTTATATTTCATCACCAGCTCGTCTCCCGTAGTGAGCGTCGCGTACATCGATTCGCCATCTACAAGCACCCCGCCGAACGTATTCGTCCAGTAGATGCGGAAGGAGAGCGCCGCCGCCACGATAAGCGCCAGAATGCAGTAAAACCACATGGTGGAGCGATTGCTTTTATAGTGGTAACGATACTCGTATAATTCGCCGTCCCGCAGATCTCTTTCTTTCATTTTCCGCTTTCCGTTCCTTTCTTCCCGTCGGAAGGCTTCGCGCGTTTTCTCAGCTCGTCGCGCGTCAGCGTCACCGTCCTGCCGCAGACGAGACAGCACAGCTTCACATCCGCGCCCGCGCGCACGATCCTCCACTCTCTGCCGCCGCAGGGATGCGGCTTCTTCATCGTCACGATCTCGTTTGTCTCGTACACGGTATCCTCCTTTACAGCCACAGGATATTGGTCACCGCATATTCGTTTGTCTCGTCCTCGCAGTCGAACAGCAGCGCCTGCCCTTGGGAAAAGCTCTTCAGCGGCGCGCCCATGCCCTCGTCCTTGAACTCGTTGGGGGAAAGAATGATCCGCTTCCATTTGCCGCCGCCCCTGACGGGCACGAAACAGCTGAAACGCTCCGTGCGGTTTTCCTCGTCCGCGATATCCACCGACACCTTCAGCTCCCCGTCCTTCCGGAAATAGACGTCAAATTCCAGCATCGCGTTTTCCTCGGGCACATAGCGGGGAGAACTGATCTTATACGTCTTAATCCCGCCCACCGAATAGGCTCCTTTGATTTTGCCGTACCCCTCCGCCAGCTTGGGCACGGCCTCGCATTCGAGGAAGATATCCGCAATCGAGTAATCCTCGTACCCCGCGACGCCGAAGCAATCGACTTCCTCGCCCGAATAGAGCACGCGGCTCCTCACCGCTTTCGGATCGGGGTCGGCAAACCGTTTCGCCGCAATTTTGGACGCCACGCGGAACCCGTTGATATATTTTGCATAGGCAAAGACGAACGATATCGCCGCGCCCTTGTAGCGTGGCAATTCGCAGCTCAGTTTCCCGTTTTTGACGTTTTTTCCCTCCGTGCGAAAAGCGCAGTGCCATTCGCGGAAGGTCGCCTTCGTCTTTTCGGAGGATTCGGCATAATAAATCCCCGTCTCCTCGAGGATTCCGCCGTCGTCGTACTCGACCTCCGCCTTCAGCGTATCGTCCTCGAATTTCAGCGCCACGTTGAGGGATTTCGGAATATAAATCTCCCGCCCCTTCAAATGCTTTTCGAGAAAAAGATCCAAATCCTTCAGGGCGTTGGGGCCGATGCACGAGCCGCTGTCCGCGGAATAGGCGATTGCGTTTCCGTCCTCGCAGCCGATCCTGGAATAGGTGTCGTACGCGCGGTCGTAATCGAATCCGTCGTCGTGCAGGGCGCAGAGCATCAGCACGGGACATTTGACGAAGGGCGCATAGGACTGCGATTCGATCCCCGCGATATAGCGGTGCCGTTCGTCGCTCATATTGATTTCCGCGTTGTCGGCAAATTTACCGATGTTGCGATAGGCGCGCCAGCCCGCCGCATTGATGGGCACGCCGCATTTTACGTCGGGGGAAAGCATGGCCTTCCAGGCGATTTCCCCGCCCGTCCGTATTCCCACCACGCCGATCCCCGAAACGTCCCCCCTCTGCTTGAGATATTCGATGGAATACAGCGCCACGGAAATCCACTCGAACCAGCAGGTTTCATCCGCCGTGGTATCCACGCGGTCGTACCCGCCCGCACGCACGAAATCGGCATATTTCAAGGATTCGGGATACACGGTGCGGGGGGCGTTTTCGGCGGCGCCTTCCCGCTCGCCGCTGTAATCGGGCATGAGCACGGCGTAGCCTTTGTCGATAAAATAATACAACAGCTCGTCGTCCAGCGGCTTGCCCGCCTCGGGAAGCAGCAGCACGGCGGGAAACCGCTCTCCTGCCGAGGGCTTTCCGAAGCGCGCGAAAACGCGGACGCTGCCGTCGTTTGCCTTGCGCCCGTAATAAGTGACGTTCCAGAACCGCATGCCCGCGGCCGCGTCCTCCGTGCCCCCCCATTCGCTGGGACAAAGAGGATTGCTCATATCAAATTTTTTCCATACCGATACGGCGCTTAAAATCATAACTTCCGTCCTTTTCTCAATACGCTTCCACCCTTACGGATGACCCGCTTCTGTCCGTCGCGCCCGAGACGATAATTTTATTATCTATCCTGTGCTTAAGCTCCTCGACGTGTGAAATCAGACCGATGGAAAAATGTTTGCTTCGAAGCTTTTCCAAAACGTCCATCACCACGTCCACCAGCTTTTCGTCCAGCGTGCCGAACCCTTCGTCGAGGAAGAAAAATTCGATCGGGCGCAGGGATTTCGCGCAGATCGCGCCGCTCAAGGCCAGCGCCAGCGACAGGGAGACCAGAAAGGTTTCGCCGCCCGACAGAGTTTTTACGGCGCGCAAGGCGCCGCCGTTGAAATTGTCCCCCGCCTTAAACTCGTCGTCGTACTTGAGATAATACCGCCCGCCCGTCAAAGACAGAAGCGTTTTACTCGCCGAAACGCAGATCTCCTGAAGGTATTCCGACGCGATAAACTCCATAAACTTTCCCCGCGCCGTCAGCAGTTTTAGCTTTTCCCAAAGCTCCCGCTCTTTCTCCTTCGCTTTCAGCTCCTTTTCCAGCCCCTTGTACTTTTCCCGAAGCGCCGTCAGCCGCTCCAGCTCTTTCTCGCCGACCGCGACCAGGCGAAGCAGGGCTTCCTTTTGGAGGGCGAGCTCCCGCTTTCCGCTTTCCAGCGCCGCCAGCTTTTCCTCGGAAAAGCCGTCGAAGCTTTCCGCAGAAATTTCCTCCCGCCTTTTCTTCCATACGGCGTACTCCTCGAAGAAAGCGTCGCATTCCTCTTTCGTGCGCCTGGCGTCCCCGATTTCCGCCGCAAGCAGCCGCGCTTCCGCGACGGACGAAAACCCGTTTTCCTTCAGCAGCGCTTCTATTTCTCCCTTCGTTTCCCTTTCCCGCGTCTCGTGCACGGCGGCCAGGGCTTTCTGCGCTTCCCGCTTCGCTTTCAGCTCCGCGATCCTTTCTTCCTGCGCGCGTATCTTTTCCTCCGCGCCCTTCTTGGCGGCCTTCAGCGTATCTATATTCCGTTTAAGCGCTTCAACCGAACCGAGATCTTTGACGCGCTCGATTTTCTTTTTCGCAAATTCCAGCTGTTCGCGGTAATGCCTGCCGTCCTCGGTGACGTTCGCCTTTTTCCGCTCGTTGTCCTCGTACGCCTTTTTCCTGTTTTCGATGCCTTCCCTCTCCAGAAGCAGCGCCTTGCGCCTTTCCTCTATTCGCTTGAATTCCCGCTGTGCCGCGACAAGGTCGAACGAACCGCCCGTGCCCTTCTCAAGCGTATATTTCCCTAAAAGCGCCGCCACGTCCCCCTTCGTTTGGGGATATTTTTCGGCCAGAGCGGAAAGGTCGCGCCTGAACTCCGCATACGTCTCAAAGAGAAGAACCCCCTTGAAGTTGTGCCGAAGAAATTCCGTAAACGACTCGTCCGCGCCCAACGCCGACCGCGCGGCTTCGTTGGCCTTTAACAAGCCGTCGAAATCCTCTTCGGGGAATTTGTCCTTCAGACTGCGGTAGGCCTCCTGACACTCGATCAACTTGTTCTCGGCGGCGCGGCAGGCGGCGATATCCGCTTCCGCGGCGGCCAAAGTCGCCAGATTGCCCGTCAGTTTTTCTATCTCCGCTTCGACGCCGCTTTCCTCCAGCTGTCTTTTGCGCACCCCGAGATCTTTTTCCGCAGCCGACAAGGCCGTCTCCGCCTTTTCCGTCTCCGATATGGCCAGCCCTTTCTCCCGCACGCATTTTGCAAGCAGGGCCGCGCGCTCCGCCACGGCCGCCGCCGCGGGGAACTTTTCCGCCTTTCTCCGCTTTTCCGTAAAAAAGCCCAGCTTTTGTTCCGCGCGCGCCAGCTTCAGACACGCCTCGTCGTATTTTTTCTTTTCTTCCGCGCGGCGCCGCTCGCGCTCCAGCGCCGTTTCCGTCTCCGCAAGCGCTTTATCCGCGGCTTTCAATTCTTCCCGCGCCAGACGGAGCTTTTCCGTCTCCGCTCGAATCGTCTCCTCGCTTCCGCCCGCGTTCTCCTGCATTTTCGCAAGCAGCAGGCCCGCTTCGTTCGACGTTTTTTCACTGCGCGAACGGATCGTCGCCGATAATTTGTCTCCGTATTTTTCGAGATCGAACAGCCGCGAAACCAGCTGAAGCCGTTCCGAGGGCTTAGCCTTGACGAGCCCCGCAAATTCCCCCTGCGGCAAAGCGATACATTTTTTGAAATCGTCGAAGCTCAGCCCCACGATCTCCTCGATCCGCCTATCCACCTCGCCCACGCCCTCGGCGAGTCCCCGAAGATTGCCGTCCTCGTCGTATTCGTCCAAAAACGCCT
This sequence comes from uncultured Eubacteriales bacterium, assembly GCA_900540805.1. Classification (GTDB taxonomy): domain Bacteria; phylum Bacillota; class Clostridia; order Christensenellales; family Borkfalkiaceae; genus Scatosoma. Next base: position 20,744 of record UQHL01000014.1, read on the forward strand.
TTGCGACGTTGTTTTTTCTACGGCGCTCGCGGCGGACGCGATAGGCGCGCCGCTTTCCCTGTTCCAAAATCTCGAAAGCATAAATCACGTACGCCTTGTCGCATTTATAATTGATGCTGTCCGTGCCGGAGGAACGCTCGATCTTCCCGTAAAGCGCGAAATGGATACAGTCGAGAATGGTGCTTTTGCCGCTGCCCGTATCGCCGAAAATGCCGAACAGGCCGCCGTCCAACAGCTTGGTAAAATCTATTTCCGCTTTTTCCGAAAAGCTGTTGATGCCGCAAAATTCGAGATATACGGGCCTCATGCGCGTCCTCCTTTTGTTTTTTACTATCTTATTTATATATACTTTTTTCCTTCGGGAGATACCCGACGGGCGATTTTTTCTCTTTTGGCGAAATAGATTATTTTTCCAGCTCCTGAAGCACCGACAAAAACAGCGCTTTCAGCTCCTCTTTCGGCGGCTCGTTGTATTGCGCGCGGTAAAATTCCTCAAACAGGCGCGAGTCGGAAAATCCCTTTCTCGATTCGAATTCCAGCGTTCCCGTTTCGTTTACCTCGGCGATGAGAGACGCGAGGTTTTCGTGCGCGGACAGCGCGGCGGCTTCCGCCGAAGTGAGCGGCGAGCTAAGATGCAGCCGCATTTCCGCCAGCGCGTCGGGATAGAGAAACAAAAGCTCCTCGGCCTGCGTGGGAGATTCCGCCTCCAGCCGCACCAGTCTGCGCCCCGACTTCAACGCCACGTCCCGCAAATTTTCCACGCCCTTTGCAGTGAGATCAAACACCTTGACGCCCTTTTCGCCGTTTGCCTCGTCGAAGGAATACTGCAAAGGCGAACCGCTGTAATAGCAGTGTCCCTTTCCCATGTGCTGACGCTTATGTAAATGCCCGAGCGCGATATAGTCGCTCTTAGGCAAAACGTCGAGCGGCACCGCCCGCGCGCCGCCGAGGTCGATCTCGCGCTCGCTTTCCGAGGTGACCCCGCCGACCACGAAAATATGGGATAAAAAGACGGAAGGAAGACGTTCGGGATTTTCCGCTTCCCCCTCGTCGATCCACTTTTTCATACGTTCCGCAAACGACAGATCGGATTTTTCCTCTTTGAACCTCGCCTCGTTGGGGTAGGGCAGGGCGTTGACGAACGCTTTTTCACCCCTGTCGTTTTCAAATACGGCGAACCCCGCGCCCGAACGCACGGGACGAACCCGCCTTCGGGCGTTTATCGGCAAGGGTTTTCTTGCATTCCCGACGATATAAATCCCAAGCTCTTCGGACAGGGGCGCGGCGGCGGACAGCCGAACGCCGTCGTCATGATTGCCGCTGATGAGGAGCACGGCGCGGTCTTCTCCCGCCATCGCCTTGATTTTGGAAAAAAACAAATCCTCCGCCTCCGCGCTCGGAAGGTAGGTATCGAAAATATCTCCCGCCACCAGGACGAGCTCCACTTCCTCTCTTTCGCAGATGCCGACGATCTCGTCGAGCGCCGCGGACTGTTCGTCCAGGCGCTCCCGCCCCATCAGCCTTTTGCCGATATGCCAATCGGAAGTGTGCAAAATCCTCATCCGCGATGCCTCCCAGCCTCTTTAACTTTCGGAAATTTTTGCAAAATGCAAATCAAAATACCTTGCTTTTGCCGTGGAAAACGGCTATAATGGACATACGCCCCGAAGCGGCAGGGCGCTTATACTGTTTTATTATACAACATTTCTTCCGAGAAATCAAGGAAACTTCAGACAAAGAACGAAATTTTTCAGATAAACAAAGCGGAGCGCCCATCATGTCATTTTGTTCCTTTTCAAAAGAATTCAACGAGAACGCCTTTACGACGGTCGAAAATCAATTCGTCACGAAATATATGCCAGACGCGGACGGTTTTGCCGTAAAGGTGTATCTCTACGGTTTGTATCTGTGCCAGAATTCCGACTCCGACTTCAACGTATTTTCCCTCGCGGAGGTCTTAAAGACGACCAAGGAAAAAATCGAGGAAGCGTTCGAGTTCTGGGAGGATTACGATCTTGTGGAAATCCTTTCGCGCGATCCCTTCGCCGTCAGCTATCTTCCCGTGCGTTCCGCCGTCGGCAGGCCGAAAAAGGTGCGTTACGAACAGTACGCGGATTTCAACAAGGAGCTTCAGCGCAAGATGCAGCAGGTGGGGAAATTCGTCTCCTACAACGACTCCATCAAATATATGCACTTTCTCGACGAAAACGACATACAGCCGCAGGCGTTTCTGCTGATTGCGGAATACTGTATCAACAAGCAGGGCGAAAGCGTCTCCCCGTCCTATATTTTCAACAAGGCGAAAAAATTTATCCGCAACGGCTGGATCACTTACGAACAGGTGGAAAGGGAGTTAAGCAATTACAATGCGCACGAGGGCGATCTCATCGCCGTGTTCAACGCGCTTTCCATCTTCAAAAAGCCCGACGAATCCGATTACGCGCTTTATGAAAAATGGACGGAGAGCTACGGCTTCAAAAGAGCGGCTATCCTGGAGGCGGCGAAGCACCTCAAGCGAGGCAACGCGGAAAGCCTCGATCTACTGCTTTCCGAGCTTGCGGAAAAGGGAAAAACCGCGCAGGACGACGTGGGGAATTATCTTTCCCAACGCGATCTCCTCGCCTCCCTCACCTTCCGCATCGGCCGCAAGCTGGGCGTCAAGGTCAGTAATCCCGCGCCCTATATCGACGAATACACGGAAAAATGGTACAACTGCGGCTACGAGGAAAGCTCCCTTTCGGATATCGCGCTCTTTTGCCTGCGTACCGACCGAAACAGCTTCGACGGCATGCACGAGCTGGTAAAGCAGCTCTTTTCCGCAGGCGTGGTCTCCAAGGACAGCGTATCGGAATATCTCGGCGTCAAAAACGGCGAGCTTAAGCTGTTTACGCGCATTCAAGGGTTCTGCGGCAGTCTCAAAAAGAGCGCCGCCAATCTCTCGCTGATCGAGACGTGGCATTCGTGGAATTTCTCGGACGAAATGATCCTCGAGGCGGCAAAGCGTTCGGCGGGCAGCGGCAACCCTATCCCCTATATGAATAAGATTCTTTCCGATTGGAAGCACACGGGCGTTATGGCGCCGGGCAATATCCCCGAACGGGCTTCCGTGACAAAGCCGAGTTACGTCAATCCCGCAGTGGAAGCGGTCAACGCCAAGGCGGACCGCGAAAGATATTACGCACTGCTCCGCGAACGCGCGCAGTCCGTCGCAGACAAATATGTTGCAAAAGCCAATTCCAATTCCCGTTTCAAGGAAATTTCGACGGAGCTTTCACGGATGGAGATCGCGCTGGCCAAAGCGGAGGTTTTCGAGCCGGAAAAACTGCCCAAACTCAAGGAAAAGCAATCGGAGCTTACGGCGGAACGCGCCGATATCCTTAAAAGCATGGGAATACCCGAAAGTCGGTTAACGCCGCAGTATAAATGCAAAAAATGTTCGGATACAGGCTTTTTGCCCAGCGGCGCGGCATGCGACTGCTATAAGTCGGACGCTGCCCAGACAGTTTCAGCGCAAGGGACACGGGAAACTGCGGGCTGAGCTCTATAAATTTTTTTAGAATTTTCAAAAAACAGGGCAAAAACACTTGCCTTTTTTTGTAAGATCATGTAATATTAAATGGCTTTCCGAAGTGAAAGCCTCATTTATGCAGAGATGTCTGAGTGGTTTAAGGAGCACGATTGGAAATCGTGTGTAGGTCTGAAGCCTACCGGAGGTTCAAATCCTCTTCTCTGCGCCATATAAATAAAGGGTTACAGCGTTTTTGCCGTAACCTTTTTTTGTGCTCTTTTTTGCCGTTTTTACCTACACACGATTTTCAGCCGTACAGAAAATATAAGCAGTATGATCCCCCTGAATAATTATCAAAAAGCATCTTTGGAAATTTTACTCCAACGGCGAGCGATAAATCGTAATTTCCAAGACTGAGGAATAAATTTTGTTCCCGCGGCCATAGCTTTGTTCCAGAAGCCGGGTATGATTTTTCCGCGGTTCCTGCTCACGGCCTTCAAGCTTTTTTCGGCGACGAAATCGGGCGATTTCGCAGCGAGCCTTCCCCAAATCCCCTGCCCTTTGATTTGTTCTCTGATATCCGCGCGGGTAGGCATTGCGCCGGGAAGTACGACCGTCACCCGCACACCTTTGCCCTTCATCTCTTCGCGTAACGCCAGAGAAAAGGCCGTAAGCGCGGCTTTCGTCGCGCTGTATATTGCAAAATAGGGCATGGGATAAAGCCCGGAAACGCTGGAAATATTGAGGATTTCCAATTCCTCTGTGCGCCGTTCCAAAGCAAAGCGACACAACGCAACGGCGGCCTCCAAATTGACGCGGCATTGAAAGCAAAGCTTTTCCTGCGTGTATTCGGTAAAAGCTTTTTGAATATCCGCCCCGGCAACGTTGATGAGACGGCCTATTTTCAAATGCTCCGCCGCGATCTGACGAATCGTCTCTTCCCTGCTGCCCTCATCGGAAAGATCCACCGCAAATATTCTCACATCCGCGCCCGTGTTTTCCGCCAGAATTTTTTCTTTAAGCAGACGAAGCTTCTCTTCGTGACGGCCTGTCAAAATAAGATTTTCGCCGTTTTTTACCGCCAGACGAACAAACGCTCCGCCTAAGCCGCCTGTGGCCCCCGTGATCATCGTATAAACTTCGTTCACCTCTTCCTCCCGCTGTTTTTCTTTAGCATATCACACCTTGCAAAAAATAGCAAGCGTCGAACTTTGCTTAAAAAAATTTTTCCCCGCCCAAACGCTTTCGGGCGTCGGACGGGGAGTATTTTACCTCGATGTCAATCATCTCATCAGCTGCCTGATGTATGATTTTTCTTTTAACGACACTTTTCCGTCCACCGCGCACATCAGCAGACAAGCAAAAATAATATCGCCTTTCAGCTCTTCCGAAAGGGTACCGAGAAAATCCACGAGGTAATCGACCTCTTTTTTTACAGCCCTTCCTTCTTTTCGCCATTCCTTTGCCAATTTTTTCGCATCCTCAAAATCGAAATCTTCTCCGAAAAACGCCTTGAGCAAGGGCGCCATAAGAAGATATTCCGATTCGTCCAGCTTGCCGTCCGCATATACCGAAGCGATGACAAAAGCCGCCAGCACTTCCGCGCACGTCCTTCCGTCCTCCGAAAACGCCCGTATCGCGGGCATAATTTTCAGCGAGGTCCGCCCCAATACCGCCGCGTATTCCAAAGGGCTGAGCTCCTCCACCGATCTGCAAAGTTCGTTAAAATCTTTCATTGTCTTTCTCCTTTCCGTTTTTCCGCCGCTTGTTCCGCTTCGGATAGCTACTTATAAACGCCTCGGAAAGCGATAAAACTATTTTGTTTCGTTTTCAACAAAAATCCCAGTCTTTGTCACTTATTACACAAATCCATGCTTAAATGAGGCACGCAGCGTTTTTTATTTCCAAAGCTTCACGGGATCGAAGCCGAATATCTGCACCACTTCCACGTAGGGAGAATTAGCGATCTCCGGCGGCGTAACCACCAGCCCGCCGTTGGAATCGAGATCTACGCCGAAATGCCGATAGGCGTACCAGACGAGATGCGCGCACTGTGTGCGCGTAAACTTTTCTTCGTTGTACTTTTTGGAAAGTATCCCGATAGAAAAATTATAATCCGCGCCGATCATGTTATCCTTTGCGTAAGCGGCCACCTGTTCGCGGAATTCTTTATCAAATTTCGGCCTGAGGATCATAAAGTCGGCAAGATTTGTAAAGGAATGCACGCTCGTAATTTCGCTTTTCGAGCCCGGGCCAAACGCTTCCGCCATTCTTTCGTTTTTTCCGTCGATAATCAGGGCGGCATGCCCCAGCCGAAACCCCGAAACGTGCGTAGTCGCCGAGACGATGATATCCCCGTCCTCCAAATGCCCGAGCGGAGCGTGCGCCTCGATCGTTTCGGAGTAAGTATAAGGATTAAACCGATCGCAGGAAACCGTATGCTTCTTAAAATAGAAATCCTGAATCTTCAGCATTTTCGCTTTGCCGCTCGCAGGGTTCTCCTGCAATAATCCGTCAACCCCTATTTTAGTAAGCCCCGTCTGCGCGTATAAAAGGGCGTAATCCGCCTCGTCGAGAGTTTCCTTCTCAAGCACGGCGGAAATGTCCTCTTTCTCGTAATCGGGATACCAATGCTTCCAGGTATGGTCGGTGTAAATCACCCCGATCTGCAAACCGATCAGTACGCTCGAAACAAAAAAAATAATACAGGCCAACGTAACGGCAATCCGTTTTTTTCTGTTCTTTTTCTTTCTTTGTTTATCTTTCATCTCTCTCAGCCCTTAAAAGCCGTCTAATTTCTTTCAGCCATAGTATGTTCATACTATGGAAAACAGCCGCGGCTGTTTGAAATATTTCGCATATCATTGTAGCACATTTGCACGGCGTTTGTCAAACGTCGGAAAAATTTTTGTTTTTCATAAAAAAACGCCGCCGAAATCCGACGACGCTTTTTCAAAATTCCATCCGTTTTATTTTTCCCCGTAGATCGCCTTGACGACGACGGAAACGATGCCGCAGAGGATTCCTCCGATCGCAAACACCACCCAGCCGGGATGCCAAAGGTTCCGTAAAAACCCGAGCGCCAGATATACGGCCGTAGCCGACAGCATAATGACGCTGGAGATCGAGCCGATCAATCTTTCCGATTTTTTCTCGCGCTCTTCGGGAACGGGAACATTTTCTCCTCCGTCCGACTCCTCGAGATATCCTTCCTTACGACATTCCTTGTTATAATTTTTCACGTCGTATTTGGCCGACTGCATGCCTGCATAGACATAAAGCCCGGACGCTATCGTCACCGCCGTCAGAAGTATGCCGGCGGCAAAGCCTTCCCAGCCTTCCAAAGTAAAGCCTTCGGGCGCGTATCCCTCTTCGTAGGTCATAGCCACCACCGCGATGACGCCGATAAGAATCAATGCCGTCGCGCCCGCGATAAACCAAGGCAATTTGCGGCGGAATGCGCTCACTTTATCCGCAGAATATTTTTCCACACGGGGATTTTCCCGCATGAAATTTCCGTGCGCTACGCCGCCCGCCACAAAAATAAACACCGCTAAGGTGATACAGACGAAGAATGTCACCAGCCCGACCACTTCCCTGGTCCCCGCCGCAGATAAAAACAACATTGCCGTTACGCCCGCGAGAATAAGCGTTACGCCCGAAGTTATCTGCGCCGTATAAACGTTCATGTGTTTATTATACGCTTCGAGATTGGCCTCGTGACGCTGTGCGTTTTCCGCCTCCGCATTTCCGCGGACGAGCACTTCCATATTGCAGCCGAAAAGATCGCACAAAATCAGCAGTTTATCCATGTCGGGAAAAGCACTGTCCGTCTCCCATCTCGATACAGTCTGCCGCGTCACCTCCAGCTTTTCCGCAAGCGCCTCCTGCGTGATCCCGAATTTTTTACGATAAAAAAGAACGTTGCTGCCGAAACTCATTTTTTCATACTCCTTGCCTCGTTTAAGATATGTCCATTATACCTTAACGGGGACGCAATTTCAAGCGCATTACGGTTGCGTTTGACGAAAACCGCGTATCATTTGAGGTTACAAACGCAATTTCGGCCGTTTTTATCCGCTTAAAGCTATAATGCCGCCATCGCCAGCAATTCGAGTATCCATCGCGGCGCGGAAGGAAACGTCTCTTTGGCTGCATTGATCAGCCCTTGAAGGTCGGAGACGAGCACGGCATAATTCCCGCCCGGCACCCCGCCCGAAACGACCAGCGGAGCCCGCGCATACCCCGTACCCGACGTCGCCGCAATCCTCGAAGCGATTGCCGCCCCGCCCAGCGAATAGGTGCCTATCGCCGCGCCTCCGATCGCCACGAAGCCGACTGCGACTCCGCCTACCGCAAAAATTCCGGCGGCAGCTCCGCCCACCGCAAGGCCGCCTATACCCACGCCCGCGAGAACGAGAAGCCCCAACGCGAGGGCGCCAAACGACAACAGGCCCAGGGACAGACAGCCGACAGAGACTATACCGCAGGCAAGGTTGCCGATTGCGAAAATTCCCTTTGCCCTGTAAAATCCCATGCCGACATTGATATGCACCAGCGGAAGCCCCCACAGCGTTCGCTTGCTTTTATATTCGAAGTGAAAAAGGCGATCGACGGGGGCAGGGTTTTGAACAATGCTTTCCGCCTTTTCGTTTTCGGTCTTTTCCTCGGGCGTTTCGTTCCCGATCAATTCGTCCGCCGATACGCCGAAAATACGGCAAAGCGCGAGAATATTTTCCATAGACGGGGAGGCAAGCCCCGCCTCCCATTTGAATATCGTCTGACGGGAAACGCCCGCCTTTTCCGCCAGCTGTTCCTGCGACAGACCCGCATCTTTCCTTAACCCTGCCAGCCTCTGATAAAAGTGCATGTCACCTTCTCCTTTCAGGACGCTTGCCGCGTCCGCTTTTTGAGAAAAAGTATAGCGCTTTTTGTCGATTTTGTCAGCAAACGCCGCTTTACTTTTATGTAAACTTTTGTTTACAAGAAAGGTTTACATATATTTTCTCGCCCCGAAGATTGTCGAACCGACACGGATCATGTTGCTCCCGTGCTCTATACAAAGCTTATAGTCGCCGCTCATTCCCAGCGACAGACAGGCGATTTCGGGATCGTCCGCCTTTGCGCGTTCGTAAAGCGAACGCATTTCGTCCGCCAGCGCGCCGAGCAATTTTTCGTCGTCCGAATCGGGCAGCATGGCCATAAACCCGCGAACCTTCAGCCCCGCAGTCTCCTTAAGCTTCCGATATGCCTCAAAGGCATTTTCGGGAGCATATCCGCCCTTCGTCTCTTCCCTGCCTATGTTTACCTGCACGAGAATTTGAGAAACGACGTTCCGTTTCAAAGAGAGCCGAGCGATTTCTTCCGCAAGCTCGTCACGATCGCAGGAATGAAACAAGGTTATCTTTCCCACCAGATATTTTACTTTATTCGTCTGCAAATGCCCGATAAAATGCTGCGGACAACCGTGCACCGCCTCAAATTTTTCCCTAAACTCCTGTACCTTATTCTCCGCCACCGCATCGACCCCCGCGCGGATCGCCGCGTTTATCGCTTCCGCGCTCTGCGTCTTGGTTGCGGCCACCAGCGTCACCGCTTCCCCGTAGGCATTCCCCGCCGATATCTCGTCCTTGAGCCTTTTTACATTGTTTTCTATTTCCGAAAAATCCATTGGCATTCACCTCATTCCTTTTCAGTATATACTTTTCCCGCCCGTTTGTCAACGATTGTCAAAGATTTAAGAAAAACTGCGTAAAATCTTATCTTCCGCTCCTTTTTGCTTGCTTTTCTCCTTTTCAAATGCTATAATAATTAATGCAATAGATAAAATCGATAAGGATAATCACTTTTTTCTATGAATACAGAAGAGCTTAAAACATTTATTTTTTTGTCGAAAGTGAAAAATTTCACGCTTGCGGCGGAACAGATGTTTATCGCGCAGTCCACCGTCACCAACCGTATCAGCGAATTGGAAAAGGAAGTGGGAAAACGGCTTTTTTCGCGCGGTTCGAAAACCGTTACCTTGACGGAGGAAGGCAAAATTTTCCTCAAATACGCGGAACGCATCATCGAGCTTCAGGAAACCTCCGTGGAGGAAATGAATGCCGTGTCCGCCTACTCGCGCAAGTTTGCAGTGGGCGCTATCAACGCCACCTATGAAAGCTACGTTCGGCCTCTGATCGACAACTGTCTGAAAAACAACAACATTACCTCCGTAAAAGTGGTTTTGGGGCACTCTATCGACCTTATTCAGCTACTTCAGGACAATGTACTAGATCTTGTATTTTCATCTATTCCCTTGAAACGCACGGGCTATGTGTGCGAAGTATTCGATTCGGACAGGCTGGTTTTGGTGGCGGGTAAAGGAGCCAACGCTTATCCCGACGGAATTACGGAGGACCAACTGACGCATATCCCCTATCTCATGTGCAATTTCGCATTGAGCGAAGTAGGGGCGTTTATCCGTTCACTCTTTCCCAAAAATTATGTATTCCGTCTTGAGGTGGATAATTCTTCCAAATTATTTCATTATCTCGAACAAGGATTTGGATACAGCTTCCTGCCGTATAAGATGATTAAGAGCGAGCTCGATGCGGGCCGTTTCGAAGAAGTGCCGCTCAAAGACTTTTCCGCACCCCAAGTAATGACTTATCTCCTCTACCGCCAGGGATACAACGTAAGAAAGTTTTTGGAAAACAGGATGGACGAGGAGGACGACTGAGCGTGAAACGGGCGGTTTCCCCTGCTTTTCACGGAATTTTTGGGCAAAACGCCGCGCAAAAAAATTTTTATGAATTTTTTCGGAAACTTATGAAAAAACAGTTGACAAATCGATTTATTTTTAGTATTATTAATTAGCTCTTTTGAATGTGCTCGTTCCTTTTGAAACGACGCTTTAAGAGGCCATTTTGACATCGCGGGGTGGAGCAGCTAGGTAGCTCGTCGGGCTCATAACCCGAAGGTCGCAAGTTCGAATCCTGCCCCCGCAACCAAATGGCGGCGTAGCTTAGTTGGTTAGAGCGATCGGTTCATACCCGATAGGTCATAAGTTCGAATCTCATCGCCGCTACCATTGCTTACAACACGGAAAATCCGTTTTATATAAACGTTAAGGTGCATTATCCGCGCGGAAGCGCGTTTAATATAGATGGCCCCATGGTCAAGCGGTTAAGACACCACCCTTTCACGGTGGTAACATGGGTTCAAGTCCCGTTGGGGTCACCACAATCAGACATACGAAAAAGGAGCGTAGACAAACGCTCCTTTTTTGCGTGTTTTTTCGCTGTTTCGGGCATTTTTCGCTCAAAAAATCCTTTTTCTTCAACTTGACCTATAGGAGGGACGGGAGTCGAATCCCGCCTTTTTTCTCCCCTTTTGAGCTTCTTATTTTTTCCTTGGAGAAACCTTTCTTTACGTCGCCTTAAAATAACCCTTTCAGGGACGGAGGCAAAGGCGAAACGACAGAAATTTCCTTGCCCGTGACGGGATGCGCAAATTCCAGCTTCGACGCGTGCAACCCCAATCTCCCCAGGGGATTTTTCGTTCCCCCGTATTTTTCGTCGCCGACAATCGGAAATCCCTCTTCCTTGAATTGTACGCGGATCTGATTTTTTCTGCCTGTGTCTATTTGTACACGCACAAGCGCATATTGCGCGCTTTCCTTCACGACGGCGTAATGCGTAATCGCTTTTTGCCCCGATGGATCGTGCGTAGAATATACGATGTTGTTTTTATTTTCCTTCAAAAAGGAAACGATAGTCCCCTCCTTTTTCGATGGTTTCCCTTCTGTCACCGCGTAGTATTCCCGCGTTTTTATATACTCGTTCCAGTTCATTCTCAACATGGAATGCACTTTTATATTTTTGGCGAATATCAAAACGCCCGAAGTCTCCTTGTCTATTCTGTGCAGAATAAACGGCCGACCGCCTTTTTTCCGCAGATATTCCAACACGTAAGCAAACGCGCATTCCGCTTCCTTGTCGCTTTCCACAGACAGCAGCCCCGCAGGCTTATCCACCGCGATAAAATCTTCGTCTTCGTACAAGATCTTTAGAGAAAATCGCTTTCTCGGCGCCTCCGCGCTCCTTCCTTCCTCCTCTCGTATAGGGTATTTGGAAATTTTCACTTCGTCGTCTTTTGCCAGCGGAAAATCGTGCCGTGTGGCGACGCTGCCGTTGATCAGGACAAACCGCCCCGACAAAAGCGCTTTGACGTTGTTTCTCGATGTGCCGAGCTTCGCCAAAAGAAACTCCAACAGCGCTCCGCTGCGGTTTACTTTATATTCCGCCGTATATGTCCTGCCCGAGCCTCTTCCGCCATCCGCAGAACGAGGCACTTTTCGGCCCGCAACGCCCTTTTCCATTTTCTCTCTCGAACGTCTGTCCGAAGCTCTTTTATCCGACGACATTTCAGCCCTCCCGTTTATTTGCGGCAAAGAGGAAAAACAATAAAATCCTTCCGTCTTCGTCCTGTTTGAGGTATCGCCGCGCCGCGTAAAGCAAAACCCTGCTGCGCCCATGCGGTATCTATTTCCTTAAGTTTACTATAAAAACGCCCTATTTGTCAAGCGGCGGAAAAAATAAAAGCCGAGTTTCTGTATTCGGCTTTTTCAACTAAAAGAGAAGTATAAAGCGCGTACGTTACACGGAACAGAAAATACCCTTTCGACCTGATATATTTTACAAAGCCCACGCATTTTTATTTTTTCAGAGTATGTCCGAATTTTGCGCGCCGTGGTCTCCGGCCGCCGCGTAAAAAGTAAACCTCAGATCCGCCGACAACGGAATCGTCGAACCGATTGCGGACGAAGTGAGTTCGCCGTAATTTAACCCCGTAACGGCGCAAAATTCACGCACGAGACTTTCCTCATATTCGAGATTGATCCAAAGGACAAGCGTATTTTTCCCCGCCGCCGCTTCCGCCGCTCCGACCTGAATGGCAGCAACCTTTTCCGCAGTCACGGTCTCTCCCGCCGAAGTAAGGGTAACAAACTGATTTCGGCTATCCGGTACGGAAGGAGCCGAGGCAAACGCGGCCGTCGCCGCCCAATAAATTTCCGAATTCTTCGCCCCCGCGGCGGGCGTAAATCCATCCATTACGCTGATTTTCACTACATCGGACAGATAACCGCTCAAAGCGCCCGAGGTTCCCGTGGAAACGGTTTTACCGAAGGTCGTGCCCGACAGAGCTTCCGCTTCCACGGCGACGCGCTTCCCATCCGCGGAATCGAGCGTAAGCGCGACCCGCATAACGACGTTGTTATAGGCGTTTTTTTCCGTGATGATGGTATCGTATTCCGGCATCTCGAAAGCTTCGTCCTTCAGCTCCGCGCCCGCGTCGTCGTATATGCCTCCGTCCAGGTCATACCGTACGCCGTCGTAGCGATAAAACGAACAGAGAATTTCGGAAATACCGAAACCGGCGACGCTGATTTTTCCCGTCGCCGTCACGCGCGTAGAGGAGGAAAACCACGCAAGTCCCTGCCCGATTAAGAGAATAAGGCTGGTGAAAAAAAGAAGTCCCGAACAGACCACCCTCGATAAAATTTTTTTCAGCTCTTTTTTCATAGCAACGCCTATCCCGTTTTCTTGCAATCGCTTTTACTTTACAGCTCTTTGTTTCCGATTATCCGACGTAAGGCTCCACGACGCCCATTTCCCCGTAAGGCTTTACATAGGCAGCGTCGCCCTCCTTGACGTAAGCATATACGATGTCGGTGAGAGGCTCCGTTACGGCGTATATCCGTTGGAAGCTGATTACCAGGCTCCCCGCCGCGCCTTTGTCGAGAATAAACGCCGTGCGCGACCAGGCATAGCCCTCGCCGCCCACAAAAACACCGGTTTGGCCTTCCCCGATAAAGTCCATGGAAAAACCCTTCGAGCCGATATTTCCCGCGTTTCCGTCCTCCTGCCCCTGCACCTCTATGGCGCAGACGGAAAGGTTTCTATCGGAGGCGGCAAGAAAATAGCTTCCTTTTTTCAACTTGAACGTGTGTGCAAAGACGAGTTCTCCGCTCACGGTGCCTTTTGTGCCGTCTGCGTTGTAATACGTATGTTCGCCTGTGGGCAGCACAAGTACGGCGTAATTAGGGCTTTTAAGAGGATTTGCCTTGTATGCCTCGTTTGCCATATTTTTTTCTACCGTAGCAACGTCGTAGATTCCCAAATATCCCATATTGCCGCCGATATCTTTAGAGGAATAGTAGAGAGTAACATTCGCATCCTGATGCAAAGTGAAATGGATACTGTTAGCAGCGTAGGTGTTCCCCTCGCCGTCTGAAACCGTACGATATCCGTCTTTACCTCCGGGCAAATTATAATTGGCCATTTGGAAAAAAAACTGCGTTTTTTCTACGTTTTTTACCGTTCCTTTCTCTTCCCCCGACAAAACCTCGTACTTTGCGGTTATTCCGAAGTCCTCGCTCGAAGGCTCGACGGCTGCGCCGCCCGAATAAATTAAGGTATCGTGGAGATAATCCCGAAAATACGTATAGGCCCCAGCATTTTCGGAAGCCGTCGCGGCAGTAAAATAATCTTTTGAAAAATATCTGCTTGTCGCAGGGTTAAAAGCCTCTCCCTGAAACATCGCTTTATATAAATAGTAATCGCTTTGAAGGCTGGAGGAAGAATAATTACCCGGCAGGACATCCGTATTTGTAGGCTTCCATTGATTCTCTATTTTATCCGTTATAAAGTCGTCCCCTTCGGGATCACGATATTCGGCTGTTATATAATAAAAGGTATCGTACGCTTTAGTACCGTTATAGTTAAACCCGCGGATACGGTACTCGGACAATCCTTTTCCCCATTTATTCCCCTCGGTATCGATGTCTTTCGTTACCAGGGTAAACACCCCCAAGCCGTTGTCTTTTGTTCCTTTGATAACCTGCCGTCCCTTAAAGCTTACGCCCCCGTCTGTTCCCGACGTACCTCCGACAGGTTCGCCGTAGCCTTCCGTTCCCGTCGTATTGTTTTTTAAGATATAGGGATCGAATATATTGCCTTCTCTGTAATTTTTGAGGATCTTGTATGAATAGGTTGTCGAAGCGCCGTCCACCTCGATCGTCGCAGAACCGTTCGGATCATTTTGACCTTTATCCACATTGGTACGTACCGTATTGATCATCTCCGTGAAATTGACGATACCCGTATTGCCGCTGGCAAGTGCCACGTCGAAAAAGCCTTCCGCCGTGCTCATGCCTTTCTTCGTACCGTTTCCCACCAACGTATAGGCGGAATACGCCGTCGATTCGGCGGAAAGCACGCCGTTGGCCACCCCTAACGAGGTAAACGAAACCTTATCCGTTTCAAGCGTGGAATCACTTTGATTGATGTAGCCGATAAACAGCCCCATATTCACTTTTCCGTCCCCTAAATCCGGAGAGGAAGAGGACTCCGCGCCGCTTCCGCCCAAGCTCGCGCCGGGATTTTCTTTGGTCGAATTTATAGTGAGGTTAAGCACGTTGAAGTTTGATACGTTTGCCCCGTCCGTAACCGTGCCGAACAATCCCACATGAGGGAAATAGGCTCTTTTACCGTCTAAAAGGACGTTGTCCGTCACACTGCAATTG
The DNA here is from genome assembly GCA_900540805.1 of uncultured Eubacteriales bacterium. Taxonomy (GTDB): domain Bacteria; phylum Bacillota; class Clostridia; order Christensenellales; family Borkfalkiaceae; genus Scatosoma. The sequence goes on from UQHL01000014.1 coordinate 35,821, forward strand.
GCAATAGTGATTCCGTTGCCGCGAAACGTGTGACAAAATTCCGTGTTTGCGCCGCTCACCCCGATCGGCGGAATACCGCCGTATTTGGTATAAGCGCTCATATCGATAACCTTTTCCGTCAGATTTAAGTCGCTTTTTTCGTTATCCGTGTTGTTTTTATAGGCAAAATATTCACCCCCCCCCGCGAAGGAGCGGAAGCATCGCCCAGCGTCGAATCCCCCAGCCTCGGCTTACCGAGCTGAAACGTCGTTCTCTCGTTGAAAATTCCTTTATCCGTCAGATACGCGAGGTTATAAAGATGTACGGGTTTGGTAATGATAAACACGCAATCGGTAAGCTTACCGTCCGCCCCTATATTGATAACGGAATCGGCGTCGAAATAGGATTTCACCACCGAGGCGTTAAAAGAAGTATCTATTTTAGGCCTTGCAAACCAGGCCACCGAGGAGGCGATAAGCGTAAAAATGCAAACGGGCAGTAAGGCGCAGCAAAAAAAAATATCGTTCTGATTCTTTTACGGACGGCTATGTTTTTGGGTAGTTCTTTCTTTTTCATCGGCCTTCTTCCTCCTTTGCCTTTTCTTGTTTCAAAGCAAAAGACGTTTATAACAGATAAACCCGTTTTCCGCTTTATGTATAAAAATAGCGTCCTTACTTTTTTCAAATTTTTATTGCACTGCCATAACAATATAGCATAAAATAAACGGTTTGTAAAAGTTTTTGCTGAGGTCTGCTCCATATATCTTAGTATTGCGTGCGTCGTTAAGTTAAAGTAAACAAAGCCAAAGCAATTATAAAAGCACGGGAAGGTTTTATCCCGTACTTGATATCTATTCCTTTTTGTCTATAAAAAGAGATACAGGCGATTTTTACGCTTTTTATGGAGATATCCTTTCACTGCGGGGCGGAGCGTAAACCGCAGCGCGCCTTTCGGACACAGACGGATACAGCGCAGACAGCGAATACACTTTTCGTCGGGTCTTCCGTTATGCATGGCGTGCATCGGACAATTTATTTCGCATATTTTACAATCATTACATTGAGAAGAGCACGTAATTTTTACGCCCACCCTGCTGCGCCACGCGGGAAAAAAATCGGAAAACGGATTTTTGAAAAGCTTGGGGATTTCCGCCTTTTGCGGCCGATAAATCCGCTCGATTACCGGAGATAAAAAAGAATTTTCCCCGCCGTCAGGCTCGGATAAAAAGCTATGCCCCGTCGGAACCGCCGCCGCGGCAATCACGGTACCGCAAACGCAATCGGATGCTTCCCTTAAAACATTTCCCGGCGATATGCCGCCATAGGCTGCGATCAGCACGACATATTTTGCGGAAACCGAAAGCAGAAATCCGCGGACCGGCGTCGGAATATTTTGACAATAAACCGGAAACACGATCACCGCCGTTTCCGCGCCGTAAAAGGCGGCCTGGCCGATAAGACAGACGGGCGCGTTCAGACGTTCGGCAATCCGTTTCGCCACGCTTAAACTATGCCCCGCGCCCGAAAAACAATAGACGGCAACGCTCATACGTCTTTCTCCACAAACTCGCACATCTGCCGATACTCGGGAATTTCGTCAAGGGAAAACCCCAACAGGTTTTCGATTTCGTAAGTCGCTTCCTCGCGGGTAAGATTACGTTTTCGGGTCGCAAGAGAAATTTCTATGGCGCTGAAAGGGATCATTTGGCTTTTACATTGATAAAAACGCTGAAATTGCGTGTATTCTTTGCACTTTTCGATATTACAGCTCGTATGTAATCCCCTTCCCGATTCCTCCGGCGCCACCCAGCCGCATTCGCCGATTAAAATTTCTTTCACGGAATTCCAATCGTAACGGCCGCCGCAAATACGGTCGAAATCGAGATGGACAAAGGCGGGGATATTTCCGCTCCGGGAAGATCTGCGTATCGCGCCGCGCAACGGCGGCAAAAAGAGCGGCTCCGCATGAATTGCCTCCACTACGTTTTCGACCAATTCATTGGAATAGGGCAATCGATTTTTCGGGCCGCCGCCATACGCAAGCTTCCGCATAGTAGCCAGCGTATGAAATTGTCCCCTGCGAAGCGGCGGATGCAGCGTTAAGATACGTCCGATGTTCACAATAATCTGCAAGGCCTTATTATCCGCGAAAGAATAAGCCATTTTCGGCGCCATGTGGTTGTAATAGAGCCCCAACATCTGCACCGGCTCGTTTCCCGCCAGAAAATACGGCACGCGGTTGGCCACAAGTTCGGGATAAAACAACACATAAGCCAACGACGGACACGCGCAGGTATTGCCGCTTAAGGCGAAAAGCTTCCGATATACCCGACGCAGATCCTCGCGGCTGACGGTACGGGAGATAAATTCCACATTGGAAAATGCCTTTTTCGCGTTTTCGACGCTTTTTTTTGCGTTTTCGGACATAAACGGGATTTCCCACGTCATGGCGAGGACTCGCAGCCCCTTTACTTTCGAAAGATAATACAGCATAAAGGCGGAATCCTTGCCGCCCGTATAAAATAATCCCGCGTCGAATCTGGAGCGTTTGGAGCGAGGGATTTCCTCCATCAGCGGCACGATGCTTCTTAGATTTTCCGTTTCCTTTTCCGTCTGACACATCGGGCATCGTCCCTGCGCGTCGAATTCCAGCCCCGGAATGATAAAATCGTTGGCCGCGCATTTGGTACAGAAAGCCGCCTCCTTAACAGAACGGGGCGTCTTACGAAGCTCGGTTGAAAGAACGACTTGCGTTCCTAAAAGTTTGCCGAGACATTTTTTCTCGCGTTCGTTCAGGTCTTTGGGAAGCGAGGAGATAACCGCCGCTTGACGGTTGGTTAATTTTATCCGATTACGGAACATATTTTCTTTGTTTCGCAAGCCGTAATAGAGCAGCTGCTTATCGGAAAGAACCCATCTGTTTTGCAAAATATACATCTCTTTTCCCCCGTCAGTTTTCCATACGTATTATATCATAGCCGCCGCCAAAAAGCAATAGCGGCACATGAAAAACCAATTTCCAAAGATATATTGTGACAAAAAAGCCGTCCGCATATCCGCAGACGGCTTTTGTTCGTTTTTTTATTTATCGTCCTTTTCCCGCCGAACCGAACAATCGGATTTTCGTCTTTACTGCCTCCTTGATCGTACGTACCTTTAAGCTTCTCGTTTCGAGATAGCCCAGCTCCTTTTCCGTCCCCTCCTTCATCGCCTTATCGCCCGCCAGACACAGGTCGGTAAAGATATTTACCTTTGCGATGCCCTCGCGGATCGCGTTTCTGAAATCGTCGTCCGAAAGTCCGCTTCCGCCGTGCAGCACCAACGGAACGCCCACTTTCCCGCGTATTTCTCTTAAGCGATCGAGATTGAGCTTCGGCTTGCTCTTATAGACGCCGTGCGCCGTGCCGACGGACACCGCCAGGGCGTCCACGCCCGTCGCGGCGAGATATTCGTTTGCCTCTTCGGGCGTCGTGTAGAGGGCATCGGAAAGATTTTCGTCCGCCGCGGCGTCCCCCACATGTCCGATCTCTCCCTCCACCGTCGCCCCGAAGGAATGCGCGATTTTTACGATTTCCCGCGTTTCCGCGATATTTGTTTCGCGCTTCTTTGCCGAGCCGTCGTACATGACCGACGAAAAGCCCAGCTTCAACGCTTCCATGCACCGCTCAAACGTCAGCCCGTGATCGTAATGCACGGCGACGGGGACCTTGGCGCGCTTTGCCGCCTCGACGACCGACGGCGCGATCAGCTTCAATTCCCCATAGGGCAGCAGTATCTCCGCCGTGCCGATCACAATCGGCGAAACCAGCTCCTCCGCCGCCTCTATCGCCGCCTGAAGCATGTCCGTGTCGTTGGTATTGAACAGCCCCACCGCATACTTTTCCCGTTGCGCCCTTTTCAAAATCCCGTCTAAATTTACAAGCATATCTTTTTCCTTTCAAAGTTTTTGCAGAGCTCTCTCACCTGCGCTTCGCTTTTCATGCCGCTGACGGAATCCGTCCCGTTCAACGCGGCGACGGCGGCAGCGGAAGCGAAACCGAGGATTTCCGAATCGCTTTTTCCCCGATAAATTTCCAAAAGGCACCCCGCGCAAAACGCGTCTCCCGCGCCCGTCGCGCCCGCAATAAAGCCCTGCGGCAACTCGTACGAGCCCAAAGCCGAAAACCCGTTTTCGGACAGGCAGAGCGACAATTCGGGCCTATGTATAATCACTCGTTCCCTTACCCCGTATTCTTTCAGCCTTTGTGCGATTTGCCGAAGATTTTCGTTTTCGGGAGACGTCTGCGCCAGCAGCCCCGCCTCCGCCTCGTTGATGATGAGGTTGTCCGTATAGGGCAGGCAGGACAATATCGTCTCATACCTGCCCCCGCTTCGGCTCACCAGATCGATCGAGGTTTTTATACCGCGGCGCTTTGCTTCCTCTAAAATTTTCAGTCCGTCCCCGCGGTCGATCCGATCGAGGAGAAGAAAATAACCCAGGTGCAGCATTTTTGCGTCCAATCCGTCAAAATCGACGTCCTCCCGTCCGAAATCCGCACTTGCGCCCGCATAGGTGAAAAAGGTCCGTTCGCCCCCGCGCACACTCATCACTTCGGTGAAGCTTGTGGCTTTGTCGTCCGTCGATTTTATACCGCCGATTTCCACCCCGCGTGCGGATAATTCCCGAAGGATAAACGCCCCGTCCCCGTCTTTGCCGATTTTTCCGAGCGCGCACACCGACAACCCGGGCGCAAGCGTTTTCAGATCGATTGCAACGTTGGGCACGCACCCGCCTACCGCGCGGCTTACGGCGGAGATTTCCGACAATTCTCCCGCACGGGGATATCTTTCTATCTCGTTGAGCTTATCGACGAGGAGGCTACCCGCCACCGCGATCCCGTCCATGTCAATTAACGTCGGGACAGAGCGGCCCCGCCAGCTCCTTCAGGAAAAACAGCTTTCCGGGAAGGGTGGGAATATAGCTTGAGGGGACGAACCGCGTCGGCCCGTACCGCAGCGTCATCCAAAAGCTCATGCCCTGCCACTGCATGCCGCGGGAAAACGCGCCGTCCGCACCGCCGATCGCGTAATCCGCCTCAAACAACAGCGCGGGGCCGACCGTATTCGCGCGGCAGGGCACAAGGCTCGTGCGGCTTCGAAACGACGTCAGCGCGTTTTGTTCTATCGTCAGCGGGTGTAATTTTGCACCGAGACGGTAGGACTGCTTCAGCCATTCTTTATCCGTTTCAAACTCCGCGCCGAAATGCGGCTCCCAAAACGCGATATGACACATTCTGCCTATGCCGTAAACGAGGACGAGCCTTGCGCCCGCCTTTTTCAGCGCGGCGATTTTTTCGGGATAGGTCGGAAGGTTCTCCCTTGTCGCAAAATTTCTTTGGGCTTCGGGAACGGTCAGCCCGCCCAAAGGAGCGTAAAATGCCGTTTCCATGGCGTTTTGGAAGGAGGCTTCGCCCGTAATCGTGCTTCCGTCCCCGTCCGACCATTCGTCCATGTTGAAACACCATACGTTTTCGCAGGATTCGTTCCATTCCTTTAAGAAATAAACCGCCCATCTGTACATGCCCATCGGCCCCACGGGAAGAATAAACGCCATCTTCCGCTTCTCCGCGTTCGCCTTTCGTATCTCGTTGGCAATCTCATGACCCATTTTTACGTCGAATTCCGCCACGTCGCCGCACTGCACGGGCATAAAATCCTTATTCCAGAAGCTTTGCCGCTCCGTCGCCGCTTCGGGCGCGTGCGCACAGCAGGCGTCGATCTTTTCAAAATCCCAGCCCTCGGGATAAAAGCCCTCCAGCAGGCTGCCCTTTACCGTCGAATTAAAATCCATTTCTTTCTCCCTTTTGCCTCGTTACGGCAACAACCTTTTTGTCGTTCCTTTTAAGTACGCCCGGCATTGGCGAAAGCCCTCCGCATATGCCGCGCCGCACTGATACCCGCGATATTTCGAACACGTCTTTACCATGTCCGCAAAGTCGATCCCGTCGTGTTCCTTCATCCAGACCAGCTGGCTTTCGTGACAGTTGAGCATTTTGAGCTTCAGCCCGATCTCGGCGGAAATATCCACATATTCCGTCGGCTGAAAATCGACGCCCGCAAGAGTGTCCATATAATAAATCGGCACCAAAGCGGCCGCCTTTTCGTATCTGCTTTTGTAATTGGGCAAAGTTGCCGCAAAGCTCGCGTCGAATACCAGCCGCGACACCGCCGTGTGGTCGGGCATGTAATCGTCGGGGTTATGCGTGATGATAAAATCGGGCTGCGCATATTTGATCACGTCCACGAGCTTGTCCCGCGCCGCCTTGTTGCCATCGAAAATATTCAGATCGTCGAACATTCCGCCGATCACTTCTATCCCCGCCAAGCCGCCCGCCTTTTTCGCTTCCTCCGCCCGGATTTTTGTCAGCTCGTCGGGCGGAATGACTACGTGTCCCAAATTTCCCGTGCTCGCGTGGCAGACGATTACTTTGTCCCCGCGCTTCACACATTTTGCAAGCGTTCCCGAACACGCGATCTCTACGTCGTCGGGGTGCGCCCCTATCGCCAATACGTTCATGTTTTTTCTCCTTGTCTTTACGCTTTTATTTTATAACAGCGCACCCCCGATTACAATGGCTTACAGTCTCCAAAAAGAGTAAAATAGTCTATTTGACAAATTTATTTTTCTATGCTATACTTTTTTTATGAAAAAATATTTCAAGCACAAATTGGAAAATCTTCTCGTCATCGACAAAATCGTTACGATCCATTATTTCGAATTTGATAAAAATTTTAAGTCCAAAGTCGAAGCGCACGATTTTTGGGAGCTTGTCTATGCGGACAAGGAGGATATTCTCTGTACCGCCGACGGGGAGACGCTGGTTCTGAAACAGGGCGAGCTGCTGTTTCATAAGCCCGACGAGGTTCATTCGCTCGCCGCGAACGGAAAAAACGCGCCCAACGTCTTTATCGTCTCTTTCGAATGTAAATCGGAGGCCGTACAATTTTTCGGGCATAAAAAAATACGCCTCGAAAAGGCGTACGTCAAATTTATTTATTCCATTATCCAAGAGGCGAAAAGGACTTTTGATATCCCCTATTCCGACCCCGAACTGAAAAAGCTGAAACTGCTTTCACGCCCCACGTTGGGAGGACAGCAGCTGATCAAAAATTATCTCGAAATTCTCCTGATCAACGTCATGCGTTCGCTGACGGAGACGGAGAGCGGAAATCCAATCTTTTTACAAAAGGACGAGCTCGAAACCAAGCTTGTCAAAGACGTCTTAAAACTTTTAACCGCCAATCTCTGCGGCGTCCTCACCATAGACGAGATCTGCGAGACGGTGGGCTACAGCAGAGCGTATGTCTTTCGGGAGTTTAAGGGCGCGACGGGCAAAAGCATAATGGAATATTTTACCTCCCTGAAGATCGAAAAAGCCAAACAGCTTTTGAGGGAAAACGAATTGTCCGTGAAGGAAATCGCGGACGCGCTGGCTTTCGACACCCCGAATTATTTTTCAAAAACCTTTAAGCAGCTGACGGGGCAAACGCCCTCCTCCTACAAAAAGCACAGCTTCTTTCCGTAACGCTTTCAAAAACCGCTTTATTCGCCTTCTAAGCGTGAATAAGGCCGTCCCAACAAATACCCGTCTCATACAAAAACCGCCCGCAAAACGCTTGCAGACGGCTTTTATATTTTATCTCGTCATAATCTCCTCAAGCGTGGAACAGGCGGACAGCCCTACCGCGCCCGACAGGGAGGGCGGCACGTCTTTTCCCGTAACCGAATATCTGATGTTCCAAACGATTCCCGGACGTATTGAAGGAAAGGTTTTCCCGGGCATTTTGTCCTTCCGCTTTCAGGAGACCGTATTTCGTTCCGGCCGCCGTTTCATAATTGATGCTTCTGCGCACGGCGGTATTGCACTTCGGGAAACTCGCGCGAGAACTTTTCCTCTACCTCTTTATGCGATTTAGTTTATAAACTTTATTTTTTAATCATCTCACACACATTTTCGTTTATCAATAGCTTTTTCGGCCCCTTTTGAGGGCTTTTGAAATTTTGGCGTCTGTAAAAAGGAAAAACCTTACAGAATATCGATTCCTTTGCTTTTACACTTTTCAAGCGTTTCCGCCGTCCAATAGGAGGCCTGAACCTCGCCGATGTGCAACTTTTCGAGAAGAAGCATACACAGCCTCGACTGGCCTATGCCGCCTCCGATCGTCAAGGGCAGCGTTCCGTCCGCAATCAGACGGTGATATTCGTACTTCATCCTGTCCCGCTCGCCGGAAATTTCCAGCTGGCGTTTCAGGGCCTGTGCATCTACCCGTACGCCCATGGAGGAAAGCTCCAGCGGCTGTCCCAGCGTATCGTTCCAGAAAAGAAGGTCCCCGTTAAGCGACCAATCGTCGTAATCGGGCGCGCGTCCGTCGTGTCGGTTTCCGCTCCTCAGCGCGCCGCCGATTCCCATCAGAAATACGGTGCGGTATTTCTCCGTCGCGGCGCGTTCCCGCTCCTTCGGCGTCAAATCGGGATAGGCGTCCTCCAGCTCCTGCGCGGTGACGAAATAAACGTCTCTCTCCAACGTCCGCGTAAGGGCGGGATACATGCGCTTGATACGATTATGCGTATCGACGACCGCATCGACGATCCTCTGTACAATCATTTTGAGAAAGTCAAGGTTTCGTTCTTTTGAAGTAATTACCCTCTCCCAATCCCATTGATCGACAAATACGGAATGTAAGTTATCCATATCGTCGTCCCGACGGATGGCGTTCATATCCGTATAGAGCCCCTCGCCGGGAAGAAAGCCGTAGCGGTAAAGCGCCATGCGCTTCCACTTTGCGAGGGACTGAACGATTTCGCAGCGGGCGTCCGCCTCCTTCAAACCGAATTCAACCTTCCGCTCGACGCCGTTAAGGTCGTCGTTGAGTCCGCTCGCCTTTTCGACAAACAGCGGCGCGGTGATCCTTTCGAGGTTCAGCCGTTCCGCAAGCGAACGCTCGAAGATGTCCTTCACGGCCTTGATTGCCCGTTCGGTCTCTCTTAAGCTGAGTACGGAGGCATAGCCCTCGGGAATGATCAAATCTTTCATGCTATCTCTCTCCCTTGATATTGCGAAATATAAAACTCTTTTGCGGCTCCTTCGCTATTTCGCGCCGCATGCTTTGCCCGCCAGCTCCAGCGTTCGCCGATAGGAGGCCTCCGCGGCGGAATGCACGATTTCGGCCAAACCGTCTTTTTCCAAACTTTTTACGCCCTCGATCGTCGTGCCGCCCGGGCTGCATACTTCTTTTTTCAGCTCGTCGGGCGCCTTTCCGCTTTCCATCGCCAATTTTGCCGAACCGAATACGGTCTGTTCGGCATAGAGAAGCGAGCTTTTCTCGTCCAGCCCTAACGAAGTGCCCGCGTCCGCAAGCGCCTTTATAAACATGAATACATACGCGGGGGCGCAGCCGCTGATAATGCTTGCGGCGTCCATCTCCGCTTCGGATATTTCATGTGTTTTCCCTGCGAGCTCCAGCGCGGAAACGAGCGTTTCCGTCTCCTCTTTCGTCGCGGAGGAATTGGTCGCATAGAGCACCATGCCCGCACCGACGGAAACGGGAGTATTCGGCATGATGCGGACGACGGGTACCTCCGCCCCGTATAGTTCGGCAATTGCGGCCGCGGACAGCCCCGCCGCCATGGATACGAGAATAAAACGGCCGCCCGTTGCCGCGCGCGCCCTCAATACAGGAGAAATTTCCGCAAACAGTTCGCGCATGCCCTGCGGCTTCACCCCGAGAAAAATATAGCGGCAGGAAGAAGCGATTTCCTCGTTGGTCGCTACCCTGCCCCCTGTCTTTGCAGCAAGGGCTTCCGCTTTTGCCCGCGTGCGGTTGGAAAGCATCACCTCGTCGGGGGAAAGCCTGCGGCATACGGCCTCCGCCAGCGCGCCGCCCATATTTCCCGTCCCGATAAATCCGAACAATTCCATTTTATGCTCCTTATTCTCTGATTTGTCCGTCGCCGACAATCCGATACTGATAACTCGTCAACTCCCTCAAACCCATGGGACCCCGCGCATGAAGCTTCTGCGTGGAGATGCCCATTTCACAGCCGAGCCCGAACTCGCCGCCGTCCGTAAAGCGGGTGGAAGCGTTGACATAGACGGCCGCGCTGTCAACAAGGGACAAAAAGGCCTTTTGAACCTCTTTATCCTCGGCAATCACCGCTTCGCTGTGTCCCGTGGAGTGACGGGCGATATGCTCCGCGGCCGCATATACGTCGTCAACGACGGCAACGGCTAAAATATAATCGAGAAATTCGGTATCGAAATCCCCCTCTGCCGCAGGAGTTCCCTCCGTCAGCGCTGCCGCGCGGCCGTCGAGCCGCAGCTGAACGGGGATTTTTCCCTCATGCCGACGGTCGTCAACGAGCGTCTTTTTCAGTTTGGGCAGAAAGGAAGCCGCAATTTCTTTATGTACAAGGCACACCTCCGCCGCGTTACATACGGAGGGACGGTCGGTTTTTGCGTTTTCGACAATCTTCAGCGCCTTCTCCATATCCGCACTCGCATCTACGTAAATATGACAGATCCCCGTTCCCGTTTCGATACACGGCACCGTCGCGTTTTCCACGCAGGCACGGATAAGCCCCGCACCGCCTCGGGGGATCAGCAGATCGACAAGCCCGCGCGCCCGCATCAACGTTTCGGCCCCCGCTTTCGAGGTATCGTCCAGAATGTTGACGAGCTCACGCGGCAGGCCGCACGCTTCAAGCGCGCGGCGCATGGCCCTCACGACTGCGTGAGAGGACTCGAACGCTTCCTTCCCGCCGCGCAGAATACACACGTTGCCGCTCTTTAAGCACAGCGCCGCGGCGTCCGAGGTCACGTTTGGGCGGCTTTCGTAAATAACCGCCACGACGCCCATGGGCACGGATACTTTTTCAATCGTCAAGCCGTTGGGGCGGACGACGCGCTCCAAAACGCGCCCTGTGGGATCGTCGAGCTTCGCTACCGCGCGGACGCCGTCCGCCATAGCGGCAATGCGCTGCTTTGTCAGCGTCAGACGGTCGAGCATGACCTCGGAAACGGTTCCCCTCGCCCGCTCCACGTCGGCACGGTTCGCCTCGAGAATAAGCTCGGTATCCTCGACCAGCGCATCCGCCATAGCGTACAGCGCCTCGTTCTTCTTTTTGCAATCGAGACACGCCGCACGGCGCACGGCGCCTTTGGCATCCGATAAAATCTCTTCCGTCCTTTTCATTTCGTCTCCTTTCCCCGGCCGAAAAATTTTGTTCCGAAAGGCAGGCCGTCCGCAATATTATATAAAACCGACGGACGCGAGCCGTTGGCGATGATCATATCGATCCCCGACTCCATAGCGATCGCGGCCGCGTGAATCTTTGTTTTCATGCCGCCCGTACCGAGTTCCGACCCCTTTCCCTCGCCCAAAGCAAGTATTTCGGGCGTAAGGGCGGACACCTCCGAAAGGAACGTCGCATCGAGATATTTGTGCGGATCTTTGGTGTATAAGCCGTCGATATCCGACAAAAGGACGAGCAGATCCGCGCCGACGTTTGCCGCGACGATCGCCGCCAGCGTATCGTTGTCGCCGATGACGATTTCGTCCGTAGCTACCGTATCGTTTTCGTTGACGATCGGAAAGGCGCCCAGCTCCAGCAGGCGGAAAACGGTGTTGCGGAAATTTTCGCATCGCTTTTCGTTTTCGATGTCCTCGCCCGTCAGCAAGATCTGCGCAACCGTGTGGTTATAACCTCCGATCAGTTTGTCGTAGGTGTACATCAATTCGCACTGCCCGACGGCCGCGGCAGCCTGTTTGGTGGGGATATCCTCGGGACGGGATTTCAGCCCCAGCTTTCCTACCCCCATGCCGATTGCGCCCGAGGAAATTAAAATAATCTCGTTTCCCGCGTTTTTAAGGTCGCACATTACCCGGCAAAGTTCCTCGACGCGGCGGATATTCAGCCGTCCCGTCGCATAAGCGAGCGTCGAAGTGCCTATTTTGATTACGATTCTCATACGTTTTCCTTTACAGAGCGGACAACACCGCGTCGCCGAACGCCTCCGCTTTTGCCCCCGCGGCAGAGCCGTCGCATACCGCGCGGGACGCCGCTTCGTCGAGGGCGCGGGAAAGCCTTTCGCTCTCTTTGACAAACCCTATATGCGCAAGCAGCAACGCTTCCGCGCGCAGAATACTTTCGGGGGAGGCGTATTCGCCCAGCCCCTCCGCGACCAGACGGGGCGCGCTGCCGTGCACCGCCTCAAACATCGCATACCTCGCCCCCACGTTGGCGCTGCCTGCCGTACCGACGCCGCCCTGTATCTGCGCGGCCTCGTCCGTGATGATGTCGCCGTAAAGATTGGGCAGGACGAAGACCTGAAACTTTTGGCGTATCTGCCCGTTGAGCAGGTTGGCGCACATAATGTCGATATAATAATCCTCTACGACAATTTCGGGATAGTCTTTGGCCACCTCGCGGCAGATTTCCGAAAATTTGCCGTCCGTCTTTTTCATGATATTCGCTTTGGTGACGATACTGACGTGCGTTTTGCCGTTTTTCCGCGCAAAATCAAACGCCGCGCGCGCGATCCGCCGCGTGCCCTCGTCGGTGATCACCTTGAAATCGAACGCCAGCACGCCGGGGATCTCCACGCCCGAACTGCCCAAAACGTATTCCCCCTCGGTGTTTTCCCTGAAAAACGTCCAGTCTATCCCCAGCTCCTTCACCCGCACGGGGCGGACGTTGGAAAACAGGTCGAGCTCTCGCCTCAGCGCGACGTTGGCGCTTTCGAGCGTGCCGCCTTTGGGTGTTTCCGTGGGGCCTTTCAGCAAAACGTCGCATTTCCTGATTTCCGCAAGCGTATCCTCGGGAACGGAGACCCCCAGGCGCAGACGGTTTTCGATGGTGAGTCCGCTTATTTCCTTCAGCTCAACCCTGCCCCCCGCAATCTGTTCCTTCAACAGTTCGCAAAGAACTCTTTTCGCCTCGCGCATGATGATCGGGCCGATGCCGTCGCCGTCGATCAGCCCTATCCTTATTTTTCCGTCCGCCCTCTTTTGCGCAGGCGGATTTTTCATTTTTTCCGCGCGTTCGCATTGTTCGGTCAATAATTTTCTGAATTTTTCCACAGCGGCTTCGATCGCTTCCATTCGGCTTATACCCCCTTGGTGTAATTGAGCAGACCGCCCGCGCGAAGAATATTGTACGTCCGCTCCGTCAGCGCGCATTTGAGCCATATCGTTTTGCCGTTTGTCAAATCGACGGCCTTCACGCGGCCCTTTTCCAAAGACGCATACAGATTTTCGAAAGCGAGTTCGTCCGAAAGGGATATCGCGTCATAATCCTCCGCGTTTTCAAATTCGAGCGGAATAATGCCCGCGTTGACGAGGTTGGCAATATGGATACGTGCAAAGCTCTTGGCGATTACCGCCTTGACGCCGAGATACATGGGCACGAGCGCCGCGTGCTCCCTCGACGAGCCCTGGCCGTAATTGACGCCGCCCACAACCACGCTTCGGCCGTATTCCTTCGCCCGCGTGGGGAATTGTTGATCCACTGCGGAAAAACAAAATTCCGACATATACGGAATGTTCGAACGGAAAGGCAGTATCTTCGCGCCCGCGGGCATGATATGGTCGGTGGTGATATTGTCGCCCGTTTTCAGCGAGACTTTTACCGTCATTTCATCGGCGATCGGGTCGTTTACGGGGAAAGGCTTGATGTTCGGCCCCCGCACCACCTCGACGCGTTCCGCTTCCGCCTCGCCTGCGGGAGAAATGACCGCGCTGTCGTCAATCTTAAACGCTTCGGGCATCGTAACCGAGATTTCTCCGCCGAACGACCTCGGATCGGTGATCGTGCCGCAAAGAGCGGATACCGCGGCCGTTTCGGGAGAACATAAATAAATCTGCGCGTCCTTGGTTCCGCTTCTGCCCTCAAAATTTCTGTTGAACGTGCGCAGGGAAACTCCGCCGGAGCTAGGCGAAAATCCCATGCCGATACAGGGGCCGCAGGCGCATTCCAAAAGTCTTGCGCCCGAAGCGATAATATCTCCCATCGCGCCCGATTCCGCCAACTGCAAAAGCACCTGCTTCGAGCCGGGGGAAACGGAGACGGAAACGCTGTCGGATACCTTTTTGCCGCGAAAAATCGCCGCCACCTTCAGCATGTCGTACAGCGACGAATTGGTACAGGAGCCGATACACACCTGATCCACCCTCGTCCCTTTCAGCGAGCTTACCTTCACCACGTTGTCGGGACTGTGCGGCATGGCGATCAGAGGCTCGAGCGAACCGAGGTCGATCTCCACCACCTTATCATATACCGCGTCGGGATCGCTTTGCAAAGCCACGAAATCCTTCGCCCGCCCTTGAGCGGCCAAAAATTGTTCCGTCACTTCGTCGGAGGGAAAAATCGAAGTGGTTGCGCCGAGCTCCGCGCCCATGTTGGTAATCGTCGCCCGTTCGGGCACGGTCAGGGTCTTGACGCCCTCGCCGCCCCATTCGACAATGTATCCGACGCCGCCCTTGACGGAAAGCAGGCGGAGGATTTCCAGGCTGACGTCCTTCGCCGTGACAAACGGACGAAGCTTTCCCGTCAGATTTACTTTCAACATTTTGGGCATCGTGATATAATAAGCTCCTCCGCCCATCGCGACGGCGACGTCCATGCCGCCCGCGCCGAACGCCAGCATACCCAGCCCGCCGCCCGTCGGCGTATGGCTGTCCGAACCGATCAGCGTTTTGCCCGGGATACCGAAGCGCTCGAGATGCACCTGATGGCAGATGCCGTTGCCGGGCCTGGAAAAATAAATCCCGTGCTTTTTTGCCGCCGTTTGAATAAAGCGATGATCGTCGGGATTTTCAAAACCCGTCTGAAGCGTGTTGTGATCGACGTAGGCGACGGACTTTTCCGTCCGTACGCGGTCGATGCCCATGCTCTCGAATTCGAGATATGCCATCGTGCCCGTGGCGTCCTGCGTCAGCGTCTGATCGATTTTGAGCGCGATCTCCGCCCCTGCCTTCATCTCTCCCGAAACGAGGTGCGCCGCGATAATTTTTTGTGCGATTGTCTGTCCCATATTCTTCCTTTACGATTTATTATTTGTTACTATATTTATATACCCCGCAAAAGGGGCCGTTACTCAAGCGCGAGGCTTAAACTTTTCCGGATTGATCGAAGAAAGCATTTCTTCCAGTTCGCTTTCCGCGATTGTCGAAGCCCTGCCCCCTTCGTATATTTCGTCGAGCTTTTTCTTAAGCTCGATAACCGCGTCCTCGCCCTTCATGACGAGATCGTCGCCTTTGAACCCATAGTGGTGGTTGATCCAGTACGCGATCCCCGCGAGGCCGCTGTTTTGGCCCAGCATGACGCCCGCGCTTCTGCCCAAAATCTTTTTCGTGTCGAAAATATTGTAAATGCGTTCGTCCTTCATCAGTCCGTCGGCATGGATTCCCGCCCGCGTCATATTGAACTGACTGCCCACATAGGGCGTCATGGGCGGAATATCGAAGCCGATAACGTCGCGGTAATAATCCGCGATCTCCGTAATCACCGTCGTATCCATGCCGTCCAGCGAACCGCGCAGGGAAGCGTATTCCAGCACCATGGCCTCCAAAGGCACGTTCCCCGTCCTTTCCCCTATGCCGAGCATGGAACAATTGACCGCGCTTGCGCCGTAAAGCCAGGCGGTGGTGGCGTTGGCCACGGCCTTGTGAAAATCGTTGTGGCCGTGCCACTCCAGACGGTCGGAGGTAATGCCCGAATAGTGCTGAAGGCCATATATAATCCCCGCGACGCTTCTGGGGAGCGCCACTTCGGCAAACGGTACGCCGTAACCCATCGTATCGCATGCGCGCACCTTTACGGGAATCCCCGCCTCCTCGGACACCCTTTCCAGCTCGTTGACGAAGGGAACGACAAATCCGTAAAAATCCGCCCGCGTGATGTCCTCGAGGTGACAGCGGGGAACGATTCCGACGTCGAAAGCGTCCTTGACGATACCCAGGTATTTATCGAGGGCCTGCTTTCTCGTCAATCCCATCTTTTTGAAAATATGATAATCGGACGCGCTGACAAGAATACCCGTCTCCCTGATGCCCAGGCTTTTTACCAGCCCGAAATCCTCCTTTTTCGCCCTGATCCAGGTGGTGATTTCGGGAAACTTAAGCCCCATCGACTGGCATTTCTCGATCGCCTCCCTGTCCTTTTTGCTGTAGGCAAAAAATTCGGTCTGACGGATAATCCCCTTTTCCCCGCCGAGACGGGAGAGCAGACGAAACAGCGAGGAAATTTCCTCCACCGTATAGGGTTCCCTCGACTGCTGGCCGTCGCGAAAAGAAGTATCGGTGATCCATATCTCGTCGGCCATGCCCAAAGGCACGCGCCTGTGATTGAACGGAACTTTGGGCACCTCCGCGTAATCGTATATTTCCGAATAGAGATTCGGCTTCTCCACGTCGTGAAGCTCGTATTTATAAGACCTCTGTTCCAACAGATTTGTTTTTTTCGATCTTTCCAGCATAGACAATCCTCCCAAGACTGTGCGCGGGCTTTACCTCTGCGCCGCATTATCCGCGCGGCGCGTAACTCCCGCTATGGCGAACGGCCGGAAACGCTCCCTTTCGGAACCTCCGGCCGCCCCTCTTTATCCCGCTTCTCCGAGATAGGCCTTTTTGACGCTTTCGTTGGTCAAAAGCTCCCTGCCCGTACCTTCGAGAATGATATTTCCCGTCTCCAGCACATACGCCCTGTTTGCGACGGAAAGCGCCTTCTTCGCGTTCTGTTCCACCAGCAAGACGGTGATCCCGCTGTCGTTTATCTTTTTTATCATGTCGAAAATCTGATTTACATAGAGCGGGGAAAGCCCCATGCTCGGTTCGTCCAGAAGCAGCAGCTTCGGATGCGCCATCATCGCCCGCGCCACGGCCAGCATCTGTTGTTCTCCGCCCGAAAGCGTACCCGCGACTTGGTTTTCCCTCTCCTTGAGAATGGGAAAAAGGGAATACATCTCCTCGCGGGTGCGCGCCGTTTCCGTTTTATCTTTTCGCGTAAACGCGCCCAACGTAAGATTTTCCTTCACCTTAAGCTCCTGAAAAATCCTTCGGCCTTCGGGAACCTGACTCATGCCCAGCTGCACGATCTTATGCGCGGGATATTTCGTAATATCCGTCCCTGCAAACTCTATTTTGCCCGCCTCGGAGGAAATCAGCCGCGCGATCGCGTGCATGGTGGTTGTCTTACCCGCGCCGTTCGCGCCGATCAGCGCGACGATCTCACCTTCCTCGACGTGAAAGGAAATTCCTTTGATTGCTTTGATAAGTCCGTAAGAAACCTCGAGGTTTTCGACGTTGAGTATTGCCATTTTATTCACCTCCGAGATATGCTTTCACCACTTCGGGATCGTTCAGCACTGCCTTGGTATCCCCCTGCGCCAGCGTCTGGCCGAAATTCAGCACCGTCAGCTCGTCGCAGATGCCCGAAACCAGCTTCATATCGTGCTCGATCAGCAGGATCGTCAGGCCCATTTCGTCGCGCAGCAGGCGGATCGTATCCATCAGCTCCCGCGTCTCGTTGGGGTTCATGCCCGCCGCGGGTTCGTCCAAGAGCAGAATTTTCGGGTTAGAGGCAAGCGCCCTCGCAATCTCCAGCTTCCGCTGCTTCCCGTAGGGGAGGTTGGACGCAAGATGATTGCGTTCCTTTTCCAGATCGAACACCCGCAGCAGCTCCTTCGCCCTGTCCCGCATCGCTTTTTCCACGCGGAAATGCTTGGGGAGCCGAAATACGCTCTCAAAAAAATTACAGCGGTATTCCTTTTGATTGTGCATGCCTACCAATACGTTTCTGATCACGCTCATGTTATTAAACAGGCGGATATTCTGAAAGGTACGGGCCATTCCCTTGCGATTGATTTGAATCGCGGAAAGCCCCGTGATGTCCTCTCCGCACAGCCCGATGGTGCCCGACGTCGGCTTATAAACGCCCGTCAGCATATTGAAGGCCGTCGTTTTTCCCGCTCCGTTCGGGCCGATCAGGCCGTAAATCTGCTTCTCTTCGATGCGGATATTCAAGTTTTCCACCGCCTTCAGCCCGCCGAAGGCAATTCCGAGATTTTTCGTTTCCAATACGATTTCCGACATTTACTTGTCCTCCGCGCCGAGATCGGTCGGCTCTTCACTTTCGCGCCGCAAATCGACGGACAAAATCTCGTTCATTTCAATCTTGGTCGGGATTTCGCTCCAGTCGGCAGGATCATCGACGATTTCTTCCTCCGGGCGTTCGGGGTTCTTTTTCCTTATCCTGGCGATCAACTTGCGAAGCCCCGCGGAAAGGAAGCTGCCCAGCGTCTTGAAGCTGAAACGGTTGCGGAACTTTTTAAGCGCGGGCGCGTTGTTGACGATGACGATGGAAATGAGGATCAGCGCGTAAATGATATTGCGCATCGCCGAAAGATTGCTCGGCAAAACCAGCGATAATTCCACGTCGAGGTAGGTAAGCGCGGCCGCGGCGACGATCGAGCCGTTGAGGCTTCCCAAACCGCCCAAAACCACCATGACCAGCATTTGTATAGAATAATTGTACGAAAACGCGCCGGACTTGATCGGCGTAACGCCGTGGCCGTACAAAACGCCCGCCACGCCCGCGAAAAACGCCGCGACAACGAATACCAACAGTTTATAATACGTCACGTTGATGCCCGAAGCGCGCGCGGCAATCTCGTTGTCGCGGATCGCGGTAATCGCCCGGCCGTGCTTGCTGCGGATAAAGTTTTGCACAATAAACAGCATGAAAATCAATACGACGAAAGAGACGACAAACAGCGAGTCGGAATAGGTTTTCACCGACAGCCCCTGCGGCCCTCCAAACGCCTTTTCCAGCGGCTGGGAGCTCAACACCGTCCGAATGATTTCCCCGAACGCCAGCGTGACGATCGCCAAATAATCCCCTTTCAGCCGAAGCGCGGGAAGCCCGATAATCAGCCCGAACACAGCTGCAACCGCGCCGCCGACTATCAGGGAAAGAATCAGCGTAACGAGGGGAACGGGAATAAATTTCCCCAGCAGGCTGCCCGCGTAACAGCCGATGATTGCACCGACGTACATAAAGCCCGCGTGACCGAGGGATAATTCTCCCAAAAAGCCCACGACGAGATTGAGCGATACCGCCAGAATGATGCTGTAAGCGATCTGATGGAGCAAACGCGCCGACGAACGTTTCATATTGCCCGTATAATACAGCACCGCAAACAGGACGAGCAGGACGCCGAGGATAAGAAAACACATATAGTTTTTCGGCTTCAATACGATCTTTCTTTTCGTTAACGTTTTTTCCGTCATATCACACCTTCTCGCTGCGTTTTACGCCCAGCAGCCCCGTCGGCTTCACCAGAAGAATGAGAATGAGTATCCCGAATTCGATCGCGGTCGTAAAGGGACTCAACGGCGTGGCAAGGCACAATTTTTCCACCAATCCCAGCAGGATACCGCCCAGCATAGCGCCGGGGATAGAACCGATGCCTCCGATAACGGCCGCGGTAAACGCCATGATGCCGGGAAGCGCGCCCGTCGTAGGCGTGACTGCGGGGATTTGCATGAGATAAAACATACCGGCCACGGCGGCGAGCGCAGAACCGATGATAAAGGTGAGAGAAATCAAGCGATTGGCGTTGATGCCCATCAGCTGAGCCGCGCCGCGGTCCTCGGAAAGAGCGAGCATGGCCTGCCCCGTGCGGGTCTTTTTGATGAAAAGCGTCAGCCCCACCATTAAGGCTACGCCCACAATCAGGGTAAAAATTGTAGAATACGTAATCGTCAGTCCGCCCAACGCGAAGCTGGCCTTGCCGTTTATTGCAATCGCTACGTTGACGTTTTTTGTCCCCGCGCCAAAAGCGACCTGCGCGACCCCTTGCAGAAAATAACTGACGCCGATAGCCGTCAGAAGCACCGCGAGCGGCGACGCACCGCGCAAAGGCTTATAAGCTATTTTTTCCACGGCAAAACCGAGCAGGGCGCACACCGCTACCGCGAAGAAAAACGCGGCGATCGGCATGTTCCACCATCCCAAAAAGACAAAAACGGAATAAGCCCCCACCATGATGATATCGCCGTGCGCAAAGTTCAGCATTTTGGCGATTCCGTACACCATGGTGTATCCCAGCGCGATCAGCGCGTAGATACTGCCGAGGCTCAACCCGTTGATGAGGGCACTGACTATATTCATAATATCTCCTATATTCTTCCCATAAACGCCGATAACGGCGCAATTTTATAAAAGTAAGCTTTTCAAAAGCGGAAGCGGGAAAAGGACTCTTTTTTCGAGCCTTTTCCTCGCCGTTGCCTCGTCAGGAGAGCTTGACGATAACCGGTTCTTTTGCAGGCGCGCCCGAAGCGTCCCAGGTCATGCCGCCCGTGGTGCCCGTAAAGCTGAAATCGTCCGCACTGATCGTCGTCTTTAATATCTCGCAAAGGTCGCTGGCAGAAATTTTTACGTCCTTGACGTCCGCCTTTTTCATTGCTTCGTAAAGTACATACACCGCGTCGTAACCGTCCGCAGCGAATTGATCGGGCGTCACCTTATAGGCTTCTTTATAAGCCGCGACGAAGTTCTTGGTTTTTTCGTCCTGCGCTTCCGCGTCGAACGGGGTCATATAGGAAACCTCGCCTTCAATATCGGCTATTTTATTATCGACCTCAAGCAACGCCTTCAGTCCGTCAAGGCCGTCGCAGCCGAAGAAATCGGGCTGGTAGCTCTGCTTTACCGCTTCTCGGATAATCAGATTCGCCTGCGTGTAATAGATAGGCAGATACACCACCTCGCAGCCCGCGTTTTTCAGATCGGAGACCTGCTGGGAGAAATCGACGGCGGTTTCGGACGTAAAAGATTTTTCCGTCACGGCGATTCTTTCTTTCGTCTTGACCTGTTCCTTAAAGCTCGCATAAATTCCGCTGGAATACGTATCGCTCGAATCGTAAATCACGCCGATTTTGGTATAGCTTTCCGCCAGCGTATCGGCGGAAATAATTCCCTGGTCGGGATCTCCGAAGCAAATGCGGTAGGCATTGTCGTCCTGTATAGCCTTCGCCGAGGAGGCGGAAGGCGTCATGAAGAACATATTATCTTTCTTCGCTTCGTTTGCAAAAGCCTCACAAGCGCCGGAGGTCACCGACCCCAGCGAAACCTGCATCCCCGCCTCATAAAGCGCGGTATAGCCGTTTGCCGCTTTTGTAGCGTCGGCCTCATCGTCCTTCATATCGAAATAAAACTCGTATCCGTTAAGTCCGCCCGCCGCGTTGATCTCCTTCACGGCAAGCTCGGCGCCCTGCTTGACGGAAATTCCGTAGCTGGAAGTGTCTCCCGTCAGGGGACCCGTGGCGCCGATAAAAAATTTGTTCTCGGCGGGATTTTTGCCGCAGGAAGCGAAGGCGGCCACGCTCATCGCGGCGGCCATTGCTGCGCACATAGCTTTGATTGCTGTCTTTTTCATGATTTTATATCTCCTAAAATTTTTTATACTTGTGGCAAATATAACAATAAAGGGATCGTTGTATTTTTATCCTGCAACAATCCCTTTACCGATGGAAAAAATATATGGAATACATCGGAACTCGTCGTCCTCGACGTTTCCTTATGCTTCGGCGTTCCGTCAAATGCTTTCAATTGACGCTTAGTCGAAAAAACCGCCTTATATTCTTTCCGTCAGCTTCTACGTCGGGTAGTATCCATACCGTAATCGACAGCAAAAGCTTTTTGCCATATACTTTCATTTCTATTTTCCTTTGAAATCCGTTTTATTTTGGAGAACGTCTGTCCTTGAAATTATTTCTTATTATTATACTATACATTATTTCAAAACACAAGCGTTTGAAAGAAAGTTTTCCAATATTATCTATAAGAATTATTTATATATAAATCGTATGTATCGATTTAAGTTATATCTATTATCCATTTGTCCGATTGATTGTCGTCTTTTATGCGTTGCTTTTTGCCAAGCATTAGCGCCGTTTATTCTCGCCGCAAAAATTTACTTTAATATAGATTATACATTTATACCGTATAACAAGAAGCGACGAAATATATTTTCAAAATTTTCCGCTCCGCATAAAATGTTTTTGAAAACTTTTCAAAAATTCAATATGTTGAAAGGTTTTGAAGCGTTAAAATAATACAATTTAAGGGAAGATTTTACATAGGAGTATTTTTATGGAACTTAATCAAGCCGTTTCGCAACGCATCAAGAAGCTTCTCAGCGCCCGCGACTTTACGCAATATACACTTTTTGAATACAGCGGCGTTCCCTGTTCCACGATTTCCATGATCTGTTCGTGCAAAGTGAAGGACGTCCGCATGGGAACGCTTTTGAATCTCTGTCGCGGATTGAATATTTCTCTCACGGATTTTTTCGACGACGCGCTGTTTTCCTTCGAAAATCTTTCCGACGGAAACCCCGAGACGGATAAGGAAAAATATTCGGACGAATCCGTCTCTTAAAGGGGTAAAACGAAAATACGGAACAACGGCGGGCCCTTTTGCAAAGCCCGCCGCTTTTTGTTTACGATTGATTTCCGTCCCGTGTATTTTCTTGCGAAGCAGTTTCTTTCGTCGGCGTTTTCTGAGCGGCCGGCTTTTTTCGTTTCCGCTTCGGAGAATAGACTCCGTTTCGGAAGTTTTCCATATATTTCTCAAACGACTGTTTGATCGCTTCCGCAGACGCCTTAAACGGGTTGAGGAAACTGCTTTTGAGCTTTTCCGTATCCAGATAATTGCGGAGCGTCAGCTTCAATTCCTCGTATCTGACGGCGATGCGGTTTTCCTTTGCAAATCTCCTGATCTTGGCGGAAAGCTTCAACGTCGAGGCGAGATCCCAGAAAAACAGCCCGAAAAAGATACCCACAAAAAAGGAATAATAGATATTGTTGGTAAACCAGCTGACCGCGCGATAGACGAAAGGATCAAGCAAAAATACGTAAGCCCCGCCGATTATCGTCCAGAAAAGCGAAAACAGCGGACAGATGATCCCCTGAATATTGCCCGGACGCGCGGAATAGTCCCAAAGCTTGATCCCCATGCCCTTGATAAAAATAAGGCCGGCGATATATTCGATCAGCGTCATTACCGCGCAAATAATCGCTAAAAGCACGACGTAGCGCACCCATACGGGCGAAATTCCGCCGAGCGGAATACGGGCAATGAGAAAGAGTAATACCAGCCCGCAGCCATATAAAGGCAGATACGGCCCGTGCAAAAATCCCGGATTAATCCATTTTTTACTGTTCAGGCGACGAAATATCAGCTCGATTACCCAGCCGCAGAACGCGCCGACCGCAAACAGGAAGGTCAGCGTCAAGAAAAATTCCATGTCTCGTTTCTCCTTATCGGCGGAGCAGAGCCTTTATAGCGGCTCAATGCCGAAAATGGCGCTGCCCGACGAAAATCATTGCTATCCCCGCCTCGTCGCACGCGTCGATAGACAACTGATCGCGGATACTTCCGCCCGGCTGAATGATGGCCGTGATGCCCGCCTTGACGCATTCTTCCACACAGTCGGGGAAGGGGAAAAACGCATCGGAGGCCATGACGGATCCCCCGGCTTCCGCACCCGCATGCTCGATCGCCTGCCGCGCCGCCCAGATGCGGTTGGTCTGCCCCATGCCGATCCCCGTCGTACGGTCCTCTTTCCCGATGACGATCGCGTTGGATTTTGTGTATTTCACCACTTTCCAGTTGAACAAAAGCGCTTTCATCTCTGCTTTGGTCGGCGCACGCTTGGTGACTGCCTTCACCTCCTCGTCGTTATAAAGGGTCTCGTCGTAGTCCTGGACGAGCAGGCCGCCATAGACCTTTTTCATGTCGTAGGCGCTCTTTTCGCGGCGGGCACGGATATCGGGAAGCTCCAGCAGACGAATGTTCTTTTTCGTTTCAAGTATAGCCAAAGCTTCGGGAGTATATCCCTCCGCAATGACGATTTCGATAAAGATTTTATTGATCTCCGCCGCCGTCTTTTCATCGACAATCCCGTTGATGGCGAGAATTCCGCCGAACACGGAGACGGGGTCGGATTCATACGCCTTGAGATAGGCTTCGTAAATCGTTTCCCCTATGCCTACGCCGCAGGGATTGGCGTGCTTGCTCGCCACCACGCAGGGCTCGTCAAATTCCTTCACGAGCTCCAGCGCACCGTTTGCGTCGTTGATATTGTTATAGGAAAGTTCCTTTCCCCACAGCTGTTTGGCCTTGGAAAGAGAACCCGCGCGGATAAACGCCTCCGTGTAATAGGACGCGCCCTGATGAGGATTTTCGCCGTAACGCATATCCTGCGCTTTTTCATAGGCAAAGGTAACGCTGTCGGGGAAACGGATATCCAGCTGTTCCGCGAGGTAATTGGAGATCATGCTGTCATACGCGGCGGTATGCGCAAACACTTTATACTGAAGATATTTCTTCGTTTCGAGAGAGACGCCGCCCGACTCCAGCTCCGCAAGTACCTTTTCGTAATCCTTGGGATCGACGACCACCGCCACGTCCTGATAATTTTTTGCCGCCGCACGGATCATGGTGGGCCCGCCGATGTCGATATTCTCCACCGCGTCCGCAAACGAAACGCCGGGCCGCGAAATCGTCGCCTTGAAGGGATACAGATTGACGACCACGATATCAATCGTATTAATCCCCAGCTTTTCCAGCTGCGACATATGCTCGGAATTGGAGCGCATCGCCAAAAGCCCCGCATGCACCGCAGGATGAAGGGTTTTTACTCTGCCGTCGAGACATTCGGGGAAGCCCGTGATATCGCTGATTCCGATCACGGAAAGCCCTGCGTCCGTCAGCGCCTTCGCCGTTCCGCCCGTCGAGATGATCTCATATCCGCACGCGCTCAGCCTGCGGCAGAAATCCACTACGCCCGTCTTGTCCGAAACACTTACCAAAGCTCTTTTCTTCATTGTCATAATTTATATGTACCTCTTTTATTTTTTGCAAAAACGGAACATACTGAAAGTATGCTTATCCTCTATTTGTTTTTCATCGCGTATATTCTCGCCGTCAACTTTTATTCCTTTCTCCTAATCAAAGGACTCAAGGACGAATGGACGGATGACCAGCCCAACAAAAGCTCCGACGGACGGCTTGTCCTCACGGGGTTTCTCGGCGGGGCCATCACCATTTACGTTTGCATGTTTATTTTCAAATATCGTCTGAAAAGCCTTTTTCTGATGCTTCTAATGCCTCTGCTCGCCGTTTTCAACGTATATCTTTGGGTGATCGCCTTCCGCTCCGGTTTTACCTTTTTCGTCGCGTAAAGGGATTTTAACCGCCGAATACTGCGTTTTCGGCCAGCCATTTCGTCACGCCGTCTTCCTCGCAGTAGCCCACGGTCCCCGTCGCCTTTCGTTTCAGCCATTCGTCCGCGTTCATCACCGCGTATTTTTCGTCGCAGACGTCAAACAGCTCCGAATCGTTGGCAGAGTCTCCGAAGCAGACAAGTTTTTCACAGCAAAGCAATTCCTTTAGCTTGAGGGCGGCATTTGCTTTCGTCGCGCCCCCGGGCAGTATCTCCAGCCAATACTCCTCGCGGTATGCCTCGGGATAAATGAGGCTGTAAAAGCCTTCTCTCTCCAATGCGTCATGAATTTTTTTCATTAACGGATAATTTCCGTTACAGGCGAAAAAGTAGGCCTCGCCGCGCATAAGTCCGCTTTCCGTTTCGACGGGCGCCATGCGTTTATCTCCCGAACGCCGCGCGAGATAGCGGCTTTGGCCTTCCGATTCCCTGCCCCGCACCCAGAGAATTTTATCCTCGCCGCTTTCGCGGGCATGGACGACGGGCGACACTCCGAAGCTGCTGAGCCTTTCGACGAGCGCCTCTTTATCGTTTTTCCCGAAAGAAACGGAATACAAAGGCTCGCGGGAAACGGGATCGAGAATCAACGCCCCGTTGTAAATGACGACGGGAAGCGTATGTTTGAGCCCCGCAACGGCGCGTTCGGCCGAGTCGAGCGACCTCGCCGTTGCGTATGTAAAAAGCAGTCCTCGCCCGATCAAAGCGTTCAAAATGCCGAGACTGTACTCGGAAATACGCTCGTTTCGGGTAATCAAGGTGCCGTCCAGATCGGATACATAAAGAACTTTCATATTCACCTCGAAAAGCCTTACTTTTACCTTAATTTATTATAATATAGCAAGCTATAATTTGGCATAAAGCACAAAAATGCCCTAACGACCTCGAGCTTTTATATTGTCGCTTTTATTATAACATAACTTGCGTTATATTTGAATCAGGGCGCGTAAATGTCCATAAATACTTCGTGCTTCCGCATTTCTGCCTTTATTATAACATACCCGAGCCGTTTTAGAAAATGAATACCGAGTATTCTCTCCCGCAATTTTTTTGAGTTCGTTTTTAACATTTTTTGAGAATTTTGATACAGGTAATTACAGTTAAAATTTTTTACCGAAAAAATAAAAAAAAGCGCGAAAAAGATTTGACAATTTTTCGGATAAGTGCTATTATATACAAGCGTTGTTGATACGGCACCGAAGTCACACAAATGCGGGTGTAGTTCAATGGTAGAATTCCAGCCTTCCAAGCTGGTTGCGTGGGTCCGATTCCCATCACCCGCTCCACCATTTTTCGAAAGCGGGCGCAAGCAAATCCCGCCGAAGATCGGCGAAGTGTCAAGTATGCGCCTGTAGCTCAGTTGGATAGAGCAACGGCCTTCTAAGCCGTGTGTCAGGGGTTCGAATCTCTTCAGGCGCACCAAATAAATGGCGGGTGTAGCTCAGTTGGTTAGAGCGCCAGATTGTGGCCCTGGAGGTCGTGAGTTCGATTCTCGTCGCCCGCCCCATTTATTTTATTGGGGTGTCGCCAAGCGGTTAAGGCACCGGATTTTGATTCCGGCATTCGTAAGTTCAAATCTTGCCACCCCAGCCATTTTTTAATAATTCAGCGGCCCATTAGCTCAGTTGGTAGAGCACTTGATTTTTAATCAAGGTGTCCCGAGTTCGAGACTCGGATGGACCACCATCATATGCACCTTTAGCTCAGTTGGTAGAGCAAATGACTCTTAATCATTGGGCCCAGGGTTCGAGTCCCTGAAGGTGCACCATTTTTGCCTGTTTTCGTATGAAAACGGGCTTTTTTTCGCCCTTTTTCTTACTTTTTATTGGGCCTTGTGACCTTTTTAAGTGTCAGTCAAGTGTCAACTAAGTGTCAAGGTCACCGGGCCTGCTTTGTTTTTCCGTATCTGCAAACACCGCCCTCACTTTATCTGAAACGCTATCTATATATGCCGTTTGTGTGTCCGTATATGTATTTTGCGTCATTTCCAATGATGCGTGTCCCAACAAATACTGTTTGACTTTCGCAGGTATCCCTGCTTCCTCTAACCTTGTCGCATACGTATGACGAAGCGTATGCAGTGTCATTTTGATGTCAAGCCCTTTTGCTATCTTTTCCAATGCTTTTTTTGCCGCATTATATGTGCACGGAAATAAATTTTCGGTTTGTATTTCTTTCAGTTCACGACAAATATCTAAGGGAATTGGTATAATACGATTGCCCGCTTCCGATTTGGGCGTATCTTGTACTATCCTTTTCCCGTTGATAAATGCTACGTTCTTATTTATTGTAAGTTTACAATTTTCAAAATCGATATCCGCCTTGGTCAATGCAAGCGCTTCTCCTATCCTGATTCTAAAAGCTTTATCGAATTATCCCCTATTCTTGTAATAGATCTGCTTACCTTATGATAAGCAGGTCTATTTTGAATAGTTTTTCTTTTAATACAAATTCTTGATCGTTGTTTCTTTATAAGTTACACTTGATCGGACTTTTTACTGTGCTAATTTTAGATGTAGTACGAAACTTGCCGTATATCCTGCCTTTTCTATTGTATAATATTAAAAAGGAATTTATTTCCAATATCGCCCTTGGAATCTATTATTTTTTGGTTAAAGTATGACTTTTTCAAAAACGACAAAAAGCTCCTGTCTTCGTTCATCTTATTAGAAATCCCGTTTATTTTTCTCCTCCTGGTTTCAAAATCGTCCAAGAATTGTATATCCGTCAAAAATACATTCAATGCTTATTATTTCTTTTGTATGCAATTCTTAAATATTTTTCTATGCGCGAGCGTAGCGACACTATCAGAAGGAATCTATACAAAAAACTTTTTATAAAAATTCTAATTCTCAACCATGCTTATGCATAAAAACCAAATATGAAGGAAACTAATCAAAATTGTCAACCGAAAAAATCGTCAAAACATAAAACCATTCACCTTTCTGCGTATAAGCTTTGCATTTATTATCGATTACGACAATGACACCGGGCAATTTTCCAATCGTTCCTCAAACTGATTTCTTAAAAAAAGACTTTTTTAGCAAAAAACTGTATTTGTGAAATTATACACACTATACTCTATTGTATTTTTATTCGGGCTTTTTATCAAAATCCAATGTTAAATCATAGTCGCCGAGTTTATTTACCTTAAATCCGTTTTGTTTGTACTCCTCATAATCAAATGCCTCCAACTCGTCTCTTGCAAGTTTATGAAATTCGTAAAAATTATGCCACCATTCCCAACCACTTCCAAGATCATTGGCAAGGTAGGCGTCGGCTATGTCGCAAGCCGTTTGCGGCGCCACATAAAACGCACCCATCGCCAAAACATTAACTCCGTTTCCCGTAATGGCTCTCGTTGCAGCCGGAAGACTTTCCACCACACCCGCATGCACGTGCGGACATTTGCTTGCCGCGATATGTATTTCCATGCCCGTGCCGCAGAATAACAGCGCACGTTCATAATTCCCTTCCGATATTTCCGCGCCCACTCTCAAACCTACTCGATGAAACATAAGATCCGTATCGTTAGGGCTGCTGTCCTTTTTTACCCCCAAATCGAGTATCTTCCATCCCTTCTTTTCGAGATGTGCCACAACCGCCTCTTTCAACGGAAATCCCGCAAAGTCTGCGCCTACCACCAAATATTTATCTTTTACCGTTTTCATTTATCTTTACCTCCGTTTTATTATCCGAAGCAACGATTTGAAAAGACGCGTAGCGCCTTTTTTACGTCTTGTATCGCCTCATTACAGACAACCGCTTTTTGCGCTTTCGATACACTCTTTTGCCGCCGTATATCCCGCCTTGGACATATACGAATAATAATTGATTTTCGTGTACCTTTTTTATAGCATTACAGAACCCTTCCGCATACGCTGCGCCGCATTGATAGCCGCCATACCGCGAACAGGTTTTACCATGTCGGGGAAATCGATTCCGTCGTGGCCGCGAATCCATCCCACCTGGCTTTCGTGGCAGTTGAGCATTTTCAGCTTCAACTCGATATAATCAAAATATCCACATATTCCGTGGGAGTGAAATTTACCCCTGACAGCGTATCTATGTGATAGATGGGTACCAGCTTCGCCGACTTGTTCTCCTTGCCTTTATAATTGGGCAAAGTGGCCGTAAAACCGGCGTCGAATACCAAACGCGACACCGCGGTGTGCTTCGGCATATAATCGTCCGGATACGAGCCTATCGCCAATACCCACATTTTTCCCGCCTCTCCCTATTTACAAATTTTTTTCCATTTCTTTTATGTGCGACCAATCCAGCCGTTCGTAATAAAAACCCAGTTCGACATCGTATTTTTTGAACTCGCCCTCTTCCTCGATCCACTCGTAATCGCGCATTTTCCACCACACGTCCCTGTCCGTTCCGAACAGCGAATCGGAAATACGGGCAATCGCAGGCAAGGGACGGTAATTCCCTTTCAACCGCAAAATAAACCGAATAAGTTTTGACAAATTTTTCCTCGCGCCTTTCAGTCGATATACGCTACTTTCTTCCAGCCCCAAATTTTCGTGCATCCAGGCCGCGAAACGAATCGGTGGAACATACGCTCCTTTCAGCGTCTCCAAAGTCCGCGCGCAAAGGTCGAGATATTCTCCGAACCTTTCCCCGTCGGTATATTGCACCTTCGCGGCGGCGTCGTAATACCCGTAAAACTTATCCATCACGGAAACCGCTCTTAAAATATAACCGTGCGCCACCGCGGCCACCTTCAACGCATAAAAATACCCGTCGTCTTTACAGCTTTTTTCCGCTTTTTTATACAGCACAGAAATGCGCCGAACGGATTTTTCGTACTCGCCCAGCTTTCCGTCCAAATCGGTAATATTCTTGATATACACCATCAGAGGATTATCCGTATAAAACACTGATTTGCGGATAGATACGCCCTTTCTGTCGGGCGGAAAAAGGGAAAGCAGTTTTCCGTAAATATCCCCCGCCTCGTGGAAATAATCGATCAGCGCCGTATCCGTCGTGCCGTAACGCACAAACAGACTGTCTTTTTCAAATTTCTCGCGGCTGCAATTTACGATAAAGCTGTCTTTATCCGTGCCGCTCCACAGCATCGCCGCCCCCGCGGCAAAGTTGAAATAAGCCTGCTCCGCATGATATCCCATTCCGTTTATCCAGTCGCATACCAAGCCGCCCTTCACGCCGTAGTCCAACGCGTCGATAAACAATGCCCGGATATTCAGCTGCTGATCGAAAGAGGGTATGGACGTCATACAGCCGTGTACGGACGCAGCGGAAATCACGTTGAACTTCTTTTCGCTGAAAAATCGTATGGATTTTTCGCTGCCGCCCGTGTACCACCAATCGTAAACGATCGTACCATGTCTGAGATCGTCTAACAATTCAAGATTTTTCGGAAGGTATTTTTCCTCGCACTTTTCCCCGTCGTAACGGTTTTCCTCGGAAAGAGAAAGCAGTTTATCCCCCCAAATTCCCGTAATTACTCCCCTGCTTTGCAGATAATCGCGTATTTTGACGAAATAAGAGAGCAAAACGCCCGTTCTTCCCAGTCTTTCCGCCTCCGCCCTACAATATTTGTCCCCGCCGATATGCTCCACTTCGTCCCCGCCGATGTGAATGATTTCCGGCTGAAAAGCATCGATTAAATCGTCCAGTGCCCGGAATACAATCGCATTGGCACGGGGATTGTTGGGGCAAAGCGCCCTTGCCGTGGACACCTTCGCGTTCGTTTCCCCGTCCATATTTTCCTTACAGTCGTTGAGATACTGGACGGCAAGAAAGTCGGACGTATGCCCGAGAACGTTGCATGCAGGTACGATTTTGATATTATAGCCTTTGGCGAACGCGACGATTTCCCGCGCGTCCTCCGGCGTCATCATCTCTTTGCCGGAAAGAGGAGGAAGGGAGGGAAATGCGTAATCCCATTCAAGATACAGATACAAATAGTTGACGCGCAGTTTCGCCAAATCCACAATATGCTTTTTCAGCCATTTTTCGCGGTATTTTACATTGATCTGGGCATAGCAGACCTGCGTCCCGCGGTGGGCGGCCATAGGCTCGTCCTCGATATACAAGCAGGGCAGGTATGTGCCGAACTGTTTTACCAGCATATCCAAAACAATGGCGCCATATAAAAAACCCGCATAAGCGGAGGCGGATATTTCCACCCCCTTCCCATAAATTGTCAGCCTGTATCCTTCGGGCGGAAGGGCGGAGTTTTGTAAAAATTTTACTTCGCGATCCCCTTCTTCGGGGATAAAGCTTCCTATTCTGCCCTTCGGAGTTTTTACATACGGCCTCATTTGTACAAATCCGCCGTCC
Source organism: uncultured Eubacteriales bacterium (assembly GCA_900540805.1). Lineage (GTDB taxonomy): Bacteria > Bacillota > Clostridia > Christensenellales > Borkfalkiaceae > Scatosoma. The sequence continues at coordinate 67,436 of UQHL01000014.1, forward strand.
AGCCGCACTTTCCGCGGAAAGGGCAAAATTTTCAAATCTTGTTCCTTCATACTGTTTACTGTTCCCCGATTATTCCAAATTTTCCTCGATGGCGACGAGCGCCGGCAACCCGCCCCGGTTATAAAACTTCTCGCTGTTGTTTTTAGGCGCGCCGAACCCCATGCCCGTGCGGTAGTTATAATTTTTGTGGATGTGTCTGTGCTTCTTCCATTCTTTTTCAAACAGCGCGCGGGACTTCTCCGCAAAATTTTCGCCGCCTCGTCTCACCCCTGCTTTTTCAACGCCCTATATACGAGGGAATTCATCGGCGGCCAGATGCTTCCGCGCCAGTAATCTTGCTCCACGCACGAGGGGTGATTTTTCGCCACGGAAAGCAGTATATATTCCCCGCAAAATTCCTTTTCGTCATAAAAATGCCGCAGAATTTTTTCCGCTTGTTCCTCTTTAAGCTCGGCAAACAACGAATAAAAACAGACGGGAGTGATACAGTTAGAGAATTCGGCCTCCGCCGTGCTTACCTTTGCGGATATCCCCGTAAAATTTACCGTCCGTTCGGTATATGCACCGTCGTGGCTGCGTATTCCCGGGATGAGAGTCTCCCGCCCGTCGTCGTGTGCTTCCCCGAACGTGGCGTTACGTAAAACGGAAACGTTGTTTGGAACGGACGCGTAATCCTTAAACCCCAGCCGCAACGCAAATCCGTACGGCAAAGGATATGAGAAAGCACCCCCGCGCTGTCCCAAGACCGAAAGCCCTTGAACAGCCTTTCATTGATTTTTAGTTGTTTTCATCCTTTATTTTCCCGAAGAATAAAGTTTTCTGTTTTTCCGTCAAATTCCCAAAAGGGACGGGCGTATCCTGCGGCCGCAATCCCTTCTGGTTGATATCGCCCAAAAGGCTCCAACTTCGGTTACTTTCTCCTTTGAGATAATCGGAATCGGCCGGCTCGGAATAATTTTTTGTATAATCGGTAAAATCGATCACCCTTTCCTCCCCCGTCCGCAAATTCTTTTTGAGCGCCATGCGAAAAACATCGTTCATGTACCAGGTAATCTGCACGTCGGCAAGACTTCCGCCCTTGCCCGTACCTTTATGCACAAATCGGTAATCCAAGGCGGAATTATCTTTATTCTCGCGGCGGAAGCTCTCCCCGAGCTCCCCGATGGTAACGACCTCCGCATCGGGATATCTTTCTTTCAGCGCACTGAAAAATCCATACACGGTATCCCCGTCTATATCCATCGCGTGCGAGCCGTTTTTCTGCATCAGACAAAGCTCCCAGATGCTTGCGGCCAGCCCGAAATTGCCGTTTCTGTAATAATTTTCGCCCAGCATCTGGTCGACGGTGTCCAGCATGATCTCCGTACCCGTTTTTTCCCCGTACGGACGCAACGTCTCTATCGGGCCGCAGCCCATGCGGCTATTGTATCCCTCCGGCGTACAGCCGCAATAAGACGCGCAGATGAAATCCACAGTCCAGCCGTCGAAATTCACGCAGTCGATAAAATCTTCCGCATTTTGCGCGGGCTTGCAAAAATGCTGTTTAGACGGATAATAGGGATAGCAAATCGACCCTTCTCCGTCCTGATTGTCAACGTAATACTGGCTGAATATATTCCCCTGCGCGGCGTGGATTCCTCGGGCGGCAAGATGTTCCAGAATAGCCGCCGGCAAAAAGCCGCCGATGACGGAGCGGGGTTTATATCCCTTCCCCATCATCTTTTCAAGCAAGGCCAAAGCGTCGTCGATATGCGCTTTCGCCCTTTCCCTGGGTACGTATGCGCCGATAAAATACCCGCCTGCCACATAGGTGATATCGTCCCCGTACTTTTGCGCATATTCCCTTGCCAACCGGCGCAATTCTCTGTAATTCCCGCTTGCGTCGGCAAGCGCTGAATGGCTGAACGCGATGGTTATCCTCGCTTCGGGTATCGCCTTTGCAATCGCTTCTCGAAATTTTTTAAGATTTTCCGGGGTGTTTTCCGTACTTTCGTCAAAGCCGAGATAGGCGGCGGGCGCAACTTCTATCTGGTTCAGCCTGACTACGATCGTAAAACAATAATATCTACCCTGCAAGGCCATCGTCATTCCCCTTTTATGTCTTTTACAAATGTTTCCAGTGTGTCGGAGTCTAAATCCAGCTCGTGCTTGCCCTTAAACTCTTTGAAAGTCAGTTTGTCGGCATTGCCCGTCTTTGCCGCATAAGCTTCCAGCCTCAGCCGCTCCTGTCTGCCGTCCGAGGCGGGGAAGGCCTCGTCCTCGTCCGCCACCTCGATATACAGCCTTCGGGGAAACACCAAAGACGCCGTTTCCGTATCGAAAAAGGTACGTTCGGCATTGAAATAGGTCCAGTCGCACCAGTTATGTTTTTTCCTGTCGCTGAACCAGCAAGAAGAATATGTGGCGTATATGCGGGTATCCAGCGCCCCGAAATGCAAAGCGTACATTCCTCCGTACGAAAGTCCTATCACGCCCAGCCTTTGCGTATCCGTGGCAGGGTCGTTCTCCCACCAGTCCAGCAGCCTTTTCAGACACTGCACCTCAAACGCGGTGATACTGCCGCCCTGCTGTATCAACCGACGGTTCAACCATTCCCTGTCGTACCCGCTGCCGTAAACAGCGCTGTTCCAAAGAAGCAGCTGCGGGGCAAACACCTTGACGCCCGGCTTCAGCACGCGCAACACCATACGATTATAATTGCTGCTGGGCATAAATAAATCGCCTACGATTTCGGACGAGCCGCCACCGCCGTGCAACGCAATCACCAGTTTTTCCCTTTCAGATATCTTTTCCGCATTCTCGTAAAGAATACCGCTGAAAGGAATTTTTTCGTCCAGTAAAAAGGTATATCTGACGGCGCGGTAACGGCTGTCCGTCAACAGCGTTTCTTTTGAAATCAGACGGGTATCCAGCCATTTTTCGCCGAGCGGCCGGCCCAACATCTGTTCCAGCCTCCTCCGCCTTTCCCTTTCGGGAAGGGATAAAATTTTCTCCCTATCGGCCCGGCACCCTTCCTCCCGGTCGTTTACATACGCCGAAACGGCGGCCGCATACGCCGTCCGGGAGGAGATATCCCGTACGGAAAACGCCTCGCCGACGGGCTTTTCCCTTTCCCCGCACAACCCGAAAATACGGTAATAATAAACGGGTAGCGCGCTCCACCCGTGACAGAGGGAACCGGCATTATGGAAATCCGCCTCTCCTTTAATGGTTTCCCAAAAAGAAGTTGCGCCGTTATCCAGCATATAACCGTATGTTTCGTCTATGTCCTTGAGTATGGCGGGAACGTATTTTTCCCTGTCCGTTTTCAAAAGGGCGTCGTAGCGGAATATGCTCATGGACAGAGTATTTCTCACCCAGCCGTCATAGCCGACAGCCAATTTTTCGACGATGGCTTTCGCTTCTTCGTCCGAACAGGCTTCCGCCAGGACGCAAAGCGCGTTGGAAAGCTCGCTGTATTCCTCCCTGTCCGAATATGTTCTGAACAGCCCGGTTTCGGGAGAATAGAATTTTTCTTTCAGGCTTTTGTTGAGTTTTATGCGGATATCCTGATAATAAATCGCCTTGTCGTATTCCCCTGTCACAGAGAAAAGTTTTGCCGTATTATCCAGGGCTATCGATAAAAAGGCATTGATGAGCGAATCGTATTCGTTTCGATATTTTTTACTGCCGTCCAACTCGAAAAACGCTCCGTCGAGCGCGCCCGCCCACTCGTAAAAATGCCATATCCCCTCCTCGCTTACCGTCTTGAACAACCCGTCGCCGTCCAAACGGGAAAGGAAAAATCCCAGCATCTTTTCGATGACAGGCAGCATTTCCTTCGCCAACGCGCAGTCTTTCGCAAACTGCGTATATTCCAAAACTACCGTCGTGAACGCGAGAGAAAAGGAAGGAATGGTAATAGGCACTTCTGCGGGAAAACACAGCTCGAAGAGGCCGTTCTCCTTTTGCCCCGCCGCCATCAGCCGTATAGCGGACAACGCGCATTCCGGATTGTCGAAGGCGTAATATCCGCACAGCATCTGGCTGCGCGTATCCATGATATACATGGACTGTTCCCGCCATGGGCAATCCTCATAATGCTCGTGCAGGCAAAGCTCCAGAGTTCTCAACGCCGTTTCGTAAATTTTACGACGCCGTTCGTTTTCTATTTTATACGGCCTTACCGTCAAAGGATAAAATACTTCCCTAAGGCCGATATATTCTATTTCCGCCTCCCCGAAAACCTGCAAATACCTGCACCCAAAACGGCGGAAGGCACCCGTAAAAGCCGTGTATTTCCCGTTGCCTATCAGCTCCGCCGTAAAATCCCTGCCGTCGATAAAGGCGCGAACCCCACCGTCCGCAATATGCTCGCCGAAAGCGACGGCAACGCGTTCGCCCGCCTCCGCCTTGAATTTTATTTCCAAAAAACCGCAGCTTTCCCTGCCGAGGTCGTATAATTTTTTCTCCTTGTCGATAAGGGCCGCGGAAACAAATTCGCCCAGTTGCAATTTGGCGTTGGGACGCTTGACAAGATTTTTTCCAAATTCTTCCGCCCTCTTCGCGCCCTTCCATTCGTATAGAGCGGATCGGGTATCATAGACGTAGGAAAAACCCAGCTGACCTGTAATTACTTTATTGACGTGGCTGACATATCCGTTTGCATACGCCGAACGGGTGCCTTCGTCCGAAAAACAAAGAATTTCCCCGTCCTCGTCCTCGACCTCGTAGCTTAACCCCGCGCCGAAATCTTTGCAGGTGGAAAAGCTTCTGCCCACGTACCAGCCGACGACGAAAAGTTTGTTTTCTCCTTTTTCCAGAAATGGAGTGATCTCCGTTTCGTCGTATATTTTATAATGGGCAAAATCCGCATACTGACCGAACGAGACAAACCTGCCGTTGATATACGCGTTATAATCGCCCGCAACGGAAATTTTCAGTTTCAGACGGGTTTTTCCGTCCCAGTAAAACCCGTCGTCAAACGCCGCATATTCGTCCGATTCCGCCTTTTTATCCAGCCATATCCATTCCGCTTTTTTCATCTTCAAACCTCGTTTATCTCCTCTATCCGTCCCTCGTCCATGGATTTGTCCGCTTTATACACGCAAAGATGACCGTAAATGCTGTCCTGAATTTTCGTACAGGACACGCTGGGGCGTTCCTTTCTGATCATGCGGATAAAGTCACGGATTATCCCTTCGTCGCCGCCCGCGTGGTGGTCGTTTTCCGGGATATCCTTGCGTACATCGACGCTCCTTTCCGTATAGTCCGCATTGGCGAAATCGTATTTCCTGACATGAAAAACGCACGTTTCTATCATACCTTCGATCTCCCCTTCCGTACCCGTCACACGGATGGTGCGGCAAGGCCGGACAGAGCCTTGAATCATACTGTGCGTAGCCGTACTGCCGTCGGAAAACTGCAGGATAACCGCCTGATGATCGACCAGATCCGACTGCACCTTAAAGGCGCATTCGCCGTGCGGATTGAAAGTTTTCAGCGACTGCGTCTTTTCCTCGCGCGTCGCCTCCTCGTACGGTTTGCCCAAACATTGCCAGGAATACCAGGGGAATCTGTCGTTGTCCACGTAAATGGATTTTGCGGAATAACGGCAATCGTTTACGTGCGGACAGTCCACCAAGCACCTCGTCCCCGCCCCGTCGGGATCGCCCTTTGCAAAGGCTTCGCAAAGGTTATAAAAATCTATGTAATCGAAATCGGCCGCTTCGGGATCCTTTATCGTCCGATGATTTTCGTCGGCATATCTGTTGGAAGGGATATAATCCTTTACCTTCTCATACCAATCGCGGCGATAATACATCGCGTGTTCGGATACTACCGTTCCCTTTGCATCCTCGTCGAGGATCAGCGGCAAGCCATACCAGGCTCCGCCGAGATAGTCCTTCATTTCCTCCGAATATTTCGCAAACTGCGCCGTCAAATTGGGGTACTTATCCAGCTGCGTCCCGAAATCATATAAATATTTTTCTTTCAGCCAGGTGGAATAGCTGGGATCTTTCGCGTCGTGAAAAAACAGGTCGGGAACGTCCCCCACCGCTATATTTCTGTTGAGTGTTTCCAGCCAGGTAGTCGCCGTCCCCGTGATAAATTTGAAATCCACCTGAAATTTATTCTCGATATAATCCACGATCAGCTTTGTATCGTTGGTCATCGCCTGCAGCGTGTCGATATCGACGCCGTAATATTCGAGAATCAGCCGGTTGTCGGCTGTATAAGAGTCCTTTTTTATTACGTTTGCTCCCTTTCCGCACGCCGAAAACGAACACGTGCCCGCCAATACGATTGCCCCCAACGCCGCAGCCGCAATATGTCTGAGTTTTTTCATTTTCAATCTCCTGTTTTTACTTTTTTTCAAATTAACCTTTTACCGCTCCTACGAGAACGCCCTTAACGAAATGCTTCTGAAAAAACGGATAAATCATCATAATGGGAAACACCGCCACGACGATTGCGGCGTTTTGCACGCTTTTACCGATAATCTGCGTCGTTTGTCCGTTTCCGATGCTTTTCCCCGAGCTGCGCTCTATAATATTCTGCAAGGCATAGGCGAGAGGCCGTTTATCCGCAACCTGAATAAACAGAAGGGCAGTGTACCAGTCGTTCCATTTTCCGACGGCGATAAACAATGCGATTGTGGCGAGCACCGCCCCCGAGAGCGGCAGAACGATAGAAAAAAACACCTTAAAATCGGACGCGCCGTCTATTTTTGCCGCCTCCTCCAATTCGGCGGGAAGCCCTTGAAAGAAAGCGCGCACCACCAGCATATTGAACACGCTCAAAAACGACGGAATAATCATAACGGATAAAGTGTCGGACAGTCCCAGAAATTTCACCACCGTATAATACGGAACCATTCCCCCGCCGAAATACATGGTGATGATAAAAAACACAAAGAAAAAGTTTTTCCCCGGCAACGTTTTACGCGTCAGCGCATACGCGGTCATCGCCGTAATAGCCAGCTGATATACGGTGGTCAACACTGTAATGATTACAGAATTGAAAAACGCACGTCCAAACCGATAGGAAACATCGGTGAAAATAATTTCGTATGCCTCGAAATGAAATTGCGTCGGCCAAAAACTGAACCGATGCCGATTGATTTCCAGATCCGTCATAAAGGATTTCACCAAAATATCCCAGAACGGATACAGCATAGTAAACGAAATTACAATCAAAAGAAGGATATTTGCCGCATAAAGAAATCTCTCGCTTACCGGCGCTTTTATTTTATTCGCTTTTTTCATGTCCACCTTCAATATAGCCCCTCGCCGCCGCAGAGTTTTATAATCTTATTTGCCGTAAGCATGATCGTTACATTGATGATATTTGCGAATATGGATACCGCCGTCCCCAAGGAAAACAATCCGTTTCCGATTCCGTAACGGTAGGTAAACGTATCCAAAACGTCCGCAACGTTATACACTTGCTCGTTATACAAATTATAAATCTGGTCGAATCCGCCGCTCACCATTCCGCCGATACGGAGAATAAGCATTACATTGACCGTAGGCATCAACATGCGGAGCGTTATGTAAAAAAACTGCTGAAAAATGCTTGCTCCGTCTATTTTAGCCGCCTCGTAATATTCTGCGGAAATGCCGGACAGCGCGGCGAGATAAATAATGGCGCCCCAGCCCGTCTCCTTCCAGATATCGGTAATGACGAGCATGGAAAGAAATGCGGAGGGAGAACTGAGAACGTCCACTTTTTTTCCGGTTAAAAATCTTATAAGATTCGTAACGGCGCCCGATTCAAAATCCACCAGGGAAAAAACCAATCCCGCAACGACGACCCACGAGACAAAATGCGGCATATATACAAGCGTCTGAAAGGTTTTTTTCAAGCGGGTGTTTCTCACCGCGTTGAGCATAAGCGCCAATAAGACGGGGGGCGACAAAGCCGAACGCAAGCTTCAAAACGTTGATAACCACGGTATTTTTCAAAGCAATCCAAAACTTATCCAAAGCAAAAAGCGCTTCAAAATTTTTGAACAGCGGATCGCACCAGGGGCTTCCGAAAATCCCTTTCCGAAAAGAAAAATCCTTAAACGCCAGCGTGATTCCGTACATGGGTACGTAACAGAAAATAATCGTCAAAACAATTCCGGGTAAAAGCATACAATAAAAAGCTTTATGCTCCCAGATTCTTTCCCATAAATTTTTATTTATTTTTCATCCGATCTTTTTATTTATCATCGAAAATTATCCCTTTCTTTTATCCAAAATCGTTATAATATAGCAGCCCCTCTTTAAATAAGTCGCAAAAATATCCGTAAATGCTTCGCGCCCCGTATTTTCGCTTTTATGATAACACAACCTACGTTATGTTTGTATAAGGTACGGAAACGCCCATAAATACTTCGTGCTTCCGCATTTCCGCTTTTATTATAGCATTCGCGGGAGCTTTATGGAATGCACTAAATTTATGGAAGTTTGTCGTTTTATTTATTCTTCTTTTTACACACGTTTTCACGAAATTTTTTCGGGGAATATCCCGTATATTTCTTAAATATTTTGCTGAAATGAAAATAATCGTCATACCCTACCGAAGCCGCGATCTGACTGAAAGAAAGCTCTCCCGCAAGAATATATTTCTTTGCCGTTTCTATGCGCAGATTTACCACATAGCCCGCAAATGTTACCCCCATATATTTTTTGAAAAGCTGACTTAACCAGGACGCATTATAGGCGTATTTTTCCGCATATGCCGCGAGGGAGGATTTCCTTGCCAGATCTGCTTTCACATCGTTTACGATCTCCGCAATCACCTTATTGGGAATTTCGTTTTCGCTTTCCTCCTCCGCCTGCCGAATCAGATCCGCCGCCATTTCCCGTAAAGAAGCATACTTTTCCGTAATCACCGACATCTCTGTGGAATCCTTGATTTTTCCTGAAAAATCGTAGATTTTACGGATGCAGGAAAAATAAAATTCTCCGGCGACGTCCACAGTGGCATCCCATTTCCGGATTTTGCCTTCCAAGGCCTTCAACAAATATAAAAATTCGCTTCCCGTCTCCGCCTGCTCCAGCTCCATGCGCAGCTGTTCCGCTTCTTTGAAGTAGGCAACGTTTTCCTCATATGTTTTTACGCCGTACCGACCGTTAATAAAATGTTGACGAGAAGCATATTTTGCCTGTTTGATACTCCGCCGCAGGGCCTGTTCGTCGGCGATATCTTTTATGGGCGCACTTATTCCGATTCCAAAATTCTCCCGTTGTGCCCTTGCCTGAAAATATTCCGAAAACGCCTCTTTCCGAAGCTCGGTTACAGCGTAAATTTGCTCTTCCCTGCTTTGATACAAGGAATAAGCCTCTTTGCAAAAAGCGGCGGGATCAGCCTCTGTATTTCCCGACAAACCGATAATCGTAACGGGCGTATTTTTAGGCTCTATCCCGAGAGCGTAAAACGCCTCCGTATAATTTTTCATCGTGCCCAGAAAAAAAGAATCGAAAATTTCATTTTTATCTTTTCCGAGCTTTTCTTTCACCTTAACGATGATATCGACGATTTCCTCCTCCTGAACCGGCTTAAGCAAATAACCGACCGCACGCAGCCCGATGGCGGTCTTTGCAAAGTCAAAATTGTCGTGTGCCGGAACGAAACAAAAATAGGTATAAGGCAGCTGATCGGTCAACCGTTTGACCAATTTCAATCCGTCGGTACCCGGCATGCAGATATCTGTAAAAACAATGTTCGGGCGAAGCCGTAATATTTCTTTTTCCGCCGTTTCGGGAAAAACGGTATAACCGCAGATTTCAAAGCCGTATTTTTGCCAGTTTATCATACAGGCAAGTTCGTCCAGCACCCATTTTTCGTCATCTACAAGATACACTTTATACATTTTCTTTGTCCGCCAAATTCACAATCACCGCGGTGAATTTTCCCTTTGTCCCGAAAATTCTGATACGGCAGTTTTCCGAGCACAAAAGCCTCAGCCTGCGCTGCACATTAATGAGAGCAAGTCCGTTATGGCTTTCATTGCCGTCCGCGACGTCGTTTCTCAAATTTTCGTTGACCTGCGCTCGTCTTTCCGCGCTTATACCGAGGCCGTTATCGAAAACACCTATCAGAATTCCGCCGCTGCGCCGTTTGACCGACACCTTGATGATTCCGTCCTCACCGATCGAGCCGTGACTGAACGAATTTTCTATAATCGGCTGTAAAACCATTTTCGGAATGGCTGCGTCTTCCGTGCCATCTTCCAGCTCTACGACAAATTGAAAGTTTCCGTAGCGGGAGCGCTGTATTTCTATATACGACCTCAACATTTTCAATTCGCTCTTTATCGTCAGGCTGTCGTCCTGATTCAGCGAATATCTCAAAAACACACTGATATCCGTAATGCTCTTGACAGCCTTTTCCCTTTCCCCGCTGTTAATCATCGCCCTGACCATATTCAAAGAGTTAAACAAAAAATGTTTATTGATTTGAGAGTAGAGCGCCCGCAGCTCAAACGTCGTATTTTCCATCTGTAAATCAAAGCTCTTTTTTTGCTCTTCAAACATCTTTTTGTTGACTTCTTCAAGCTTACGCATCATTAAATTGTAGCTTTCCGCCACTTCGTTCAGCTTTTCGTCTTCCGTCATCTCCATCTGTATTTTTCCGCCGCTTTTTTCCGCACGATTGAACGTTTCTATAAAATACCTGTACGATTTTGTCGTATAAGAATTGATCAGATAGGAAAAGACGACGCACATGATCATGGCGATCGGGCCGATCCCGGCAATACTCACCACCGCCGTTTCAAGCGAGTCCCCGAGCGCCCCCGTCTGATAGCCTACGATTTTCCAATTTTCGTTTTGTAAATCGACCGAATACGTATCGCTTTTTTCCAAAGCGAAGCAGTCTCCCGAAGAGACGATTTTTATTTCTCCGTATCTCGCTTCAAAACCGAAATTTTCGGCAAAAGCGCCCAAATTGATTTCGCTTAAAAAGGAACTCTTCCCGACGGAAAACATTCCCAGCCCCATTTTTTTATAAAAAGCGGAAGTCGGACGCATGTCCAATATCGTCCGACAAAGGATAAACTCTTCACGATTGTTATCCTTAGCTAAATCGATTACGACAAGCTTCGCATTTGGAATATCCCGCATATAAGGGTCCAGAAAAGACAGATCGTCGTTTCCCGCCCCGTCCTCGTCGTAACGAATTGTGCGCTTTCCGAAGCGCAGAGCGTTCGAATAGTCGTAATTTTCTCCGTCTGAAGGAATATACGCCACCTCGTTGATAATGGAAGTCAGAGACGAATATGCGGAAAACACGGAGGAAATTTTGGCGTAACTCTCGTCGGAGTGCTTCTGCTGATATTCCTCGGCGGCATTCTGAAACTCCTGTCCGAGAAAAAGCGTACTGCTAATTCTGTCGAGTAATGTCAAAATAGTATCCGTATTTTCCGCAGTCTTTTTGCTGGCCGTCAGTAAATTCTCCCGATTTCTCGTTTTCAGACTGTCATATTTCACTCCAAACACAATTAAACTGCCGAGAAAGATAACGGCTACGATCAAAATAATGTTGTAAAGAATCATTCTTTTTACGACGTTATACTGTTTTTTCACTTTCACCTGTGTGTTTTCCGACTTATCTTTTTTCATGTCTCCCGCGACGGGAGCCGCATCCCCTTCCCGATTTTTTCGTCAAAATCATACCGCCCGCGAGAAAAACCAAGGCAGCCGCGGCGCCCGCCGTTACAGATCCCTTACATCCTTTTTTACAACCTTTGTCAGCCTGATCCGCGCCGTCCTTGACGGTAATTTCGGGATTCTTCATGGGTTCGGCGGCGGGCGAGAGAACAAATTTGGGAGAAAAATTCAATTCGTCCATCGTATCGTTTCCGTTGCTGTTTACCCGAATGGTCAACGTATCTCCCGCCCGTACGCCAAACGTGAGCGGCGCCCAATCGAAAACCCCTTTATTATCTCGCGTCGGCGCATACGTCTGCCAGGATTTATCCGTCGGCCAGACGCGTTCGCCGTTGAGTTCCAGCCTTATACGGACGCCGTCGCAGGAGGACAGCGCCTGTTCCGTAGCCGTGTTTACCTGATCAAAATAATTATAGAGGGCAATATCTCCGCCGCGGTATAAATTTCCCGTTTCTATCTTAACATTTCCCGTAACAGGCGCTTTGTAAACCATAGCCGCGTCCGTGCCGTAAGAGGCGTTGAGACTGTTGTAGTTGGCCGTGGCAACCGCTCCGAACAGTGAAGAACAATAGGCGCTGTTGGCCCAATCCGTCTTATCCATCAATTTTTTTACAGCTTTTTCGTAAAGTCCTTCATTTACGTCATAATACCAATAAGAAAGGGAATTTGCAGCGGAATTTTTATTATCCACGTTAAATTTATCCATAGTATTATAAACGTAGGGCATATCGTCTTTCACTGCGAAGGTATTCACGCTGAACACCGCGTCAAAAAGAGAGTTGTTGCCGAAAATTTCCCCGCTTGAATCCATCGTACTGAAAATAAGCTGAACCTCATCGTATTGCCGCACAAAAATCCCGGAAATATCTTTCGACGTCTGCCGGGGAATCAAATCGCCCTCGGCGAAACTCTGCCCCGCCCCGGCCGGATTTTCACACGGGGTGACTTCCTTATATTTATTTGTCAAAGAATCTTCATCCCAGCCGCCGTCTTCAGGATAGACCTGCAAGCCGTTGACCTCCACTTTGAATTTATATCCGTCGAATGTACGGCCAAATTGATTTCCATCTACTTCATACGGCTTTTTCTCCAGCAATTCAAGATTATTGGGATATCCCCAGATGTTATATTCTACAAATAAATCGCTGATCGTCACTTTGCCCGCATACGGTGAAACAAAGGCGAGAATCAGACCGTGTTCGTTTCCCCCGTTGCTGTTGATGCTGGCAATCCCGCCCTCTTTGCTGAAGCCGGTAAAAGTTCCTTCTTCGTATATGTAACCTTTTGCCCATGACTCACTTTTGTAGGAAGTCATCAATTTTATCGGCAGCCGCTGAGAAGACGGCTGTCCGAATTCCGAACCGGTGGAAATATAGCTTTTATACAAAAAGGGGTAGGTTGCTTCGTCGCTGTCACCGAAAACAGCTTCGTTGATCGGATTACCGTCCTCGTCAAAACGATATTTTTCCGTATGCCTGTAAGAATGTACCGACTCACCGGCTGCCCGTTCCGTTTCTGCTGCGGAAGTTGTTATTGAACAAATTTGCCATGAAAAACACACCGTCACGGCAAACACAGCAACGACTGCGGCTACTTTCATCTTTTTTTTCACTGTTTTTCCCTCCATTTTGTTTTTTATTTATAGAAAATTGTCATGATTATATCAATTACTGAGCCGAATGTCAATACCGTCCCTCATTTCAGCAATAATAACACAGGTTTTTCCTCTTCTTTATCATCAAAATCCCCCTTTTGATTCATCCGACTTCTCCTTTTTGGAACAGTCCACTATAATTTCCCGTACCGGTTTTATTATAACATCCGAAATTTGTTCTTTCAATGTGTTTTTTATTTGTATCTTTGGACTTTTTCTTGCTCTTGTTTTTGGGAAATTGGCGCAAGCTCAAATTTTTATCATTTATTATTGTTAAATAAAAGCGAACGGAAAACTTTCTAATCATAACCACCAGTAAACTGGTGGTTTGCATAACCCCTAAAAGGGGATAATAC